>CAZEAN010000128.1:0-16437 GCA_964510225.1 uncultured Isosphaeraceae bacterium
CATGACAATCCGTGAGACACTGACGCCAAACGATCTTAAGTTCACAAAGCCCCGAAACTTCAATCCAACTCAACTGAAGGAATGGAACGAAGCGTACGAAGCTGAGAACGCTGAATTTGAATCACTCGGACTTGAAGGAGATGACCTCGTCCGTTGGAAGTATCAACGCTACATCAAGGATTACCTCCGTTGCATCGACTCCGTGGACGAGAGTGTCGGTAGAATCCTTGACTACCTCGATGAGTCTGGGCTCGCCGAGAACACCGTGGTGATTTACTCGTCGGACCAGGGGTTTTATCTCGGTGAACATGGCTGGTTCGACAAGCGCTGGATGTACGAGGAATCACTCCGAACCCCTCTTCTCGTACGGTGGCCAGGTACCGTAGAGCCAGGATCGCGAAACAACGCGTTGGTCTCTAACCTCGATTTTGCAGAGACCTTCCTAGGGATCGCCGAGGTTGATGTTCCGTCATCGATGCAAGGTGAGAGCCTCGTTCCACTCCTTGAGGGGGAAACACCTGCAGATTGGCGTTCCAGTTTTTACTACCACTATTACGAATTCCCCGGAGCCCATTCAGTCCGGCGCCATTATGGGGTCCGAACCGATCGTTATAAGCTTATTCATTACTACAATATCGATGAGTGGGAGTTATTCGATCTCCTCCGCGACCCCCAAGAACTCCGGAGTTGCTACGAGGACCCCCAATATCAAGAAATCCGGGCCGAGTTGTCGGCAGAGCTAACCCGGCTCCGCTCCGAGCACGCCGTCCCTGAAGACACCGTCCCCGTAAGAAGACGGTGACCATTCTCCTCCGAAATCTGAACCGTACCGACAACCGGCTCCGAGGAACCAACTATGCCAACCGCTGTGATCTTGGGCGTCCTTCTTGCGTCTTCAACGTCCGATCAACCCGGAGGGACCATTTTCGTGGCCGAGAACGCTCAGAAGACCCTCAGGGCCGGAATCATTGGACTCGACACATCACATGTCGTTGCGTTCACTGAGATCATCAATGATCCCGAAGCCTCGGGAAGCTTGGCCCAAATCAAGGTGGTCGCTGGCTTTCCTGGTGGGAGTCCGGACATACCGTCGAGTCGGGATCGGATCGACGGCTTTACGGAGCGCCTCCGGAACGAGTACAACGTCGAAATCGTCGATTCGATTGACGAGCTTCTCGACAAAGTCGACGTCGTCTTGTTGGAGTCGGTCGACGGACGACCGCACCTCGATCAGATCCGTCCCGTGATCGCAGCGGGAAAACCCGTCTTCGTTGATAAACCAGTCGCGGGGACCCTCGCGGACGCCATCGAGCTTTTTGAACTCGCCGAGTCCGCCAGTGTCCCCTGCTTTTCATCATCGTCGCTCCGATTCCGCCCGGAGATCGCTGAAGCGACTTCCCCGAGCACTGTCGGTCAAGTCCTCGGGGCATCAGTCTACAGCCCTTGCGTTCTTGAACCACACCACCCCGACCTCTATTGGTATGGCGTCCACGGTGTCGAAATCCTCTTCACAATCATGGGGCCGGGCTGCGAAACGGTCAGCCGGGTTCAAACCGAGGGGACCGATGTCGTGACCGGCGTTTGGTCCGACGGCCGAGTCGCTACGTTTCTGGGCATCCGTGACGGCTAACGCGGTTACGGTTGAGTCGTGTTCGGTTCCGAGGGGATCCGTCCCTTCGAGACCGGTGGAGGTTACGGACCACTCGTCGCTGAAATCGCCGATTTCTTCCTCGATAATGAGGCTCCGGTCCCTCCTTCGATCACGATTGAAATGTTTGCATTCATGGAAGCGGCTGACCAAAGCAAGCGAGAGGGTGGTCGACCCGTGAAGATCGCCGATGTGATGGCAACGGCACGTCAATCCGTCGCTGCGCGCCCCTGAAACACTCCCCGGAAAACTCGAGGCCAGCCGGGAAAGAACCTTGAGAAATTGCGATTCCGATTTAACTCGACTGGCGCTCCATGCCGATTGCTCTAGTCGTCTCGAATCGGTTCGCTAGGATGATCGTCCGAGTCCGATACCTCGGCTGGTTTCGCCACGGTCGAGCAATCGATCACCCGGATCGTGAAGAGGGGCAGGAAGCCTATAGGTATCGGACAGAATCTGAGTGAGGCACGGAATGCTCTCGGACTATAATTCCTTCAAGAACGCAGCAATCGTTGGATGGACCCGCGGCGCGATTCTCTGCCTCGGACTCATCGTGACAGCCATCGCAGTTGTTGCTCAGTCCGCCTCCGCGTCTCCGTACCAATCGCGTTGGACCGAAAAGGTCTTCCCTGAGCGGACCCACGATTTTGGAACAGTAGCGCGAGGTTCTGTCCTCCGTCATAGCTTCCCGATCATTAATCGGACGGATCAAGAGGTCCGGATCTTGAGATGGCAGGCAAAGTGTGGCTGCACCAAGATTGATCTCGGCGCCCGTGTCTTACCTCCGGGATCGCAAACGACCATCGATGTCGTCTTTGACACTCGGGAGTTTCAGGGGAAGAAAGTCTCTGGACTTACGCTCCAGACCGATCGACCGACCGCCGCCACGCTCGAATACGAGATGTCCTGCACCATCCTTGATCTCGTCACGGTCCGACCGGGCAACGTCGACTTTCGGAGTGTCAACCGCGGTGGGTCTTCTACTCTCGCTCTGGAAGTGGATTACCGGGGAACGGATCCAGACTGGCGTGTCGTCCAAATGTCGACAATAAGCGACGCGGTGAAGGCCCGGCTTGTCGAAGTCGGTCGGTCCAAATCGGGCGGCACTCGGTACCGGTTGACGGCCGAACTCGATCCCGAATCGCTTCCAAACGGCCTCTTTCGCGATCAGATCACGCTGATCACGAACGATCCGAAACGTCAGAGGATTCCGATTTCGGTCGGAGCGGAGGTCGTCTCCAACCTAACGATCGCGCCGACTTCTATGCCGGTTGGTGTCCTCGAGCCCGGCGAACGTGTCGAGCGACTCGTCCAACTCCGAAGCAGGCAACCGTTTCGGATTACCGGCGCGAACCAGGTCAAAGGAACGATCGGCCTCGCCCAGGAACCAAACGCACAACGAAAGTCGCTTCATCGCGTCCGGATCGCCTTCGAGGCTCCTTCTACTCCAGGGGCACACCACGGGATCCTCGAAATTGAGACTGATATTCCGAACGAACCACCGGCGCGCGTTGTCACCTTTGCGACAGTTCGCGCACAAGAGTAATCAATCCTAACTTCCACTCTCGGTTTCGCCACTGAGTTACGCTCCCACGTTCGGTCGCCGCAAAAAGATGGAACATCAACAGGTCGATGGCATCAGTAACTCAGAAGCAACCAAATGACGACCCGCGTTGGCACGACATAAACCGAGGGGAAGTAGTTGGTTCTCCTACGGTATCTTGGCGACACTCGAAGCAGTCCGGAAAACGTGGACTCGTGGTCGCTGATGCAAATTGGTACAGCACTGAAAATCTCTTCTCCGAACTGGACCAGCCCGAGGTCGAGACCCTGCTCCTCAAATGCAGTGACGTCATAAACGCAATCCAAGTCGGGCAAAAACCGCCTTGGGATTGGTTCCGAGGAATCAAGCGACACCATCCGAATCGCTGGGAGCAAGAATTCGTACTCCCACCAGGTTGGATGAAGCGATTTCCGAAGTTAGGGATGCGGCCAATCGCGCGTTCGATCCGGCGCTGGCGACGGCAACGAGAACTCAGATCGACGACTCTAGTAATCACCTATCCCTATTACGCACATCTTGCTGACCTCATTCAACCTGATCAGCTCGTTTATCTCAACCTAGACGATTACGGCCTCTATTGGCCCGACCGGAAGTCTGAGATTGAGCGGCTGGAAAACGAGGTCGTTCGACGTGCCGACGTGACGGCGTGTGTTGCACAAGTTCGAGTCGAGGAATTGGTCAGACGAGTTCCCGAAGCTGGTGATCGGATCCGACATCTACCCCACGGTGCTCCTTCAATCTTTCGGACCAAGCCCAGAAAAGCTGACGAGCGACCAGCCGAACTCGATAAGCTCTCAGGTCCTGTGCTTGGTTACGTCGGGGGTCTAGAAGATCGGGTTGATTGGGTCCTCCTCGATCGGATCGCTGCTGAGCTACCCGACGCCACGCTTCTTCTCGTTGGAAACCGCCCTAGGCCGCCTCGACGCTCTGGTCTTCAAGACGAGTCTATGGTTCGTTGCATCAAGCGGCCCAACGTCCGCTGCACTGGTTGGCGTTCGCAGCAAGAGCTAGGCCCGTACCTTCACTCCTTCGATCTCTCATTGATTCCCTACCGCGCCGACCACCCCTTCAATCACGCGAGTTGCCCGACCAAGATTATGGACTACATGGCCTCGGGAAAACCGATCGTTTCGACATCGATTCCGGAGTGTCGGCATTATCCCGGCCTCATTGAAGTTGCCGAGGATCACGACTCGTTTCTCCGGATCCTGAGGACGCTCCAAACCCAAGAGTTCAACGACGGTCAGGCGGCACTTCGGTGGGAACGTGCTGCCTCACAGAGCTGTCAGGCAACAGCGAATCGGTTGCTAAACTGGCTCACGCATGAGCCATTGAACGCTGAGAGTATGACCAAGAGCATTGGACCAGAAACCGTTGGCGTCCAGGAAGCTTCGGGGTTATCGTGATTCCCATTGGGTGACCGAACCACTCCGAAGTCCCGGCGCACGGATCGAGACACCCTCCCCTACTCCATTCGAAATCGCAACGCTGAAACATCTTGAATCGGGAGATAAGATCCATGCGGATCGGGCTCTTCGTTCGGCTCTCCGTGATGATGTTGCTCCAGTACATGGTCTGGGGCAATTGGTTACCGTTTCTCGCCCAGTTCATGGGCAACGATGGGATCGCCTTAAATCCAGGGCAACAAGGGATCGTTTTCTCAGTTTATGGCCTCGGGGCGATCCTTGGTCCGTTTTTCATCGGACAGTTAGCGGATCGCTACTTCGCCACCGAACGCGTCCTGGCAGCATGTCACGCGATCGGCGGTGTACTCCTAATCGTCGCAGCCTATACGACCTCTTTCGTCCCTTTATTCCTGATCATGCTGATTTATTGTCATTTATACATGCCAACGATCGGTCTTACTAATTCAATTAGTTTCCGAAGTCTTGGCGATGGCAATCAAGACAAATTTGCATATATCAGAGCGTGGGGTACTGCAGGGTGGATCATCATTGGGCTCGGCTTTGGCGCTTATCTCGGCCTCAACGCCGATGTAATGGCGAGTCGTGGTCAGGAGGGAGGCCCTATCCGGACGTTACTCGAACCCCTCTTTAACCTCTCTTTTATTGGTGAACCAACCATCAGAGACTGCCTCCGGCTGCCAGGGGTTCTCTCGATCATCTATGCCCTCTATTGTCTGACGCTACCTCATACGCCACCTGTTCCGTCCAAAAACCCGGCAGAGACGAATCCGTTTTCTGCGATCATTGATTCACTCCAGTTGATGCGCAACCGCTCTTATGCCGTCTTGATCGTCATCAGCGGCCTCGTCGGGATCATGCTGGCGTTCTATTTCGGGTTGGAGAATTTCTTTCTGGGCGACCTCGGAACTGCACCGGACCGCATTGGCCCCCTCATGACGATCGGCCAGGTGGCTGAACTCGGCTTGATGTTCTCGGTTCCAATTGTTGTAGCCAAGCTCGGTATCAAGAAGACGATGATCATCGGTGCCTCCGCTTGGGCGCTCCGCTTTGGCCTCTCGGCGATCGGGGAACCCTATTGGCTCATGGTCTCTACGATCGCACTTCACGGATTTGCCTTTGGCTACTTCTTTGTCCCGGGGCAGATGTATGTGGACAAGGCAGCCTCAGGAGACATCAAGGCCTCGGCCCAGAGCTTCTTGATCTTTATCGTTTACGGACTCGGAACGATCTTTGGGAGCTTCCTCTCCGGAGCGATTCGAGGATACTTCTCCGATGTCAGGCAGCTAGAGAACGGTACCTCACTCGTTGAGAACACCTTCTGGGCAGGAATCTGGCTCGGACCAACCATCTTAACCATCCTCTGCATCTTGGCATTCGCGTTCCTCTTCCGTGATAGCGGCAAGATCGAGACACCCGCAGACCACGACCCTTCCGACCTCGATAGCCCCATTGCTGAGCCCGACTTGAAGCCGGTCGGGAGCCTGAGTTGAGCCCAGAATTCGGGGATCCGGTTGCGGCTCCTCCGCAATGGATGGGGCCGCTTTCGCTTAGGGAACGAGGAAGAGCGGAGGGAGATCGCGGATCGAGTCGACGAGATGGGTGTGTGGCTCACTCAAGAGTTCATCGCGACGGTGAGTCCCGGAACACACCCCGATGATGAAACGGCAACCGGCATTGGTCCCTTCTTGGAGATCGGCAGGCGTATCACCCACTTTGGCAATCTTAGCGGGATCACTGACTCCTAATTCCGCGGCCAATCGCTGGATCATCGCAGGGTCGGGCCGTCCGCGTTCGACTTCATCGCTCGACACAACTGCGTCGATTACTTCCCCGATCCCCCAACCGAGCCGTCGGAGGATGACGTCGGTAATGATCCGACTGAATCCCGTGTTTAGTCCGACCTTAATCCCCTGCGCTCGGAGTCTTCCGAAGAATTCCGCAGCGCCTTCGATTTCCACTACCGAGGGATCACTCTGATAAAATCGGATCATTCGCGTTTCAAAGTCACGATGGATCTGATCAATCTGGTGAAGCTGTTGGGAATCGGGATCCACTTGAACAATGAGTTGCCGGATCGCAATCGGTTTGGGCAAGCCCATCACCGCGTTCGAAGCCTCCAAGGTGACGCTGATCCCGACATCCTGAAGTGCTCCGCGGAGTGCACGACCGACGCCATCTTCATCGTTGACCGTGGTCCCGGCAATGTCGAAAACCACGAGTTCGAGCTGACTCATCCAATTCACTCCTACCTGTTTACTTCTTCCTGATTGACGTAACTGCTCTAGATGAGCTGAGCGATCACCTCTTCAGCGATACCAAACGAGAGCGTCATCCCTGCACCCCCGACACCAGTGACAATCCGGATCCGTTCGTCGGGCTCCAGAACAAGCTGATGCTGGCCGGGTGCCTTGGCATAAATCCCATGCCACCTCGACGCGATCTGGAGGCTCGGAAGGTTGAGGAATCGCATCAGGTAGCTCAGGATTAGTTGATCGATCTCTTCAGAATCAAAGGGATCGAATTCATCCCCGTACTGATGTGAGTCGCCGAGGACCAGTTCACCAACCCCATTTTGGGAAGCCATGACATGGATTCCGTACTGATCAAATTCAGGCGAAGATTCCCTGAACCGTTCGCGGAGCGCCGGTAGACTCGGACAGGGTTCGAAGGACTCATAATGCCGGAGCGTTAGCCCTCCCGCGAGCATCGGACCGAGTCGGACAGGGGGTGGCAAGGGTTCAGATCGGAGCATCTGGAGCTTGCAACGTGTCAGAGGAAGACCTTGGAATAGCTCGGGAAAGAGGGTCCGCAAATCATCGCCGGGACAGATTACGATTGATTCTGCACGCCAGGTCTCCTTCCCGACCCAGAGCTTACCCGGCTCAACCCCGACGACTGTCTGACCGAATTGTAATTGAACGCCAAAGGCCTCGGCCAACCAGTCGGAAATCGTTGGGATTACTTCCCGAGGATCGACACAGATTTCCCAGGGGCTCCAAAGGCCGACCCGAAGACCGTCAGCGCGAACTAGAGGCGCTCTCCGCAAAACTTCCGAAGCGTCGCAGAGGGACGATCCCGCGAGTTCGCCACGGAACAATCCGAAGAATTCTTCTAAAACTGCTGACTCGTCCGATTCATAGGCAAGGTGGAGTGATCCAGTTTCTTGATACCAAGCCCTGGTTGCCTTGAGGATCCGGAGCCAGTGCTCTCGACTCCGGAGTCCTAGGTCACGGCGAGGTCCAATCGGTTGACCGATCGGCCAGATCATCCCGAAATTCCGGATTGATGCACCAGTGGCTCGACTCCCTCGCTCAAAGAGAACGACCGATCGACCGGCCTTTGACGCGTGGTAGGCGTGGGCGAGCCCGAGAATACCTCCCCCGACGATTGCAAGATCAAATTCACGGCCCCGTGAATGCTTCATCCGCCTTCGTTCGCTCCCTCAGCCGCACTGACGGCCTCCAAACGCGCTCGATAGTGCTCAAGATCAGGAACCTGAAGTCCGGGAGTCTTCGCCCGGTCGTCCCATCGACGTAAGCTCACGGCGTCGTCTACGAAGGGGCTTTCTTCGAAAGAGGCGACCTCGTCTGCTGTAAACGGGCCCCCTTGGACGTTCAGGCTGGTTACCGAGGCGGCCGAGAGTTGATCGATGTAACCGGGTTCAACAGCGCAGAGGTAGCGTTTGGCATCAACATGGAGTCGGATCGGCTCAGTAACCTCAGGTCCAAAGCGGTCCGCAAGCCATTGTGAAGCAACCTCTTCGTGGCTCGCGTCGATCCCCTGCTCAGCGAGGCCTTGATCGCCGCCGTCGAGGAGATGACCGATGTCATGTAGTAATGCGGCGACGACCAAGGCGTCAGGTCGACCCTCCTGCTCGGCGAGATAGGCGGCTTGGAGGGCATGCTCACGCTGTGAGACCCGCTCCCCACCATATGCCTTGCTCCCGTGTCGCTCGATAATTGCGATGATCTCTTCAGTCCGATTCAACGTGGCTGCTCCCCAACGATATTGGACGAGATTTAATCCGTATCACCATCCTATCGTGCCGCGTCATCAACGGGGCTCGCTCGGAGGAGATCTTTCCCAAGATTCATGGATCGCCTACATTGGAGTGCCACTAATCGTTGACCATCGACGCCGCACTGAGCCGAATTATCGTGGAGTGACTGATGAAAATCATCTTGGCGAATCCCAGAGGTTTTTGCGCCGGGGTGAATATGGCGATCGAAAGCCTTGAGCGTGCCCTCGAACTCTTCGGCGCTCCGCTCTATGTGTTTCACGAGATCGTCCATAACAAGCACGTCGTTGACCGTTTCCAAAAAAGGGGCGTGGTCTTCGTGGAGGACCTCGATGAGATCCCTGCTGGCGCACCTGTCCTTTATTCGGCCCACGGTGTCTCACCTCAAATCAGAGAACGGTCCCGAGAACGGAATCTTCAGGCAATTGACGCCACTTGCCCTCTCGTCACTAAAGTTCACCTCGAAGCGGTCAAATATGCCAAGCAGGGTTATACGATCATCCTCATCGGCCATGAAGGCCATGATGAGGTGATCGGGACCATGGGAGAAGCCCCCGACCAGATGGTCCTGGTGGAATCTGTCGAAGATGTTGAGAAACTCGAAATCAACCCCGAAAAGATCGCTTATCTCACTCAGACAACCCTAAGCGTCGATGATGCAAACGTGATCATCGACGCGCTCCGTCGGAAGTTCCCTCAGATCGCAAATCCGCCAAAAGACGATATCTGTTATGCGACTCAAAATCGCCAAGATGCGGTCCGCAAACTCGCCCCCGAGGCGGATTTGGTCCTAGTACTGGGCAGCCAAAATAGCTCGAACAGTCGACGTCTAGCAGAAATCGCGGAGACGCTCGGGATTCGGGCACATCTGATCGATTCCGCGAGTGAAATTAAAGACGACTGGATCGAGGGGAAAGAAACAGTCTTGATCACAGCGGGCGCTAGTGCTCCGGAAGATGTTGTCCAAGAGTGCGTTGATTTATTGCGCGATCGTTATCAAGCCGAAGTTGCCGATCGCGTGATCCAGGAAGAAAACGTTTATTTCCCGTTACCCAAGACGCTCCGCAAGCTTCTAGTCTAACGTGATTTTGACTGTGGATCACCAAAAGCATCAGGACGTTCGTTCGGGTTGTCGGCGAATGGGTCTGCCTTCAATGCATCCGCTTGAAGGCGTTGTGTTGTCTGACGTGTGGCAAGTGCGGCAGCGAGGCAGAGAGCAGCGACCTGGAGCGAATTCATCATCCTGAGTCCTCCAAACGCAAGTGCGATCATTCCTCTCATAAAATCGGGGATCGGGACTTCTTGGAGAGGCCAACCTGCCATCCAATCGGTCCCGATCGTCAGATAAACAATCGAGATCGTGAGCCCGGCGAGTGCAAAGAGCTTGGCCGTATTTCCTGCCTCGCGAATACCCCGACGTCCGAGATGGAGAGCAACTTCGCTCGCGAGATCTGCAAAGAGGTAGAATTCAATCCAGCCAAAGCCCGTAATGAGGTTTCCGATCAGCCAATCGTGATCGTCCGGAAGCGGGTTCACGCCGAATTCGCCAAGTCGATCGAGTAACGAATAGGCAAAGTCAAAAAAGTTGAGCGCGACCAAGACCCCAACCCGACGTTGCCACCTTTCGTCAATCCAACGGCCCCAGAAGAGATAGGATCCCAAAAGGGCTCCTCCAGAGATCCCGAAGCCAACGATCAGAGACCACCAACGCTGCTGGAGCAATTGGAAGAGCACATTGTCCCGGGTTAAATTGGCCCAGAGCCAGAGACCGCTATTGATACTCAAGAGTCCAATGCTGAGCGCTGAGATCGCAAATCCGACAGTGCAGAGTCGATAGCGTCGGATCTCAACTTCAGGTTCTGGTTCAAATTGCATGAGAAAGTCACTCGCCCGACGGTCGGCTTCGGTTTTGCTCAATCGGTTAGGGTGTCAAGTCTTGATTTGGTCGGGATCGAAAGCCTCTTAATGAAGGCCTCGTCCTCTTCCGAGGTTGGAAAGCAAAGGGAAACGAGCCCCCAGCCTTCCGCCGAACGACTCCATCTCTCTGGGATCGCCCCGTGCATCAAGACAAGTCGATTACGAGGATCCATGAGGTGGGTCAGTGAGATAGCCAGTGATTCTTCCGGACCTAATGGAAGGGGATGATTCAGGGTGAGATCCACTCCATTTAGACCGATCCCAACCAGGCCGGGAGCTGACTCCACGACGAGATAACAAGGATCATCGTCCATCAACCTCGGTGGTTTTCGAAACAGTCGTTCGAGTCGGCCATTTGGGCGTTTGGAGAATCGACTCAGGTCCTGAAGCGGCAACTGGATAGTCTCGGGTTCTGTTGAATCAGGATCATGGAGTTTCCAGGGTCCTCGCAATCGGATTGTATGCACTGAATCGCCAGAGGTTGAATCGCACTAGTTCCATTGGCTGAAGTCGAGTATAGTCCTTCTTCATCGTCACTGTCTTGAGATCGGTAGATCCTTCAAGGATCATCGATTGATTAAGCTGGCTCTTGCCACGCGACGGATCATCTCCCAACCCCGAAATACGATTAGGAAGATCGGTTGTCTGATCAAGCCATTTCGGCTGGTGATCGCGTTGCCGAGCCTACGCTGAAGGCGGCTCTCGAGCCCTCGCGGACTCGGCCATCGAGCAACGGCCAGCACTTCGCGGACGCTCCGATCCGGACTCTTACCGGTGTCCAGATCCTTTCGAGTGGCCTCTACGTTCCGGATCAAGTCGTGACCAATCAGGACTTGGAACGTTCACATGGCTTCGATTCCGACTGGATCATCAACCGGACTGGGATCCAGGAGCGTCGGTTTGCGCCGCCACACCAAGCGACAAGTGACCTCTGTGAGATTGCGGCCCAACGTTGCCTTGAGGGAGCCGGATGCCGCCCAGAAGAGGTTGACCTGCTGATCGTCGGCACAATGACGCCAGATATGGCCTTCCCATCAACTGGCTGTCTTGTCCAGGATCGGCTCAATCTCCGCTGCCCCGCCTTTGATCTCCAGGCGGCCTGCGCGGGCTTTGCATACGCCCTCGTGACGGGTGCGCAGTTCGTGGCAGCCGGGACAAGTAAGCGTGCCCTCATCATTGGCGGCGACTGTAACAGCCGAGTGATTAATCCCGACGACCAAAAAAGCTTCCCGCTCTTTGGTGATGGTGCCGGCGCCGTCCTCCTCGGGCCTGGAAGCCCGGAGCAAGGGCTCCTGGCCTATCAGGTCGGTTCCGAAGGTGGCGGCGGTGATCTCCTCAACCGACCTGCCTGTGGTTCACGGCTCCCTCCCTCGATCGAAGCGATTGAGAATGGGCTCCATTACCTGACGATGGATGGCCGAGCGGTCTTCAAGTGGGCGGTCCGCGTCGTCGCTGACTCCGCACAAGCGGTCCTCGATCATGCCGGCTGCAGTGTCGACCAGATCCGTTGGTTCGTACCTCACCAAGCAAACGTCCGGATCATCCACGCTGCAAGCGATGTTCTTGGATTCGATCGAAGCCAGGTCTTTAAGAACCTCGAACGATTCGGGAACACCTCAGGTGGTTCAATCCCGATTGCGTTGGACGAACTCCGACAAGCGGGTGCTATTAACGCAGGCGACCTCTTGCTGATCTCCGGCTTTGGTGCTGGACTCGCTTGGGGTACGCTGCTATTGAGAGTCTAATTAATTCGCTCTAGTGAAAGTCGACACAATCCTGACCTCGGAAACAACCGAGGCCAGGATCGGCGTTGGAAACAACGTCGAGAACTATACGTCAGATTTAGAGACGCCACATCCCCAAACGTAGCGTATTGCGTTCCCACGTTAGTTACGCTGGACGAGCGACTCAGACACGGAACAGAACACTCTGGAATCGCTTCGGAAGTTCGGCCTGGGGACCTCCAACCGACGGAAGATTACCGCGGACCTGTTCGGCGAAGAATCCGACACCGCGGACCCTCGGAGGCAAGGTGAGCGGTGACGCGAGATCTTCACTGAGGAAAATCGCTCCGTTGAGCACCCCTTGAATCTGACCGTTGCCGGCCAGGTCGTTTCCATTCCCGTAGATGCCATCGACAGGTCGGTACGACGCCGCAACTACGGAGTCGATTAAGTCACCACGCTGAGTATAGGGCGCGATATGGCTCGGAGAGCGAACCGGATCGAGAGACTGCAAGAAGGACGGGTAGTCATATCCAGAGGCAATCAGGGAGTTCCGTAGATTACCAACGATTGAGGTCTCACCGATCGAGCCGGCAGAAGCAAGGGTCACATTGGTCAATGCGCCACCAGGACGCGTCCGGAATGCAACTTCGTTGGTACTTCGTTCCTGAATGTTGTTGGGGTCAGGTGGAATCTGTCGGATCAAGTTCGACGGTCCAGCGTGGAATCCGCCGATCTGTTCGGCTGAGATCACACCACCGGCAAGACCGGAGGCGGGATAGCCTCGGAATCCGAGGGGAATGCCGGCCTCGAGCAGCGATTCACTGGTGCCAAGTGGGTTCCCTAAGCCTCGGAGGAACTCAAGGCGACCGATCGTCCCGGCGCTAGCGTCAATTGCCAGGGCATCGGCAGTTCCCCCGAACTGGGCATGACCGATCGCATCAACACTGCTGAATGGTTCGGTAAAAGGCTGAGCAGTCCGGCTCACGGTGAAGTTTTCAGCCGAGCCAATTACCTTCAGGCGATCGACGCCGAAGGTCTGAATACTCGTTCGCCCAGTAAGGCTGACGGGAGAGATCGCAGCATTCACCGGGGCCGGGAATGGAGCCGCGGCCGCCGAACCAAGCTCAAGACTCCTGATGGTTCCATTCACGATCAACTGGACAGTCGGAGTCGTAATGGGGACATCTGGAACCGGGCCCAGTATCGAGTTGAATGCCGTGTTGAAAATATGATCGATTTTAACGTTCGGGCTGACTCTCAACGGAGTCGTCTCAGTCCCGATTTTAATGTCGATCGGAGGTTCGCTGGGGACGTCGATTGCGGCATCAACCGCAGTGAACGCGAGTGTCCGGACTCCACCTCGGAGGTCGATCTCCGGTGTTCCTTCATCGATCTTTCCGGTCTCGGTGAGGATGAAACCGTTGAGGACAATTGAGGCAACGCCGTCAGCCGCGATCAAGCGCTCGAATCCGATTGTCCCCGTATCTTCAGAAATGACACGGTCAGACTCCTTGACCTGTCCTGTGACGTAAGTTCGGTTGATATCGGTCCCCACGAGCTGGATCGTGTCAATCTCTGAGTTCAGGATCCCGTCGTTAGGCGTAATATCGGTGACGATTGCCACCCCTGGCCCGTGGACGGTGATCGAGAATTCATCGCCGTCAGGTGTTTCCCCAGTGATTACCTTCCCATCGCTATCAAGGAACGAGAGTGTCCGGGGTCCGCTTCCGATCGGATGACCCACTTCCAATGTCGGCGAGGAGGCGTCGACTCGTCGGAACAGGACACTGGGAAATAAGTCTGGGTTTTCGATCGTGAAGCTGTTGCCCCCCGAGAGGAGTTCTCGGGATTCGAGGCAGTCAAATTGTCTTAGAAGCGTTCCTCGATCGTTCTTGGCTCGGTCGCCGGACCGCCGCGTGTTTCGAATCATCTCGAAGGTTCCCTCCAGGCACTGCCGCTCCATCAATTGTTGCCCAATCCTCAACACGTATCGACGACCGGACCGCTCCGGTCGGAGGCGAGGGCGCGGCTCTCTTGCGCGGCAGAGTTCAGCGTCCTGTCCATCAAATTCGGTTCTCCAGACCACGACCTCCAATCTCCGATTCCCTGTCAACTCAAGGCGGATCCAACTGGACCGACGATTCTGGTTTGACCCAGGATTCACGTTGGACCGATCAGACCAGAGGCGCCGGTCTCTCCCTCATCAACCGTCGTAGGAACTCTTGCGATCGCCCATGACCTAACCCTGGCCGAAGTCAAATCGGAAGCGATTCCATCAGTTCAAACCGACCTCGATTCCGATCTTATTTCGCGGATCCGCACGTTCCCCAGGAGTCTGCTGATGAGCATTGCATCGCTTCCGTACTACATCCGACGATTCTCGGAGCTTAGTCTCATCTCCTTGGCCATCCTCGTGACCGTCACTGGCGTCGGATGTGCCGGGCGGCGCAATGATTACCGTTGGCGGACGACAACCGGTAAACCAATCGGCGAGCCATCGCTCCGCATTAGCTCGCCCTACAAGGAAGAGAAACTCGCGAAGCTTGACAACCCTCCACGGGATCGTGATGGCGAAGCCCGAACGAGCACGGTTCAGAGTTCGGAAGGGTTCAACCTCGATCGTTCCGATCAGCCGACAGTTTCGCTCAATCTTCCAGAACGCTAATATTATCTCTGATGATATGGTGACCTGGTTCTGTTGGGGAAATGTTCGTGAATCGACTTCGACTTTCGTTCCTTGCATGGTGGAAATCATTGACGGATTCGGATGCTGCCCACCGAATTACGTGCGCTTTAGAACCGAATCCGGAGGGGCCTGATCTCCGGATCCTTGAGATTCTTCAACGCGAGGGTCGTTTGCTCGACTTTCTCCTTGAAGATATCAACGGCTACGACGATGGTCAGATTGGTGCCGCAGTCCGTGACATCCATCGAGGCGCACGGAAGGGACTTGAAGATTCGTTGGTCTTGAGTCCGGTTCTTGATCAGTCGGAAGGCGATCGTATCGAAGTTCCGGTTGGATTTGACCCGAGATCCATCAGACTTCTGGGAAATCTGAGAGGATCACCACCTTATCAAGGGACTCTGAAGCACCAAGGATGGAAAGTGACCGAGTCCAAGATCGCGGGCCATTCCGTGTCGAATCTCTCTCAGATCCTTGCCCCTGCAGAGGTTGAGATTGAGTGAGTTCGCTTCCGGATCTCAACTAACTGCTGACCGGGTCATTGGTTAATCGTTAACGAACAACTCGATTAAGGAAAAACCATGGCCTCGTCGCGATTCGTGGTTGGGATCGATCTCGGTACAACTAATTGTGCCCTGGCATTTGTTGACACTTCAACGATCACCGACGATCAACCGGCATCTGTTCAATCCTTCCCGATCCCACAACTGGTTGCACCTGGTGAACTCGGCGAACGCCCGGTCCTTCCTTCCTTTCTCTATCTCGCAGCTCAGGATGAGTTCCCTGAGAAGTCGCTAATACTACCATTCGGAACCAACCTCGATCATCGGATCGTTGGCCAATTCGCACGCGATCACGGAATGAAAGTACCCGGCCGACTTGTCAGTTCAGCGAAGAGCTGGCTCTCTCAAACCGGTACTGACCCTCGGACTCCGCTCTTGCCTCGGAATGCACCCGAGGGTCTTGCGCCGATTTCTCCGGTTGAAGTCTCGAGCGCTTATCTCGGACATCTTCGTGACGCTTGGAACGACCGTTTTGCCCAGAATTCCGACGATCTACGGCTTGAGCATCAGGATGTGATCCTCACCGTCCCAGCATCCTTTGATCCGGTTGCGAGGGAACTCACACTCGAAGCCGCCCGATCGGTCGGTCTTCAAGAAGTCACCCTCCTTGAGGAACCGCAAGCTGCCTTTTATGCTTGGATCGCAGCCGAAGGCGATCGTTGGCGCGACCAAGTCTCACTAGGTGACCTTATTCTCGTCTGTGATGTCGGTGGCGGGACCACCGACTTCACTCTGATCCAAGTCGGCGAGGCTGACGGTGATCTAACATTAAATCGTATCGCCGTCGGCGAGCACATCCTTCTTGGGGGCGACAACATCGATCTCGCCCTCGCTTATGCCTTCGCCGCAAAGAATCCTGCTGACATGTAGTGGCTTGAACCGACCCTACA
>CAZEAN010000129.1:0-15888 GCA_964510225.1 uncultured Isosphaeraceae bacterium
CATATCGCTCGGAGATTCGTCAGGTCCGCCGGGATCAAGCGGACTTCTAAAGTGTCGATATTTCAACCCTTCACCGCGATGAAGCCAGAGAGCCTCAACCCCGGTAAGTTCGATAAAACGCAGCAGGACTTCGGCAGGAACGGTGACTCCATTCTCATAGTTGTACCAGGTTCGCACTGGTAAACCGAGCCTACGTGCTAACTCTGGTCCTCCGCGAAGCCCGAAGCGTTCCACTCTGATGGTTCGGAGACGGTCTGAGATTTGAGTCTTTACCTTAACGACTTCAGGTGAACTCTTGCAGCGTGCCATCGATGCAATTCCCTTTGTTTTGGAAGAGGGGTTGTAGAAGTTGGGAACCGTACCGTTGAGAGCAACCTCGCCCTAATTCGCGGAGCGATTCAAGTCTCTTTAAGAAATCTAGTTCAAAAGAAGGCCATTAATTAGAGAGTTGCACGCCCAATAACCCTCGAATGACTTCTTAATATAACAATTGTAAGGCTTTAAGTATGAGCAACCTGAAAGCGACCTCGGGAAAAGAAACGCGATGAAGAATGCCCTCGAATACATTTTACTGCTTTGAATTAGAAAATTTTACAACGATTGAAACGATGAATTCTAGGGCTCAGGATCTGTTGAGCCGCCATCAAGGTCCATAAGGAACTCGGCAACCGCATCATCGCCTGCGGATTCAGAGACTTCGGTTGCAGGATGAGAGGTAGCAGCTTTTGACGTTTCAGTCTCTGACGTCTCCTTTTTTTTCTTCGTTTTCTTAACCGTTGTTGGTTTTGAAGGAGATTTCGATTTTGCAGTTGTTGCGGGAGTCGTCATTGCTACAGTTTCATCGTCACCACTAACGAAGGCGAGAACATCATCTTCGTCCAATTCTACGCCACTTGCATCATTGTTGACGACCTCTTCAACTTCGGCTGGTGAGACAGATTCTGCCTCAACTTCGACTGGAGAGACAGGTTCTGCTTCAACTTCAGCAAGTGATTCGACCGCAGCAGCCGCGGGGGCTTGTTGAACCCGGAAGGAGATCGGACCAATATCGAGGATATCGTCGAGTTCAAGAGCCTGTTGGCCCTCGATTCGATCGCCATTCACAAAAGTTCCGTTTGAGCTCTTTAAATCTTTGACAATCAAACGTCCATTGTCTTCAAACAGCTGGCAGTGCCGCCGGCTTACTTGCGAGGACCGTACGGTAAGTTCACAGCCATCTTGTCGCCCCATGGTTGTGACACCATCGACTAATTGGATGGCTTGTGATGAAGCACGCCCTTTAAGGACCAGTAACTGATAATTCATGATCAAGGAACCCCACTGAACCAGTGTGGTTACGAACGAGAATCGAGGATGTGTCAGTTTCGACTGGGTAAATGGTCAATCTCGTCGTGAATGATTGAGATAATAAGCTTATCTGCGAAGAGACTCAGAGGCAATCCCACGATAAGGTTAAGAGAGAGTCAAGGGTTGGACCTAATCGATCCAACTTTTGGACTCATTTGAGCACGATGGTCATAAATCGACGATCGAATACTCTCTTACTCACTCGTGTTAATCATCGAGATTGACCGGAGTCTTGTCCGACCCTCTTGCCTTTGGTGTCGTACCGTGTCTATGATGTGAAACAACCTCGACGCAGATTATTTCAATCTTCCGAGATGTCGTTTAGATGCGGGAGTAGCTCAGTGGTAGAGCGCCACGTTGCCAACGTGGTTGTCGTGGGTTCAAATCCCATCTCCCGCTCTGTTTGAGACTTTAGGACTGCGGGACTGGCGGCCATCGGGTTTTGGAGATCGGACCGACCGGGACTGGATCCATGCCATCCCTCGTCCGAGATTGCTGACTTCGAGAGGTTGCCTGCGTGATGAATGCTGATCCGGACGATGAGAAGCGATCCGAATCCGAAATGGATGAAAATGCAGTCTCAACGGAAGAGATTCCGGCAGAGTCTGATATCTCCCAGTCAGCTGATGAAGAGTCGGATTCTCCGCATCAAGAGGATTCCGGAGCGGGTGATTCTGAGTCCAAAGGTCTCGATCTCGAGGTAGAGATCACGAACGCGGGCCCCTGCAAGAAGCATGTCAAACTCATCATCGCACGGAACGAAGTCGATAAGTCCCTCAATGAATCAATCCTGAAATTCCGCGATGAAGGGATGATGCCAGGTTTCCGCCCCGGCAAAGCTCCCCGACAATTAGTCCTCAAGCGTTATGGAAAAGAGGTTACCAATCAGGTGAAGTCGAGCCTCTTAATGGCCTCGATGGAACAACTTGATCGGGACCACCAGCTCAATCCTTTGACCGAACCCGACATTGACTTCGAGAATTTAGAACTCCCGAAGGAAGGACCCTTCGAAGTTGAGTTTGAAGTTGAAGTTCAGCCCGAGTTCGAAATCCCGGATTATAAGAATCTCGAAATCAAGCGCCCGATCCACCAGGTAACGGAAGCGGAAATCGATAATCGGTATCAAAACTTTTTGGAACGAGAGGGATCGGTCGAATCGAAGAGTGAAGGAAGTGCGGAACTCGGTGACTTTGCAGTTGCTAACATTACCTTTGCCCATCAGGGGCAAACAATGAATCAGGCTACCGACGTTGAATTTCGGATCCAAGACCAATTACGATTTCGAGATGGCGTAATTCCTAATCTCGCTGAACTTCTCGTCGGAAGTGCTGTCGGTGAATCCCGTTCTGGAAAAGCGCAGATCGGACAAGGATCAGCGGCGAGCGAACTCCGAGGCCAGGAAGTTGACGTCACTATCGAGGTCCAGGAGCTAAAAACGCTCCAGTTACCAGAGACCGACGAAGAGTTTTTCAATCGCTTCGGATTTGACGATGAATCGGAACTCCGGCTTGAGATCCGACGAATTGTCGAGCGGCAGTATGAGCATAAGACTCAAGAGGAAGTTCGACGCCAGGTCCTCGACCAACTAATCGAACGGGCGCCGTTCGATCTCCCTTCTGAACTCATCAAACGGGAAGAAGCTAATACGATCAGACGTGTAGTGACGGAGCTTCAGGAAGCTGGCTACACCGAGAATCAGATTCGTGCACAGGCCTCCGAAATCCGCGAAAACGCCCATGAAGTGACCCTGAGGAAGTTGAAGGAGTTTTTCCTCTTGGGCAAAATCGCCGAAGCGAATGAACTCACGGCCGATGACGACGACCTCTACAACGAAATTATCCAAATGGCTGAACGCAGCGGCGAGTCTGAACGCCGGATTCGTGCACGGCTGGAGAAACAAGGAGGACTCGATGAACTTCGCGATAAAATTCTCAGTCGTAAGGTGATCGACCATATTCTGATGCATGCGTCGGTCGAACTCGAGATGGTTGACGCCAGCATGAATCAAGTAGATGTAGCGACGATCGATCAAGCAGCAATGGAAGCAGACCAAGTTACCGACTCGGTTGATGAACAATCATCGGCTGATTCAGGAGCGGACCCAGAGGTTCAGTCTAGCGTCTAAGTCGATCTGTTTTTCGTTGTAGTAGGAGCCGAACTGAAGACGTGGAGGAAGGAGTCTTCTCAATCAGTTCGGTTCAATTAGGGACAAATCGACGAGTTCAACTACAATGGAGTGAACTCAAGCGGACGGTTTGCACTTCACGCAGGGCCTCGCTCTCTCTCACCACAATTGCTGGGGATTGTTCGACATGAACTTCGACCATCCAAGCGCCGACCTCGGTCCGGTGGGTCCGACGCTCCAACGCTATCGAGACTACAATCGTCAGCGTCAGATGACCCTAAGCGACCTCCTTCTGGAGAATCGGATCGTTTTCCTGGAAGGTCCGATTAATGACGGAATCGCTAATCTTACTGTGATGAAATTTCTTTTCCTGCAGTATGAAAATCGCGCTCAGGCCATTAGCTTTTACATTAACAGCCCTGGCGGTAGCGTTACGGCGACGATGGCGATCTACGATACGATGCAGTTTATTGAATGTCCCGTCGCGACCTACTGTATTGGGTTAGCCGCCTCAGGAGCGGCTGTTTTACTTGCGGGTGGTAGCAAGGGGAAACGGTCTGCGCTCCCCCACTCGAAGATTATGATCCACCAACCGTATGGCCAAATCGGTGGCCAGGTCTCAGATATCGAGATCCAAGCGCGAGAAATCATCGACACCAAACAGCAGATCAATGAGATCCTGGCGTTTCACACCGGCCAGCCCATTGATCGAATTGCGCAAGACACTGAGCGCGATCGTTATCTGAAGGCCGAAGAAGCAAAAGAGTATGGTTTAGTCGACCAAGTGGTAGGCAAGATCCCTTCGGATGAGGTCAAATCCTCGGAATCTAAGAAGGTCGAGTTCCGACCCGATGAGCCGCCCCCCGGCGATGGCCCGAGCCCAGCGACCTCATGACCAAACAGACCATCCCATTGGACTCCGTACCGTCGTTCACTCATTTCTTCGCTGCTTGAGGAGTTGTCACCATGACGTTGGTCCCCATTGTCATTGAACGCTCTGGTCGAGAAGAGCGGGCGATGGACATTTACTCACGACTCCTGCAAGATCGGATCGTGATTCTCGGAACGGCAATCGACAACAATGTCGCCAACCTTGCCGTCGCACAGATGCTCGTCTTGGCACACCAGGATGATAAAGCGGACATCCATCTCTACATTAACAGCCCTGGTGGTAGCGTCACCGCGGGGATGGCCATTTACGACACCATGCAATACGTGCCTTGTGATGTCGCCACGTATTGCATGGGGCAAGCAGCAAGCATGGGCTCGTTGCTCTTGGCCGCAGGGACAGCCGGCAAACGCAATGCACTGCCGCACAGCCGGATCATGATCCACCAGCCATTGCTTACGGGCATGGAAGGAACAGCGACCGATATCGAGATCCATGCGAAGGAACTGATCCGGACCAAGCGTCAGCTCAACCAGATTTACGAGAAACACACCGGCCAGCGGCTCGATGACCTTGAGCGGGACACGGACCGCGACCGATTTATGTCCGCCGTCGAGGCGAAGGAGTATGGTCTCGTCGACAACGTCCTCGATCGCGAGCCGCCGTTCACACCGAACCCGGAAGCGATCTGATCGTACCTTCCTGACAACGATCAGAACGAAATCAGCCGGTCGCTAATAACGGGTGACGGCTCATTGTTCGGGCGGAATGCCTTCATCCCGAGTGCGGTCGGCCCCGGTTCGATAAAGGCGGTCGACCTTCCTTCGATCGAGATTTGGCGGTTGTCGAGGTCGATCGTGACGAACGCAAAGATCGGTTCCTCATAGGGGACAGTGTAGCGTACGTACGGAAACGTGGTCTCGGTGGCAGCGTCGAATCGAGTCGCGATATAATCACCACCAACCCAGTAATACGACATGCTGTTGATCTGCAGATAATTGATTCCGTTGATTACCGACTGATAGTCGATGTGATGGTGGCCGCTCAGACATCCAACAACTTTGAGCTTGCCCGATTCTTCGTTCGCATTTTCAAGGAGAGCACGGACTTCGAGCTGGTTGTCTACCCCTGATTGGTTTTCGAGACTTTGGTGCGAGAAAACGAGGGTTGTCTTCTCGGTTGATCGAAGGTCAGCCGCGAGCCAGCGCAACTGGTCTCTGCCGATGTGTCGTGGATACCCAGGAACTGCGTTTTCTGGATTCACCTCGTTCCCATCGAGAACCACAAAGTGAATCTCGCCAACATCGAATGAGTAATAGGGATGGTCCATCCCGTAGTAGGCCATCGTCTCCTCCCAACGATAGCCTCCATCGATGTCGTGGTTGCCCAGTACGTGGTAACGCGGTCCCGAAAATTGATTCCAGATTTCCAAGAATCCCCGATTCTCTGGCTTCGGTACGCAGAAATCTCCTAACTGCAGAATGAAGTTGGGTTTGCGATCGATAGCTTCTTCGATAAATCGTTGCAACCGCTGGTCCGGGTCGTGAATCACATCTTTATGAACATCCGCGCAGAGGCCAAATCTGATCGTCTTTGGATCGTTCACGGCTCCCTCAGTTTGTCTTGAGCCTCCCAAGCTGAAGGCAGCACCGGTTCCTAGACCCGCGAGCGATTCACCCATAAACCGCCGGCGTGTTCGGTCTTGCGTTCTCATGGAGAGTGTTCCAATCTGTACCTTGAAGCGAGGGCCAAGGAAATCATTGAGAGAGGGAGTGATCGAATCATGGCGGAGCATCCAAAAACACCGAGGCGACTCAAGCTCGAAGAGAGTCTCGCCGGAGATCCCGATGATTCTTTCCTCCAGTACGGACTTGCGATCCAGTGCTTACGGGAAGGAGATCTCGAGGAAGGTCGCCGGATGCTCCGGGTTCTCATTGAACGGGAGCCCGACGACCAGATTGCGGCTTACCAACAGCTCGGCCAGTCCTACATGGATGAAGGGGAGAACCAGCTCGCTCGTGAGACATTTCTGGCCGGGATTGCGAAGGCAGACGCTAAAGGGGACATCAAGGCAGCCAACGAGATGCGAGGATTCTTAGAACTGCTCGGTCCCTGACGCAATGAACGAGAAATCTGGGTCCGCAGACGCCCTTAGAGGGCGTCGGCACTGATGACTTCTCCGTTCCGGATCGTGTTGATCCCAATCCAGATCTCATGAGCGATCGAGTCTTTGGTAAACCGAACGGACCCGTCGCCCAAGAGTGTGTTGACCCCACCGGGATGCGAACTCCGAGCTGCCGCAAAGGCATGTCGATCTGAGCCGCTGCCGTTGTTAGCCGCGGAGCAGGGGAGCTTCGGTTCGGGAACACAGAAAATCACCTGATTAAGGCGATCGCCGTCATTCTCCAGGTTATAGAAGTCAGTAAAACGATTCGGGGTGAATCGGGTCATGAAGGAACCACCACCGGGAATCGTCGACCACATTACGCCTCGGATGTCGAACTCTGCCCCTTGGAGAACTTCACTCATGATGACGGTGTTGCTCAAGCCGTCCTTAATGTCGGCGAAACCAACATTTCGGACTCCGAATGCTGATTGTAGGTACTGAATGTCGCTTCCAGGGGGGCTCGTTTGGCCCCACTGGGTATTTCCCCAGCTCACCGCATAGTTACCCTTCGTGAACTGAAAACTACTGAGGGCTCCACCAACATAATCGGGAGTGATCCGGAAGGTCCGAACTTCATCGCTCGGGCACTGGAACATCTCCAACTTGGTGGCAGTAACCGTCTGATTCATTACGAGGCCAAGCGGTAGTGGCGCGAGTGGGCCTTCCGCACCTACAACAAAGTTGAAGGAATCGTAGAGGGCTTGTTGCTCGAATTGGGGGAGCATCAAGATGAACCACGGCGTGTTCTGACATCCTCCGAAAATCTGCGTGCCGCAGTTCTGATACGTTCCCGGCTCCCAGATCCGACCAGGAGGCAAACTCCCAAATGCACTTTCATAGTTGTGCATGGCGAGCCCGAGCTGCTTCATGTTATTGACGCACTGTGTCCGCCGTGCTGCCTCGCGCGCGGCCTGGACCGCGGGAAGCAAGAGGGCGATGAGGACTCCAATAATTGCGATAACCACCAGCAATTCAATCAACGTAAAACCGTGCGATCGCCGGACCGTCATGGATCCACCTGCCTTCGAAGGCTCTCTGAACTCAAGGATGACTGATCAATGTTGACGCGGGCACTGGGCAATGTCGATCAGCTCGTGAACAACTGCTAATCGCCACTCCGACCGAATGATAATCATTTTGATCCGAGCAATCGAGGATGATCTGTCGATCACGACCATGTTCCCAGGATCGCATGTTTATTTGAGAGGGCTCTCCGGTGCTTCGGTCGTAAATCTCGAATACCGGCCCGGTTCCTTTGTAATCGTGCCTGAAGCCCTAGTTGACCAAATAATCATCCAAGAACAGCCCCTCCGACTCGAATCTTACATTAGACCGAGAACTCCAGCGACGTTTGAGAGCCGAGATCGCAGGGAAGGGAATGGTGTTTCGTGATGATGTGTGAATCACTCCAGACTCCAGGGAATTTACTCGAGGCCGCCCGGAGCGGAGACAGTGAATCGCTCGGGATCCTTCTCGAGCAGTATCGAGAGAGTCTGACACTACTTGCGCGACTCCAGGTCGGGATTAGGTTGCAGGGAAAAATTGACCCTGCCGACGTTGTCCAAGAAACATTCCTAGAGGCGCACCGGGATTTTGTCCAGTTCCGAGGGACAACCGAACGTGAGTTAGTGGCATGGCTTCGGAGGATTTTGGCATCGAATCTCGCAAATCTGATCCGGCACTATTTTGGGACCCGACGTCGCGACATGAATCTTGAGCGCGAATTAGTCGACTCATTCAATGAATCGTCCCGTGTGATGGATCCGGGACTGATGGCACCACAAGATTCCCCGAGCCAGCAAGTCTCCAAACGCGAGCAAGAACTGATCGTCACCGATGCACTCGGCGCACTCCGCGAGGATTATCGGCAGGTTGTCTTCCTGAGACATCTAGAGGGGCTAACCTTTCCGGAGATTTCTAAGCGGATGAATCGAACAGAGGATAGTGTGAAAAAAATTTGGGCACGTGCCCTTGCGCGACTCCGTAGCGAGTTGAAGGCCCGGGGATAAAAGGCCCGGGGAAAATCTGAGAGTGGGTAGTCTTGTTTCCGCAAGGTCAGTGGTTCCAAGATAAATCAAAGACCACGGATCTTGGCGGAGAATCTGCATGCACGAAAAAAGACCAGCGGTTGTGTTACTAAGTGGAGGACTCGACTCCACCACAGTTTTGGCGGAAGCGATCCACCAAGGATTCGAGCCCCATGGCCTTACGATCCTCTACGGCCAGCGCCATCAGATCGAACGCGAGGCTGCGAGACGTGTGGCGCGTGCTTGGGAGTTGGAACACCATATCGAACTCTCGGTCGACTTGAGGGCAATTGGTGGAAGTGCGCTCACTGATACAATCGAAGTGCCGAAGGATCGAGATCAGGAGACGATCGGAACTGGAATCCCCATTACCTATGTACCAGCGCGTAACACGATCTTCCTCTCACTCGCCTTGGGCTATGCAGAATCAATCAACTCTTTTGATATTTTTATTGGCGTCAATCATCTTGACTATTCCGGATACCCAGACTGTCGACCTGAGTTCCTCCGATCCTTCGAGCATCTTGCCCGCTATGCCACGAAGGCAGGTGTTGAGCGCGGACCTAATGCACTGCGGATTCATGCCCCCTTGATTGAAATGACCAAGGAGGAGATCATCCGTCGGGGTTGGGAACTTGGAGTCGATTTCGGGATCACACACAGTTGTTATGATCCCGATGCGGAAGGAATCGCTTGTGGTCGTTGCGACTCGTGCCGACTCCGCCTTACAGCATTCGAGCAAGCCGGAAGCCGCGACCCGATTCCTTACCAAGCAATAAATCGGTCTTCTGATCAGTCGTAGATCCACTCAGTTCCTAACAGCTTGATTTCACGCTCGCTGAAGTCGTAGCGATCTCCCTTCCGTTCGAAATCAATCCTCAAGGTCTTGTAGCGGACGTCGGAACCGTCGTCGCTATTGGCCAGAGTCTGAGCTTCGATTTCCTGAACGCCGTCGGAGAGCCCCCTAACATAGATGCTCAATTTGTCTGATTTAGCGATCGTATCATCAAGGACCCAGAGCGCAACTCCATAAATTCCCTGGTCGACCACGGTACTGGTACTCAGAGGGAGAGTTCCCATGGCGTCGACAGTACCGAGCAATCGGACATCGTCGTCCTCGCGAGCCTTGATCAACGGGATCGCTTGAGGAATGGCACGATCCCGATAACGCGTCCCATCTTCTGCCTCAAGAAAAAGTTGTGGAACGAAGATTCGGTCGGCCCCCGTGTGGTTCACGACTCGATAATAGAGGTAGAGTACTTGGCGACGGCCGAGCCCCGGAATCTGGACTCGTCGAGTCCGAAGTGGTTTGAAGGCAAAATCGAGGATCCAGATCCCTTCGCGGAGAGACGAGGCCGCAGTCGCTCCGCCTCCTTCGGCGCCGGTGATTAGCTCGTTCGCAATAAACTCACCCTCGACGTTTTGTAACGTCAGAGTCCCCTCTCGACCTCGATCGAGATCGGAAAAGACAATTGCAGTTGCGTTACTTTGTTGTCCCGTGATCTGCTTCCCAAGAATAAAATTGGCACGCTGATTGATATACTCAAGTTGCGGTGCCTTATCTTTAGGAAGAGGCGAAGGATCGACCACCGTGACATTGGGGCGTGGCCCCTTTTGGATCTCGGTCGTTGGAAGAATAGGAAAGAGGGAAGAATCGACCTCTTGTCCATGGAGTTCGGCGAAACCCCACCAAGGGATTGCCACGAATGCTGTGGCGACGATTCCGAAAACGGCTCGGCGGAGATTATTGCGCACCGGACTCACCTCTTACAACGGACAATGGGAGAAGAGGATCAAACTGTAAACCTGGAGGACGTGCGAAGGGTGTACGTCGATTGGCCACACAAACGTATCGTCTGGGTACACTTCGGTCAAGTCAGGCCGCGACACTTGACTTCAAGCCTTCCTCGGTTCTAATGGTTGATATTGGAGCCGAAGTGGCGGAACTGGCAGACGCGCTAGGTTCAGGTCCTAGTGGGGATTACACCCCGTGGAGGTTCGAGTCCTCTCTTCGGCATCCCCTGATTTCCCTTCTTTTATTTATCGCTCCGATCATGAATATGATCGAACGAGGCGGGCGTAATTCAGTGGTAGAATGCTAGCTTCCCAAGCTAGACGTCGTGGGTTCGAATCCCATCGCCCGCTCTTTTCATGTTCAACCGAACAAATGGCCGGCAACAAGCGCTGAGCATCCAAGATATCTTAGTCTCCATCGACCCGAGGGTCGGGAGGGAGCACGAGATCTTCCGGCGTAATGTCAACCGAAGCACCCGATTTGGGAATCTCCACACCAGCGGTCCAGAGGATCCCGTTCACCACCGATCGTCGAAATGCGGGGATTGCGAAACAATCGTGGAAATGACCGCAGACGTAGCCGAATGAGCGACCACCATCTTCACGTTCAAGGATCCACCCGACTGGATAGTCCACACCGTTTACAACGGCTTTGACCACAGGCTTCGCGGCATCAAGATAACGCAGCTTGATGTAATATTCATCTTTCATCGGCGTCATCAACCAACCTCTTGAAATCGGGTGGGTTGGATCAGCGGGCCGAATCGCGGATTCGACAACGGGGATCTCCGAGAAACTCGAGTGAAACCAACCGCCCATCGTCTTCAACGTAAGCTCACCATTTTCGCCTGGTGATGCTGCCGTTCCCCAATGCAGAAGGACGATCCCAACTCTCCCTGCAAGTAGTTCGTCAGTCTCGTCGCGGTGGCTGGGGTCAAAGAGCACGTCGCCCCCGTTGGCAGTGTAGAAAACGATTGAGTCAACTCCGTCGAGGATCGCCGGGTCGGTCGGCCATCCGTTCGAGACAATCGCCTCTACCCCTTCGGTCTGCTCAAGGCATTTCGCCAAGAGGCCGCATTCGTGGAGATACTCGTGCGTTTGTGGCGGGTGGTCTCGCTCCTTACCGATCAAGACGATCTTCGTTGTCTCGTCGGCATCAAGAAGTTGAGATCCGAAGGTTATCATAAGAATCAGCGCGGCGTTCAGAATTCCGAATCGAAGCATCGTGGAGAGGTCCTTGGCAAATGTTTGGGGGCCGAGATTTCGAACCGATCCTTCCGATTTTGGTTCATCCGACGGTCTGAACGCAATCGTCAACTTGATGATCGAATTACCTAGGTCGAGTTGCTCGGAGCGCCCGGTATCCAGTAAGCCAACTTTCGAGTAAGAGACTCATCAACCCAAGGAAGATCAGAAGGCGCCAGGATCTCAGCACTGGATGAGGACGGTATTGCTCTGCCTGGGTTGCTGGCTGACTCTTCTCCACCTCGAATCGGACCGCCAACGTGTCCTTGATGAGTGCCTGAGAGTCGGCGTCAAGCTTCGATAAATCGATCGCATCGGGCTCATCTCGGACGATTCCGACAGCAACCGGCTCTTCCCCTCCGTCCTCTTGAAAGCGATAGACTCCTGGTTCGTCAGTCGTGTCGATCCAGAATTGGGTTCCACCGGCTGCCATCTCACGGTTGACTGTTACGACATTGCCGCTCGGGGTGATTGCGACCGAAGGTTCCGTCTCAGAGGTCGTTCGGACAATCAGTGGGGCACCGACAGAGCCGCCAACGACTGGGACCGAACCCCGAGCAAGGTAGGCGACCAACTCTTGGATCAGAGGGACGAAGTCTGGATTAACCGGAAGCGTTCCTCCGTCGGCATCGATTGGAGTACTCATCACTAATACATGCCCGGATTGGAATGGGCTCTCGATCAACCAAGGATGACCACTTTCCAGTTCCGCGAGAACTACCGGAGGTGGATCGCTGGACGTTGGCTCGAGTATCCACCAGGATTCGAATCGGGCTTCCTCGATTGACAGTGCTGATCCGACTTCAAAGGGCGCTAGCAAGGGTCCCCGAAAGGTCGACGCCGCTGGCTTGGCACCCAGTGACGCTCCCGCATCGAGGTCGATGAGTTCCCGAAATCGACAGGGGAGCCAACTCGGGTTGCCGGCATCTACTAATTCGTTCCATTGACCCGGATCGAGTTGATCGCCCGAGACTACAAAGACGCTCTTCCCACGGCTTAGGAATGTCGCGATCATTTGGTATTGATCCCGAGATAGCGTCGGAAGGTTCGCTAAGACGAGGATTGAGTGCGTTCGGAGTGCCGCTCGACTCAGTTGTGGGGGCTCGATGATCGTTAAGTCGAATGCAGTCGAACCATTTTCCAAGGAACCTATTGCGAGACGGAAGAAATCAAGCTCCCCCGTGAGAGGCTCTAACCTTGGTGCCCCGTCCACACCAAGAATCGAGATACGTTCCTGGACTTCGATGATAGCCGGCGCCTGATCATTGAGGGAAAGCGGATCGCGAATCCCCGCCGGATCGTCATCGAACCCAACCGTGACCAGATGAATCCCCGGCTCTTCCAGATTTACTTGCAACCGAACTTCTGTAGAAGCACCCGGTGGAAGTAAACCAGAGTCAGTGAGTGCACCATCGAGCGGTTCACCATCGATGATCAATCGGAGCTGACGATCAAAAGCTGCTGGACCGTTGTTGGCAACTGTCACGTCCAGAAACGCGGTGGATCCAATGGTAATGGTGGCACGGGGAATTTCTACTTGTTTAATAGAACCATCAGCCGCGTTCGGATCCTGGTCAACAGGGAACGCCATCGCGACGATTTGGGCAGAGGGAAGTCGGTCAGACCAAAGCTCATTGAAGAGTGCCCATCGACCAGGTTGATCCAGATGCCATGGCCCAGACCGACCATCACTGAGGATGTAGATAAGTTGATGATGCTCTCGGTTATCGGACAACATCCCTTCCGCGGCCGCAAGAGCAGCCACGAAGTCTCCAGTCCCGGCGCACGGAATCGGTTCTTCGATTGCTTCGAGAATCTGGATTGGATCACCCGAGAGTTCATCGGTCATGAGTCGGACACGAGTTCCGGCGAAGATCAACCCGAGACGATCGCCGGGACCCAACTGATCGACCATTCCCTTGATCCAATCGATCGCTTCATCTATCGGTCTCGAATCGTCAATTCCTTGGTACCGCATCAATGCAGATGTGTCGAGGACGATTACGATCTCGCGAGGGCCGGTCGTAGTTTGACCGTTCGACTGAAAGGTTGGGCGTGCTGCCGCGAACGCAAGCAGAGCAAGGGGAAGCATTCGCGCGAGCATCAAGAGCCAATGCTCGAGTTGGACTCGGGTCTGTGCGCGCTGTCCCAACTCGAGAAACCGCATCCCTCCCCAATCGATGTTAGGCAGCCGATTCCTAGAGAAGAAGTGGATTACAATCGGGATCGCGACACCCGTGAGTCCAAGGAGCATTGCGGCGTTCGCGAAGCTCAACGGTTTACTCCTCGTCCGAAACGGCTGGACCGAGTCCCGAGATAGTCGAGGAGAATTCGGTCGGTCGATTCCATCGTTGAAGCTCGGTGGTAATCCGCGGAGAGGCTCCACAAGGCCTCTCGGATTCCGTCCGCGTGTGCCTCAAATCGCTCCAGATAGGTTTTCTTCAGGACGACCGGATCAACTCTGAGCTTGTCGCGTTCTCCCTCGAGGTCACGGAAGATCGCAGGCTTGCTGAACTCAAAAGCTTCTTCTTCTTGAGCGACAACATGGAGCAACAAGAGTTCATGATGGCGATGCCGGAGATGTCTCAATGCGTTTTGGAGCGGTCCAAGCTCGTCAAACGCATCGGAAAGAACCACCAAGAAGGATCGTCGACGGAGTCGGGAAGCAAGTGTCTGTAGGAGGCGATGTAACGGCACCGATCCGTTAGCGGCAGAAGTTTCCATCGCTCGGCAGAGGACGGAAAAATGATCTGGAGCTGTCCGAGCGGGAATCATTCCCCCTGGCTGATCTGACGAGGTGACGAGCCCAACAGCGTCTCGTTGCTTGATCATCAAATAGGCGATCGCAGCAGCAAGACGCCTTGCGTGTTCCAATTTCGAAATCGAGGCACCCGCATACCCCATACTGCCACTTGTATCGAGAACCAAATATGCATTGAGATTGGTATGTTCTTCGTACTCGCGGACATAATATCGATCTGACTTTCCGAAGGCCCGCCAATCAATGTGTCGGATTTCGTCACCAGGGCCATACGGGCGGTGCTCGGCGAATTCGACAGAGAAACCTTTGAAGGGACTTGGGTGCCGACCACTCAGAACACCCTCGACTACCAACCGCGCAAGCAACTCCAGTCGGCCGAACTTCGCGAGTACGGTAGGGTCGATCTCGTGGATAGGAGCCGACTGATCCAACGTTTGACCCTCAACCGTAGGGATCGATCACAACGGCCCCAATCGTGTCCTGGGACCAAGACTCGAATCACGTGGCAACCGAACTCTGTTGAGCGACCGGGATTCCGAAATTATTAGCAGAGGACTCGACCTTGTTCCCGATCTCCCGAAGCAGTTCACTGACGACACGATCGGGATCAATTCCCTTGGCCTCGGCATGGAACGTGGTCATCAACCGATGACGGAGCACCGGGGGCGCGACCGCACGAACGTCATCAAGACTTACCGCAAAGCGGCCATGGAGTACGGCGCGCGACTTCGCACTGAGTATCAAGGATTGCCCTGCCCGAGGGCCAGCACCCCAAGAAATCGAGTTTCGGACGAAGTCAATTGCCTCAGGCTGGTTGGGACGGCTGGCACGGACCAAGTCTCGGGCAAAAAGAAAAACCTGATCCGACACCGGTACCCGTCTTACCAGTCGCTGTAGTTTCAGGATCTGATCCGCTTGGAGAAACGGCTTGGGTTCGACGATTTCTTCTCCCGTCGTCCGACGGAGGATCTCAAGTTCCTCGTCGGGTGTGGGATAAGGAATCCGGACATTCAACATAAATCGATCAAGTTGCGCCTCTGGGAGCGGATAGGTTCCTTCTTGCTCGATCGGATTCTGGGTAGCGAGCACAAAAAATGGATTCGGCAGGGGATGTGTAATTCCAGCCGCCGAGACATGCCGTTCCTGCATCGCTTCGAGGAGCGCGGCCTGTGTTTTCGGAGGTGTCCGGTTTACTTCGTCGGCGAGGATGACGTTCGCGAAGAGTGGACCCGGGGCAAACTGAAAAATACGGCGACCAGACTCCGGATCATCTTGCAGAATCTCGGTGCCAGTGATGTCCGATGGCATCATGTCTGGCGTAAACTGAATTCTTCGGAAATCGAGAGCCAAGATTTTGGCGACGGTTCCGACGAGGAGCGTCTTCGCCAGCCCAGGGACCCCAACGAGGAGGACATGGCCCTTGGCAAAAAGACCGATCAATAGTTGCTCGATCACTTCCTCTTGACCAATGATCACCCGCGCGATTTCTGTCCGAAGCCGCTTGTAACCCTCTCCGAGATCAGCCAACGCTTG
>CAZEAN010000130.1:0-12702 GCA_964510225.1 uncultured Isosphaeraceae bacterium
CTATATGGTGTTGTCTCGGTGAAGAATCCTTCCGGACCAAGCGAGCCGAAGACTTCATCGGTGGAGATGTGGAGGAATCGGAAGGAATTCTTGGAAGATGTTTCAAGCCCCCGCCAATAATCGAGCGCGGCGTCGAGCAGCACAAAGGTCCCAACGATGTTAGTCTCGATAAACGCCGAAGGGCCATCGATCGAGCGATCCACATGGGATTCTGCCGCGAGGTGCATCACCGCGTCGGGCTGATGATCCTCAAAAAGCCGGCGGACTGCGGCGGTCTCGCAAATATCGACCTGCTCAAAGCGATACCGGGGATCCTCCGCTGCAGCACCGATCGATTCGAGGTTGCCGGCGTAGGTCAGCTTGTCGACGTTGATGACCTCGAACTTGGTCTCCGCGATCAACTGTCGAATCAAGGCCGACCCGATGAAGCCGGCACCGCCGGTCACGAGCAGTTTCATCGGTCCGCGCCCTCTGCGTTGAGAAGTGTCTGTAGGAGAGTGGTGGGAACGGCGAGCCGAACGCCCTGCGGCATCGACGAGTTTGCCTCATCGATGATTCAGTCGCTCTGCAGGAATGACAACTAAATTGTCCCAGATCTCCTTGAGCCAGACAAGACACTGGAATTGCCTGACGAAGCGATCAAAAGCACCCGGCTCATTCAAACCATACGTCTCAGAGGGTCAAGTTAGGTCAAAACAAGCCGAGTCGACCGTTGTTTTCTTTGAGCGCTCTAAGGCCCGTCTCATCGTGAGGCCCGCAAAGAAGTCACTCCTCATTGAAAACTCTCGGATTCGCTTGGGAAAGTGCTGCTCTGAACATCTCCCAAATATCGTGTGACAGCGTCTCGGATCGTTCCGCTGAGATCAGCATAGCGACGGACAAACTTAGGCGCGATCTGATCGAAGAGTCCAAGTAGATCATCAGTGACGAGGATTTGTCCATCGCAACCCGGGCCGGCCCCGATCCCGATGGTCGGGATTGAGATCGAAGAGCTGATCTCAGTGGCCTCGGGGGCGGGGACACATTCAATAACGACTGCAAACGCACCGGCATTGGCGATGGCCTCGGCATCGACACGAAGTACATCGAGGGCGCGATTGACCCGAAATCTGCCGAGATGCCGGATTGATTGCGGCGTTAATCCAATATGTCCCATCACGGGGATTTCAGCATCAACCAGAGCTCGGATCGTCGTGGCAGTTTTCTGACCACCTTCTAACTTGACTGCCTGCGCATCGGTCTCCTTCAAGATCCGGGTCGCTGCTCGAATCGCGTCACGACGTGAGGTCTGGTACGTGCCGAAGGGGAGATCGACGACCACCATCGCACGATTGACCGCACGGGCAACCAGTTCCGCATGATAGATCATCTGATCAAGGGTGACTTGAATGGTAGTCGAGCGCCCTTGGACAACCATCCCCAGCGAATCCCCGACGAGAATCACATCAACGCCAACTTGATCGAGAATCCGCGCGATCGTGAAGTCGTACGCCGTCAGTGCGCTAATTTTGCGTCCTTCTCGTTTCCAACGACCGAGAACCGGCGGGGTCACCACCAGTTCGGGACGACTTCCAGGCTCAGTCTGGGGACTCGGCATCACTGGTTTCCTTCGCCTTGGAGCCGGGCTTCGAGCCGAACGATCAGGATTTCGGGACGATCAACGACGACTCGATAGGCGTCCCGAAGAGCGCTCCGAAACGCCGACCGAGCGGGGTCAGATCCGGTACCGACTGGTAAATCAACTAGAAACGCGGCCCCTTGCTCTCGATAGAATTCTACAAGTGCCAACGGACCTTCGGTGAGTTGAAGTCGACCGCCCCATTCTCCGGCGGCTCGGGCGGCCGCGCTTGGTTCATATTCTAACCGACAACCCCGACGGTCAGCCTGATACAGTAACGCTTCCGGACCAACGATTAGGGCATCAGGTGGGAGAGTCCAACGGACAACTGCGCCGGCCTCCTCGAGTGTGCTCCACTCGATCGGCGTTCGCCAGGTCGACGCCACGATGACGAACGAGCTGCAAATAGCAATAAGACCGAGCGCCGTTCCCAGAAGTCGTGATCGTGCCGCGACTGCATCGAGCGTGCTGGCGATCCCAACGGCGATCGGTGGCGATAACACCATCCAATAGTATTCATGATGCCACTTAGCCGCCAAAGCGAACAACCCTAACAAACCCGCAATCATCCAAGTCCACCAGAGATGTTTCCCATTCACCCAACGGAGACCGAAGAGCCCCGCGACGAGCCCTATTGGCGTGAACAATCGGACTCCAAGGTAGCGACCGAGAGGCGCATACGTTTGCCAATTGAGGTACGTCTCAAGCCGAAACCCTTGGATCCAGATCCGTCGGTTATCGACCGAGGCCCGGGAACCAGAATCGAGATCGATGACGGTAGCGACATAGCCGTACCAACAGAGTGCAGGGAGAATCGCGAGTGCCATCCCAACGAGCAATCGTTTATCCTTCCAGCCGAGAATCCCCCACGCCAGAGGGACCAGGATAAAAATTGAGGTAATCTTGAGGGCTAAGCTCGTTCCGAGAAGGATCCAACCAGCGGCACCGCTCCACCACTTCTTCTGATGAACAAAGTGATCCCAACATCGGAGTCCGGCGAGCTGGGTTCCAAGCATCAGGGCGTCGGGTTGAACAGCGCGGCCGTAGCGAATGAGGACCGGCAACAACCCGAAGGCTGCTAGTGCCACCAGGGCGATCGTCGTTCCTTCACGTCGACGGACCAATCCATAAAGTCCCCAGGAACCGAGGACGATGGCGATTGCAGAGAGAAGTCGTCCTGAGGGGCCGATCTCCAGACCTGTCAGTCGCTTGAGCGCTACGACCGTCGTTGCGTAGATCGGCGGCTCGACGAGGAAGAGATTGGGGAATGGTCCGGTGTCGAGCTGGGGGTGGAGGAACCCGGATCCTCGATCGAGATTACGCGCAACCATCGCCGTTGGGATCTGTCGACCAACGTAATTCTCCACAATCGGTTGATCGAATTGCCAGACCCGGATCCCGAAGAGGAGCAGCATAATCAACGCAAGGTAACTGCGTTCCCTAATCTTGGACATTGCGTCCCTCCTTGGACGCTGTTACCCAGGTGGTCTTGATTGATTATGGCAGACTCGATTGGGTTGGTCAGGTCAACTTACAATACCGAGCTTCGATTACTGAGACCAAGCAGTTGGGGTTCGGTCCCACCGATGGCCACGGAGTTTCTCAAAGAGAGCGGGATCGAACAATTGTCGATCGCTGCATCCGAGGTTCGATTCAACGTGTCTCAGCTTACGCATCCCTGGGATGATCGTAGATATGGTCCGCTCGACGAGGATCCAACGGAGCGCAAGCTCGGCCATCGACATGCCCTCCGGGACGAGTGGTCGAAGCGCCTCCGCGTGGTCGACGCTCGCGTTGAGGTTCTCGGGAACGAAGTAGGTATTCCGCCAGTCGCCCTCGGGCCAGGTTGTTTCTCGGCTCAGGTTACCCGTGAGGGTCCCTTCGTCGAACGGGACCCGCGCGATCACGCCGACATTATGTTGCCGGCAGGCTGGAAAGAGTTCGTCCTCAGGGGCTTGATCGAAGATATTGTAGATGACCTGAACGGCATCAATGAAACCGGTCTCGATCGCCTTGATCCCGTTCCAGGGCTCCCAGCGGTTGAGGCTGATCCCGATCGCCCGTATCAACCCTTCTGATTTTAGGTCCTCCATCGCTCGCTGCCAGCGCGCGTCGGAAACCCATTGATCCTCCCAGACGTGGAATTGGAGGAGATCAATTTGAGGGAGACCCAGGTTGTCGAGGCTCTTCTCGGCATACTCACGGATGTGGTCCGGGGGAAAACAGTCGTCGAGGGTGAATTCACGCTCCGAGGGCCACTTGAAGTTCTTGGGAGGGATCTTGGTCGCGCTGTAGATTGTCTTGCCGGGATTGGCCTTTACGAGTTGTCCCAAGAGACCTTCACTGTGACCAGAGCCATAGCCCCAGGCAGTATCGAAGAAGTTGCAACCGAGATCGACCGCGCGCTGGAGGCTAGCAAGCGACTCTCCATCATCGGAGCCGGTCCAACCGCCCATCCCCCACATCCCGTAGCCGATCTCGGAAACTTGCCAGCCGGTTCGGCCGAACGTTCTGAATTCCATGGATTAAGATTCGTTAGAGATCAATTACTCGATGTTTTGATGTAGATGTTACGAAAGTAAAGTGGATTGCCGTGGTGCTGGAGTTCGATCGGTCCGGTCGAGGGGATCGAGCCTTCATAATTCGGCCAATTCTCGAGAACGACGTCATCAACAACCTTCTTACCGTTGAGGAAGACAGTGACGTTCTCACCCTTCATGATGATCCGGAAGGTATTCCACTCACCAATCGGGTTGTCCGCGATCGTTAACGGATCGCTCGGACCCACTTTATTGTTGTAAAGGCCGCCAGAGCCAATATCGGGGCGATCCCAAATCTGGACTTGGGGCTTCCCTCGGAGGTAAATCCCTGAATCCCCTTCTTCGCCGATCTTCCAATCGACCAAGAGTTCAAAATCGCCATAGTCTTTATCCGTGACTAAGCTCTTTCCCTTGCCATCATAGCGGAGGACTCCATTCTGAATCGTCCAGTGCGATGCCGCGTCGTCCTCGGTCTTCCAGTTCGTGAGATCCTTCCCATTGAACAGGGCTGTAAATCCGGGAGGCGGCGTGTTGCCTTCATCAACGCTGAGATTGTCGACATCCAAGGCACTCGTCGACGTACTGACGATGCTGAAGAGTAGGAAGACGGTCATCATTGGGGCTGAGTCCTCTGGAATCGAGTGATTTCTCTGAATCAGAAGCTCACACCCTAACGGATCGTCTCGCGGAGTCCAAGACCTTCGGAGCCTTGATCGTTCACCACCATCGAAGTTCTCCGATCTTGAGAAGGAAACAACATCGGAGGTTGGAGTTAGTCGCGGCTTGAGTTCGGGTGTGAGGTAGAACCCTCTTGAGGTCGAGATTTTTCGAACAAAGATTCAATAGAACGTGGGATTCGGGTGCAGGAGAGTCGCAAGAAACCCGCTGAGGACCATCCCCGGGATTCGCATTGGACGATCCCCGTTGTTGATTCTGTGCGAACCCAATCGCGTGATTGGTGACTGATTCGTCGTCGACCACTCCAATGATTGGTAGAATTCCTGAGTCAGCATGAAGTTATCGAACAACAATTCACCAGACTGCTGTCCCACGGACCGATCAACTACAATTTAGCCGCGGAAGTGACGAACTGAGGAACGCTCGGATGACTCGGATTGCGATCTACGACACAACACTCCGGGATGGTAGCCAAGGTGAGGGGATCAACTTTTCGCTTCAAGACAAGTTGCTGATTACGAGCCGCCTCGATGCCCTCGGGATTGATTACGTCGAGGGAGGCTACCCACTCTCGAACCCGAAGGATGAAGCTTTTTTCCGGGAACTTAAGAACCTCGACCTCAGACATACGAAAGTCGCCGCTTTTGGGATGACTCGTCGCCGCGACCTCAGCGCGGAATCAGATCCAGGGATGCAGGCGCTCGTTAATTCCAGAGCGCCCGTTATCACAATCGTCGGGAAAAGTTGGGATCTCCACGCCACCGAAGTCCTCGGCATTTCGCTTGAAGAGAACATCAAGATGATTGCTGATTCCGTCGCGTTCTGCGCCGCAGCTCATCATCAGCCGGAAATCGTCTACGATGCTGAGCACTTCTTTGATGGCTACCGGGCGAACCCCGACCACGCGCTCGCGACCATTCAGGGAGCGGCAAAGGCGGGGGCCTCTTGGATTGTTCTCTGTGATACGAATGGAGGGAGCCTTCCCGACTGGGTCGCCGAGGCGACCAGAGCCGCACGGTCGGTCACGGACGTGCCGATCGGAATTCACACCCACAATGACGGCGACCTTGCAGTTGCCAATACCCTCGCCGCAATCCAAGTCGGTGCCACCCAAGTGCAAGGGACCATCAACGGGATCGGCGAGCGGTGTGGTAATGTCGATCTGATTAGTGTGATTGCCAATCTCGGTCTAAAATATTCCGGCTTCAAACTTCTCAATCCCGATAGTCTTGGTCACTTAACCGAAGTCTCTCGTTATGTTTACGAACTGGCTAATTTGAACTACAGAAATGGACAACCTTTCGTCGGCGCGAGTGCGTTTGCCCACAAAGGTGGCATGCACGTTCACGGGATCAGGAAAGTTGTTCACAGCTATGAGCATATCGATCCAGCACTCGTTGGCAACGAACGGCGGGTATTAGTCAGCGAACTCTCGGGCCGTTCGAACATCGCAGAAAAACTCGCGGAACGCGGTCTCAACCAAGATCGCGAATTAATGACCCGGATTCTCGATCGAGTCCAGGACTTCGAAAATGAAGGCTACCAGTTTGAGGCCGCTGAGGCGACGTTCATGCGGCTCGTCGATCAGGAGGCAGGGCTTTACAGACCCTGGTTCGAGCGACTCCATTATCACGTCGGTGTTGAATCGCGGAATGACGGTGCTCCCGAGACCGAGGCAACTGTGAAACTTAAAATCCGAGACACCATCGAACACACCGTGAGCGAAGGGGACGGCCCGGTGAACGCACTCGATGGCGCCTTGCGGAAAGCGTTAGAAGCACACTTTCCGGGACTCCAAGAGATGTCTCTCGTCGATTACAAAGTCCGGGTCATCAATGCCAAAGCAGGGACCGCAGCACGGGTTCGCGTCGTGATCGAGAGTCGCGACCAAGAAGATGTCTGGGGGACTGTCGGCGTTTCCGAAAACGTAATTGAAGCGAGCTGGCTTGCTCTCCTCGACTCGTTTGAGCACAAACTGACCAAAGACGCGCGACGGAGCGACCGGCCGAGCCCAAGATCGTCGACAGAACCCGTGACCGCCTGAATGAAAGCGATCGATCCCTTGGAAGCAACAGTCCGTGCCGCCGGGATCATCTTGATGACCCGCGTTGAACCGAAGTCGATCTTACTCCTCCGCCATCATGATCGTTGGGATCTCCCGAAGGGTCATGTTGATGGCCGGGAAACAGATCAGGAATGTGCCCTCCGGGAATTCGAGGAAGAGACCGGCATTGAGCGGACCTCGATCCGGCTCCATGACAACTTCCGTTTCGAATTGAACTACGAACCGACGTTGCGTTCCGGTAAGCGGGTTCAGAAGCGACTTCTAATCTACTTGGCGACAATCGAGGATCGCGTCCCGATTCAACTCACGGAGCACAACGGGTACGAGTGGGTTGAATGGTCACCACCGCATCAGATCCAGGAACTGACAATCGATCCTCTCCTGGCGCAGCTCGATACTCATCTCAGGTCTCGTTGACGGAGTTCCGAGTTACTCAAGCTCCATCAAGCTGCGGACGGATTCGAACGCTTGGGCAGGCTCCTCGAAGTTGAGCCGGACGTCTCCGAGATCAATCAGCTCCCAAGTTTCTGAATGAATGGTGGTTTCGTCTGGTCCAAGTTCGACGAGCGGCCCGAGCGATTCCATTTCGAGCATCGCATCGTTCGTATAGGTCTCATAATTACTCCCAAAGTCGGGATAGGAGGCGGCGGGGTCGTAGGGAAATCGCTTGATAAACAAGGCTCCGCGATTCGCATACGATGCGACACCGAGCGCGGTGGCCAAGCCAATCTTGGTCTCCGCTTCCGCCTCGGGATCTTGCCGGACGGTAATCAATTCGGTCTCGATAGTGAATCGGGGATCGTCGATGTTGGCATAGGGCCAAAATGCCATTCCATACTTCGGCGCAAACCGTTCCACACCAGGACCTTGCATTTCCTCAAGATGGACCGCCTCTTGCGGAAGTGGAATAAACTCAAGGCCACCTGGCGCCATCACCGAAAGTGCCCAAGGTGCAAGCCTAGTTGATTCACTTGAAGTATTCCGAATCCGATGGAGGACCTCAACCTTCGTCCCTTCAAGAGGTAGTTCGATCTCGATTTCCTTGACGAGTCCGAATGTCGGATCGGGTCTTCCTGATATTAAGAACCGATTCCGACCGAGTACCTCAAAGTTCACTGGATCGTTATCAGGGACGTAGGTTCGATCCCCGTCTTCTGGGGCAACCCAAAGCCGGTGCCCACCCCTGATCACCCATTCATCTTCACCTGACGTTCCGATCTGATCATCGTAGACTTTGAATACGTTTTCACCGTCTACCAACCGAAAACTGATGATTCGCGGGCCGATATCTAAGGGGATCGATAACTCGACTTCGCCATTACTCAGTCTAGCAGTCCGCCAACCTTCGAACTCAACGATATCGATCGTGATTTCAGGAGCTGGCTCAGACGCCAGGGTCGTCTCATTAATGGCGACGACCATGAGAAAGGAAACGCCAAGAATCTTGAACCAGTCGGGAGGGGTATTCGGCTTGTGCTGAAGTGCCATGTTGACAATCCTCTGATTCGAGTAAGTGCTTGGCGACACGTTGATCTGAGATGTCTTGGGAGTATCTCAGTTCCTTCCCAATCATTCGGGAGATTAACGGATGCCCCAGAGCCAGACCAGTCCCGGACCCTCGAATCTGACCTTGATTGGCCTACTATTTACCCTCGTTCTCGGAGTGTTTCTAAGGTCCGCCCAGGCGGGTGTCGTCGAGTTTAAGAATGGGGGCGTCGTCCAACTGCCGGTTAAGATAGTTGATGAAATGGTCGAACTCCGGCTTCTTGACCAGACCTACACGTTTTTGAAGGAAGACTTCCTCTGGATCGAGAAGGATGGATGGCCCGCGGAGGATTGGACAAAACTCCGCGATGAGGCGCTCCGTAGCGACGGGCTCGATCGTTTCCGAGCTGCCTGGTGGGCGCTTCAGCACGGTCTCACCGACGAAGCAGTCGCGTTGATACAGGCTTCACACCAGGTCGATCCCACACTTCAGCCCGTCGCCCGGCTTGTTGAGGTCCTCGACGCGCTTCAGGAAGAAACCCCAACGACGATCGCGAAATCGCCTCAGTTTCTCCGAGGCGATTTCGTGATCACCGAATCCGACCATCTTGTCCTCATTCACCAGGTTGAAGCCAACGAGGCTCGGCAACGCATAGAGGTGCTCGAAGATGTCCTAACGACCTTTTATCTCGTCTTCGAAGCACAAGGGATCAGGCTTAAACCGCCGAGTCACAAACTTGTCGCCGTTTGGTTCGCTGAGGAGCGCGGCTATCGGGATTTGATCGCTCGGGAAGCGGGCAACGCGTTCGCGACGACCCGAGGCTATTATCATCCCTCGCGCCAGATCGTCTTTTATTATGACGGACGGAGCGTGGCGTCGTATCAAGAGAGAGATGCCACAAACCGATCGAGGCTTGAGGAAGTCAGCGCGATCGAGAATGCGATCGAATCGATCCCCCCGAGGCAACGATTCCGGCTCTCAGTCCGTGGAGAGCAACCGAGTCGAGTGAATCGAGCCCAGGCGGCCGAGATCTTGGCACAACTCCGTCGTGACATTGATCGAGTGACTCTGCTTCAAGAGCGCGATCGGATCCGCGTCGACCTCGGAACCGCCGCCCACGAACTGATTCACCAACTCGCAATCGCGAGTGGGCTCGCGCCTCGATTCGATTCATTTCCGAATTGGCTCCACGAAGGGATTGCGATGCAGTTCGAAGAAGTCCGGGGCGGACATTGGGCGGGCTTTGGCCGCGTTGACCACCGGCGGCTCGAAGATTGGCGGTCTACTGAGATTCATCCGTCGTTGCGTTCAATCCTCGAAGATCAAGGATTCGGTGGAGGCTTTGATCTTGAACGTTATGCTGCTGCTTGGGCCTTCGTCCTCTACCTCCGGAAGGAAGAACCAAAGCGATTCCTGGCGCTCGTAGACCATCACCGGGCTGGTAGACCTCCGTTCTCTGTAGCCGCCGATTACCCACTCCTCACCACTCCGACTCCTCTCGATCTCGACGATCTCGAACGTGCCTGGCTCGATTACATGAGTCGACTCGACAGCCCTCTAAGCCATTCCGACGCAAAATCCCTCCGTTGACCTTTCTTGGAGGCCAGGTTGCCTTGAGACAACCAGGGGATGAATTCCGATCGTTTTCACTGACGTTGACAGTCTCTCCAGCATCCTTGAGAATAACTCTCTCGATCGAAGACGGGGCGTAGCTCAGCTTGGCTAGAGCGCACGGTTCGGGTCCGTGAGGTCGGAGGTTCAAATCCTCTCGCCCCGACTTGAAATTATCACAGCTTATGTCGTTGAATCGGCATGCTTTTTGTCTCAGTTTCCTGTTCCGAATACTTTGGCTCCGTTCCTACAAGGATCGAGTCAGACAAAGACTCACATTACCTAGCTAGTCCAACACGATCGCCATCGTCGAGCTGCCGAGGGTGTTGGCAATTCTTCGACTGAGCGTAAGACCAAGGCCGCAATTCTCGAGGCCCTCGGTTGAGAGGTCGCGTCCCGGGTTCCTGGTCTGGAACAACACCGCCCCCGACTCAGCGGTCTCCACAATGCCTTCGACAATCGGTCAGGATGCGCCAGCACTCGTTCGAGCGAACGTACGGGGCCGGTTGGATCGACCCCGTACGGGCAAGATCCCTAAGAATCAGCCGTTGTCCTCCTCCTCATCATCGTCGTGGTCGTCTTCATCATCATCGACGTCGTCATTCTCTTCTTCTTCGAGGACTTTGCTCAGAAGTCTGCCGTCTTCTGCGATCTCGATCTCATATTTCAATTCGCCGCTCTCGGACTCATACTCAACGTCGGCCTCGAAGACGACTTTGCCGTCCTCGGTCTCCTTCTTGATCTCCTCGATCTCTCCGCCTCGCGCTTCCCGCTTTAAGGTTTTCCGCACCGCCTTCGAAAGATCAGCCATCTTGACGGTCGTTTCGACTTCATCATCGTCGCCGTCGTCTGAGTCATCATCTGTACCGTCCTCTTCGAGGTGTTTCGCCAGCAACGTGCCGTCACCCCGAATCAGAAGGTCATACTCCAAGTCGTCGTACCAAACTTCGGACTCGTAAATCGCTACGCCGTTGATCTGACGTACATCGACATCGACGATCTTACCTTGAGCGACTTCCTTCCTGAGTGTCTTTCGGACGGCCTTGGGGCATTCCGAAACCTTGAGCTTTGTTTCGTTCTCGTCATCCGCATGAACGACAGTGACAGCGGTGACGATTGCAAGCAAACTAAGGCCAACCAACATTCGCATCGCTTTACTCCTCGTGTCGACTGGATTGCTTCGACCCTCGGGTGATCCGCTGCGGCATCAATCGACAAACTGTCGCATGACGAAACGGAATGGACGATGAACAGCGCGGTTCGCTGAGGGAGGGAGGCGAACCTGACGTCCACCCAATGAGGGTATCCCCGCCACCGAGAGCATCCTAGAGTCTGAGATGATCAAATCGGTCAAAGAAGCGCGTCCCAGTTCGGCAAGATGTAGACCTCCCGGGGAGACCAGTAACCCCCTTCAGCGAGGAACTCTGCCCGGATGAAGGCCATCGGAAAGCTGCTCCCCGACTTCGTCACGAGCCTGACATTCCGGAGTTCGAGGGTCCGATCGGGGCCGATCTTGAACTGGGCAGCACCACTACCCCAGGCATACCCCAACACGCTGATCGGCTGCCCGAGCTTGGAAGGTAGCTCGAATTCCAAGACATCCCAGGTCTTACCTCTCTTCGTTTTCCGCTCCCCCACGTAGACCGCGCGGTTGATCTCGATGCCGCGCGACTCAGTCCGACGCTGCTTCGACTCTCCCGCAAAGGCGCGATAAACCTGGGTATGGTCTGTCTGGACGCCATTTGCGATGAGAAAGTCGGCAACCTCCCGCCACGAAAACCCCTTCTGGCGCAGCTCTTCGACCGCCTCGCGATACTCCTCGAGCGACAGCTTGGCGGGAGCCGCTTTCGCAGCGGCAAGGATCTCATGTCGATTCATCGTGCCATTCCTCGGCAAGCAACGCAACGGTTCGCAACGCAACCGTAATACTAACAACATGATCAAATCTTTCGCTACAAGTCGCAACTAAAGCGACTCGCGGGAAATTCGGTGAAGTCTGGCTCTTTGGGAAAAGCAACGTGATCTCAGGGGACGGCCACAGTCGGTCTCGAACGTCGGTGACCCTTGATGGAGGAGGCGTGCTGGAGTAGTCTCGCTCTGGTCTTGCTAAGCGAAACGCATCTGAACTTTTGTTGTCAAACACCATAACACGACCAATGAGTCATACTCAGAAATTTCCATATGACGTCTTTCTCAGCCACAGTGACAAGAACAGTGATGTCGTCCGCGCGATTGCGGAGCGATTAAGGGCGGACGGGGTACGGGTCTGGTTCGATGAGTGGGAAATCCAGCCCGGTCACAACATCCCGCACAAACTGGAGCAGGGTCTACAGGAATCCCGCGTGTTGGTGCTCTGTATGTCCAAGGAAGCGTTCGGATCAGACTGGGCGAAGTTGGAAACCCAGGCGTTTCGGTTCCGAGACCCGTTGAATAAAGATCTTCGGTTCATCCCTCTCCGCCTCGATGATGCCACCATCCCAGGGACTCTCGCTCAGATCAGCTTCATCGATTGGCGGCCCGACATCGCTGAGCACGCCTATCCGAAGCTACTCAAGGCATGTCGCGTCGACCGAGTCGACACACCGAAACCATCAAGAGAAGTCGGCGCCGAGGGCGTCACCTCAAGAGCAATCTCGCTCGGTCACACAGCCGAGGTCCTAAGCGTCGCCATCAGCCAAGACGGCACCAAGGCGATCTCGGGGGC
>CAZEAN010000130.1:12802-15778 GCA_964510225.1 uncultured Isosphaeraceae bacterium
AGTCATGGAGGGACACACGGGCCTGGTCTACAGCGTCGCCATCAGCCAAGACGGCACCAAGGCGATCTCGGGGGCTTACGACAACACCGTCAGGCTCTGGGATCTCAATACCGGACAAAACATCAGAGTCATGGAGGGACACACGGCCCGAGTCTGGAGTGTTGCGATCAGTGAAGACGGCACCCTTACTTACTCCGGTGCAGAAAATGGTGTGCTACGAATTTGGCCAATCTCAGATGTCGTCTCATCTCCGAGTGTGGTGAACCAGGTTGCCTACACTAACGCCAAGGTACTGCTGGTTGGCAACAGTGCCGCTGGGAAAACCGGGCTGTCGAACCGACTCGCGTTAGGCATCTACAAGGAGACGGACTCCACCGTAGGGGCCTGGGCCACCCAGTTAAAACTTCCAATCGACTCCGATGACGGCGTGGAGAAGGAGATCTGGCTCTGGGACTTCGGCGGCCAGGCTGACCAGCGCCTCATTCATCAACTGTACATGGATCAGACCCAAGTCGCCGCCCTCGTCTTCGATCCCCAGAAACCAGAATTACTGGAAGGACTCCGAACCTGGGATCGGGACCTTTCCCGCGCCGCTACCGGTGACATCCGCAAGCTCCTCGTGGCCGGACGGATTGATGCCGGTAACCTACGCAACCTCAGTCGTCATCAGGTCGAGCACTTCGCCGAGGAGTACGGCTACGACCGCTACATTGAAACCAGTGCTAAAGAAGAGATCGGTTGTGACCAGCTCAAAGAAGCGATCTGTGAACTGATCGACTGGGAGTCGATTGCCAAACGGACTTCGCCGACCCTCTTCCGCCGCTTGAAGGAAGAGATCGTCACGCTCAAGGATGAAGGTCGGACCCTGATGCGGTTTAACGAACTCCGCGAGGCCCTCACGCTCCGGATGACGAACGACCGCTTTACCGACGACGAACTGAAGACAGTCATCGGTTTGCTTGCCGGTCCCGGTGTCGTCTGGGAGCTTGGTTTCGGATCTTGGGTCTTGCTTGCACCCGAGTTGATTAATGCCTACGCCCAAGCTGTGATTCGGACCATCCAGGAAGACGACAACGAATTGGGGTACATCCTTGAAGCATCAGTCTTAAAAGGCGACCTCAGTTTTCCGAACGACTTCGAGAGATTGCCCGAAGCTGATGAGCGGATTCTCTTACTCGCGATGCACCGACTCTTGGTCGAAAACAACCTCTGTTTGAGCGAACCGTCCGACAGTGGTCCACTCCTGGTCTTCCCAAGCTATGCGCGGCGTCAGCGTCCCGATCTGATCGCTCATCCTTCTGTCTTGGTCAGTTATCAATTCGAAGGATTTCTAGACGACATCTACGCGACACTCGTCGTTCGGCTCCATCGCGCCACACCCTTCGAAACGACCCAGCTCTGGAACGGTGCCGCCGACTTCCAGACGATGACGGGCAAGAAGCTTGGCGTTAAACTCTCACGTCCTGCGGCCGGACAAGGGGAATTGCTCGTCTACTTTGACCCTGATCTCCCCATCGGCGAACGGATGATCTTCAGCAAATATGTTCAAGAGCATCTCATCCGCAAGGTCAAAGACCGGGACAAGGTGAAGCGGCTCCGCCACTGGGTCTGCAACAACTGCGGTGAACCGGTCTCCAATCGTGAACGCGCGATGCAGCGGCTCCACGATCATGGTGCCGAGGCCAAGATCATCTGCGTGAATTGCGAAAAGTATGTTCCCTTGTGGGATGAGATGGAAGCCGCCTTCGCTGATCCCGAAATCATGCGCCGGGTCCGTGAACTCGAAGCCGAGGCTCAACGCGAAGTTGACCATGAAAGTAGAGAACGGGCCATGGTGGGCGACGTCATCTCCACCGTGACCTTGGCCGGTCAGCTCACACGCGAATTTCCGGTCAGCGACCACGGGCTCGACATGGAGATCGAGTTCAAGAATGACGACGGCGACCCCACCGGCCAGCGGCTCTATCTTCATCTGAAGTCAGAGGAGTCTCCCCTGACAATCCGCAAACGCGATGGTGCCACACTCTTCAAGATCCCCTCACAACAACATCTCAAGCATTGGCTCAATCAACGTCATCCCGTGATGCTCTTAATCCGCGACGAAGAGGGAGAAATCCGCTGGATGGAGGTGCGGGACTATCTCAAAGTGGCGAGCAACAGCGGCAAGAAGCAAGTCCGGCAGGTCGAATTCGAGGGCGAGCGTTTCGACGTCATGAGCGTCCGGCGTTGGCGTGCACGGCTTCTCGGGCTCGAACAGTTCTAGATGCCCCGCTCTTGAGCGGTTCACGATCTCGCGACCGACCTCGATCAACGCTTGACCTCTCTCGCCTCTCCGGATAGACTACTGTGCTTGCGTACACTGTTATCAATGAACTGAAAGGCGATCAGATGGCGCGGAAATCGAGTGCAGCGACGGCGGAATCGAAGGGGGCTTCGGCGGAACAGAAGGCGCTCAACACCACCATCGGTCAAATCGAGAAAGCCTTCGGCGCCGGGGCGATCATGAAGCTCGGCGAACAGAAGCATATGGTCGTTGAGGGTGTCTCAACGGGTGCACTCTCGCTTGATATCGCTCTTGGTGGGAAAGGCTTACCCCGCGGGCGGATCGTGGAGCTTTTTGGGCCGGAATCGAGTGGTAAGACGACTCTAGCGTTGCATGTCGTCGCCAATGCCCAGCGGAACGGTGGCCGCGCCGTGGTGATCGACGCTGAGCACGCCCTCGACCCCTCGTGGTGCAAGCGGATCGGGGTCGATATTGAAAATCTCCTCGTCTGTCAGCCGAGTTCGGCGGAAGAAGCGCTCCAAATCGCCGAGATGCTGGTGATGTCGGGCGAGATCGACGTCATTGTAATCGACTCGGTCGCCGCGTTGGTCCCAAAGGCGGAAATCGAGGGGGAGATCGGCGACACCTTCGTCGGCATCCAGGCTCGATTAATGAGCCAGGCCCTCCGGAAGCTCACGCATGGGGTCTCCAAA
>CAZEAN010000131.1:0-15758 GCA_964510225.1 uncultured Isosphaeraceae bacterium
GTCCGATACGAGCTAATCGCATGAAACTTCGTTAAAACGGTTACAGTAGAATTAGCAAACTCGCAAAACTTCGGGCTGATAACGAGCAGCAACGTCTGGAGTCACTCAATAAAATCCGTAGCTTTCAAAATGATCGAAGTATTCATCTTGAATTCTTCGGCTACCATGACCTTGCGGAGCTTCCGTCGGATGCTCTCCGAAACAATGAAGAGTAAGAGTGGTTCATTGAGTGGCTTCCACCCTGTCTAGCGAATGACCCGAATTGGCGCTGTGTCTAGCGAACCTCCAGATTCGCTAGAGAGGTCCTCGGAATTGCTACCGGACGCTCTGTTTGCTGTCCATCCCCGTGCACTCCGGAAGGTCGTCTTCGGCCCTCTGAGCGATGGGTCATCGATGCCGTTGATTCCAGGGCATGATGATCCGAGTCGGAGCGATTAGCCAGCAAGCTCGGGCGGCCTTCACGACACGGACTCGGTACAGTTACAACCTTTGCTGCTGAGTACGGACCCTCCGGATCAAGCCCGCTCAGGGTCGTTGGCAACAGCGATCCCCCGCGTTGTCCACCGGTCTGAGCGATCACCATTGGAGCTGGTCTGAATGATTCCATCGACCAGCCATTCAACCTGCGCGAGACACCACCCAGAATCTAGCAGATTTATTTGTGAACTATTGTGCTGGATCTCGATCTCAATCCTTGGCGGTCTGCTGCTCGTTGAGGACATCGGCAAGGATCTGGTCAAGGTTTCGACTCGGTCGATAGCCGATCAGTTGCTCAATCTTCTCTAAGGAGGGGATCCGTCGTTGCATATCTTCAAACCCAGACGTATACGCTTCTTCGTAAGGAATCGTTCGGATCGTGCTGCGATCACCGGTCAAGGCACAGACACGTTCAGCTAACTGCATAATTGTCACTTCTTGGTCATTACCAATATTAAAGACCTCACCGCGTGCTTGAGGGTGGTGGATCAGTTGAATGATTGCATCGACCACGTCCAGTACGTGGGCAAAGCATCGTGATTGTTGGCCGTCGCCATAGACGGTGATTGCTTCACCGGCCAATCCTTGAGCGACAAACCGAGGGATCACCATCCCGTAGCGACCAGTCTGTCGGGGGCCGACCGTGTTGAAAAGCCGGGCGACTACGACGGGGAGTCGGGCTTCGTGCCAGTGGGCCAAGGTCAGGAATTCGTCGAGCATCTTGGCGCCCGCGTAGGCCCAGCGGCGGGTCGTGGTCGGGCCGAGCACGACGTCGGCTTCTTCCCGGAACGGGACTTGATTGCTCTTGCCGTAGACTTCACTTGTGGAGGTGATTAAGAACGGCCGCCGATAGCGAGCACAGGCGCGGAGGACGGTGTCGGTTCCGTTGACGATCGTCTCGATCGTACCGACCGGTTGATCGACAACAAGCTTAACCCCAACAGCACTGGCAAGATGGAAGGTCGCGTCGGAGTCGATCACGCAACGTTCGACAACCGACGGATCGGTCACGCTGGCGACCCGGAGTTCAAAACCAGTCCGGCCCTCCAGTTGTGCCACATTGCTGAAGGAGCCGGTGCTGAGATTATCGAGGGCCAACACTTCGTGGCCATCGTTCAGAAGTCGCTCACAGAGATAGCTGCCGATGAACCCGGCGCCTCCGGTGACGAGGTATCTCATTCTTGCCCCGATCCGATCGGTCCGAGTGCGGTTGACGGTCTGGCGGAAGATCGCCCGATCATTATTCACCCATGTTCAAAGCCACATTCCAGTATGCCTCGCTGATGAACTTCGACCAGCTTTCAATCCGGATGTTGGTGTAAGCATACATCGGTTTCCAGTCGGGTCGGGCGGGCTTCTTCTTGAGTTTCATGTTTGCCTGCTCAGGAGTCCGATTGGCCTTCTTCGAATTGCAACGGACACAAGCGAGGACACAATTCTCCCAAGATGAGACGCCTCCGAGCGAGCGCGGGAGGACGTGGTCGATCGTGAGTTCGGACGTCCCTGGACGGATCCCGCAGTACTGACAGGTTGAATGGTCGCGTTTGAAGATATTCCGTCGGCTGAAGGTGACGGTGGATTCGCGATAGCGATCGTAACGCGTGAGCGTAATAACCTCAGGGACTCGGAGTCGGAACCGGACCGAGCGGATGAACGGTTCACCATGCTTCGGCTGGAGCTTGGCCCAATCCGACCAGGTGTAGAGCTGGAAGCTCTCGGGGTCGACGACGCGTGCCGACTCGTTCCAGAGCATGACGAGTGCTCGGGCGACGGTCGCGACGTTGACCGGCTGCCAGTTCCGGTTGAGCACAAGAGTTGGGTGGTCGAGAACTGCGGCGTTCATGCGTCGTAATCCTCTCGATGTGGCGGGACCGGGTTCATGTGCGATGAAACTCGGTCGAGCCCAAATCGAGGGCCCGACGCTCCTATGGCTGTAAGGGCGTTGCGTAGGGCGATCGACCATTGAAGGTCATTTGTACTATTATGACACGAGAGCCATACCCTGCTGCAACTCTCTTCTCACCCAAGAGACACGCCCTCTTGCTTTCTTGGTTCGCGAGGAGCCGTCTCAGAGACGACTCAATCGCCCTGCAGACGCTGTAAGTGAAGGATGACAAGGCATGCATGCCGAACTCTTGATCATTGGGTCCGAGCTGACGAGCGGCGAGAAGCTCGACACCAACGGCCAGTGGCTTTGTCAACGGTTGGCGGACCTCGGCGTGCCTGTCCGGTTCTCAACCCTGCTCGGTGACAACTTGCAAGATAACGTGAATGCGTTCCAGACCGCGGCCGATCGCTCCGATGTCGTGGTGACAAGCGGCGGCCTTGGTCCCACGCAAGACGATCTGACCCGCGAAGCGTTGGCCAAGGCAGCCGGTGTTGGTCTCGTCGAAGACACTGAGGCCTTACGCGCTATTGAAGCGATGTTCCGACGTCGGAATCGAGAGATGCCCGACCGAAATCGGGTGCAAGCCTTGATCCCACTTGGAGCTACGATCATTCGAAATGACCACGGAACGGCTCCGGGGATCTGGCTCCGGACGGGAAGAGCGTCCATTGCCTGCTTGCCCGGAGTCCCTCGAGAACTCAAAGCGATGTTTGACGAGCAGGTTGCTCCGAGGGTCCGAGCGTTGCTGCCCGAGTCTCGGACCGTCGTCCGGCGTGTGATCAACATCTTTGGCAAGGGTGAATCGGAAGTCGAGGCGATGGCCCCCGATATTACCGCTCGTGGACGGATTCCCGAGGTCGGGATCACGGCCTCTGATGCGACAATCAGCCTCCGGATCTGTGGCGAGGGTTCCGATGAAGCCAAGGCCCGGGACGCGATTGAGTCGACAGCGGCGCTGATTTACGAGCGATTCGGGAACTTGATTGTAGGCGAAGGAGATGAGAATGTCACCGAAGGACTTGTCCGTGAGTTGCAGCGGTCTAAGTCGACGATCTCGACCGCGGAATCTTGCACCGGGGGCTTGATTGCCCAACGGCTGACCTTGGTTCCCGGCATTAGTGCGTTCTTCCCTGGTGGGTTGGTGACCTACTCCGTCGAGTCCAAGGTTGAGTTGCTTGGTCTCCCTCGAGAACTGATTGAAACGCATGGCGTTGTCTCGGCAGAGGTTGCCGAAGCGATGGCGATCAATGTTCGGAACAAGTTTGGAACCGATATGGCTCTTTCATCGACCGGGGTTGCTGGCCCTGGCGGCGGCACTCCCAAAACTCCCGTTGGCACCGTTTACATTGCCCTCGCCACGGCGCAAGGTTCTCGATCCGAGCGACTCGATCTCGGCGCATTCCGACCTCGATCAGTGATCCAATCCTGGGCGACCAAGTTTGCGCATAACCTCGCCCGGCTCGAACTACTCGACGAGGAAGGAGACTGAGCAAGTCGTAACCGTCAAGCGAAAGACATCTTGCGGGGCTTGGTAGCATCGGTGGGGGGCGAGCAGGCCTACCTTACGCCTGGTTGGCTGCTCATCCCCGGGCTCTACGGAAGGTCGCGTCCTGATCCGTACTGATGAGACATGGATTTAATAGATTCCGAGCGTTATCATCCAAGTTGAAGTGAGTTGTCCGCAAGATCGCCGCGATCTTGTCGTTATGGCCACGCTTCACGATTCGAGCGTCGTTCGCAAGACGGTCACAGAGGTTCTGGCCCATGAGTCGTCCGATCGTTCACGAGGGGGGGGCCCACCCGGGCCAGACGGCCGCCGTCGGTCGGGAGGTTCCGGCGTTTGACGTCGACTATCTGCTCGTCGTCAACATACCGTTCTACGTCGGTGGCGACGGGCATCGGTATGTCGAGCCACTTTGGGCCAAAGACATCGAGGAGCACCGGAAATACCTACCCCGCCTCTCGATCGCTGCACCAAGGTCTCGCTCCCATCCTCCCGAAAATCACAAGCGGATCTCCTCCGACGTGGGAGGCCTCCGGATCGTGGAGCTCTCTCCTCGACGGTCTCGGCTCTTCGCAGCGTTCGGCGTCGTTCCGGACGTGCTTCGACTCTGGAGGGAGATCGGGCGCGTATCGGTCGTCCACTACGGTGTGGCTGGTTGGCCTTATCCCCTCGGCTGGCTCGCCGGAGCGATCGGCTGGCTTCGGAAGAAGAAGCGAATCGTGATCGTCGAATCCGCTCCCTGGCGTTCCGACCTCGAAGCCCGGTGGACATCACCCCGGAGGCTGGTCGCCGAAGTGAGCGAGGCGCTCGCAAAGCGATGTGTTCTGGCAGCCGACATCGCCATCTTCACCCATTCCGAGTATCGCCGATCTTTCTTCGACGATGATGAGCGGGGCTGGGTCATACCGGCATCCTGGATCGATGAGGCCGTGCTGATCACCGACGACGAGGCTCATCGCGACTGGAACGACCGCCCCGGTCCTCCGGACGCACCCATTGCGTTGGGGTTTGCGGGGAGGCTCATCGAGCAGAAGGGGATCTCGACCTTGCTCGAGGCGATCAAGATCCTGGATCGTCGCGGCGTCTCCACCACGGTCGACCTCTATGGAGCGGGCCCGCTCGAGGCCGATTGCCGACGCCTCGCCGAGCGACTTCGAGGGTCGACCCAACTTCGGGTCCGCGGCATCCTGCCATATGGACCTCCGTTCTTCGAAGCGATCCGATCCCTGCACGCGGTACTGATCCCCAGCCTCGGAGATGAGCAGCCCAGAGTCGTCTACGACGCCTGGTCCCAAGCCGTCCCGTTCCTCGGCAGCAACACACCGGGCTTGCGCGACTGTCTCTCCAATGCCGATGCTGGCGAACTCGTTCCGCCAGGGAATCCCTCCGCCCTTGCCGATGCGATCGAGCGATTGGCCGCCGATCCGAGTCGGCTCCGGACACTTGGCATGGCCGGCTTGTCCGGGGCGAGGTCACTGACCCACCAGGAAATGCATCGACGACGACGACGCATCTTCGCCGAAGTCCTCGAGCAGCAGGCGGTCGCTGCCGACGAGTCCTCGGGAGCGATCCCGCCGGCCAACTCCGGGCAACCGACCTGACCGTCACGGGAATCGAACGACGACGTCATCTTCTGGTCTCAGCCCACAGCTCGTGATGCAACTTCGGGAGAGACACCGAAGGTCGCGACGAGCGCTTCGCCGCGGTCGTCGACGTGGCTGCGTCGAGCCAAGGAGTTGGCCAATGGTGCCGTCAGCCCCAACCCCAGGGTGAGCCGCATCGGGACCAGAGCGTAACGGCGGAGCCAGCGGCACAACTCCCCTTGGACATGGCGGCCGATCGATTCTGTTTCGACGGATCGGAGCGAGAGACCGGCCCGCTCGCTGGCGGCCTGGAGACTTCCCCGTCGGAAGTGATGGAGATGACGTGGCGGGTCGAGCGCCGACCAACATCGCCCCACGAGATGCCGGACCATCGAATCATAGTTCGGCACACCGACGACCAGACAGCCATCGGGCTTCATGACCCTGCGGCACTCGCGAAGCAAGGCAATGGGGTCCGGGGCGTGTTCCAAGACATGGTACATCGAGACGACGTCGAACGTCTCATCGGGCAAGCCGGCCTCCTCGAGCAGACCGTGGTGTACGTCGCAGCCGGCCTCGCGTGCACGCCGAACGGCAATCTCGCTCGGTTCGACACCCGTCGCCTCCATACCCAGGGCGGCCATCGAAGCGACCATCGTCCCGAGGCCACACCCGACATCGAGATAGCGGCCACCAGGAACGACAGGGGCGTGGTTGTACGACCCCGCCTCTTTGGCCCCGGCAACCATCCGACGAATCTCGTCGGGACTTGGCAACTGGTCGGCAAAGACGTGGTAGTCGCTCTCGTAGAACGGAGCCAGTTCGGCCGGCTCGGGTACCGGGTTCAAGAAGACGTGGGAACACTCGGGGCACTCGACCAAACGAACGGCCAACCGAGTACCATCGGCCGCCTTCGAATCGAGCCGATCGACTTCGTGTGCCGCACTCGTCGTTGCATTGCAGGCCGGACAGGAGCTCAGATCGAGCATGATGGAATAGATCCTGGATGCAACCTCATGACCAGCGGCGCGAGCCTATGGGCCATTCGAATGACTTAGAGCCTGTTATGGACTTTTCCGCAATCTTTTCATAATGTTATGGCATGAACACTGCAGAATGCAAGCCCTACCTCAGCGATGTCAGCGATGCCGAATGGCAGTTTCTCATCCCCTACCTCATCCTCATGCGTGAGGATGCACCGCAACGCCCTACGATCTCCGCGAAATCTTCAATGCCCTCCGATACGTCGTCAAGACGGGGTGCCAGTGGCGGAATTCCAGCAGGTGCTTGCGATCGCACCCCAGCTCGCGGACCATCTGGGCCGTGGGCCGCCCTGTGGCGAAGCTGTACAGGATCATCATCAGATGAAAGAGTCGTCGGTGCGTCCCCACAGAACGGTCCCTGTCCAGGCGTTGAACACACGACCACATTCTCGGCACTGAGAGTCCAGCATCAGCTCACGGTGTCGGTGGTGGATCCACAGTCGGTGTCGCTCCCCGCGGTGGGGACACACCAGGCCTTCAGGGTGGGAAAGCTCGGCGAGCTTGCCGTAGCACGCTTCGTCGTCCAGGTAGTCGATGAGAGGGAAATCCATAACAAACCTCTCCTTGCAGTCAGATGTCTCTCCCTACCGTCGAACGCTTTGGCAGCCCACCGTCAAGATGCTGAGCAGGCATTCCGCCTCATGAGCCGACCGTGGCTACTCACGGGGAACTGAATCCACGACCAACCAATGCTGGTGCGATCCAGCCCCAAGTCAGCGGAACCTCCCAGGCTATTCTTCAGCCAGCTCATGGGTTGACTGAATGGCGAATCGATCTTGGTAGCGAAGATACAAGAACGAACCGGCAATTGTGAGGATACCGAGGGCGATGAAGGCAACGATCCTGTAGAACTGGTCCAGGGTGGCGAGGTCGACGAAGAACACCTTCAGCGCTACAGTGGCGAATAAGCCTAGACCAAGGTAGCGGAGTGTTCGGATCTGCTCCTTGATCCCGCCGATGATTAGTCCCAACCCGAACACCGACCAGAGGATCGAGATTCCGCCATACTGGAGCCCTGGCAAGAAATTGGCAAGGAGTGTGTTGGTTTCGAATGTGAGGTAGGCAAAGAGTGAACCCAAACCCGTGAGTCCGAGATAAAAGCCAAGTGACCCAGAAGCACCACGTTCACTCACCATCTTGCTCGTAATCGCCAGGAACGCCACAAGAGCGCCGAAATCGAGGAGCCGAAGACTGGCCTCGAGCGGGGAATACGAGTATCCGTACAGGAAACGCTCATTGAGTTGCCAGCTTGCGAGGTCAAACAGGACGACTTTGATCAACAACCCACCGACCGAGAGCACAAAGAGATTCCGCAAGGTCACGCTCTCTTGCACCAGATATTGCCAGAGCAACACACCGGACATCGCAAGCCAGAGGAACGTCAATGTTGGAAGTTTGAGTGGTTCATAAAGATCGCCAACGGTTCGGTTCAATTCGAGGTGGAGGTAGAGGAACAAGGTGGCGAATCCGAGGATCGTGAAGGCTTGCAACGATCGTTTCGGGGCAATCCAATCCTCAACGTCGTTCTCACGACCGATCAAGTCGGTTGATTCAGCGCCTTCGGAACGAAGGAGCCAAGCTGCTCCCCACCAGCAGCTAATCGGGATGCCGAACTGCACGAGGCGTTCCAAAAGAGCCCTCAGATAGCCCATTGGCTCGACTTCTGTCGTTGCGTTGAACCTCGGTAGGAACTCCTGAAACAAGTCGATGGTACAGAATCGAAACAGGACAATCCCGTACAACAGAAACGAGACTTGCTGAAGATAGCGGCTCCCAATTCGCTGTGCAATCCAGAGCATGACTAGTCCTTGAATCGCCCAACTCACCGTTAGCCAACGGTCGGTCAGGAGGAAGACCATTGTCATCGCGAGGAAGAACGAAGAGAGGCCTAGGAAACTAACCAAGAGCTCGCGATCAACTAATTCTCGGCGCAGGAAGAGAACCACGTGTGCCGCATAGAATGCGCTCAACAGAATCGTGACAAATGCAACCCAGTAGCGTCCGTAAGTTGGTTCAATGAGGAGGTAGGAAGCGAGGCCATAAAACCCAGCATTAATCAATAATGCTAAGAGGTCGAGAAGGTTCGATTTCGACCGATTCACAATTTGATAGAAGATCGTCATCGTCGAGAACAGCACAAAGAAGGCTGTCAGAAACGGCATCACTTCCCAGAAGTACGACTCTTCGTAGTTCACCATCGATCCCAGAAACAATCCAATCGTTCCCACAAAACTCAGATAGTTGAGTAGCCGCCATTCCTTCCAGTAGCAGATCCTGAGGACTCCGAGTCCAAGCACGAGCATGTAACCGTAGAGGCCAGGGTAGTTCACTTCACCCGTCGAGAGCATCAGAGGTGTTCCATAACCGCCGATGATCCCTAAGATAGCGACCAACATCGTACTGTATCGAACCGCAATCCCGCCGGCGATTACGGTCACTATACACATCAATCCAAAGGCAATGAGGGTTGGGATCAGTTCGTAAAGGTTCGCTGCTGCAAAAACAGTGAAGTATAGTGCAGCGATCCCCGCACCCTGAAGCCCTTGCCCCAACAATTGGTAAGGCTTCCCCAGCATCCGAGTACCCGCAACGAGCATTGCCGCACCAGTCATTCCAGCGAGTGCAACGCGGGCCTGTTCATTAAGTAAGCCATATTCGACCGAGTACTTCAAAAAGAACCCGATACCGACGATCAGAATCAGCACACCGATCCGGAGTAGCCATTGGCTCGCGACGGCGAATTCCATCGACACTCCCTTGGGAATGTGCTCCTCGCCGACGATGATCCAGTTCCAGATTCGCTGAAGCGTTTCTTTTGCGGCGACTTCCCAGGGATGAGGTTCGCGAGGAGGCCTAGGGGGAAGGTGGTAGGGGACTCCCGGAGATTGCGCTTTCGATCCGGCGAAATGTTCTCTTGGTACGCTCGATGCCGCTGTTTGAGAGCTAAAGGGCTCGTCGAAAGTATGTGCCCTTGGTCGGGGGCGTTCTTGAGTTCTCTCGGTTGGTTCCGGGTTGCTGACTCGAAGTGGGCTGCTGCTTGTCGTCATCGAAGGCTCTGCAGCCTCATGATCTGTGTCGGATTCGAGCCTTCTGAAGAGAATCCGGAGGTCTCGCCGCAATCCCTCCAGACGAGATTGCTGCTCGCGACGCCATTGCCTCGACATCGCGGTGGATTGAATGAACAGCAGGACGAGCGCAGTTGATGCACCCAGGTTTAGGATTAAGAGCATGGTGTCCATGGGAAGTCCGGGCAAGATGCCGCGCAGAGAGACGCTACAATGCCCCAGATTCACGACTTCTGGGGCGCTCCTACCCTACCTCATGTCATTATCGCTCCCAGATGTGCCATCAACACTACTTTTTTTCTGACCGTCACGGATTTTGGAGGTAGTCTGCTCGGTAGCCGACGAGGGAGGCAGAAATCAGCAGGTTCTGGAGCCAGTCGTCGTGGTAGCGATGGCGCTTCAGGCGTTCAGCAGGGCATCGTCATTCCTCGATCTTTCGCACAAATTCCGTGTGCCAGTGGGCTAAGTTCGCCACCACCGCCCACGCTCGGCAGTGCAGCCGACACGCGGAACGCGAGTCGTGCAGATGTGCTGACGACGGTCGAAGTAGCAGTTAATCCCACGCATCAGTCGGTCCAGCATCGTGCTTGTCCGGTGCTGACCGGGATGGGAATACGCCTCGACGTACTTCTGCGATCGGCTGCACAGCTTCTCAACCTGCTCCAGCAGCCACGCCGACATCCGCTGGCAGGGGGCCCACTCGCGGAGCCGACGTATCCATTGCGCGAAGCCACGCCGCGATGTCGTATGAGACGACTTCCAAACCCGTTGCGACAACTCGCGGAATGGCGTGCTGAGCTTGCCACGGCTCCGTATCTTCAGTCAGCCGTGCAGGAAGAAACGCAGGTGCACCACCAGCGGGAACATTGCCAGAGACGATGGGTGCCTCGAGGTCCAGCCGTCGACAAGTGGGTTTCCACCGTGGATCATGGTCGCTTCGTTTGCTCGAGTCACTACCTCGCGGAAAATCGGCGAAGCCCGCAGCGTGTCAGGAGTCCTCTATACGAGGGTCACCGCCCAATGAGGGGTCGATGTGAACATGAGTTGCCCCGTCCTTGCCGTGGCCGGAACCCCGTAACTCGATGATTCGGTCTGCCCGGCCCTGGGTGAGATAGGCGGTGAGGTCGACGCCGAGATCGCGCAGCGCGGCGAGGTGCTCGCGATGCGATGCCGCCGCCTCCGACTCGAGCCGGCGATCTTGATCAAGTTTGAGCCCACGACGTTCGCGGGATGCGGCGGCGGACGACTCAATGGCCCGCAGCCTTGCCTCGTGCTTTTGGGCGGCGATCTCGAGGTCATGCGCCACCTCGGAACTCTGTTCCGCCCTCCGCTTGTTCGCTCGGGAGAGTTGGCTGTCGAGTCGGAAATTCTCCAGGTCCTGCGCCTGTTGCTCGGTGGCTCGGTCGAGCTGCAGCCGGGTTCGGGCCTCAATGGCCTGGTCATGCATCTGCTGGAGCCGCTCCGCTGCGCCGTAGCCCCGGTAGACGACCTTGTTGATCCGGTAGCCGCACTGGTCGGCGCGCCCGGTGAGCTGCCGGTAGGTCTCCAATTCGTTGAGTCGTTCGGTGTTCTGCTTGAACGACTCGAAGTCGTGCCGCCCGATCAAGTCAACGACGTCGCTGGAGGCGGCGTTGACAAAGTCGCCGATCGGGTCGTGGGTGGCGTCGAGCATCCGGTCGATCTCAACCAGCTCGAAGAAGATCATCAGGCGGATCGTCAGGACTGCGTCGTCCGCCGTACGGACGTCGGACACATCGTGATACATCTGGTCCGGCATCAGCCAGAGCTTCTGGAAGACCAGGCCTTTTGGCACTTTAACGACGCCTTTCGACCCGCCCTTCGACGCATGCCATGAGAACGTGTGCAGCCATTCCCCTGGGCGGGGGATGAATAGCGCTGGGCCGTACTCGACACGGCGCTGGACCGTACTCATTCCCTCCTTCTGGCTGTAGACGACCACGGCCTCCTTGGCGGCGATCTGAAGCGCATCCCGACGGTCGACCGACTTGTGGACCCTGGGATCGAACCAGACCTCGGAGGGGCCGGGCATGTGCTCCTGCTGGCCGTCTCGATACCGGACTATCAGGTAGTCGCCCGGGTGGGCAACGTGGTGGACCATCGCTTTGAAGACGTTCCTCCAGCGCCAAATCCTCTTCGGTCCGACGATGACCTCCATCCTCCCGTCCGGCCGCCGCATCAACACGCGCTGACCTTCTTCGACCGTGTACAGGAACATACCCGCCTGTCCTCCCAGGGGTAGAGTAGTGTCGATGCTCGACCTCGCCTGCTGGTTCACCGCCCGAGTCTTAGTTCGCTGGTTTATCCGGGCTTGCTCCCGCAGACTCGCTCGGGGAGCGGGGACTTCGACAGAACTCGGATGATGCAGTTCACCAGCCTCGAAAGCATCCATCTCGAAGGCCGACGTTGGGGATGCGTACACCGAATTGTCCACACTGGACAGTGCTAGGGTCTGGGCCCCGTCTTCGAACTCCGAGCCATAGAGGGCTTCGCGTTTCCCCCGCAATTCGTGCCAGCCGATCTGCTGTAGTCGGACCGGCCTCGCCAGGCTGAACGAGATCTTGTCTGACTTGGCGATGTCGTCGGTGTCGAGAACGCCGACGACCAGTGTTTCCCCTTCGACCTCCAGCGGAACGACGTCCAACCCGAAGGCCATCTCGGCCGGCATCATTCTCGCCAGTTTGTCGTGTGAACCCAGAGAGAGAGTCTCTGCCCCGGCCCCCGATGCAACCTGATCCCCGCGGGAGGCCTCATCTGCTTCGTTCAGTGCCCCCCTGGTGCCGAGGTAGCGATAGTCCATCGATCCTCCTCACCCAACCTCTACCGATTGTTCAAAAACCGTTCCCATCAACCGTGCGTCCACACATGACAGGTGTTCTTATTGTGAACACAGGTCTAAGGTTACCGGCTACACATTTACTTCCATATCGTAACAGACGCTGTTCGAATCATCCATGGGGTCGGTATTGTGACCAGCATCCCACGCTGTGGGCGGTTCGCTCCAACGGTTGCGGTAGGGACCGTCGGAGCGCCTGCGGAGTGGCTCTCCGCAGGCGGTTGTGAAGTTAGATACGGTTAGGCTGTTCAGTCCAACAATCCTAAACGAGGGTACTTAAAGAGTCTATTCAACTGACAATCAACTCTTCCGGGACGTCTCATCTTCCGCGCGATATTGCCCCTCGGGCTTCGGCGCCCAGAACCAGCCGAAGAGAAGTCCATCGAGCGAAATGTAGTTGCTTGTCACTGGCGAGAGCCAAAGGATGCCGGCATTAGTCATCAAATAGATCAGCATGCTCGGCCACATCGCGATATTGTTGGTCACGAGATGACCGAAGAGGAGGCCCAAGAGGAGAAGGCCGGTCGCGAAGCCCGTGAGGGAGGTCAGGAGGCCGAGAATCAACAACGCACCGACCGCTATCTCCACGAAGGGAAGCGCGAGGAAGAAAAGATCAAGCGCCCAGGCCATCTCCGTTTCGAGGAAGGTGTCCTTGAATCCGGCCCGAAGCGAGTCGGGATAGCCGGCTGGTTGCTCCGAATCGGTGACGGTCGATTCAGTCGCCGCTTCATCGTCGACTGCTTCGCCGTTGAGCGGAGGGGGAGGAGAGACAGGTTCCGGCTCCTCACTCATGCTGTCATCTTCGACAATCTCCACTACTGGATCGACGGCCGTGTTATCGACCGACTGGTTCATCGAGAAGTATTTACCCAGCCCGGCGGTCAAGAAGATCATCCCGAGGCTCGCACGGAGGAGAAGTGCGGTCAGGCTCCGGACAAAAGCGCCTGGCTCTCGACGGAGGGTGATCGAAGTCGGTGCAGCCATCAATAGTTCTCCGAGGAGTCGAAGTCAGAAAGGTAAGGAGAGAAACGAACAGGGAGCGCTGGTCGAGGAAGTGGTGAGCCGTTCTCCCTCAACGGTTCGCTCCTTGGTAACGGTGAAGGATCGGAGCGACCACCTCCGGCGGTACAAAGCGGTCCAGAACTTCAGAACCACCGTAGCGGGCGACCTGCTTGATCAGCGAACTGGAGAGGTTCGCATACTGACCATCGGCCATCAGAAAGACAGTCTCAATCGAGGGATTGAGCTGTTGGTTGGTCAGCGTCATGCTGAATTCGTATTCCATGTCGGAGAGGGTTCGGAGCCCTCGGAGAATCACTCTCGCTCCGAGCCCTCGGACGAAATCGACTGCAAGGCCATCAAAAGTCAACGCAGTAACATTCGGGAACGGTGCCACAACCTTCGAGACCATCTCCAATCGTTCTTCGCTGGAGAACACGACATGTTTGCTGGGATTGACCCCAATCCCCACCACGAGGCGATCGAAGAGACGGTGACCTCGGTTGATCACGTCGAGATGCCCGAGAGTGATCGGATCAAACGTTCCTGTGAAAACCGCAACCCGTTCTTCCTTCATTATCCCGATGCCTGCTTTGGAGGTTTAGAGCCTAATCAGCTTAAGCGATTGTCCTTGTACTCGTTCTTCGGTGGTCGCTACAAACTCTTGATTGCGTGATTCAGTCCGTCTTGGAGGCGATCGAGATCGTCCTGGTTGTTATAGCAGTGCGGACTGATCCGGAGTCGACTGCGTCGACAACTGACCACGATCCCTTGAGATCGGAGGGATCGGATCACGGCGTCATGGTCGACACCGTCACGATCGAAAACGGCGATTCCAGAGCGATCTTCCGCTGCTTGGGAGCCGACAGAACTCCAACCGAGCCGCTCTACCCGGTCGCGGACTTGATCGGCGAGTTCAAGGATCCGCGCTGAGACCCGAGCCGGACCGAGTTCCTCGATCAGTTCCAAGCTCCGGCCCATTGCCAAGAGTCCCGCCATGTTGTAGCAACCACCTTCCCAACGACCAGCATCTGGCTTCAGACTGAATGCGGGTTCGGGATCGTTGTAGGAGGAGGTCACGCTGTTCGAACCGACCCCGAGGGGCCTTAATCGATCGATCCAACTTGCTCGGACGTACATGATCCCCGCACCTTCGGGGCCAAGGAGCCACTTATGGCTGTCAGCGGCGAGGAAGTCGACCGGCGTCTTTTGGAGATCGATCCGATGAGGTCCGAGCCCTTGAATGGCATCAACGAAGAGAGCAACCCCACGCGACTGGCAGAGTTCCCCAAGGCGATCGAGATTGTGCCGGAAGCCGCTGGAAAACTCGACATGACTGATCGTTAAGAGACGGGTCCGGTCATCCATTGCCTCGATCAGGTCTTCGGGCCAGATCCGGCCGTCTCGGGATCGGACGGTCCTTGTCTCGACTCCTCGACTCTGGAGGTTCATCCAAGGAAAGAGGTTGGAGGGATATTCCTCGGCCGCGGTCACCAGATTATCGCCATCACGCCAGGGGAATCCTTCAGCGATCAGACCGATTCCCATCGTCGTGCTCGTTACGAAGGCGATCTCGGTCGGTTCCGCATTTAGGAGCCGGGCGACCCTGCTTCGGATCCGTTCCAGCTCGTTGCGTCGATCGAGCCAGTTTACACAGCCGTGGGCTTGCTGGTCGTTTGCATACGCGACCATGGCGTCGGCAGCACGCCGAGGGAGCGGACTAATCGCGGCGTGATCCATGTAGGCCCACTGGTTTGCAACGGGGAATTCACCCTGGCGAGTCGCCTCCCAATCCATCACGTGCTGATCTCCCTGAATACCGACCACTAACGCTCAGACTCTGTTTCGTTTGCCGAGAGCCTAACGACTCTGGAGCTTCAGAACCAGTGACCGCTTGGTCATTCTAGCTCGATCGTCTCTCTTCTGGCGATCAAGTCGCGGATCACTGTAAGGTCTCCGTTCTTGCAAAATTAAAAGCATCTCTGAGTGCGCTAAGGTCTGCTTCTTGGTGGAGGGCACTAAGACTGATCCGGATCCGGGCGGTTCCTCGAGGGACCGTTGGCGGTCGGATTGCCGGGCATAGGCATCCTCGGGATTGGAGCCGATCGGCGACCTGGAGTGCCGGGCCTGAATCGCCAATCAAGACCGGGACGATCGGTCCGGAGGACTCCGGGACAGACCATCCTTGCGTTCGAAGTCCTTCCCGGAGTCGATCGGCGTGCTGGTGGATCTGTTGGCGTCGCCAAGGCTCAGTTTGAACTAGCTGAAGCGCTTCGGTGGCTGCGGCTGCAGCGGCGGGGGGGAGGGCGGTCGAAAACATCAATGGCGCCGCGTGATTGATCAGA
>CAZEAN010000132.1:0-15739 GCA_964510225.1 uncultured Isosphaeraceae bacterium
CACCGGCGAATACCGCCTGGAGGCCCACCTTCTTGGATGTGGGCAGAGATACCTTCGAGAATCAGTTTGCCATCCTTGAGAACCTGCGCGTTTACCTGCTCCATAGGACTACTCCATTCGCCGCCTAACGACGGGGGTAACCGGGCCGCCGCCAAAAACCTATGACGTCAGATCGGGCGAGATCGGCGGCTCCGGTTCACCGCTTGGTTCTGTCTCCTGCATGCTTGTTGCGGGTGTCAGTAGTTTCGCGATTTCATCAGACATTTTTTTCACGGTGTCTGGAAGGTCGCTTGTCTGGGCCGCCAGCTCTGCTATGAGCAGAAGCTGGGAAACTTGGTTGTAAATTGGGTTTTCGTAGTCGACAAAGAACTCATTTGTGGTTCCGTTGACGCTGTCAATCTTCAGTTTCCTATCAGGCCACTTGTAAGTTGACTGGCTCTTCGATGCCGCAAGCAACAGTACGGGCTTCAGCGGAACTGTGAGCCAGTCCCAAAGAAATGTTCCCGTTCGGCCAGACCAAGACTGTTCGATTGCCGAGCGTAAGCCATAGGGCGTTGGCGACCCCGAAATCTCGATTACCCCCGAAGCCAGCGACGCACGAAAAGCGTTTTGGCCAAGGGGCGTCCAAAGATTCTCGTATGACAGCGAAAGCTGATGTAGCTCCGTGAGCAACGTTGGCAACAGCGGTGAATTGTCAGCCATGCTGGAGTTCCATGTAGTTTAGAGACAGAACAGTGTGTAGACGGACAATGTTCTGTGTTACAACACAGAAGTTAATCCATCTAATTTGAACAGTGGTATAGATTCTGATGTGATCGTTGGAGAATTGCAAGAGCGTCGTCAGATAACTGGAAAATCGGGGGCGGGCGAAGGTGGCGAAGCTATTGGATCGGGTCAGAGAGGCGGTCAGGGTCTGTCATTACAGCATCAGGACGGAGGATGCGTATGTGGATTGGATCAAGAAGTTCATCCTCTTCCATCAGAAACGGCATCCGGAAACGATGGGTGAGCAGGAAGTCAGGGACTTCTTAACATACCTCGCTGTGGAACGCGACGTCGCAGCGTCAACTCAAAACCAGGCGCTCAATGCACTCTTGTTCCTCTACAAAGTCGTGCTTAAGCGGCCACTAGAGGAACTTGGGTCAGCAGATCGGGGGTTGAGCCGCTCGGATCGGGTGCCACCGGCGGCTTGTCTGTCGGTGCTCCCTTGCGGCCGAACCAGAGCACCGGTAGCAAGCTTCCTTTCCACCCAGAAATAGCTGTCTATCAATGCCACCCGCCCGCGAGGTTAATCGCCTGTTGACCAGATCTCAGTACCGATCGGCACGTCATCCTTGCCAAGCTTTTAACAAGATGTGAGGGGCGACTCGGGACACCCGACCAGAGACTTTCTCGATGCGATTGATTTGCCAACAGAGCGACGGCAAGTCGCGCCACCTCAAGATGTATGATTCGCTTAGGAGAACACGAATCAAATAGTTAAATTTTGGGTGGTTCGTCGCCTCTAGCGAACCAGGTGCTTCGTCAGACGCGAACAATTGACTCGATTGATTGGCATTAACTCGGCTTCGAACGGGGTCACCGAGTTGTGGGCAATTGAAAGCGCCGTTCGGCCCTCAATTCAGAAGTCTCAGTTTGCATCGACTTCAGCAAGTCCGGAGCGAGCAAGAAGGTTTGGAATCTGGGTGGGATCGCCGCGATCGAGGACCCACTCGAACAGGGGTTTAGCTTCATCCGCCTTGCCTTGTTGGAGCAGCAAGCGACCGGCGTAGGCCCGTGCTTCGGCTTCTTGATCGACCGTTTCCACCTGCGCGAGAAGCTCCTCCCAATCGATCTTGGCCTGGAAGTAGTCGAAAACCGGCTTGGGCCATTGATCGTCTTTCAGGTGCGCCGCAGCCGCCTCAAGAAGACCCGTGGCACGATCGGTTTGATCGTTCCGTTGATGATCAAGAGAGGCAATTAAGGCTGCATAGGGAGACAAAGATTCATACCAACCGGCAATCGCGAGATAGATCTCGGCATCTTCAGCAGCCCCTGAGCGATTCAGGGCCAGCGCCAAGGCTGCTCGATTGAATCGCGATGGCGTATGTTCGGGGTCCACTTCGAGTGCCAACTCGAAGTCGTTACAGGCAGAGCGGAAGTCATTCCGACCGAGTTGAACCAGGCCTCGATTAAAGTAGACGAGGGGATCGAGCCGGTAACGTTCGACCGCGTCGTTGAGATCGTTCAAGGCGTCATCGAAGCGGCCTGCTGATTGATACGCCAGACCTCGATTCATCCGAGGAACGTACCAATCGGGCTCAATCTCGATTGCTTTTGTGTACTCCTCGATCGCAAGGTCAGCCCGACCTCGATCGACCCAGAGCAAGCCAAGTGCAACTCGTGCAAGTGCTGAGTCCGACTCACGTTGGACGTTCTCCGTGGCCTGCTCGAGCGCTTGGTCAAACGGGAGGATCGACGCTGCTTTCACCCAACCGGAGACATCCGGAGATTCAAGCCAGAGCCAGGAACCTTGGATTTTCCCGACCGTGAAAACTCGGTGGATCAATCCATCGGCGACCACACGCTTCCCAATCTTGAGGGTGACCTCTGGGCTCGCCAACACCACACGATCACCAACTTCAGTCTGTTGTCCGAGAGCCGCCGAAAAGCAGCTTACGCAGAGAGCCACCATGATTGCTGCAACGCGCCTCCAACTACTGGAGGCCATCGTGTTGTACGAGTCTGACAGGCTTCGCCTCAGCATCTGCGCGAACTCCCTACATCAGTGATGTAACCTTGAATCCCGATCATACTCTGTTCATTCTAGCTCTCGTGTCGAGGACCTTGAGTGCTATCTCGTTGAGAATCAGATCCTTGATTTCCAAGTCGGCTGTTTTAGAATGGCAGTCGTCTCTTGTAAAGATTCGTCAGTTCGCCATGACTGTTAGATGATCACTTAGCCAGAGAGAGTCAACAATGAACCAGCAAATGTCTAATGAAACAATCAACAGCACATATCTCAGCCTCCGGTTTGGTCTCGCGGCCATCGGGATCGCCTTCCCAATCGTTCTCTGGGGTGGTGGTGTGTTGCTCACCAATATCGGGCTTCAAAACTCGATGAGTGCCTACTACTACACGGGGATGCGTGATCTCTTCGTTGGAATCCTGGTAGCTGTCGGGGTCTTCCTTTTCTTCTATCGAGGAGAATGTGCGCGGGAGAGTTGGACATTAAATCTTGCAGGAATCGCGGCGATTGGGGTGGCGTTCTTTCCGGTTAAGAGTAGTGCAGCTGAGCTAGTGCGGACGGACCTCTTTGGGAGAGTCCTTCACCCCGAAGCAACCTCGATTCTCCACGGGATCGCGGCCGTTTTCTTCTTCTTGTGTATGGCCTACGTCAGTCTCTACACCCAAGAGATTTCACTCAGCCAAGTTGAAGATAAGTTGATCAGAAAAAGGTACAAGTCGTACTACACATGGCTCGGACGCTTGATGCTGCTTACCCCAATCGTTGCCCTAAGCCTCGAATTCACCCGGAGCTTTGTCTGGAAAGACAACGCGAATAAGATTGTTTTCTGGGCAGAATTGGTCGCAATCGTAGTGTTCTCCATCTATTGGTTCGTGAAAACGCGCGAATACAGACATCATCAGCAACCAATAGTGGATCACCTACCTGCGGTAGCTAAAGTGTAAACCTATCCTACTGGTACAGCACTTCAGGCATCACTGAAGGTGCCAATGCGGAACTTGCTGGGCCGGTTCTCCGATCCCACCTTCTGCCGTCGCTCGCCAGGTGGTTGGCTGGCTAGCGTCGTGGTCTGGAGACCCCGAAGCGTGCAGAAGGATCGAGGCCGAGAATTCGGCCACGGGGTCGGGCGAGGTTCGATGAAATGGGCTGGGGCCATTCGATGATCCGGAAGTTTCCGACAGCATCGTTGGCAATCGCCCGAAGCCGAAATCGCGCTGGAACATCACGCGGAAGTTGCCAGGCAAACGTCCCCGAGTCGGGTAGCCGACGATCGCCGATCGGTCGCCAGAGGCCGTCGGGTTGGTCGGGCTTGATCTCAAGCACTACTGGAAACTCGGCGGGGTGCTGCTCTTCAGTCCGATAGGTAATGAAGAGTGTGTTGGATGTTTCCCCAGTCCCAAACCGGACCGAGTCGATGCCGATCCTCGGTTTTGTGGTGTCGACGATTACCTCGAATTGAGGTGGAGTTCCTTGTTCTGGACGAGGGTCACCTAAGTTATTTCGATCGGAGATGACGATTCGGAGCCCGTGGAGTCCGTCGCTGGGCAGCTCGACTTGAATCGGCGACCGACGATCGGGGTCAACACCGATGATCTCCCAAGTCCTTCCTTGGTCACCGCTCCGCCACATCTCTACAGTATAGACCAGATCCGGACTTATCTCACCGACATCATACTGAAGCGGGATCGTCCGGCTTCCGACGAGGATCGGACCAGGAGGTGCTTCAGCAGAGGGAGGGGTGGCTTCCATCGTCGTTGTTGCAGAACGAGGATCCGGCGCCTCTGAAAGTGTGCTGGGGTCGGGCGGAAAGTTGGGATCGAGACGACTTGCGGGCTGACTCGGACGTGGTGTTACCGTCGACGCCTGTGATGTCGAGGGTGGTGTAGTCCGTGAAGAAGCTCGATCGAAAATCCCCTCAAAGGGATCATCCTCAGGACCAGGAAGTTCCTCGATGAAGCCCGGCGTCTCGGGCAGTTCCTGTCGAACGGGCTCGAGTGGCAGCGGTCGATCCGGTGGTGTCACGCTACTTCGATCTGGTGCAGCGATCGCCGTGACAGCAGCGATCTCTTTACTCCGAGTTCCTAAGTTTCCTGCTTTGTCGGTAACGGAGATCCGGATTACCACTGCGAGACCGGTACCCACATCGAGACGATATTGGCCGAACACTTGAGGCGTGACTTGCACCCGTCGCCATTCGTTTGCGGGAGCCCCTTGAATCCGGTACTCGATGACGAAGGTCGAAAGGTCGAGATTGGGATCAATCACACGCCACCAGATCGGGATCTCTCCGCCTCGACGTGGAGAATCACGGAGGACCACCGAGGGTTTCTCCGTGTCCACGACAACCTTGAGGCGTGGTTCGACCGGCTGGTTATCCGGCGGGTAGAGCCGATTGTTGCGGTCCTTTGTCCGGACCGCAAAGAGATATTCGCCATCATGGTCAGCTCGGAACGGGAAGGTGGGCTTATCGGGTGCGGTCGCCCCGGCATAGATCCAGTCGATCCCATCCGAGTAGTAAAGATAGACTTCGGAGAGTCGTTTTCTGACCTCCGCATCGACTTCGAACGGAATCCGAAAGAGACGCTCGTTGGAGTAGGCGACCTTCAGTTGATTTTGCGGAGGTTGCTTGGCCAAGGCAACTTGGTGCGCAGCGAGGAGGAAGACCAGGAGGACCCCCGGACTGACGATCCTCCAACCTCGATGCCCTGGCAACACTCCCACGCCGCCCTCCATGGCCGCGTTGGAACTCGTTTCCTTCCGAGACTCCCTTGGATCGTTCGCCCCCCGCGCAGCAGAGGACGACCACCCGTGGAAAACCCGGCCTCAGATCGATTATCGACCTGAGCAATTCTTCCTCTTGAGCCGATCTTGTCGATTCTTCTGCCGAGTGGCTGCCCATTGTATTGGTCATTTCTCGGACACAATGGAATCGGCCGACCACAAGACTAGGTTAAGGGCTTGTCAGGCAAGCCGTCGCCAGTCATATCGTAGTAGCAGATCGTCTTACACTGCTGATGATAGTTGTCGTTCCTCAATCTATTCTTCATCGCTGTTTCGAACTGACCGAACTCATGAGCAAGTTGGTCCACCAGAGCCTGACTCTGGCTCTCAATCGTTTGGATCATGATCTCCCAGAGAGTCATTTGAACAGCAAGACGAACGAGTAAACTGTGGAGACGGTAGAGTTCCTCAAACATCTGCTTAAGATATTCAACACTCTGCGCTCGTGCGTTTTGGCGGACGGAGATCTGTGCATCCAGACCACTCACGAGTCGGATCGACTGTCCAAGCAACCCGCTCGTCTTCATCACTTCGGCAACACCACCGAATTCCAACACCGATCGAATCTTCCAGACCTTCTTGGCGGGATCGTAGAGCGGATTGAGAATATCGCCCATGTTGAGGCGGCTGTTCAGCGTTTCGGAGAACAGACTCGTCGCTGTGCTCGCTAGGAAGGCAGGAACAATACCAACTGCCCCGGTAGCTGCACCATGTGCCCAGGTACTGGGATTCTGCACCGCGTGTTTTGCGAACTCCTGAACGATCAGGCTGGTGGAAGGCTTGAGGACGCCCCCAACACCGAGAGACAGAGGCGAGCCGACTCTGCTTGTACCTTCACCCCGGCCGTGCGATCGACGAGCCCGAGCCCCTGGATCGTCGACATCGCCCAGATCCCCCTCCCTGACTCTCCTAAGTGCTCGTTCCATTGCGTGCCAGCCTCGGACCAGGTCTCCGGGATCTCCACGGGTTCTGCCTCGGAGAGTCCAAGCCCCCAACCTTCGGTGGAGTGCGTTGATTCGCTCCTCGTCTGGTCCTTTTTCCTCATGACGTTCAAAGCGGGCGCGCTCGGCCCATATTTTATCCGCTTCCAGGCTCCATTGATGCCAATGCAGCAAGCCCTCATCGCGGATGTCGCCGCGCTTGCCATAGCTGTCTTTATCACGGCCAGACGTCCGTGCTCGTTCCATAAAACTGACCGCATTTTGTCCGTAATGTGCAAGCGCCGATTCGGCCGAAGCGTAGGCATCGCGCGGCACGAGTTTGACGAACTCAAGTACATTTCGGTACCGATGGTCGTCGTCAGTCTCTGGCATTGAGACATCGATCTCGGCATCACCTCTCATGAGCCGGCCGTTCCGCTTGTGCCAATAGAGGAGTCGGGCAGCGTACTCCGCCGCCATCCGACAGGTCCGCCGGGCCAGGTCCGACTGATGCTCAATCTTGTAGAGTCGAAACTGATCACGGGCTTCACAGGCCTTTTCGAAGGAGCGGGCCATTAAGCTCAGTTCACCGCCACTCACGACGGAGGCGAGTTTATCGATATTAATGTGGGCCCGATCGAATGGCGCGGAATCGAGTTTGGCACGGTACATGTAATAGTTCAGGGTCCGTTTCGCCTGAATTACACCAGCGCCGAGGATACTCGCCGTGATCCCAGCCCCCAAGGCGATCCCAACCGCGGCGATCCCTACCGGACCTCCGGCAATTGCTCCAACCCCAAGTGCTGCAGCGGAGGCCCCTGCGACCTTCGCAGCAACGACCCCTGTCGCAACTCCCGCCATGGGACCGAGAGCCTTCCTCTTGTTGTGCTTTAGCGATTCACCGACCTTCTCTTTTGCCATCCGAACCCCAAGGCTAGCGTAGCGAGTCGGGAAGATTGCGTAGCCTCGGAACGGGAGACTGTGGCCTTTCTTGACGTAAGAATAAACGTCACCAATGAATTGGTTAAAAGTTCTGTTGACGTATTCATCACTCGGAGGCATCGTCTTCCCTCCCTAACCTCAGTACAGCAGAGCCCCTTCAAGGCAACACGCGAGGTGAGGTGCAGTCTGACCTGTATGTGTTGTAGAGTGACACTCGAATCTGGGACGTCGGTGGCTTCTGAGAAGTTGGACCCTGTTCGGTCTAGGTGGATCCACTGGCCCGTGTAGTTGCTTGGTTTAGTTCTGTTGAGGTCGAACAGAGTGTCTCGACGTGACTTTGAAACGGACTATGGAGTTGTGGAGAGTGGTCGAGTCGCGAGAAGGAGTCTGTTTCAAGACAACTGCATACAAACTAACGCCAGCTCCGTCTCGCGTCCAGAGCGGGCTCACGCTGAGACGTCTATCGAAATAAACTCGGTGCTGAAAGTTCCTACGGGTTGCAAACAAGCCAAGAACTAACCAATAAGTGGTATTCCTGTCGGCCCCGTTCTCACAACATGCATGTAAGGAAGTAGAGGAATCGTGGTGGAGTCTATTGCTGCTTATGAGGCTAAGTTAATCTTAAACGAGAGGAGAACAGCATCCCTTACTTAAGGCCAAAACATCGCTACACACGTCTTCTTTCTAGCTCGACAGCAAGAGTTGGGCAAGAACATCAACCAATTCATCGACTCAGAAGGAGAGTTCGCATGATCTTCAAGAGACTCGGGGTTCTCGTCCTAATTCTGGCAGTATCGTCCGTCGCCATCGCCAGAAGCTCCTTCGATGGCGTCTGTCCAACGGTGACTCTTGGAATTGCCGGGATCGCCTCCTGCGCAACTGACCGAGAACCCACAGTGCTGCTGATCGAAGTCAGGGATACATCAGGCGAGGAACCAGGCTTTGTCTCCCTTTTTAATGGCGAAGATCTGTCGGGCTGGCGCTATGGATCGACCGAGCTGACAGGCATCACGAGTACGGAAGATGGCCGATTTATGGTCAAGGACGGCGTCCTCGTGATTACGGGATCACCTGAGGCACCCCCAAAAATGACCGAAATCGACACAGTTGATTCCTACGACAGCGACTTCACTCTGCGCTTTGAGTTCCGTGCCTCCGAGAGGGCAAACAGCGGACTCCACCTTCGGGACAAGGTCTTCGCCCACCAGCTTCAGATCCGTGATTATCCTCGAGTCGGCCCCTACAAGGACCTCGAAGATTATAAGACCGATGACTGGAACGCGATCGAAGTGGTCGTTACCGGAACTAACGCTCGATGCACCTGCAACGGGGAGCTTCTCGAAGAAGCCCTCGCGATCCCCCAAGCCGGTCCCATCTCGCTACAATCCGAAACAAACATCATTGAATATCGGAATATTCGGATCAAAAAGCACGCTCAAGGCGTCAATTGATCGCCCAAGAAGGATGACCGACCTTGATCTCTTGATTCTGCACCCACCGCGAGATCGTTTGTGAATCGACGCGGTGGGCGGTTCTCAACGTAACCGGCTGGCTGGAAAGTGTCATCACCTTGCCGGGCTCACAACTCCATCGAGCTCATACTCGAACCCAAGATATACATCAGAAGGACGTATCTTGAATCATGTCGCCCGATACCCGCGGAACGAACTGCCAGGCAATTTCGGCGACGAAGATCTCGAAAAATCGCTTCTTGAATGCCGATCGATTGACGGACGCTGAAACAGGCAAGAATGACTGAGTTCGGGGAAAAGTCGTTTCAACATATTCGTCATGAGCAACGACCTCTTCCTTTTCCCGACCCGGAATAATCTTTTGCTTCGAGTCCGTCGGAGCGATCAACTTAAACAACTTGACGTGGGACTTTGATTGCCCTTGAAGGAGTTCCGGAGCATTCTGACTCCCGACCCGAAACTGTTCGACTTCGACAAAGAGGACAGCATCGGCGTTGAAGGCGAGCCCCGCACGCCAGGGTTCGGTGTAATTTGGGTGCCCGTCAATCCAACGCTTAACCTTCGCATGGTCAACAACCTCAATCTTCTTGACGTTGTCTTCAAGCGTTTTACCCAGAGCTTTTGCAAGCTTGTCACTGAGGTCCGGGAATTCAGTGTATGATTCGAAGGAACCCGCATGGGTCAGAATGACCACTTTTTGCCCCTTCAATGAGGGTCCCGGTGCCGGGATCTTCGGCTCGAAGGGTTGGATAAAGTAGAGCAGTGTTCTCGGATCGCAGCCACCGGCCAGAGCGAGCATTCCCAGCCCGATCAGTCCCGCGCATGCGGCCCGCCGTGTCCGTGCGGTCGTCCGAAGGGTCATCCTTGTCCCCTTTTCTTGGCTTATTCCCAAGGTTTTCGAATTATCCAGGCCAGTACGGTGAGCACGGCCAAGCTTAGAGTAACTCCGAGAATCGGCGCGGAGACCGACTGACAGAGCCTTGGCCGACCTGAGACCGCCGAAATCAGCATCCAAGCTCCAAGCACGGGACTGATCACCCCGAAGAGGGAGCCGGCTGGATGAGCAGACCAACCCTTGAGGACCCTTCCGCGACTGACCTCCGCCACTGCCGTGGTCATCCCACAGAAAGGGCAACGTTCTCCAGACCGTTCCCAATAGCCGCAAGGGGGGAGACCGAATTGCTCGTGACTACCAAACCCTCGAGGGTCAGGTTCGACCATTCGCCCCACCGTGAGGAGAGCCAGAAAACCCAACGCACCGATGGCCAACACGCAACGACTCCAGAACGGAAGCGCGACACTCGGTGACTTCTTCGGCAGGAGGAGTGAAGCGAGAGGGCGTGCAGTAACCGCCGACGGTATCGCACAAAACCAACCCGAAGTCCCAGAATGGCGTTGCCTCTCGGCACGCAGGGGACGCTGACTCATGAGGGTCTGGACCATACCGTTGTCTTGTTGAGCATGCAAGAGCAATTCGTCCATGAACCCGTCCCACTCAGCGTGCGGATTCCAGTTGAATGATCCGTTCAGGAACACTAGATGCACGATCAAGCGTGATCGAAGCCCCCAAGGAACGTTCGACCCTCCAACCGGGAAGGGATTCCAGAAAACGCTCAACCGGTTGAATCTTCAGGTTAATCTTCGGCGTGAGGTAATGCATCGGAATCATGACACGAGGCCTAATGAGTTCGATCAAACTGGGGAGCGTCGGGTAATCGATCGTCGGAGGACCACCCGCAGGGACGAGAAGAAGGTCGGGATTTTGGATCGGTTTGACCTCCTCGGCCGTTAGGCAGTGACCGAGATCACCAAGGTAGACGACCTTCATTCCTTCGGACTCAAAAAAGATGATCGAGACTTCATCACCTGGGCGTTTGTCGGGAGTCTCGAAGACTGGGATCGCAAAGAATCGGATCCCGGCTCCCTCTGTTCCCTCCGAAGGGATTTCAAGACCTCGGACCACCTCGAAGGGGGGGACAATCTGAGACAACCCGCTATGATATGTTTCATTCTCATGAGTCACAACGACGAGATCGGCGGTCTCATTGATCGGCTCGTACGAACCGACTGCCGGTGAGGTGTAGGGGTCGAGGATGATCCGCTTCCCCAATGTCTCGATCAAAAATGCCGCATGGCCATACCAGGTGATGTTCATCACGTCGCTCGATCCGTTATAAGGGAAGTAACCGAGGCCCGAGGATGCATGGGAAGGAGTAGTTGGGCATGCAACGGCAATTGATCGTCATACTATTGGTCGGAAGTGTTGCAGGGGGCCAAGCGGCAAAAGCCAATTCGAATCGTCCCTCGCAACCGCCTAATGTAATCATTATCTTGACCGACGACCAGGGATCGGTGGATGCCGGCTGTTACGGTGCTACCGATCTCCGGACGCCGTCGATCGATGCCTTGGCACGGACTGGAGTCCGATTTCAACAGTTTTATGCCGCAGCCCCTGTTTGCTCTCCTTCGAGAGCTGGACTCCACACCGGTCGGTATCCGATCCGAGCCGGCGTTCCTGGTAACGTAAGTTCGGCTAGGGGTAAGGCTGGGATGCCAACCACCCAGGTAACGTTGGCCGAAGTCTTCCGTGAGAACGGTTATGCAACCGCACACGTCGGGAAATGGCACCTAGGGTACAGTGAAGCAACAATCCCTAACGGACAAGGTTTCACTTACAGTTTCGGTCATATGGGCGGCTGCATTGACAACTATTCGCACTACTTTTACTGGAACGGGCCGAATCGGCACGATCTCTGGCAGAACGGGGTCGAAGTCCAAAGACCTGGACGTTACTTCCCAGACCTAATGGTCGAAGAAGCGACGCAGTTCATAGAAACGCATCGTGATCAACCGTTCTTTCTCTACTTCGCCATGAACACTCCCCACTACCCCTACCAGGGGAGCCCACTCTGGCTTGAATACTACAAGGATCTACCCTACCCCCGAAACCTCTATGCCGCCTTCGTCTCCACGCTCGACCAACGGATTGGAGCACTCGTTCGATGCGTCGACGAACTCGGTCTGAGCGAGGAGACGATCATCGTGTTTCAATCAGATCACGGCCACTCGACCGAACTCCGTGCCCACCAAGGTGGAGGAAGTGCCGGACCTTACCGCGGCGCGAAGTTCAGTCTCTTCGAAGGTGGAATCCGAGTCCCCGCGATCATTCGATGGCCCGGTCATCTACCCGAAGATGAAGTCCGTGATCAGCTCGCCCATGGCACTGACTGGTTTCCGACACTTCTAGAGTTGGCTGGAATCAGCGCTAATTCCTTCGATCTCGATGGAATGAGTTTGGTCCCTCTCTTGCAGAACCCTGAAGCGGCATCACCGGAGAGAGTAACTCACTGGCAGGTCGGTGAAGGAGAAAAAGCTCAATGGGCGGTGCGAAGAGGTCAATGGAAGCTGATCGGAAACCCGCGCGATACGAGTAATCCTGGGCTTCAGCACGAACTTGGTGGCCGGTTCCTCGCTGATCTCGAAGCTGATGTTTCGGAGTCCAAGAACCTCGTCCAACAGCATCCTGAACTTGTCCAAGAACTGGAACGATTGCACCAGAACTGGATCGAATCCCTCCGATTGGATTGACTCACGAAGGACTTGTCACCATGGCACCCTCTTCGGACTCATCGAAGCCAGCGCTGCCGAGCTTGCCGATTGTTACGGTCGAGTCAAACGACTTACTGGAACGCAAGACAGATTCCGATAAGTACGGCTCCTTCCGCTACCTCGCGATCGGTGGGCTCATCGCGCTCATCGTAATGATCAGTTGGTTTAGTTGGAGTGTTTGGACCCTCCGAGACGTCTGGCGTGACATCTATATACTTCACAACACCAGTGAATCGGAGGGAAACCGGCTCAACGCAGCGGCTCGCCTTGCTCAGAATTCTGACGTCACAGAACGCCAACGTTATGACATCAGTCTCCGACGTGATCTCCCTGATGCTGCCCGTTATCTTATCGCCGAAGCACTCACCGTAAACGCGATGACCGGTTCCCCACGCGCGTATGCAATGGCAGTGGCTCGAAGTGAAGGTTGGCCCGATTGGCTCCGGTTGCTCCACCTCCGACCCTTAGCGTACGGCTCTGGGAGCGGTGAGGCAATCGATCAAGATGCTCTCAAAGAGCTATCGACACACGATGACCCGGTGATCAGAGTCTGGGCTTGCTACACACTCGCAGAGTCGTCTCGCTATGATCCCTTCGGACGTGACTGCCTGCTCAGTGCTGCCGAGGGACCAGTTGCGGATCTCGCCGCGATCCTGATTGCAGCGTACCACACAGAAAACGATCGTGAGCGGGACAGACTCCTCGATCGCGCCACAGACTGGATACGAACCCATCACCCCGAAGCGGTCATGATGTGGAGTCGCTGGACTGTTGAGCAAGGACAATTTATTGCCCTAAGCAACAAGGGTAAAGCAGAGGCTGTCCAGCCTCAAGATTGAGGGGCGACCACAACGGCTACTGGATTCCGGAGGAGTCCGGTAACCTATTGTGGTGCTAGCTTCCTCGGAAACTCAAGTTTGCCGGCCTTCGATGGCCAACAGAAGAATGACAGCAGCAACGAGGAGTGGACGAGGTAAGCGATCACCCTCGGGCTCCACTGTCACTGAGTACTTGTGGACAAACGGATTGCGGTGTTGCTGGACATTGGCAACCGTTACCCCGTCAACTTCCATCCGATAGGCTTGTGGGAAGATTAGTGAGAAGAGTTCCGTGACCCGTCGAAGAAGCGCCAGGGTAGCATTATCTTCGAGGATCTTGCCGCGAGGCTCTCCATGAACATTGAGAATCTCCCAGGTGTCCCGAAGAATTGAACTCATCCCCTTGCGGCGGAGCGAGCCTACCTGTTCATTGGTCGTAGCGTCGATCACCGTATACGCAGCGCTAAAGTCAATGACTCGGTCTGCCTTGATGTTCAGCAGCTCTTGACTCTTTTCTTCGTCAGCGTAAATCCGAATGTCTTCTTTCAATCGGAACGCCTTCTGTCGCGAGTATGCTAGAACTTTCTCTTGTTCATCAAAGATGTGAAACGTGGCTCCAGCGAGTGTCAGTATCTTCCTCCGCGCGACAAATCGATCGGTCTGGAACAGTAGAGGGAGATCTTGCGTCTGTGACATTGAATGCTCCTCCATGGATTGACCTAATGACGCAAATCAAAACCGTCGGTATCATGCCCGAACGGATGCTCGATCGCAAGAACCTGTGTTCAGGAACCTCCCGTCATTCAATCAAGACTAAGAACACTTCCAATTCTGCTTGGATTCAGCAAATGAGGTGAATCGATGATTATACAGGGAATCGTTCTCTCCGTGCTCGGATCTTCTTTCCTCAGCATCTCACCGGCCGCCCAATCAGAAAAAGAACAGAACACTCCATTACATGTCGATGTTTTTCGAAAAGGAGACGAGGGCTATCATACCTTCCGAATCCCAGCCTTGATTGTGTCACCTTCGGGGACACTGCTCGCTTTCGCTGAAGGGCGAAAGTCGAGCGGCCGGGACGATGGGGATATCGACTTGGTACTCCGGCGGTCGGTTGACGGAGGTCAAACATGGAAACCGTTGCAGGTCGTATATGAAGAAGGTGGTTCAGATCCCATTACAATTGGGAATCCATGTCCCGTGGTGGACCAACGTACGGGACGAATCTGGCTTCCCTTCTGTCGCAATAATGAAGACGTCCTCATAACCTTCAGTGACAATGATGGCCTTACCTGGGCAGTCCCAAAATCAATCACCAGTACTGTAAAACGAGAGGACTGGGGTTGGTATGCAACGGGTCCTGGTATCGGGATTCAGCTCGACGATGGGTCTGCTTCAGGTCGTCTTGTCATTCCTTGTGATCATCGTGAACGGATTGATGGCCGTGACGTCATGTTTTCCCACGTCTTTTACAGTGATGACCAGGGGGAGTCATGGACATTGGGCGGCTCTGCAGATCGCCACACGGACGAGTGCCAAGTGGTTGAACTCAGCGACCATCGTCTCTTGTTGAACATGAGAAACTACTGGGGAAAATCAGGAGGTCGAGAAGATCGCGCCGGAATCCGTGCGATCTCTACCAGTAACGATGGGGGAGCTACTTGGGGGCCGATTCAGTTTGATAGAACCTTGATCGAACCCATCTGTCAGGCAAGCCTGATTCGGTATGGCACCCCGGCTGAAGACAAACCAACTGTCCTCGTATTCTCGAATCCAGCATCGTCAACGACACGACACCGTCTCACGGTCCGTCTGAGTCGAGATGAAGGTACGTCGTGGCCAATCAAACGGATCCTGCATGAAGGCCCTGCCGCCTACTCAAGTCTCACCCAATTACCGGACGATCAACTTGCTTGTCTCTACGAATGTGGGACGGCAAATCCCTACGAGGCTATCCGGTTCTCCCGGTTCTCGCTCCAGTGGTTGGTACAGAAGTCTGACTGAGGTATACAGCAACTGCAACCAACTCGAATCTTAAGAACTCCGACACTACAGTGGAACCTCACCAATCGACTTGGATCAATCGACTCAACAGCACAACACATTGTGTCCAACTGCCTTCCTTCAAAGTAAGAGACATTAGATCACACGAGAGGGTTCAGTGCCGATGAGTACAATTCGTGCGGCGGTTGTTCAAGCAGCCCCTGCAGCGTTTGATCGAGATCGAACGATCGAGAGGGTCCGGATCCTCTGTGGAGAAGCTGCCAACCGTGGAGCAGAGCTGATCCTCTTTCCCGAAGCGTTCGTTTCTGCCTATCCTCGAGGACTCGACTTTGGTGCTCGGGTTGGTTGGAGAACACCGGAGGGTAGAGATTGGTTTGCGCGCTATTATGACTCCGCCGTCGATGTGCCTGGACCCTCGGCAACCGCACTGGCCGAAGCAGCACGGACCTCGTCCGCCTACTTAGT
>CAZEAN010000133.1:0-15712 GCA_964510225.1 uncultured Isosphaeraceae bacterium
ATAAGGCACGAATCGAGGCGTTAGAAGCCCGCCGTGCTGAACTCGACCGTACTCGACTGAAGCGATTGGAGCCGTTCCACGAAGCAAGACAACGCTATATCCAATATGCTTACACCCGTCAGTTTGAACTCAACCAGATTCTTGACCCTGTAATCACGATTCATCCTGACGAATTATCATTCGAAGCATTCTCCAAGGATGAAAGCGTTTATGCCCGTGTTGCTGTCTCTCATGAAGCGTTTAGCCGTGTTGATGAATACGAACCCGGAACGACCAATATCGACTTTAGCGTTCGGCTCCACCGTGAATTTGAAATGATGCGGTCGTACCGCGCTACCCGATTCGAGATTGATCCGACGGGCATGGGGATGGTCCTCGAAGGACGGGAGGAACATCTCGAAAAGAAGATCGAGCTTCCTGAAACTTGGCTTCAGGGCTTTCTCCAAGTTCAGAGCTCGATGACGCTCGGCCTTACGCGGTTCCGGATCAGTCCCGTCGACCTCTTCAACCTCTGCCGTGCGATAACTGCAGAACGTGCTCGATCGTCGCCGCGTGCCCTACGGTTTGAACTGAAACCGGGAGGTCCCTTGCGTGCGGTCCTGGAGCCTTGGGAGCGTGTAATTCCTTTCTCAGTCGATTCGACCTTCGATGGTCCGAAGGACGTTTCGATCAGGACTTGGGGGCGTGAGCGGCTGAAGATCCTCGGTCGCTTGCTCCCTGCCTGTCGGTCGGTTGAGATCTGTCTCGCTGGGTTTGGCTTACCGAGCTTCTATGTCCTTGACCTCGGGCCGGTCCGCGTGACCCTCGGGCTCTCGGGCTGGACGGACCATGACTGGAGTTCGGGAACGGCGAAATTTGATCTCTTGAGTCGCCGGCTTGAGGTGACGCCAGCAGACCTTGAGACCGTATATCAAGCAATCCGGTCGCGTCGCTATGGTCGAACTGAGGATCTAACACAGACCACAGGACTAGGGACTGAGGCAGTACGGAGCTCATTGGGGACGCTCTGCCAACTCGGTCGGGTGATGTATGACCTCACCACCGATCTGTATCGCTTCCGTGAGCTTCTCATGGAACCGTTCGAAGCTCAGAAAGCTACCAAACACCTGAAAACGGCAATCAACTCAGATCCAGGGAGTCCCGAAGCCAAGGGGCAGTCACTCTTCAAGAACGGCCAGATTCGGGTCATCGCACGGAGACCATACCAAGGTGGATTCAAGATTAGTGGAAGCGCCGCAGACAGCAAGCGTCGGGTGCGGCCCCTTTTGCACGTCGACGTCGAAGGGCGAATCGTCGACGGCTCATGTACATGCTCGTTTTATTCAAAACATCGGTTAACCAAAGGTCCCTGTGAGCATCTCCTCGGTTTAAGGTTGGCCCACATGGATCGACTTGCACGGGAGGATCAATGAGCCACGTTTGATCAACAGAAGATCATCGTTTGGAGGGAGGCAGCGGTCTGCTTAGCCAATCGTGCGGCGCTCCGCCGTGCAGGTCTGCGTGTTCCTGATTCGTCACGCAACCGTCCGCCATCTGTTGTCGGCGACCTAGTCCAGGCCTCTGCTGGGTCGTTGTCTCCGACAACCGAGGCCATGCGACTAGGTCGCCGACAACTCCAGTTGTCCGGCTGCGTCCTTGGACGTTCGTAAAGAGGCCGCTGTCTCCCTCTCGACGATGGTTCAGCTTTACCCGTACAGATCCCGTTATTTGCAATACGATGGCTTGTTCATCATGAGCGATGATTATTCACGTATCTACAGACTGATTACTCAGCAATGGAATGTGGGCCGGGTTTTGTATCGAATGCGGACTTTGGGTTTTTGGCCCAAGGGACAGGGGTTGCCCCCTGATCCCCCTGAAGAAGCTCTCGAACGAAAACAGATCGACGGAGAACTGGCCGAACTCAAGAGCCGTTCTAAGTCGGTCAAGAACCCCGAACAAGTACTCGCGAAGGAACGCCAACGTCGATGGGAAGAGAGCAAGTCACGTCGGGCCACTGCAAAGTCGGAGCAGGAACAGCGTCAGAAGGCGCGCCGCGTGGCCTGGAATGCAGTTCGATCAAGCACTCTGGTCCACGCCGGTGAGGGTGTTAGTGCCGGTCTCGGAGAGGGCTCAAGTGACTCGGATGCACTCCAGCGAAGAGGTCTTCCAATTATTCATCGTGCCGAAGGGCTTGCAGATCGAATCGGGATTTCGATTGCCGAACTCAGATGGTTGACTTATCACCGTCGGGGGGCTGTCTTAGTCCATTATCATCGTTATGAAATCGCCAAGAAAACTGGCGGAGTTCGGTGCATCTCGGCACCAAAACCAAAACTCGCCAAGGCCCAGCGTTGGGTCTTTGAAGCGATCCTCAAACGAATCAAACCCACAGCCGAGGCTCATGGATTTGTTCCAGAGCGCTCGATTGTAACCAACGCCTCAAATCATCTTGGTAAGAAGATTGTAATTAACCTCGATTTGAAAGACTTTTTCCCAACGATCACCTTTCAACGCGTCAAAGGCCTCTTCCGATCGTTCGGATACGGAGGTCAAGTTGCGACCGCCCTCGCTCTGCTCTGTACCGAACCGCCTCGTGTCGCGACCACCTTCGATGAGAAGAAGATCTACGTTGCATTAGGTGACCGTGTTTTGCCCCAGGGGGCTTGCACGAGTCCGGCGATTACCAATGCGATTTGTCAGCGCCTCGATCGCCGCTTGAAGGGGCTTGCAGCAAGGCATGAGTTTGCGTACACGCGTTATGCCGATGACCTTACGTTCTCGGGGGATCGAACTCAGAGTGTCGGCCGCCTTCTTCGGAGTGTTCGGTCGATTCTTCGTGACGAGGGTTTTGTCGAACACCCAACGAAGACACGGGTGATGCGTCGGAATCGTCGCCAGGAAGTGACTGGCCTTACGGTTAACGATTTACCTTCGCTTCCGAGGACAGAGCTTCGAGCCCTCCGAGCGATCCTCTACAATGCCTCGAAGTACGGGCTTGAGAGTCAGAACCGGCATGGAGTCCCTAGCTTCGAGGCACAGATCCGAGGTCGTGTTGCCTTTGCCTCGATGGTTCGCCCTGATCGTGCTGATGAGCTTTTTGAAGCCCTCCGTTGTGCATTGGCCGGACCGAATCCTTCAACCGACTCAAGCGATTGATTCGACTGTAGGATTTAGACAGACAGAGTCCATCGATCCAACACAACCACAATCCTGAGACTCAATCATGACGATTCTGCCCGCCGAATTAAGGGATTGTGTGACCCAGTGGCGAGATTCTCAGGGAACTCGGTATGAACTTGCGATCAATTCTTCTCGCCTTGGCGATTGTGCTTTATGGGATGATGCTGCTCAATCTCACACTCTTTCAGTTTCTGCAGCCAAACCCAACGATCAATTTCGTTCCCTTTGCAACGATCGTCGAGTGCTGCCAAAGCGGACTTCGTTCGATTCTCTTCAATATCGTAGGCAATGTGGTGGCCTTCCTACCGGTCGGATTTTTTGTAGCGTTAATTGCACGTGAGCGGAACAACCTCTTGATCGCACTACTCACTGGCTTGTTTGTCAGTGGAGGGATCGAGTTTCTCCAATATTGCTCCGGTCGGAGGACGCCCGACATCGACGACATTCTTCTGAATGTCGTCGGTTCGTGCGTCGGCTATCTTGCAACACGACCCTTACTTTTGTTCCTACAACCGAACTCCATACGGACGCTCCCAAAACCTAACGTATCGGTTCCACCAGTTTCTGACCTCGGATAAGATCAGGAACTGTAAACCTATGACTGATTAAGTGCGTAAGGATGCAATGACTGCTTTGACATCATCTGCCTCAACAGGTTTACCCGCGAGCTGTTTCATTGCGATCCCCATCGCTTGACCATCCTTGGGAGCTTCTTTAATTTGGTCGGCGATTGGTGCAAGTTCTTCCTTGATTTGCTCTTGAGTTAAGGATGCGGGAACCCATTCCTGGATCAAGGCAAGTTCTTCTGGGCTAAACGATGTGTCGCCTGAGCCTGCCTCCTTCAAGACACCACGCATTTTCTTAATCGCCTGTTCATCGGAAGCTTCCTCCCCGGTCCCCAATGTCAGCTGGGCGATCCAATACCGGAGAAAGTTGGTCCGGACGGTGTCGCGTGCTTTCATTGAATCCTTGAGCTGCGCACGCATGCGCGTGACGATCGTCATCGTTGCCCCCTCCGCCTCGATTGTGGAACATAAACGGTTAATGCACAGTCTGGCAGTGATCGTGCCAACTTCGCAACTCTCAGACACGGAAGATAGGGAGAACGTTCGATCCCTGCGTTGGCATCGAGTCATGGTGCCTGCAGTCTTCACCGATGTCCTGCCATAATCAATCACCAAGCAAAACCAATGAACAAAGTTGATGTCATGCGAAGCGGCCTCTGCCTGATTGCCATCGTGCTCGTCCTGGGATCCACTGACCGAGTCAGTGCCAAGCAGGTCCCGGATCCAGAAGAATGGAGATTGGTTTCCGTCCCGGATGTCTGGAAACAACCTCCGATCGTCGGATCGACAACAGGTACGGGATCAGGGCGAGTGGGGTTTGCATGGTACCGTTGCGCCGTGGTTGTCCCCGAAGGTTGGGAGACGGATCAACTTCAGCTCTCGGTCGAACCAGTCGATGACGCACGTTCGACCTTCGTAAACGGAATTCAGGTCGGGGCCACCGGGACGTTTCCACCACGTTACCGGAGCGGGCTCGGTGATCAGGGGCGGTTCGCGATCCCTCCTGGTCTCATCCGCGCGGGGGAGTCGAACCTGATTGCGATCCGGGTTTATTACAACGATGGGCGGAGCAATTTCTCGGTCGCTGCTCCGGCGCTTTTTGATCCCGAAAACCGGGTCGGCATCAAGTTGGAGGGAAGTTGGCAATATCGCCCCGGTGATGATCTTGATTGGGCGATCGCTCGTGAACAACCCATCGATTCCGAGGTTGTCTATGATCAGGTTGAAGAGATTGGTCAGATCGATCACTTCTTGCAAGCGAGACGTGGTGACTCGGCGCCGTTGAGTCCAGATGCCGCACTGGAACGATTCGAGGTCGCTGACGATCTCGCCATTGATCTTGTTCTCGCCGAACCAATCATCGCGCAGCCGCTTCAGATCAGCTTCGATACCAAAGGACGGTTATGGCTGGTCGAGTACCGACAGTACCCGGACCCTGCCGGCATCAATCCGGTGAGTCGTGACAAGTATCTGAGGACCGTCTACGACGGGATCCCTGCGCCGCCTCCCGAGGGGCCCAATGGAGATGATCGGATCTCCATCCATCAAGACACCGACGGAGACGGCTCCTTCGATCGCCATTCGATCTTTCTCGACGACCTCAATCTAGCAACATCAATTGCGGTGGATCGTGACGGTGTCTGGGTTCTCAACCCGCCGTACCTCTTGTTCTATCCGGACCGTGATCAGGACGATCGCCCCGATGGAGATCCTGAGGTTCACTTGGAGGGTTTTGGTCTCGAAGACAGCCACTCCATTTGCAACAGCCTCTGTTGGGGACCCGATGGCTGGCTTTATGGTGCCCAAGGCAGCACGGTGACGGGCCGAGTTCGTCGTCCTGGTGATCCGGAGGAGTCTATTGTCCATTCTATGGGACAGCTTATCTGGCGGTACCACCCAACGACGCACTGTTACGAGATCTTCGCCGAAGGGGGGGGCAATACCTTTGGTGTCGAGATCGATGCCAAAGGGAGACTCTATTCAGGTCATAACGGTGGTGATACTCGTGGATTTCATTATGTCCAAGGAGGTTACTATCAAAAAGGGTTCACGAAGCACGGAGCGCTTTCGAATCCTTATGCCTTTGGTTACTTTCCGTCGATGACCCATCATTCCGTTCCGAGGTTTACGCACTCATTGGTGATCAATGATGCTGCGGCGTTGCCGGCAAGGTATCAGGGCGACTTGTTTGGAGTCGAGCCGCTCCAAGGCCAGGTCGTCTGGAGCACAATCGAATCGGAAGGGTCGACTATGCAGACACGAGATCTCGGGAGACCGGTCGTCACGGATGATCCCTGGTTCCGACCGGTCCACATGACATTAGGCCCAGACGGAGCGCTCTATCTCGCCGATTTCTATGAGCAGCGGATTGATCACAGTAGTCATTACGCAGGGAGGATTGATAAGAGCAACGGCCGAGTCTACCGAATTCGAAACCGATCGGGACTCCAACCAATCAAGAGCACCGCAGATCTATCGATTGATTCACTTTTAAATAAACTTCATAATTCGAATCGAGAAGTGCGTCGCTCTGCGCTTCGAAGCCTTGGGTCACTCGGTGCTGAGTTGCAGAAGTCTGAAGCGAGTGCGCAGGTCTATAAGTTCCTCAGTCAAAGGCAGGTCGGCCAAGCGTCCTTGGATTATCTCTTCGCCGCGAATCGACTTGGCGTCTTTGAGAATGACCAAGCGGTTATCGACTTGCTAGATCATCCCGATCCTTACGTTCGGTCGTGGTCGATTCGACTCGCGGCTGACGACCGTGAAGTCTCACCTCAAGTGAGTGCCCGATTGCGATCACTGGCGCTCGATGAAGCCGAAGTGAGCGTCCGCAGTCAACTCGCCAGTTCCGCACGTCGGTTGAACCCCGAGGACGGCCTCCCGATTCTCCGAGGACTGCTAACCCGCCAAGAAGACCTTCAGGATCCGCACCTCCCGCTCTTGGTTTGGTGGGGCTTAGAGTCGTTTATCGATTTTGCGCCTGATGAAGTCTTGGCGTTGTTCGAGAATCCTTCGTTCCAAGAAGAGCCACTCGTTGCCGAAGTGATCGCGAGTCGGCTGATGAAGCGGTTCGCCAAGGCGGGTTCAAGGACGGATCTGGCCCGTTCTGCGTCGTTGATCGAATCAGCGGGTTCCGATGCTTACAAAGCGCGGCTGGTTGCAGCGTTTGAAGAAGCAACGATCGGTCGCTTTCCGAACGCGATCCCTGAGCGGTTGGCAGCGGCGATTCTCGAAGCTGGTGGTGGTTCGTTGTCGTTCCGAGTCCGCACCGACGTTCCTGGTGCCCTGGAAGAAGCAAGGCGGTTGGTCGCGGATCCAGCGATCGACTCCGAGCGTCGGCTCGAACTCATCGAAACCCTCGCTGAAGTTAACGACTCGGGCGCGGTTCCGGCGTTGCTGGGAGTCGCTTCGACTGGCGGCTCTCCGAGACTCCGAGCATCTGCGTTTCTTGCCCTCCGAGTATTCCCAAGACCGGAGATCACGGAGGAAACAATCCGACTCCATAACGGATTGCCCGACGAGGTCCGGGATGCTGCACAAGAACTCCTTGTCTCACGTCCAGATCGTGCCGATGCGTTCCTGAAGGCAATCCGCACCGGGGGGATCGAGGAAAACCTCGTTCCAGAGTCGATCGCGCGGAAGATTTTGCTCTTCAATGATGAAGCATTAGATCGTCAGGTCCGCGCTCTCTGGGGCACGCTCGAAGGTGCGACAAGCCGGGAGATGAGGTTCCGAATCGAGCAGCTCAAGGCGGTTCTTGCCGAGGCCTCAGGGAATCCCTACCAGGGAAAGTACCTCTACAACGATCGTTGCAGTCGCTGCCACCGCCTCTTCGACGAAGGTGGTGACGTGGGGCCCGACCTAACCAGCTATCAACGCTCGGAACTGGATTCGATGCTCCTTGCGATTGTAAACCCTTCCGCTGAGGTCCGCGAAGGCTATGAGACCTATGCTGTCGCTCTATTCGATGGTCGGGTTGCTACCGGATTCTTGGCCGACCGCGATAATCAAGTGATGATCCTCCGAGGCCCAGATGGTCGGAACCAAACGATCCGCCTCGACGACGCGGATGCGATCCGTCAGATTCCAGAATCAGTGATGCCGACCGGATTGCTCGACGGACTTTCAGATCAAGAAATTCGTGATTTATTTGCCTACTTGAGAAGCACACAACCCTTGAACAATTGATTAATGGTGGAAGCTTGAGCTGATGCTCACTGACCTCGACTACTGATCGTAAATCTGATTGCGCCCACTGCTTGTTGGTCGGTTAGTAAATCACGTTGCGCGACTCGGAGTTGGTAGTTCCCAGGCTCTAGAGTGGAGGGAAGTGTCAAGAGATAGGCGGCAAAGTAGTCGCGTCGAGGGCGGTGGAAGGAATCTTCTGCAGCGCGAAGATCAAGCCAGATCGGGACATCATTCTGATCAGACGTAATCTCGACAACGGTGACAACTTGAGATGAAAACGTGTCGCTGGTTTTTTCATAGTGAACACCGTCGGTCTCGGCATACAAGATCACGTCTTGGCCGGCTTGGCAGTCACTACGATCAATCGGATCGAATTCACCGAATCGGACCACTTCTCGGCAGAGTTGAAGGTCGGTGATCTGGAGCGGTTTCTCCGCCACTGTTGTCGGTCCACTTGCTCGATCGCGAGCCCCCGTTTGACCAACTGGCTCGGCGAGCATTCGGACGACGATTTGCCCAAGTTCAGCACGGTCAAGGTCCCCCTCGGCCTCAGTGAGGAGGTCAAGTACCCGACGTCGGGCGGCCCAGACTTCGGAGGTCTCGCCATCTCGATGCGACTCAGATTCGGTCAGACTCAAGAGGTTCTCCAGGCCGACTCGCCAGTAATCGTCGGGATCAAGGACTGAGTCCGTGATCGTTGGTTCCTCGACTGAGTTTGCAACAGATTCGTCAATGTCGAGCGTGGTTGAGGTTGGCAGCGGCTGAAATTCAGGTTGATCGGAGTCGCTGATCGGAGTGAGTCCGATAGCGGAGTCTGATTTAAACTCTCGGACGTCGTCAACGTTGGTTGCGACCAATTCGTTGGCTTTATTGAGCTGGTGTCGAGGTGGCGGCAAGAGGTCCGTGTCGGTTGAGATCGACGAGTCTTCGGGGGCTGGCTCAGGGAGTTTGGGCACTTCCGTAACCGCGGTCGCGGATTCTGGGAGAGCAGCACCGCCGCCATTTTCTTTCAAGCCATCGGCGTCATCCTCCGGGTTGAGTCCTGGAGCATCGGGTGGAGTGAGTGTCGCTTCTCGGACTGCCTGAGCGAGCACGGTTGCGTCATCGAGCATCGGAGTGGGTGAAGTCGGCGCTGAATTGAGTGCTTCCGCGACGGAGATTGGCTGGAGGTCGGGAGGAGCAATTCCCGCGACAAGTTGACGTATGGCCTGGGCTTCTGATGCTAATGATGCCTCTGAGTGTGACTTATCAGCTCGCGAAGTTGGTTGATCGAGATAGTTCGATCGGGGCCGGACGGGGATTGGATAGAGCCCGGGATCGAGTTTGCCGCGATCGGGCGTGAGGTCGCATCCTGTAATCAGGAGGATCAAGAAGGCCGATCTGACGGCGAACCAGTGCCACGCTCCCGAGCGCATCGTGACCTCCATGACAGATCTCGAACCGGAACTTTCGGTAAGATTGCCGACGAGGCGCCGACACTTCCCCCCTCGGAATCGAATTCAGGAGCGATTTACCACATCTGTACAAAAGAGACAAGCCGGATGCTGACGACTTGTGCGAAGGTGGGGGGCGCCGCTGTATCGCGGCCCGATCTTTGCCGCCCCGTCACCAGGACCGATCGACCGAGTGTGCTCCAGAGAGGCCGTCCAGATTCCCCTGAGTGAGGCGTCCAGATTGTTGACCTTCATACACGTACACTGAACTCAGGGAGCCGATGGCCCGGAGGAGCCCCGAGCCGTGGAGAGCCCGGGAAGAGCAAGGCGAGCGAAAATCCACTCTGAGATTCGCATGCGTCCGATGACACTCGATTCGTGTTTCAATTCCGGCTCCCCCGCGACATCGAAGGCTCCGAGGTGGTTGCTCCTCGGTGGCTGGTGGAGCTACAGTTGGCTCGGTGGTGTTTTCTTCTTCCGTCTCGTCGAAGAGCAAGTGTTGATTGGGATCAACCTGTTTAGTGCGAGGTCCGAAGAACTGGCGAAGCAGACGTTGAATCACATGCTTGAGTTGCTCAATCCGCCGGGTGGCTTCCTCTAGTGACTCCTCCTGTTGACAGATCATTTTTGGGCACAACGCCAATTTGTCATAGACTTGAGGATAAACTGATGTGCAACTGGTCTGGTTTAATCTTCCCGATCGCCCGACTCGGTCGGGTCCACTATTACGATGAAGTGATTAATGCGATCACCGAAGGCCAAGTTCTTGACGGACTCGATGTTCTTCCCGGATTTCAGTGTCAACTCAGCGAGGTTCTCCTCCCACCTTTCAACGCTGACGGTTCGAATCAGTTGAGTTGACGGCTAAAGCGGGGCCAATCTATTCGTGAAAGGGACATCTCTTTGACAGAGTCACTCCCTCTCTTGCCGAGACAACCCGACTCTGCTATTGGCGATCCCCTCGCTGCACCGATGATCGATGATGCTTGCCGATCCTGGTCTTAAGATCGCGTTTACCAATGCGCGACGAAGCACGAACCCCAATAGACGGAACAGCAGATCATGGGCGAGCCCGAACTCCACCCCACATTCCGTTTCAGATTCATTGTGGCTGCTAGCGTACTCGTGCCGGCCGGGATCGTTGGTATCGGGGTCATCTGCAGCCGATCCCCCTCTGGTGTTGACCTCTCCGACCCAATCAACCTGGCGATCCTTGGAGTTCTCGGAATCGGTCTTGTATCCCTCACGATGTCGCCACATTTTGTTTTCTGTCCGAAATGTGGGCACCGGTGTCGCACAGTCAATTCGAAGGACTGGTGGGAAGTGGAATGCCGCAATTGCCAGTCCCAGTTTTCTCTCGGAATAATGATCGACTGATCACAGTAACGTCATTTAATTGGCTGCCACCGAGGAGCCAGCAGCAAGATCAGGGCTCATGGGGAGATTACGAAGCTGGCCAGCCAAAAACTCGATAGACTTAAACCAAACTCTTGAGAATTCAAGCGGTGGGATCGCTGGAGAACGCGATTATGTCACGAGAAGTTGCCGAGGTGATTGCCGCAACGATCGGAATCATCGGCGGTATTGCCTGGCTCTCGGGGCTTCGGTTTCTGAGCCAGACGTCGAAACGACTCCGAGAGGTTGAGGGGGAAGATCAGGAGTTGGAGCGGCTCGAAGCTGGCGATTCCCCGAAACCAATCGGGTTGGTCCGTGGAGAGCAGACCATCGCTGGTCGCGCGGCTGATCTCTCGAAACGAGCAGCAGCGGTGTTGGCCGAATCACCGGTTGGCTGGGCAGGGCCAATCCGGATCCTTGAACAATCCGATCACCTTGTTCGCTTCGAATCGATTCCCACGATGCTTACCGGTCGCTCAAACTCGATCGCCTACCAGAGCGACGTGACCTCAAGAATCGGGGAGATCAAGTTCGAATCGGTGAACGAAAATCGAACCCGTGTCCGTTACCAAGTCGAAACCGCCAGCGGCCAGAATATACTCCGGGTTGCCTGGTTGATCCAATTGTTTGGCTTCGTCTTCCTGGTCGGAGGGATTTGGTTAGCGTTCTCTGTCCTGATTCCTTCACCCAATCCCGCAATCCGGACTCAGTCAATTCAGCTTGTCCAAGCTGTTCACTTTCTTTGGCCTCCGTTTATGCTCGGCAGCCTGGTCCGATCGCGGCGACGAGCCGTCCAGACCACCTTAGACGTCATGATTTCCAACCTCCCCTACGGCGAAGGACAGCGATGAAGCCCCGGTTGATGGTTATCCCCCCAAGTCGAGGGGTCGCTTACGGTCCCCGGACGCTCGGACTCGTTTGTATTCTTGGAGCAGTCTGTCTCGTCATCGCCGCTCCGACCGCGATCGGACAAGCGACCCAAGATGCAAGCGTTCAGGATGCCGAATTGATCGACGGCAAAGAGATTTCCGGCCGTCTTGAGCGGGGAGCAGACGGTCGGTTCCGCTTCCAACCCGATCAAGTCGACAGCGAAGCAATCAGTATCAGCGATATCTTCGCTATTCGATTTGACAAAGAAGATGGTAGTGGCGAAACAACTGCTGTTGTCAGTGCCTTCCCGCCTTGGTTTCAGGTCCAGCTTGATCATGACGAGCGGCTTTTCGGGGATTTAATCGAGATTGATGATACACAGATCCTCTTCGATCTCGGCCTCAAACAGGAACCGCTCGCCATCAAGAAATCCGGGATCATGAGCCTTCGTCAGTCTCCCGAAGCGGTCGTAGTCTTTGATGACAGATTCGACCAATCCTTGAGATCAGAGTGGAGGCTGGAGGGCGGAATCACCCTTCGACCTCAAAATCAGGATGAAGTGGAAGAAGCCCTTGTTGTTCCAGCGACGACGGGGAAAGCTACCTTATGGTTGAACGAACCCGTTTCTGTTGGGACTGCGTTCGTCCGGTTTGGAGCCAATCCCAACGCACCCAAGGAGACCCGATGGTTGGTTCGGTTTGTGTTTAGATCCGACTCGGATCCGCTGGAAATCGGTGTCCGGATCCCGACGATCGGGGAGATCGTAGAGCTGATTGAACCGACCGAGCCGAGCCTCTCAACGCAGCCGATTACGCTCCCAGGGTCGGACTCCGTTCTCAAACTCAAGATCGGCGCGGAGCGTGTGCAGCTCTCAGTTGCTGGGGCAATCTTGGCTCAAGGAAGCCCGCCGGACGGGGCTTTAGTCGGGATCTCAATCGAAACCGAGGAGGAATTCCGTGAACCAGCTACAACCGAGATCCTGGCTGCGATTGATGCCATTCGAGTCATCCAGGAGGTTTCGACACCGGAAGACCTTCTCCCTGACCCGTCGCAGGATAGCGTGACTCTCATCAACGGAGATCAACTCTGGGGTGAAGCCCGATATGGAGACAAGACCACCGGAGTTGGGTTGGCGATTTATGAACACGTTACGGTATTTCCTTGGTCTAACGTTCTTCAGCTCGATTTCGAACGTCGAGGGAAGCTAAGCAGGGTGATCGAAGGACCGATCGCTCGCGTTGAGTGGCAGCATGTTCCGGGCTGGCCGCTCAACCAGTCTGAAGGGGCGATTGTGGACTTCAACGACACCGAATTGGTCCTGGAAACGCCTTACGCAGGCCAACTCACGATTCCTCGAACGTCAATCTCGCGGATCGAGCTTCGAGGCGAAGGGACTCGGATCGTGCTCGACCCTTTCCCGCGGCACCTCGGCGATCAAGTGATGCCGGACCTCGACCCGCTTCTACCCGAGGGAGACCATCTTGAGTTCGAGATCGATCGCGAGATGATCCCAGGCCACCCCGCCGAGCTAGTCCTGGACGTAGTCCAAGTGGAAGGGATGTATGTTGGTGCATCACGGGCTGCCGATCTCCGACGCGGCGACCTCCGGACGCTTGTCCTGTTGAATGGCGAATCGATTGACTTCTTGAATCGTTACATCACGAAGTCGAATAGCGATCCCGCGCGAATCAGGATCCCGATCCCACAAAATGCCTTGAGAGACGGCGTCAATCAGTTCCGGATTCAACAAGTCGGTAAGGCGGACCAACCCGAGTATCGGGACGATCTCGGAATCCTCGGGATCGCGATTGAGGTCCCTGGAACGCCTTAAACTTGCGACCCGCCCGATTCGATCGGAGCTTCGATCCAGCCGCCGCCGAGCACGAGGTTGTCGTCGTAGAGTGTGACAATCTGACCAGGGGTGACGGCGATCTGGGGTTCCTCAAACCAGACGCGGATTGAGGATCCCTCCAGCGGTTCGACGCGGGCCGGGACTGCTCGATGTCGGGCTCGAATCTGGGCTTTGCAGGGAATCGAGTCCGTCGGCGGTTCGATCTGCCAATTCACCCGATCGGCAATGAGTCCGACCTTTTCGAGCGCCTGCCGAGTGCCAAGGCGGACCGCTTTCGAAGCAGGTTCGATCTGGACCACATAACGAGGCTCTCCGAAGGCAATCCCCAGTCCCCGACGCTGACCGATCGTGAAACCCTCGATCCCCTGATGTTGTCCGAGTTCTTGGTCATTCTCATCGAGAATCGGGCCGCTGGTATCGGCATCGGGGCGTCGCTTGCGGACAAACCCGAGGTAATTGTTGTCGGGAACAAAGCAGATTTCCTGGCTGTCTGGCTTCTCATGGACCGGGAGGTCAAGGGTTCGGGCCATCGCTCGGATCTCTGGTTTCGGGTACCCACCGACGGGGAGCAAGATGTGCTCGAGTAGCTCACGACCGAGTCCGAAAAGCACATAAGACTGATCTTTGGCCAGATCAAGAGCCCGTGCGATCCGAGGTCGACCGGACTGATCGCGGACAAGCTGAGCATGGTGGCCAGTGGCGACAAAATCAGCCCCCACCTCCTTGCCGTATTCCCAGAGCTTTCCGAATTTGAGCCAGATGTTGCAGAGAACGCAGGGGTTCGGTGTCCGACCGTTGAGGTACTCGTCGGCGAAGTTCTCCATGATTGCCGAGAACTCGTCCTCGAAATTAAGCGCAAAGAAGGGAATGTCGAGCCGATCAGCGACGGCTCGGGCGTCGAGCGCATCGGTAATGCTGCAGCAGGTCTTGGCACGTCGTTCTGTCTCTTCAACATGGGCGCCCGTTCTCATAAACAAGCCAATGACATCAAACCCTTGTTCTTTCAGGAGATGTGCTGCGACGGAGCTATCAACACCGCCACTCATCGCCAAGACAACCCGGGAAGCCATCGAAACCTCGATTAATATCGTTTCTTTTTGATTCAGTTGAGCGACGATCGGTCCTGATCGTGGCGACATGACACTCTATCGTAAGACTCGGTTCTCTAGATCGACAAGCGTTGCGTTGGCAGAGGTTCACGTAGTGAGGGCAACCAGTCGAGCGATGATCTGAGCATCGTCAGGCGGACGAACGGCCCGGAGGTCAAGCCAAAACGCTCCCTGTTGGACCCGGCCGACAATCGAGGGGTTGCCGATTCGGAGTCGGTAGGCGAGGTCGTCGAGGCTGAGGAGTTCTTGAGGTAATGGGGGTTTAATCTGAACCGCCGCTGATTCCAGCTCAACGCCGGGGACACTGCCGCCACCAGCAAAGCCTCGGGATCGGACGGGGCTTGCGAGATAACCGGCGCTCGCTCCGAGTCGCTCAGCAATTCTGTCGGCACGCTCCCACAGTGACTCGACCGATGCAGAAGCCGATGCCCAGAGCGGAATCTGGCGGCGGCCTCGGTCGGGATCGATGGCAAGTCGGAGGGTTGCTTCCAACGCGGCCAGTGTCATCTTGTCGACCCGGAGTGCTCGGGCCATCGGGTCAGCCTCGATCACCTTGACTGCCTCTTTCGTTCCGATGAGAAGACCGGCCTGTGGACCTCCGAGGAGCTTATCACCCGAGCAGAGAACCAGATCAGCACCCGCTTTGATCGAATCCGCGATGGTTGGTTCCTCAGCCTGAGGCAGTGGAAGATTCTCAGCAAGGGCTCCCGAGCCGATATCATCAATCACTGGGATTTGATGTTGCTGCCCGAGAGATACAAGTTCATCAATTGGGACGGATTCGGTGAACCCGACGATCGCATAATTGCTCGGATGAACCCGCAAGATGGCGGCGGTCTCTGGTCCGATCGCTCGTTTGTAGTCATCAATCCGAGTCTTGTTGGTCGTCCCTACTTCTCGGAGTCGTGGGGCCGGCGGGTGGCAGACCGCGGCGGGCCACACCTCCTCCACCTCGGCGATCGGCAGGGTTGGGCCGACGAAGACGTGGGTCCCAGGCGGTGTCTCGCTCATGCCGCATCGACCGTGTCGCTAAGCACGGCCCGCGCGCGCTCGCCCGGTTGATACTCGCCGGGCGGGTACAGGCCCTCGAGACCGGGGATGATGACCCGGGCGACCGGCAGCTTCAGCTCGGGCCGGGTC
>CAZEAN010000134.1:0-15643 GCA_964510225.1 uncultured Isosphaeraceae bacterium
GTGGATTTCTTTGATTCAGGTGGGATAGCCGTGATCGTCGAGGCTCAGCAGACTCACATTGTGGTGTCGGCACCGCTCAAGTTCGACCAACGGATCGTACTCAGACCGTGCTTTAGCGATCCGTTCCGCGAGCTTAGAACCAATTCCTGAGACGCGTTTTAACTCAGCGGTTGATGCCGAGAGCACGCGGCCGGGCTCCTTGAAGTACTCCAGTAGAGCCTTCGAAGTCAGCGGGCCGACTCCGGGGACCATCGTCAGACAGAGTAAATCGATCAGGGAAGGGTCGGCCTCGGGTTCCTCCTTCACCATCGCCCTCGTTCACGTTGCTCAACTTCAAACCCAGCACGCGATGCAACTGGTTGATCCAGGGACTCAGCTTGGCGCGAATCGCCTCCGTTGACAAGACCGGAACGCCAGAGGGCGACCTTGCCGTCGGAAGTCCTTGAGAATCCTCAATCCCAACCGGACCTTGAATCGTCGGGGCTGCAGACCTCCGTTGATCGTGGATCCGTAGAACCGTCAGCTCCTTGCGGTGGTCGACGATCACGGCTATCATTCGCCCGCCTAAGATCTGAACGATCGACGGCGTTCCAGCGTCTCGAAATCTCGAGGGGGCCAGTTCGTCGACTTGAATTCCAACGAACCATTCAAGTCGTTGAACGTCGCGAGCAGAATTGGCCGTAAGTCGGACAACGAGAGTGGATACAAGCGCGATGTACGACCTAGTGGTCTTGGGTGGCGGTTCGGGGGGACTCAACGTTTCAGCGATTGCGGCGGCGGTCGGAGCCAAGGTTGCGCTCATCGAAGTGAACAGGCTCGGAGGTGAGTGCACCTTCTCCGCCTGCGTCCCTAGCAAGACACTGCTCTACGCGGCCGAATTGGCCCACCGGATTCGCTCGGCCGAAGACTACGGGATCCGAACTGCTCCACCAACAGTAGACTTTGCCGCTGTCATGGGTCGCGTCCGTTCTGTCATCGACTCATTCGCCGAAAGCGACGGCCCCGAGCATTTCCGGGCTCGGGGGATGGACGTCATCTTCGGGCGTCCTCGGTTCGAGTCGCCTGACACGATCATCGTCGACGAAAGCAAGCGGATCACGAGTAAAGCATTCGTGGTCGCGACCGGCTCCAAGCCTGCGATCCCACCGATCACGGGACTCGAGGAAGCTGGTTACCTTACTAACGAGACCTTTTGGTCACTGACGACGTTGCCTGATTCGCTGATCGTCATCGGTGCCGGTGCAGTCGGAGTGGAGCTTGCGCAAGCGATGAGCCGATTTGGCTCGAAGGTCACCTTACTCCAAGCGGCGCCTCGGATCTTACCTGCCGAAGACCCCGAAGCCAGTGACCGGCTCCAGGCCTTTCTGGAGCAAGAAGGGATCGAGATTCAGACAAACGCCCATGTGCAAGAGGTAACGCAACGTGATGGTAGCAAGATTGTCCGATTCCAAAACAGCACGACAGGTGAGTTAACCGAGATTGCTGCTGCAGAGATTCTAGTCGCAACAGGTCGGAAGCCAACGACCGAGGGCCTTAATCTTGAAGGGGTAGGTGTGGAGGTCGATCCTCAAAAAGGTGTTGTTGTGAATGCCTATCTACGGACCACCTCACCGCGGATCTATGCCCTCGGTGATGTCATCGGGCACCACCAATGGACTCACGCCGCTGAACGCGAAGCAACCGTTGTCTTTCAAAATGCGCTGCTCAAAATCCCCAAAAAGATCGACTACCGAGCGATGCCTTGGGCGACTTACACCGACCCTGAACTCGCGACAGTCGGCCAGACTCATGGCTTTGGACCGAATCAATCAGTCCGGGTTTTTCAAGCCGACTACAGCGACGTCGATCGTGCTCGGATCGAAGGACATCCTCAAGGTTTTGCCAAAGTCGCCGCAACACCATCAGGGAAGATCCTGGGAGCAACGATCTTGGGGACCAACGCGGCACAGGTTCTTCAAGAAATCGTCTTTGCAATGGAACATGGTTTGACCTTGAACCACATTGTCAACACCGTGCACCCTTACCCGACTTATGGTGGCCTCGCGCGGGCACTCGGACTCCAATTTGCCGCAACGAGGCTTGAGGGTGGTTTGACGCGGTCTGTTCTGCAGCTTATTTATGGATTTCGGCCGAAGCAGGGACAGAACCCCGCCGGTGCCGTAACCGAACCATCGAGAGGCAATGGCATCAATCCGAACAGCGTCGGATAGCAAGCGCCATGAACTAAGCTCTGAGTTGCCGAAGACCCCCAATCCAAGCCTCTTCTCCTACAAATTCGGAGTCACTTGCGATGTTTCACTGCAACCGTCTCCTGCTTGGCCTCTTCGGGTCCTTACTCCCCATCCTTTTCGCTGGGACCACCGAAGCCCAGACCAAGGTGACTGCAGGGGAGTCACTCTGGAGTCCCATCGAAGTGGAAGTCGTCGGCCCCGAGGCTGCAGAAGATGGAGAGATCAACCCCTTTCTTGACTACCGGATGACAGCGACTTTCACTCATCTCGAAACCCTGGAACAGATCGACGTTCCGGGCTATTTTGCTGCCGATGGTGACGCAGCGGACAGTGGAGCGAGTGCAGGGTCAATCTGGCGGGCGTACTTCATTCCTCACAAACCGGGCGCTTGGGGAGTCGTTGTTTCACTCCGGACTGGGGATCGAATTGCCCTCAGTAATGACCCGGATGCGGGTGAACCCGTCGACGGTGACACGAACGGCCAGCGACTCGTTGTCACAGTCGGGCTTGCTCCTGATGCGCCCGGAATCCTTGAGGCGGTTGGGGAACGGTATCTCCAATTCTCCGGTTCCGGGGAACGATGGCTTAAGAGTGGTGCCGATAGTCCTGAGAACTTTCTCGCATACAACGACTTTGACAACACCGTAGCCGGCCGACGCCGTGGAGGTGTTCAGCGCGAAGGTGAGGCAGATTTCGCCAATCTCCATTCCTACGAACCACACCTCAGAGATTGGGAGGAGGGCGACCCTACCTGGGGATCAGAAAAAGGGAAAGGGATGATCGGGGCGATCAATTACCTCGCCTCCCAGGGTGTCAACTCGATTTACTTCATCACGATGAACATCCGAGGGGACGGTCGGGACGTCTGGCCCTACACCGATCTTGACGAGCGGTTCCGGTTTGACGTCTCCAAACTTGAGCAGTGGGGGATCGTCTTCGATCACATGGAGTCAAAAGGACTCCTGCTCCATGTCCTCCTCACCGAAACTGAAAATGAAAATCTCTTCGAATACGAGCAAGGGGAGACCGAATTCGCTGACGCCCGGAAACTGTACTACCGCGAACTGATCGCAAGGTTCGGGCACCACCGAATGCTTGTCTGGAACCTCGGTGAGGAGAACGGTGGCAACGACGGCCCCCAAGACAATCCAAATCCATACGGGCTGGCAAACACAGACGCACAACGGAAAGCGTTTGCCGATTACATCCAAGAACTCGACCCTTACGACCATCCAATTGTTGTCCACACCTTTCCAAACCAGTACGACAAGATTTACACGCCACTACTCGGACACCCCACAATCGCAGGTCCTTCACTCCAGATGGGTGACATGACGAAGACCCACGCCGAAACAATCAAGTGGATCGACGCATCGTCGGACGCTGGACACCCTTGGTTCGTTTGCCTCGATGAAATTGGGCCCGCCAGTACAGGTGTCAAGCCCGATGCAGTTGACCCAGAACATGACGAACCCCGTCGCCACGCCCTCTGGGGCAACTTAATGGCAGGTGGGTCTGGTGTGGAGTGGTACTTCGGTTATCAGTTCCCTCACAACGATCTCAACCTGGAAGATTTTCGAAGCAGAGAGCAGATCTGGAAGCAAACTCGGATCGCGATCGAGTTCTTCCAAGAACAGATTCCGTTCGGGGCAATGAACCATGCTGATGAAATTGTCCAGAGTCCTGAAGGTTCCTACGGTTTTGCAGATCCTGGTCGTCTCTATGTCGCTTACGTCCCGAGAGCTGAAGAGGTTGTCCTCGGACTCCCTACCGGGACGTATACAGTTCAATGGTTCAATCCTCGGACCGGAGGGGAACTCCAAGTTAGCGGGGAAAGTGACTCGGCTGACAAGCTGCCCACTGTTACGGTCGGCGAAGAAGGAGTGACTCCTTCACTTCTTCCTCCGAACGACCCTGAGCGCGACTGGGTTCTCCTCGTAACTCGTATTGCAGAATGACCACGTTCAAGCTTCCTCCTTTTGAACGACCCTCAACCGATTAAGACGAGGCAAACAGGATGAGACGGACCACGCTGAGGATCACCGCCTTCTTTCTTGCAGTATCATGTTGCCTGGGTCAGAGCACGCTGGCGGAGGAGCGTCACAATGTTGTCTTCATTCTTGTTGATGATCTCGGGGTCATGGATGTCTCACCGTACAACCCTCAGACATTCTACAAGACCCCAAACATTGAACGACTCGCGGCTCGATCGCTCCGGTTCACCAACGGTTATGCAGCGAACCCAGTCTGTAGTCCGACCCGGTACAGTATCCTGACCGGCAAGTACCCGACTCGGGTCGGTGCCACGAATTGGTTCTCGGGACGTCGTAATGGGCGGTTTCGACCTGCACCACTCAATGATGTGATGCCACTCGAGGAGTTGACAATCGCGGAAGCATTCCAAGAAGCGGGCTACCGCACCGCGTTTCTAGGGAAGTGGCATCTTGGCCCAACTCAGGAGTATTGGCCCGAGGCTCAAGGATTCGAAATCAATATCGGCGGGCACGATCGCGGCTCTCCACCAGGTGGCTATTTTTCCCCCTACAACAATCCTCGGATGAAAAGCGGCCCTGAAGGTGAATACCTCACCGATCGACTCGCCCAAGAAGCCGTCCGCCTAATCCAAGAGTTTAAGGAGCAACCATTCTTCCTGGAGCTTTCGTTCCACAGCGTCCATACACCCCTTCAAGCCCCGGCCGATCGCGTGGAAGTCTATCAGAAAAAATCAGAGCGATTGGGTGTTACCGAGGACGATCGATTCGCCCCAGAGGAGCAAGTCTGGCCAACGGACCGCCCGCGTCGTGTCCGAGTGATTCAGGATCTTCCAGTCTATGCCGCGATGGTAGAACGAATGGACGCTGCGGTTGGACGTGTACTGGACACCCTCGAAGAACTTGGTCTATCGCACAATACCATCATCTGCTTCATGTCCGACAACGGAGGACTCTCTACCTCAGAAGGTTCCCCAACCTCGAATCTACCATTTCGTGGTGGAAAAGGATGGCTTTATGAAGGAGGAATCCGCGAGCCGTACATGATCGCAGTACCTGGCCTCACCGATCAGGGGCCAACATCTGATGCACCGGTGACGAGCACCGATTTTTATCCCACGTTGCTAGAACTCACGGAGTTGCCCCGCCGTCCTGAACAGCACCTCGATGGAGTGAGCTTGGTCCCCCTTCTCCAAGAGCCCGACGCCACAATTGATCGTGATGCACTGTACTGGCATTATCCCCATTACTCAAACCAAGGTGGGTTTCCCGGAGGTGCGATCCGATCCGGAAACCTTAAGCTGATCGAACGATTCGAAGATGGTCGTGTCCATCTCTTCGATCTCTCGATCGATCCTGGCGAACAGAATGACCTCGCCTCGGAACGTCCAAAAGAGGTTGCCACGCTCAGGAATCAGCTCCACCAGTGGTACCAGAGTGTCGATGCTCAGTTCCTCCAGCCAGTGGAAGATGGTCCTGAACCCTGGCGACCGTGAAACACAGCTTCTCACACTCGAAGACGTCATCATCCGGAACCTATTAGATGACCAGACCTCGCGCCGTTCTCTTCGCGTTTGAGGGCGTGATCTCCAACATCGAAAACGTTCACATCGCGGCCTGGGAACAGACCCTCGGAATGATGGGGCTAAGCCTTCCGACCGATCGTTGTGTACGAGCCGTAATTGAAGGCGATCAGGATTTTCTCCACAGTGTCTTCACCGAGCGTGCCATCCAAGAATCTGATCTCGCTGGCTGGGTGTCGCGGAAACGGGAACTTGCCGCAGCGATGCTTGCGAACGAGCCCCGGTTTTATCCAGGTGTGGTCCCCCTCCTCCATCATCTCCGAGCCCGACTCACCCTAGCTTTTCACGCACGATCTGACCTAATCGAGGTGGATGCAGCGCTCCGACAGACCGGGATCCATGCGGATCTTCAAATCGTCACGTCCGGTGATCGACCAACTCAGCTTCACCAAAAAGCACTGAAGGAACTTGGACTCCGTCCATCCGAAACCGTCGGAATGGAAGCGGGGCCCGATGGACTCTTGGCAGCGCGCGCGGCTGGCCTCCGGACCATCGCGGTCGGCCACACCCTGGATCAGGGTGAGTGGACGGGGGCTTCTCTTTACTTGCCCGACCTGAAGAACCTCGAAGCCGTTGATACCGCTCTCGGCCTTGATTCTTAGTCGGTACTCGGTCAGGGTGAGCTGGGCCCTGTGGAGATTCGAACTCGGGATTCTCAACACTGGAGTCAGGGAGCGGAATTGGCTCCAGCGGTTAAGGTGCCCACAGGTAACGCCTTGAGTTGTCCCTTGAGCAATTTCGAGGCATCGAACATCTGCTCCTCGACAATCGAGTTCTGGTTATACCTTTATTCGTGACGATGTGATCGTGTCGCTCAAGGTTGACACGACTCTCGATCGTATGGCCGAATTCGAAGCAATCAAACTGGTCGAATCGATCCCTGAACAACCTGAGGTACTCCATTCCACCGCTCGCGGACTCTCCCTCTCGGCTCATCGTGAACTTGGAGACTACGAACGGACATTCCGCTTCGCTGTCTCCGCTTGCCGTCTCCAACCCGGGCGTGCGCCAAATCAATTTGCGCTATCATTGAACACGTATTTACAAACATGTGTCACCGAAAGGCCCACGCCGCATCTGCGGTCGCCCAGAGGTTGCTCAGCAACTCTAATCCTCCTTCGCTACTTGCGTCCGTACTGGCATCAAGGAACGTTTGGTCGTAGTTCAGAGAGGTCGACGTCTTGATCCTGGGCGCTTCGAACCATCCGTTGAGTCTCTGTCTGTTCTGGCACGGCGGCAGTAAGTCGATCGACGGGCCACGATCTCTGGGTAGCTGCTATCAATATGCTCCGCCGGGGCCGTCTTGACTGAGGCAGCTTATTCTGATGAGAGTTACGTTCCGACCAGGAGCATTTTCTCATGAAAGTCGTACGTTTCGAGTGCTACGGTCTAAAATGACATTGCATACACGAACAGACTTCTTCTTCCTCTTGGAGCTTCCTCCGATGCCCCGAATTCTTGGGATCCTGATTTGTTGTGTATTAAGTGGGTTGATTGTTCCATCCCTGAGAGCACAAACCCCAATCCATGAGTCAAATGCAGTCGAACGCCATTCCGACGGTCCAAAGTTGAGGGACACCGCGTTGATGCTCGGACGTGGTCTGATCGTACCTGCCCTGGCTCCGGCTCCCCCGGCCATTGATCACTCGGCGATTCCCGCGCCGGGAGGTCAGTCGACTTCGTACGACCTCGCCGGCCACTGGGCCTTACAGAAGGGATCCTCCCCCGATTTCGACCCCACAGGTCCAAACGTCTCGATCGTCGAACTCAGGCCGACAGATCGGGGATTCCAGATGATCCCCGGTCGCCGTCAACCGGTCGACTACATCCGGAGCCCCGAGAATCCCAATCGATACACACATGCACGAGCTTCTATAATCTCGATCACGTTTACTGATCCGAACCACGGTCGAATTGAGGCCACCGGTTCCTATTTGCAGAGACTCCAAGGGACCGTCACCGTCACCGTCACGAACCGTCGAGAGTTCGATGTTATGGTGACACGACACGATACAGGGGAGCCGATGCCCTTCGCACCAGATGGCCAGCCAGCAGGGTTCCTCTTCTCGAATGGGTCACGAACAGCAACGCTACCCCGAGGCGTCCGGATCCAGGTGACCGATCTCCTGGGAGCAAATCGCTACTTGGAATGGTATCCCGTCGTCCGCAACAACGACCAAGTTATCGTCGACGGTTTTTCTCTGACGTTCACCAATAACACAAACACTGAACTTGCCATCTACGATCTCGACAATCGCGAAGTCAACAGTGGTCTCATCGCTGAGCTACCCGCCCGTGGTGGGTTCGCCAGACTCAGCGCCAACAGAAACCAGCGTATCGCCGTCTTGGACTTTGCGACGGGAACCGCCTACTTTTCGGAGAAAATCACAAGGGACACCGGTCGGACCTTCGAGTCGATGCCTCAGAACGTCATTGAGCTTCTCGGTACTTACCAGAGAGACCCGGTGCAGAATAACTGGCATCGCGGACGGATCACGATGGGTTCCAATCGCAAACTGATTTGGAGCAACGAGGCCGGTGTCAGTTGGACGCTTCGCCCTGACCTCAACAATGGCAAACTCTTGACGGAAGACGATAATCCATACCAGCGGGACAGTATTCGGGATTTCACCATCGAAAGGACAAACGGGCGTGTCTCGGGCTTCCGGTTCAACGGAGAACTCTACCGACGGACGCCAGGTTGATTTCGTTGCTCGGATGGAGACGGCGGTCGATTTGAACATTCCGATGGATTCAATCGACCGCATTGTGCTGTGAGATCGAAGTGATTTCCCCGACAGGCCAGAGCAGGCGGTGCCTTTTTCGGTCCACCTAGAGTGGAGCAAGGGGTAAGTCGAAGGTCTGGTGAACCGGCTCAAGCCGCTCAAGCCTTAGATGTACGGTCGCGCCGGTTTCAGGCTCCTTCGCGCCCGCGTGTTGCACTCTCGGTAGCACCGTTTTTTGGGTCACCCTGCCGAGTCGGGGGCAGAGACAGGTGCACTCGCCAAGAGTGCGACAGAACCAATTTCAAACAAACGATCGATGACTATGGCGAATCATACCGGCATTCACCTCGACCATCGTCACCCGACTTAGGCCAGCAGCTCCGACACAACATCTCCGTGGACGTCAGTCAGTCGGAAATCGCGGCCTTGGAATCGGAAGGTGAGCCGCTCGTGATCGAAGCCGAGCAGATGGAGAATTGTGGCCTGCAGGTCGTGGACATGGACGGGATCTTCGACGATGGAGAAGCCGAGTTCGTCGGTATCGCCATGGGTATACCCAGCTCGAACGCCGCCGCCGGCAAGGAAGACGGCAAAACAGTCTGGATAGTGGTCGCGGCCGAGGATTTTGCTCCGAGCGGTACGGCCTTCGCGGAATGGAGTGCGACCGAACTCGCCTCCCCAGACAATGAGCGTCTCCTCCAGCAGACCGCGCACCTTCAGGTCGAGGATCAGTGCGGCAACCGGCTGGTCCATGGTCGCACACTTGTTCGTGAGACCGTCCCGAAGATCCTCTTTCGGATTCGTGCCGTGGAAGTCCCAGCCCCAGTCGAAGAGCTGGACGTAGCGGACGCCTTGCTCGACGAGTCGCCTCGCCAGCAGGCAGTTGTTCGCGAAGCTCGCCTCGCCCGGCCGAGCGCCGTAGGCGTCGATCGTCTCAGGAGCCTCCCGAGAGATGTCCATGACCTCCGGGACCGACATCTGCATCCGATAGGCTAGTTCGTACTGTGCGATCCGGGTGGTTGTCTCTGGGTGGCCCAGCTCTTCTGCCTGAAAGGCATTTAGCTCCGTGAGTGCGTCGAGGCTGCGACGTCGCAGGTTACGGCCCATCCCGGGAGGGTCTGAGACGTAGAGCACAGGGTCTCCCTTCGAACGGCACTGCACACCCTGGAAGACCGAGGGCAGGAAACCGCTGCCCCAGGCCCCCTGTCCCGCGCTCGGCTGCACTCCGCTGGAGATCAAGACAACGAAGCCCGGAAGGTCTTCGCTCTCCGAGCCGAGGCCATAAGTTACCCAGGACCCAAACGACGGCCTCCCCTGCCTCGGTGAGCCGGTGAACAAGAGGAGCTCGGCCGGGGCGTGGTTGAATTGGTCGGTGTACATCGATTTGACAAGGCAGATCTCGTCGGCCACCTCGTGCAACCTTGGTACGGCGTCGGACATCCAGATCCCGGCATCTCCGCGCGGGGCGTAGGTCCGCGGAGTACCCAGGAGTTTGGGCGTCCCGGACGTGAAAGCGAAGCGACGCCCTTCGAGGAACTCAGCCGGACACTCCTCACCACTGTGCTTGACTAACTCGGGCTTGTAGTCAAACAGATCCAAGTGTGGCGGCGCGCCGGACATGTGCAGATAGATGACATTCTTCGCCTTTGGCGCGAAGTGGGGTTTCCGGGCAACCATCGGGTCAAGGGTCGGCCGATCGGCCGCACGGGCACGACCACCGTCGTCGAGTAACGAAGCCAGGGCGACTGCCCCGAGTCCCGCCGGCATCTCCCGGAGAAAATGCCGGCGCGTGACCTGCTGCAGGTATTCGGTGCGGGGGTCCATCATCGTCTCCCTTGGATTCGGGCAGGGCCTCGAGCGATCGATCTGTGGGTCAACGCTTCAGGAAGATCTCATCCAGGTTGAGCAGCACGTTGCCGACGACCGTCCAGCTCGCGAGTTCGGCCGCGTCCATCCCCTCAGGCAGCGGACCCAGCGGCTCGGTCGCCATCAGGGCCGCGGCGTCGGGTTCCTGGGTGTACTCGGCGAGTGCATCAGTGAAGAGGGCAACGAGTCCTTTTAGCTCTCGTGCCGACGGCTCGCGTCCTAAGCAGAGTCGGAAGCCGCGTCGAGCGCGATCCTCGGCTAACTCCCCTCCCTCGGAGACCATCCGACGTGCCAGCGCCTGCGCCGCCTCGATATAGACGGGGTCGTTCAAGGTGACCAGTGCCTGCAGCGGCGTGTTCGTCCGGTCACGACGGACGATGCAGACTTCTCGATTTGGTGCGTCGAATGTGGTCATCGACGGATACGGGTTCGTCCGCCGCCACTCAGTGTAGATGGCGCGTCGGTAGCGGTCTTGCCCCTTGCTTGTCGACTTGTCGATGGCACTACCGAAGGCGGCCCTCAGGCCCGTCTCTGGCCGGGGCGGATTGACTGGAGGCCCGTACATCTTCGGGCCGAGCAGGCCGGAGACGAATAGCGCCTGGTCCCGGATCATCTCTGCGGAGAGGCGGAACCGTGGCCCTCGGGTGAGCAGATCGTTATCCGGGTCCCGTTTCAGCAGTTCGGTCGTAACCCGAGACGATTGCCGATAGGTCCTCGATGTAACGAGCAGCTTGTAGAACGCCTTCAAGTCCCAGCCGCTGCGAACGAACTCGGTCGCCAGCCAGTCGAGCAGCTCCGGATGCGTTGGCGGCTCTCCCTGGGAGCCAAACTCCTCGCTGGTGAGCACCAGCCCTCGGCCAAAGATCTGCTCCCAGCACCGGTTGGCGATCACTCTGGGTGTCAGCGGGTTGTTATCGTCGACCAGCCATTTTGCGAGTGACAGGCGGTCCGGTTCAGACCCTTCGGCTATCGGGTGGAATGAAGTGGGGACACCTGGAGAGACCTCGGCGCCCAGATCCTGGAAATTGCCGCGGCGCTGGACATGAGTCACGCGACGCTTGTCCTCGGGCAGTTCCCGCATGATCGGGACGGTTGTGTACGGCTTGAGCTGCCCTTCCAGCTCTGCCAATCGATCACGTTCGTCCTTCAGGAGCGGAGTCGTACTTAGGAAGGTCTTCGTCAGTTGTTGGGCCTGGTCATCGGTGCGGTCTCCCAGTTCGGTGTCCAGAATCGTCCGGATCGCCTCGGGTAACTTACTACGTTGTTCAGGAGTTAGGTCAGATTCCCAAGCAGCCTGGGCTTCGAGCAAGTCGGGGGTCGGTGTCTCGAGGGTTGTCCGAAGTGAGGCCGCCTCGCGTTTCCACTTGTCTCTGTGGGCCTTCTGTTCGTCGGTAAAGAGCGGGAGTGTGGGGGCCTCGTCGCGGCGGTCGGCGTCGGCCGACGAGTTCAAGATGGCGAAGAGGCGGAAGTAGTCAGTCTGTGAGATCGGGTCATACTTGTGCGTATGGCACTGGGCACAGGCGATCGAGGTGCCCATCCAGACGGTCATCGTCGTATTCACCCTGTCGACGATTGCGGCGTTGCGGAACTCCTCATCGTCGGTGCCTCCCTCGCTGTTGGTCATCGTGTTGCGGTGGAAGGCCGTGGCAACGAGTTGATCATCAGTCGGCTCGGGGAGCAAGTCGCCAGCCAACTGCTCGATCGTGAATTGATCGAAGGAGAGATTCCTGTTGAAGGCCTCGATAACCCAATCGCGGTAGGCCCAGATTGTCCGGCCCGGATCGTCGGCGTAACCGGCCGAGTCAGCGTAGCGGGCGAGATCGAGCCAGAGTCGGGCCTGGTGCTCGCCAAAGGACAACGAGGCGAGTAGGCGGTCGACCAGGGTCTCGTAGGCATCGGTCGACGCGTCAGCGAGGAAGGCATCGACCTCCTTGGGCGTTGGAGGCAGACCGGTCAGGTCGAGCGAGACACGGCGGATCAGGGCCGCCCGGTCGGCCTCGGGTGAAGGTGAGAGCCCTTCTCCCTCTAGCCGCGCCAGGATGAACCGGTCGATGCCGTTCGACGGCCAGTCAGCATGGCTGACCTCGGGCAGTTCGGGGCGTTCGGGGACAACGTACGACCAGTGCTCGGCGTACTCCGCCCCCTGCTCGACCCAGCGGCGGAGGAGAGCGGCCTCCTCCTCGGTGACAGGTTCGCCCGAACCCTTCGGCGGCATGACATCCAATGCATCCTCGGACTCGACCCTGTAGATCAGCTCACTCGCATCCGGATCCCCAGGGACGATCGCCGCGTAGCCGCCACGGTCGGCAAAAGCGTCCGCGGCCCGATCGAGCCGGAGGTCAGCTTGCCGCTCGGCCTCATCGGGGCCGTGGCAGACGGCACACTTGTTCGAGAGGATCGGCCGGATCTCCCGATTGAAGTCGACCGGATCCTTGTTGTCGTCGCCGAAGGAAATCGGGGTAATCGCTGCCGCAACGAGGATCCCGAGAGTGAAGCGGACGATCATGCGATCAACTCCTGGACGATCTGACCGTGGACGTCGGTGAGTCGGAAGTCCCGCCCCTGAGTGCGGAAGGTGAGCCGTTCGTGGTCGAGGCCGAGCAGGTGCAGGGCCGTGGCCTGGAGGTCGTGGACGTGGATCGGACGGTCGATGACGTGGAAGCCGAGTTCGTCGGTCTCGCCGATTGTCTGGCCTGGCTTGATTCCGCCGCCGGCCATCCACATAGTGAACGCTTGTGGGTGGTGGTCGCGCCCCAGTTTCCGGCCGAGTGTCGCGTTCGATTCGACCATCGGAGTACGGCCAAACTCCCCTCCCCAAAGCACGAGAGTCTCGTCGAGTAGCCCTCGGCGCTTCAGGTCCATCACCAGTGCGGCAGCAGCCCGATCGGTCTGGCCACACTGGTCCTTCAGGCCGCCCTCAACGTTCGAGTGGTGGTCCCAGCCTTCGTGGTAGAGCTGGACGAATCGAACCCCACGCTCGACCATCCGCCGCGCGAGCAGGCAATTGTTCGCGAACGACGCATTGCCGGGCTCGGCGCCGTAGAGATCAAGCGTCTCTCGGGACTCGCCCGCCAGATCGATCAACTCCGGGGCACTCGACTGCATCTGATAGGCCATCTCGTAAGACGCAATCCGCGAGGCGATCTCAGGGTCGCCGACTCGGCCGAGTTGCCTCTCGTTGAAGGATCGGACGAGGTCGAGCGAGTCGCGCTGGAGCCGATCGTCAAAGCCCGGCGGGTTCGAGACGTTCAGGATTGGGTCACCCTTGGATCGGAAGACAACCCCCTCGAAGGCCGTTGGGAGGAATCCGCTCGACCAGTTCGCCGCTCCGCCACTGATCCCGCCGCCGGAAGAGAGCACGACAAAGCCGGGCAGGTCCTCCGCCTCGCTCCCAATCCCGTACGAGACCCACGAACCCATGCTTGGCCGTCCAGGCAACGGCGAGCCAGTGTTGAGAAAGATCTGAGCGGGGGCGTGGTTGAACTGATCCGTGTGCATCGATCGGACGATGGCGATGTCGTCGGCCACCGCCGCCAGGTGTGGCAACACCTCCGATATCTGGGCACCAGCCTGACCGTGTCGGGCGAACCGAAAGCGCGGGGCCAGTAGGCTAGCGTCTCGACGGATGAAGGCGTATCGCTGGTCCTTGACCACCTCGGCAGGCACCGGCTGGCCGTCGTAGCGAGCCAGCATCGGTTTGGGGTCGAAGAGGTCGAGCTGGCTCGGTGCCCCAGCCATGAACAGGTAGATGACTTGCTTCGCCCTTGGGGCAAAGTGCGTTGGCTTCGGCGTGAGTGGGTTCGCCAGGTTGGCGAGTCCTCCGTCCAACGCACTTCGAGCGGGCCGATCGCCGAGCAACAACGAGGCGAGCGCCATTTTGCCTACACCGACGCCACAGTCTCGGAAGAGGTGCCGTCGGGTGATCGCCCGGTGGGAACTTTGGGTGACGAATGATCGGAGATCTCGGTTCGGGTTCGTCATTGGTCACTCCGAGGTAATCGTCTCGTCCAGATTGAGCAGGGCGCGAGCCACGGCCGTCCACGCGGCCAGATCGATCGGGTCGGCCTCGATGTTCTCACCTTCCTCGATCCCAGCGATCGCTTCCGGGTCGAGTTCACCGCGTGCCAGCCGGCCGCGCTGGATCTCCAGGAAGTCGAGGATCCCGGCGATCTCGGACGCGTCCGGTCGCCTCGCCAGGCAAAGGCGGATGGCTCGAACAGCCCTGGCCTCATCGTCGTCTCCGGGCACTTCGAGGACCAGTCGCCGCGCCATCGCCTGCGCTGTCTCGACGAAGACAGGATCATTCAGGAGCGTGAGAGCCTGCAAGGGGGTGTTCGATCGCCCTCGACGGGTACAGGTGACTTCGGACGTCGGGGCGTCGAATGTTATAAATGCCGCGTAGGGCGCGGTGCGTTTGACGAAGGTGTAGAGCCCACGTCGATAGCGGTCGGGACCAATGCTCGTTGGCCAGGTCGGACCGCCGTAAGCGAGCGCTGTCACTCCCTCGGGCTGGGGCGGATAGACGCTCGGACCTCCGACCGTCTCGGTCAGCAGGCCGCTCGACGAGAGGGCGAGGTCACGCAACAGCTCGGCCTCCAGTCGCTTCCGAGGGCCTCGAGTGAGCAGGACGTTCTCCGGATCGCGTTCGAGCAGCGTCGGCGATGCATCGGAGATTTGCCGATATGTGGCGCTGGTGACGATTAGCCGATGCATCGCCTTCTGGCTCCAACCCCGCTCCATGAACGTAACGGCCAGCCAATCGAGCAATTCGGGGTGCGATGGCGCCTCACCTCGGGTGCCGAAGTCGTCGAGTGTCGGCACGATCCCACGACCGAAGTAGGCCGCCCAGAGGCGATTGAGCGTGACCCGGGCGACGAGAGGGTTTTCCTCGCTGGCGATCCAACGGGCCAATGCAAGGCGGTCGAGCGGCCCCATTTCCGGCATCGGATGCAGGACCGAGGGCACACCGGACTCAACCGGCTCACCGACTGAGAGGAACTCGCCCCGCTTGTGGATCCGGGTCGTTCGGGCGTGATCGGGGCGTCGCTCTTGCATGACCATCGTCGTCGGGAACTCGGGCATCGACTCGCGTAGCCGGGCGATGTCGGCGTTCTGCTCGGCCAGCTCTGGAGCAACCGACAAATAGTAACGCTTGATCCGATCACGATCCGCCACTGATCGCTCGCCCTCCTCGATCCGGGCGATCTCCTCGATCTCGGCCGGCACGCCTGAGGCAACCACTTGTC
>CAZEAN010000135.1:0-15342 GCA_964510225.1 uncultured Isosphaeraceae bacterium
GCGTCTCCAGGACCTCGCCGAGCAGGCTGCGATACGAGGGCACCTGGGGAGACTCGGCGACGAGGGCGTCCAGCAGGGTTCGGGCCCGGCCGGCGTCGTCCTCGGCGTCGGCGGGCCGGTCGTCGAGGACGGCGAGCCGGGAGCGGAGGGAGAGGGCGTCGGCCAGGGCCTCCCGGTAGGTCGGCTGCTCCTCCCGACCGTCGAGCAGGCGGTCCATCTCCGAGACGGCGCCGTCGGCGAGCGAACGGGCCTCGTCCCGGCGGTCGTCCCGGGGGAGCAGGAGGCGGGCGCGGTCGCGGTCGATGTCGGTGTCGAACAGGTCGAGGTTGGCGATGGGGAGGGTGCCGAGGCGGTCCCGGGCCCCGGCGGCGACGGCGTCGGCGCGGTCGAGCTGCTCCTCGGCCGCGTCGGGGAGGCCATCGAGCGCGGCGATCTCCGCCCGGGTGCGGAGCATGTCGATCAGGACGAGCTGGTCGATCAGCGCGTTGACCGCCGGGCCGTCCCCCCGGCCGATCGCGTCGGGGTCGATGGCCGGCAGGGCGGCGCGGGCCAGCGGCTCGTACCGGTCGACGGCCTCCTGGGCGAGCGACCCGGCCTCCTCGAGCTGGCCGATCTCGAGCAGGGCGATGCCGAGGCTGTAGCGGGCCCGCAGCTCGGTGCGGGCCAGGTCCTCGCGGTCGGGCTGCTCGGCGGCGCGTCGGGAGGCGTCGTCGAGGATCTCCCGGAACAGCGAGGCGGCCTCCCGGACCCGGCCCGCCATGCGACGGGCCTCGGCCCGGTCGGTGCGGGTCTCGGCGAGCAGGTCGGCCAGGCGGTCGTCGGCGGGGAACTGCTCGACGAGGGCCAGGAGCACGGCGACCGCCTCGGCATAGAGCCCCTCGGCCTCGTCGTACTCGGCGAGCAGGCGGTGGAGATTGGCCAAGCGTCGGGCGAGCAACGCGACCTGGGTCCTCGCCTCCCGGGCCTCGGAGAGGCGTTCGAGGGCCTGGCGGAGGAAGGTCCGGCCCGGTTCCAGGAGTTCCCGGCGTTGCTCGACCGACGAGGAGGAGTCGAGCCGGCGGTCGGCGATCGAGACCAGCTCGTCGATCAGGGTCATCCCGGCGGCGAGCACCTCCTCGGCCTCCCGACGGGCGCGGTCGGCTCGCTCGGCCTGGGCGATCGCCTCGTCCTCGGCCCGCTCGGCGATCTGCCGCTGGTAGGAGACGACGCCGGCGATGATCGCCAGCGCCACGATCGTGGTCAGGGCCAGGGCGGCGATCGAGGCGACGAGCGTCCGGTGCCGCTTCGCCCAGCGGAGGATCCGGACGAGCGGGGGGTCGGGGAAGACGGAGACGGGTTCGTCGGCCAGCCAGCGTTCGAGGTCGGCCGAGAGGGCGGCGGGGGTCGGATAGCGGCCGATCGAATCGAGGTGCATCGCCTTGCGGCAGATCGCCGCCAGGGCGGGGGGGATGCGGGGGTTGACCACGAGCGGCCCGGGGATGTCGCCGCGTCGGACGCGGTCGAGCGTGCTGCCGAGGTCCTCGGCGTCGACGGGCTTGCGGCCGGTGAGCAGGGCGAAGAGCGTGGCGCCGAGGCCGTAGACGTCGCTGCTCGGGGCGATCGAGCCGGGTCGGCCGGAGGCGGCCTCGGGGCTCATGTAGGCCGGCGTGCCGACGTAGGTGGGCTGGCCGGGTTCGCCGTCGCCGCCGCCGTCCCAGTGCCGGGCGAGGCCCCAGTCGACGACCAGGGTCTCGCCGTGCGGCCCGAGCAGGATGTTGTCGGGCTTCAGGTCGCGGTGGATGATCCCCCGGCTGTGGGCGTGGTCGATGACGTCGCAGACGGCGAGGAAGCGTCGGAGCAGGCCCCGGAGAGCCAGCTCCCGCTCGGAGTGGTCGCGGCCGGGGCGGGCATCGGCGAGGTGGAACTTCTGGATCGCCCCCCGGAAGCTGGCCCCCCGGATGAACCGCATGGCGTAGTACGGGCGGCCGTCGCCGCCGAGGCCGAAGCCGTGGACCGGGGCGACTCCGGGGTGTTCGAGCTGGCCGGTGATGTGCGCCTCGACCCGGAACCGCTCCCGCCAGCCGTCGTGGTCGGCCCGCTCGGGCCGTAGCAGCTTCAGGGCGACCTCACGGTCCAGCTCGGAGTCGATCGCCAGCCAGATCTGGCCGAGCCCGCCCTGGGCGTGGAACCGGACGGGCCGGAATCGGCCGGCCTCGAAGTCGGGCCGGGGGGCGTCGCCGGCCGCTTGAGGGGCGCCCTCGAACGAGGCGGTCGCGCTGGGGGCGTCGCTGGGGACATGCTCGACGGTCGACATCGAGCTGGGCCCGAGCCGGTCCAGCGCCTCCGGGTCGGCCGTCGGGACCGGCCCCCGGTCCGACCCCGAGGGGGCGGTGGTGCCGTGGTCGTCCAGGAGGCGATCGACCATGACCTCGACCAGGTCGCGATCGGTCGGCCGGAGCATCCCGAGGCGGACGAGTTCGTCTCCCAGCGCCGGGCAACCCGGGTCGTCGGCCCATCGGGCCAGCACCCGGCCCAGGTCCTCGGGGTCGACCAGCCTCGTCTGGATGGCCAGGGCGGCGAAGAGCAGCGAGCGCTCGAGGCTCATGGGTGCGGTCCCGGGGCGTCCGAGGGGGGTTCGGTCGGCCCGGGCGCCCCCGTCGGACGTCCCGGCGACGGCGACAGTCTACCCGCTGCCCCGGGCGGATTCCAGCTTGACCGCTGGGCTGCGGGCGTTGCATCGCACGGCGAGTCCGTCACAGCCCGGTTCTTGCTCATGGTCTGGACAAACGGCGGATGCTCCGAGTGGTTGTCCGAGCCGTTCTGACTGATCGAGGCCCTCAAGGGGGTGTTTGCCACAAAGGAACGAGAACTCTCAGAGGACCCATCAGCGAAGTCCGGTCCCATAGGCACACTGCCGTCGGATCGGAATGCTGACGATGAGGGGTTCGCTTGATGCAGGCTCGCGAACCCCGCGTTTACCGCGGCCTCTGAGGGCGGAAACCCCTGACACGATGGCGAGAGCCCAACTGGCACTGAGCTGACCGGTCTGGGTTTCGTGCCGAAGCCCGCCCCAAGATTTCGAAGGCCGTGTGTCCCCCTGAGTTGGGGGTGAGGAATCGTCGTAACTCCCTATCAGCTCGATGAATCCCGAAATCGCTGTGAGAGTTTTCGTACCTCTGTGGGAATACCCCCGATGATGAACGACGATCGCAGTTCGAAATGCTCGGGCGACCGTAGCGTTCGGGGGTGAAAGAGCTGTTCAAGCTGGCCAGTCTCGGGGTCTAGGCCAGTCAGATCTGAGCCTTTGAAGAGATTGCATCGCTCGCAGACCAAGAGAGGTTGGCAAGGTCATCGGTCCTGCCGTGCTTCTTGGCAATGATAGGCTCGACGTGGTGGGGAACCTCAACACATCCTTGGTGGATGAGGCAATATTCGCAACGTCCCTGAGCCCAGGCGAATACCAGGGTTCTCGTCTCTTTGTTCATTCTCCGATTGATTGGAGATACTGTTTGGCTTTGAGTTTGAAGAGAGCAAGCAGGTCGGCGGCCTCCACGTAGCTGAGGTAAGGGTACCGCCTAGATTTCTCCTGAATTATACTCTACGGACCGGTGTACAGACGCTTTACATGCCTGTAATCGCTGAAAGCAGTGGGAGTTACGTTCTCACCGGGCTGACTACAAAAACGCACGTCTTCTTCGCCCAGAGTTGACCAGGAAATGCTTCGGCTTCCTTGGTCCGTAAGTGCGAAAAAGAATTGCCGACCGACCTTTTCGTAGTCCACCGTCCTCAACGCAAGATCAAGACGGAACAGACGTTCCCGACTCGCGACCCCTCAGGAAGCCGTCAAATCGCTTAGAGCATAAAAACGCAGCAATCTGGGCGGTAACCTGGGTTGCGATAGCAACAGAGCAAGAAACAACGAACTTGACCTCGGACCTCGGCTCGGTTGCCCCGGAGTTTCTCAAAACCCGTCTCGGGCCGCCTGATTCGAGAAGATTCATTCGAGGGCGGTTCTCGAGAACCCGAAAGGCTGGGATTCTGGCCGTGTCGACGCAACCTCTTGTGGATTTTCGATAACCTTCGTTTCCGAGAGCAGCCAACACGGAAGATCGTTGTTGTTTGCTACGTTACTATCGCAACCCCTTGATGGCAAACAACCTGGCTCAACCTGGCTACAGTCTTGGTCTCACGCTCGATGAATTCGCGAACCCCCTCAACGAATTCGGCGCGTCGGATGCTCTCGTGCTCGACGGCGGAGGCTCGTCCACACTCGCCAGGTGCGACGGATCAGGGAACGGGTTTTTTGGTGAATCGCCCCTGTCATAATGCAAAGGTCTCAAGTGGATCCTAGAAAAACACAAGAGGAATGATAAGCAATAGTGTGATCGTAATGAATACAATGAGTGTAAGATAACCGATGGCAGTCCAACGTTGGTAGTTGGCCTCTTCAGAGAGGACTTCAGGCTCCCAGGAGACGAAGTTCTGGTTCTCGATAAGTAACCGAAAGAGGCCCGGTACGAATGCTTGTTCACGATCCGGATCGAATCCCGTACCAGCTAAATAGAGCCCAGAGAGCATCGGGGGACGGTGAGTGGCAGCCGCGATGCCCATGGTCAGCAAGCGGGTAAGCCGTCGCTGGCGCCGCCTTAGGTCGATCAAAAGCTGAAATAGTTGTGCGTTAACGGATTCACGCCGCCGTCCTGACCCCACGTCGTGTAGTTTGTCAGGTACCTTATCGGCGAAAAGGTTGTAGACAATCGTTGGGAAGAGCACACTGCTGATCCATTCAACGCCACGTTCGAGCATGTTGAGATACTCGTTCTCGTCCAGATCCGGGACAAGTGGAAAGGACCGTCCGAGGGCTCGATCGCGTATGGCGTCTGGTACTCGCTCGATCATGTAACGGCCCCCGGGGAGCAACTCAAGGTCGCACATGACCGCCAGAATTGGAAAATCCAGCCTGAGCGATTCCTGGATCGCCTTCAATTCAAGTCGACAGAGCGTTGCTGTTTCCTTCGCATCCGAGTTAGTGTCTGTCGCAGCCAAGGGCAAGAGAAATGCGACTCCGTTAACCGGGCAGTATGGGAGCCGAGAACGTCCGATGAGGCGGGCCGAGTATCGAAGACGGGCTAAGTAGAGTTCGACTTCATCAGAGTCTCCGAGCAGCGTCTCACGATTCGGAGCTTCACCCTCTGACTCATCCGAGGAAGAGAACGCATCACCGCTGCGAAACGCTTCGGTGTTGGAAAACCTCTCTGAGTCTCCCAGCAGGATCGAATGATACTCGCTGCTCTCCGAGCTGTAGTTGATCGGTTCCGACTCTAGATTACCCAGGACCTCCGGTCCTGGAGTGATCTGGCCTGGAATGGAGGTGGATAGTGACGCTTGAGTTTCTGCATCGTCCGATACTGGACCAAGTTGTGGAAGATCATCGTCCGAAAACTCAGACGAATCGTCATCGTTTTCTGGAGTTGACGATGTGAAGGATGTTGGCCCTTGCGCGCTTGATACCTCCGTTGTCCGCTGAGTGGTCACGGGGTGCCGACTTGCAAGGATGTTAGACCATCGTGTCAAGAGAGAGGCACCTGGCAGTGTGATGTAGATGGCCTCATCGTCTGCATACGCACGAAGCGGCGCATCCGGTCGTCGAGGAGCTTGACGGACGCGCATTGGTCTCCCTCCCCCAAAAATGGTGGGTTCAGCTAGTTCAGGACGGCCGAGGAGGAGGAACACAGGATATTCACTGAGATCAATACCCGCCTGTTCAATTGCGGCGATCGCTTCATCCCAAGCCCGATCAATGTCCGGAAACGAGAGCGGTTCTGGGTCGGGGCCAAGTAGCCCCCAGAGCTGTCGACCCAGCAAGAAGAGGATCGAGGCCAAGATGAAGAGCATAGGAAGCCAAATCGACCTGAGAATTCCTAGTGGCCCAGGTGGAGACCAAAGGTCATCTTCGAGTCCGAGCGCATGGTTGATCCACCAGAGCCCTAAGAGGACTGCAAGCAGCCCTACAACTGCCATGAATCTGAAGATGATGCGGGTACTTGACCGATGACGAAGCGGTCGTGTGAGGACACCTCCGATTCGGCCAGGTAGTTTCGCCACCCTCTTCAAGAACTTAAGCAATCGATCCGCTCCTGATTAACTCTTGGTTGATAAGACGTCTGTCCTCGTTTTCCAATACCTTTATTTGGCCTATTTACGTGACAGAAATCCATCATTGGAGTTAAAAACCCTATGTCGAATAGGCTCTGATGTAAATAGATTATTCTTATAAAAGTTTTTGACTCAACAGAGTGATGGGTGACAGGTTTGATCTAAAATCGGTCCAGTGCCGCGCGACTCCTTCAGCCGAAGTGGGCCAACAGGCTGTAGACAATGATCGGAATCGTGAACAGCAGCGCGAACCCGGCTCGGACAATCATTGTCCGAAGCCGTTTCCGTTGATGGAGCGGGGGAACTCGGGTGGGAGGAACAATCTCAGGGGGGGATGCCCATGAATGCTGTTGACCCTGACCAAGGTGACTCCGCGCCGCTGATGTCCACTCAATACGTCGCTTGGGGTGATCGAGTAGGTTACCTTGGAAACCAAGCATCACGGCGAGGTAATAGACCTCAAGGGTATCGAGGTCAGCGGTTCGATCCATTGCCCGCCGAGCTCCTTCCCAGAACCGCCATGCTCGATCATTGCTGTTATAAAGTAAAACCTCTAGTTTCCGTTCATTCCACATCCGAGTCCATGGTGAATAGACAATAAACAACTCGTCAACCCAGCAAGTGAGTGCGTATCGGATATCAGGTTCATTTGGTGTAAGTTCGGGTGGTGAGGAAGCGACGTCACGCCCCCCGAGGAGGCGAACTAGTGTACCTTGTTCAAATGACAGGTCCAACTCCTCACCCAGTTGCAGTCTGCGGTGGATTTCAAGGCCCCGCCCGAAGACAGCGTCGACCCGTCTAGAAACGTCAGCGCGCAAAGTCGTTTCTCCGCCAACTCACTGACTTAACCGGATGACGTAAAGTGTAAATTCCATAGTTGTGACTTGACCCTCGTTCGAGCGGATCATCAGAGTCCGCTTGTTTTGAATATCGCCTGCAATGACGTTTTCGTTGAGCCGTAGTGCGAGGGTTAGTGAACGTTGTACGTGGTACCATTCCTCCTGTTCGGCGTCTCGTGCTACCTGGAAGTAGGTCAAGCCTTGTCCGGTAGGAAGCTCCCGGGGAGGTTGAGGGGCCCGATCAAACTTAAGCCCTGCGAGCCCCATCTGGTAGATGATGTCGACGCGGTCTCCACTGCCAATCTTCATGTCTAACTCACCCGGACGAGTTAGCAAGCGCACACAGTCTTCGGCTTCTAATTCGCTCTGCACTCCGATGTAGATCGACCAGGTTGCCTCTAGCCAGGCTGGTTCTAGGGCTACCTGCATCCGGAGCCCAACACCCACGAAGTGGCGTTCCTTGTAGTCTGGTTCAACAATCATATCTAGCAAAGCGTCGATTCGGTGTTTCACTTGGTAGAAACAAGTGCCAAGATCATCATGATCGTATCGAGGAAGGCTGGGTGGGCGCCGAGTTTCGGTATCGAATACAGAAAGACGACCAACAAAACGTGCTAGTTCTAGGTAAGCTAACAGGGGGTGGATCCCCTGGGTGTATGCGAGAATGCCAAGGTATGAGTAAAGCTCGTTGAGATCGCGGAGCTGTTCCAGAACGAGGAGAGACCCTTGAGTTCGACTGTCGAAGCCAAGGCGCCGGGAGACGGTCTGAGTGGCAAGGACCTCTATTCGTTTTCCGATACGGTCGTGGAGCCCCTGAAGGATTCCAAACGACAGTGGCGACCACGAATCACATGCAAGGAGTGGAGGAATGAACCCTTCGTCAAGTTGGGGTGTTGCCTCGGTGCGAGCGGAGCGAAAGACTCGCGCAATCGGAATCTGGTCGTAACCGGACAAATCCTGAGTGGAGGGAAGAAGTGTTAGGTTAAGACGACGGACCCGGATCGGTCGCGGTTTGGCCCCCGTATTCTCATCCTCCATCATCCGAGTCTCGACCCGGTATCGTATCGCATCTCCAGAGGCGTCTCCGTTCTGCACGTTGGCTCGTCCAGGATAAAAGACCGGGATAGCAAGGTGGATTGTTACCCCTTGATTCCCAGACATTGCAAGAGGCCCCTTGAGATCGACGACAGGAAGGACGCCATCCTCGGGTACATTGATTGAAGTACCTTCTCGGAGTCGTGCCCGGAGTGACCGAACGACGAACCGATAGTTTTCTAGGGCGTCGAGGTCGAGGTCGATGGACCTAATCCCCCAGTAGTGTGCTAAGTTGTTCCGAATCCCGCGGAACAAGAGCTCCGACGCATTTCTATCCTCCACGAGAAAGTGGTGGGGACGAAGAAACATACCCTCGTGCCAGAAAACCGATCCATTCGAAGACATTCCGCAGAGTTCCTGATCTGAATCGAGTCCATAAGCACTCAGCGAACACACCTACCCGCATCCGAGGGAGGGAGGTTGGAGTTGGCTGTCTCTTTCTGTTTGCTCAGGGCACGATCAAATGTAACGGAGAGAATTCTCCTGCAGACAGACCGCATGGGAAATCATAGCATCCACCGACGATCAAACCAATGAAAACCAGGGGCTCTCTGTGGTCATACTGAGTACTTCTTTTGGGACCAAATGGTCTTCTCGGATCGGCAAAGATGATTGATTCTAGCATTGAACCGACGCCGCTACGAAGGAAACTCGGTCCACGACTCGATGTTGGAAGGTAGTTCTGAGACCGCATCGACTTCGAATGTAGCGTCGTCAACATCCTCGTGGTTTGGGTGTTCCAGCCAAGTGTTCCAGCCGAGTCGGCTCCCGACTCCCTCTTCATAGTCGCCAAAGTCTCCGAAATCGGAACGGAGCTTGGTTGGAGGAATCTGACCTGCTTGCAGCACGAGTTGGACGTCAAATTCGAACTCAGGACCAGTGTAGAATCGCACGAGATGAGAGAGAAGGTAGATCGACTTGTGTACCTGTGTTGGGGTTGGATCAGGGAGAAACTCGAGAAACTGAGGGTGGTTGAGAGGACCGAGTCGGATCCGAAACTGTCCTTCGATATCCCAGACCTCTTCACCTACGACGGTATCGACTCCGAGGCTATTGTTGCTGCCGATCGGGTTGTCCCCAAGTTGGGTTTGATTTGCTTCGCCGAGCTGGATCCACTGGCCTCGGAATTGTTCAACTTCCGCTGGAAGACCGAAGAAGTCGCGGATCATTCCACCGAGACAGGTCGCATTTCGGATCGAATGTGCGAGGGAGCCCGCGTACCGAAGAAGTGCGAGATCGTCAATTCGCGCCAGCGGCTCCATTGGAACGGCTGGGCTAGAACTCTCTGGGCGAGGAGCCGTGATCAGTAATCGATTGCGAAGACCATCGGTTCCTAGTCCAATCAAGCAGAAGAGAGTTTGGCTGATCGGATCGCGCCCTGGGTGTCCAGCCATCCGCTCCTCAAAACAGTGCGGCAGCCGGTATTTGGCCCATGCTCGGAAAAAGAGTGAGCAGAGGCGGTGATTGAAGATGTCAAACCAGTCACGTAAGGAGTGTCGTCCGTCAAAGCGTTCATGGAGTTCGAGGCGTCTAATTAGTTCGGTATAGTGTCTTGGCAGGACGCCACTGGGTCCAGTTAGTCCGACAAATGCTTGAAGCAGTAGCGGCTTGCGGTTGCTGGCTGTTGGGAGGCGGATGTCATAGATGGTACTCGGAGGAAAGTCGAGAGAAGGGATAGGCGCAAGGTCAAGAGCTTCCTTCTGTTGTGGGCCATCTTCGCCGATCGGCACTCTGTGAGGGGCGAGTTGCTGGAGCAGACGGACTGCTTGGAAGAAATCGAAGCGATAAGGTTCTTGGAAAAGCTCACCTGCAATTCCGCTGAATGGTTTGCCTTGTGATTGATCCAGTTCGGGTGACTGAAGCTCTCGATCTTCATCAGTAGGACGGAACATGTGTCAGACCTGTATGCGACAAAGATCGTGGATTAGATCAAGGGGCGGGAACCGGACCGGGGTGGCCACCGCTTGATGATAGTGTCAGCCCGTTTCAGTCGGGCGACAAGCTGAGTGAATGAGTTGATCGACGCATAGAGACCAAAGAACCGTTCGAGAACGCTCGCAAACAAGATCACTCCGGTGCCGATGTAGTGTTCTTCGTCAAATTCAACAGTGACCTCTATTCCTCTTGCAAAGCCACCGTATTCCTCATCACTGACTCGTCGTAAGACCCGGCGCGCCTCAAGTCCAGTAATGCCGCCGATCAGTCCAGCAGCGATTGCCGCTTCGCGTCGGTAGAGACCGAGGTCGCCTGAGTTGAAGACATACAGTTGAAGTAGTTCTTGAAGTGCCTCAAGACCACTCGATGGGTTCGACAAGGAAAGATGGTTCAGATTGAGATGCGAGATCAGCCTCCAGTAGGCGCCTTGCTGAAGTGGTGGTCGAATGGAAGACGTTGGTCCCCTGAGGCATCGAACCTCACTAAATGGGGCGGCCATCTCGACTTCGAATTGGGGAAGTGCGCCGACAGCTCTCAGTTTGGATGGTAAATCTCGGTTCGTACAAGTGGTCCATACAATGAGCGTTCTGTCGCCTGGATCGGTAGGACGAAAATCCATGTCGACAATACTCAGTTCGACTTCTGTGCCGGGGTCGTCGATGATTGTGGAAGAACGTCGGACGGCATACCACATTGCAGGGGAGGCATTCTTAACAGAGGGGCCGAATGCAAAAAAGGGTCGATAAGGAGATGTCCCCGAGGAAGGATCGACCCCTTCGACCCGGTCAATCGAGTAGATTTCCATGCCGTCTTTATGGACGACGTCAGGCACAACCCGATATTCGAACCGTTTTCGGTCCAGAGGAATTGGTTCTGCAGTCTTCTCGAACAGGTTAACTACCGGAGCACAGCCAAGCTGAAACGTCTGCGCGCTGACTCGATGCTCAAGCTTTGCCGATCCCCTATCAAAGAGAATGATCACCTCTAACCGTCGACCGAAGTTCGCTCGACGCTCTTGCTTCATAAAACTAAGTTCAACGAACTGAAACTTCTCTGGGAATGCAAAAAACTCACTCAGTAACCGGTACCCCGGAAACGCATGATCTGGATAAGGAAGTAAGCCTTGGTCGTTGTCGAATCCAAACTGTCGGATTGCTTCGTCAGGTTCGAGTCGGAACGGTCTCTGTTCAGACCCTGCATCAGGATCACGAATCAGCACAGTGATTGCGGCGCTAAAGAACAGTTCGTAGAGCGCGGCCACGGTCTCTAGATCGTCCTCGAGGAAGATCGGTAGGGTTTCGAGTGACATCTCGGAGAACTGGAGGCCGCCGAGCGCCTCAAACTTGAGGAACAACGCCGCGCCAGCTCCCGAGAAGCTGTCGTCATTCACAGGAAGCGGGGGGAGTAGGAATCGGGCCTCTACGAGACGGATCGGCCAGATTGTGGTTGGTCCTCCCGTGCGGTAACGGCACGGGAGACCGTGGATTGGATGGGTTCGGAGTCGACTCCCAGGTGCAATCTCAAATCCGTGAGGGAGTTGGGCTCTTGACGGATCAAGTGTGAACTGGGCCAGTGCCATCGAGGGTATTGGTGCTGTGTAGTGCGGGTATAGAACACCGAGCATGCCTTCAGTGAGCTCGGGAAACTCATCATCGAGTTTTAGTCGGATTCGACCTGCGATCAGAGCAAATGCTTCGATGAGACGTTCGACATGGGGATCGTCACTCTGACCCGGACCAAGCAAGAGACGACCGGCTGCTGCAGGATAACGTCGAGCGAACTCCTCGACAGAGTGCCGAATGAAGTCCAACTCACGTTCATAATAGGGGAAAAGCGGGTCGCGCATGTTCAGACCACTGGTGAGCAACTCTGGCGAGTTAGACAGATGCGGGGCTTACATGGGCTTGTCCGCTTGTAAGCTCGAAGATTGTAACGAATGTGAGGTCGGGAGCTGGCTGAGGCTCCAGTGTGCCGCAGATTTCGAAGCGGATCCGCCGCTCACCGTCGAGTGGATTCAATGGCAACGATTGAACACGAACATCCGTGAGTCGGGGCTCAAACCGCCAGATCACTTCTTCAATTGCCTTGAGAAGATGCCAACTAGCCCTGTCTGGGGTGTTGTTGTAAGTACTCGGATCGGGCATTCCGGAATTGAGGACTGAGGTTCTGAGTTCGACGAGAGACTCCGGTATCTTGTTTGACGAGGAGCGGGTGTTAAGCAGGTCCTCTAAATCCCGACGGATCGAATCGAGGGCCTGATTCTGATCGTGATCTTCCCAAAAAACAGTGCCACTCGACGCTGGTTCGATCAACCGATCCAACATCGAGGGCAGGAAGCTAGGTGATTTACCACCGGACGATGATGACATGGTTTACCCGAGTAGTCGAGTCCTAGAGAATGACGTACGATCGTTGTGACCCTAATGTTGCAAGCTTGTGGATCTGCACTTTAGGCCTGTTCAGCCTGGTATTGACGCCATTCGAGCAATCCGATTCCATCGTCGTCACAAAGATAAGTGTGCAGTCCGAATCCGCGAGTCAGATCCTCGTTGATTGAGACCCAGTCCGTCATGCGGCCGAGCTTTACGTTTTCGTCCGAATGCTCATGAGACATAGGATAGAGCGATGGCAGAAACACTTGGCCACGTTCAATCTCAGTTTCAAGAAATGCGGGTATGTACAATAGGTCACGAGGATATTGTGGTGCATTGATCGTTAGAGTGTTAACCTGCTCCAAGCCCACCCAAATGTAGCGACCATGGGCCATGACTTCGATTACATACGAAAACAAGTCGTCAGCATCTCGGAGAGACTTAAACGGGTGTGAATTGAGAGTGCCTGTTCGAGAGACAACAGCCTGGTCCGCCTTGGCCAGCAACTGAGCGGCCTCGGATACGTTCCCCTCTCGAAGTCGAAGGGTTGCCTCAAAGCGGAGCTCAAGATGCTCTGAGGGTTCTCCCAGGAAGTCTGGTCTAAGTCCCTCGTTGAACACTCGTCTTCGGAGATGTTCCGCATCGATAATACGACGATATGCATCAACCGCAGCAGAAAGATCTACTTCGTCATAGGTCAGCAGGTTGAGGTGCTGAGCAGCCTTGTCGAGTTCACCACTAAACGCAAGAAGCTCGAACAAAAAAAGACGTTTTGACTTGTCTTCGGGATACGCTGAGACCTCGTGTGCCTGAGCGGTACGAGCCTCACTGAGGTGCCCATCGCGATAAAGTGTCTCAGCGTCCATCGTCAATCTCCTACCATTATTGGAATAGTTCAACTTTCCAATTCACCGAGATTTGATCGTTGACTTCATCCATGTGTATCGGGTCGGGGATCAGTGGAAACTGCCCCAACCCTTCCCGTTCTTTTGTATAGAGAGGCCTCGAACGATGACCGAACACCACATCAAGAGGTTTCTGTGGAGGCGGTGTTTTGGACCAAGCTCCATTGTGCGGTCGTTGGTTTGTCAAGAGTTCCATCTACTGTCTGAGGCATGTACTGTACTTCGACCGCACCGAATCCGAAAGTCACTGATTCTGTTGGGTAGTCGTCACCTCCAGCCGATCCGCTCCATTGGATTGACTCGACGAAGACTTCATAGAAGGTAAAGATAAGGTAGGGCTGTCCCGCAGACTTTGGATCTTCACCTGCCTTGCGAAGCTCGACGTTTGCTGTACCAAAGTGGCCGCCAGAGCAACATGTTGCGAAGAGACTTGGGGAAGCCTTGTCAGTTCGCTTCATCACATTGAAGCTGGAAATCGATACCCGACCAGAAGCGGCTCCCGTCTTTCCTGAGCCGATCGATACAGGGTTTGATGCACCCCAGGAAAAGGAGTAGACTTCGAACGCTGAGTTCGATGAATACGTCTTATCAGTCGTTTCTCCCTCAGGTTGGACGGCTCCACCCGACGGACTTTGGAAGTACATGTAAGCATCGTAAGCCATGACTCTTCTCCTTCGATTCGATAAACTTTGGGGCCACTGTGGCCCCTCATTGACTGGAAAAACCTAAGACACATGGACTTGTGGGGCAGTCGGAGGTTCAGAGAGTTGGAGATTAACTGGTGAAGGCCGGTTAATACCCCACAAGTTGTAAACATTAGCTCTTCTGCGGAATCTCCGCAACGAGCCGAAGTGACGTGGTCATTGCTTCAAGTTGGTAGTGCGGCCTTAGATAGGCGATTGCTTCATACCAACCTGGCTTGCCCTTGACCTCAGTGACCTCAACCTTGGCGTCAGACAATGGCCGGCGGGCCTTCATTTCATCACTGGCGCCGTTCGGGTCGACACAGAATTCGTTGATCCACCGATTCAGCCAGGCAGAACAGTCTCCAATCTCCATAAAGGAGCCAATCTTGTCACGAGCCATTACCTTAAGGTAATGAGCAAATCTCGATGTGCAGAGCAGCAGATTAAACTTGGTTGAGAGCTCAGCGTTTGCGTTTGCGTTAGGGTCGTAGTAAGTCTTTGGTTTCTGGCAAGACTGAGCACCCATAAACACAGCGAAGTCGGTTTCCTTTTTATGGAGAAGAGGAAGGAAACCTAGATTCGAGAGTTCAAACTCACGACGATCGGTGATCGCGATTTCAGTAGGGCACTTCATCGCGATATCACCGTCGTCGGTTGGAAAGGTGTGAATCGGCAGTCCTTCAACCTTTCCACCACCTTCAACACCCCGAGTTCTCGCCATCCACCCATATGAGGAATATGCATCGGTGATTCGAGCGGCGTATGCCCAAGCGGCATTCATCCAGCTGTACTTCTCATGGTGGCGACCATCGACGTTTTCTTCGTAATTGAACTCAGAAACGCGACTGAAGTCTTGGCCGTAAGGAAGTCGAGCGAGAACCCGAGGCATCGTCAGAGCAACGTAGCGCGAATCCTCAGACTCGCGGAACAGTCTCCAAGGAGCATACTCAACACCTTCGAAGATCTTCGCCAAGTCCCGTGGATTACCTAGTTCAGTATAGGTGTCGAACCCAAACATCTTAGGACTAGTGGCTGCAACGAATGGAGCGTGAGCCGCTGCGGCAACACCTGAGACCATCTTCAGAAGCTCAATATCTTCGGAGCCACGACCGAATTCGTAGTCACCGACGAGCATCCCATAAGGCTGGCCACCGAGCTGTCCGTATTCCGCTTCGTAGATTTTCTTGAACAAATTGCTTTGGTCAAATTCAACCGCTTTTTGCAGGTCTTTGAACAGTTCGTCCTTTTTGACGTTCAAGACACGAATCTTGAGCGTCTCACTAGTTTCACTCTGATGGACGAGGTAATGAAGTCCGCGCCAAGTGCCCTCTAGTTTTTGAAAGGCTGGATCGTGGAGGACTTCGTCCGTTTGTTC
>CAZEAN010000136.1:0-15022 GCA_964510225.1 uncultured Isosphaeraceae bacterium
GCCGACCCCGGACCCTTGAGCGCGACGACTGCTGCCGTGCCGGACGAAGTCTTCTGCGAAGAGCAGGGGATTCTCTCCTTCGAGGACCCTGACGAGGATGACCCGACCTGGTTCTTTCATCAACCGATCGACGGTGCTCCCTGGGTTCTCCTCGCTGAAGTGGTTCAGTCAGAGTTGGAGTCAGAAGGCTCTCAGGTCTTCCGCCTCGTCAGCTTTCTGATGGCTGGTCTCCTCCTCGGTTTCACCATTACCGAAGCCACGGGTGGGGCGAGGGGGGGGGGTGGTGGTGGCGGTGGTGGCGGTGGCGGAGGCGGAGGCGGAGGGAGTGTCTCTCCGAGTCCACCCGCCGGTGATGCCGCTGTTGTCCTCGCTGGAGTCGATCGCGAAGGGCTCCTCCGACCTTGGGAGTGGGTCGGTCGCTCTTGGGTTCGTCCTCGTGACGTCCGTCCAGGAATCACTCTAAGTGCTTCAGTTCGTGATCTCTTCGGAGGATCCACACCAACTGCGATGGCGTCGGCCAGTTCCGCATTGACTCAGAATAACAACAGAACTCCCAGCTCTCCTTCAGTACCGGCTACAACGTTGAATGATTCTGGGATCACGCGCAACAGCCTACTTTCCCGTACAGCAGAACTTGCCCCAACCGAAGACCAAGGAGAGGCAGGCGGAGGTGACAATCGAGAGGCTGAGGTGGTTGATCTTGATCCACAAGATCCTCCACGACCGGCGAACGATCCAGCATTACCCCCGCCACCGATTTCAGAGCTATTCAATTCAACGGATTTACTCTCGGGACTCCAAGGTAACGGCGATGCACTCGCGGCGATCACGGCACCGATTGCCACCGATCAACGCCCAGGCTTCTTTTCCCAGGAGTCCCAAGGCCTCTTCTCGTTCAATGGTCTTGGCGGGACCGGAGGAGGGTTCTTCGGTGGAACTGGACTCGGTGGCACCGGCTTTACTGAGATCGACCCCCCTGGAACAGTGATCCCGACAGTGATCCCACCCACGGTTGATTTTCCCGATTTCGGTGAACCCTTCCCATTCGAACCGCCGACGCCGAGCACCCCTCCGGGCTCAACCGAAGAGCCCCCGACCTTCCCGGTCACCATCCCAGAACCACCGAGCCTGATTTCGGTGAGCATCGCAGCGCTCGTGCTCTTCGTCATCCTCCGCAGGTGGAATGGTCGACGTCCGGTGTTGGACTGATCACCCTGCCCCAGCTCCGAGTCCTCGAAGGCTCCCTCCCGCAACGACGCGACTACTTTTCAATCCAGAGCTTCGGATCCGACCTCGTGAGACCGTAGCCCACCATCAAATTGCAGATAATGTGGAACTTTCCTATTCCTAGGTTTCCGGTTTACGTTGCTTGAAGTTCCCTTTTAATGTTGCAAACTTTCGAAATGGGCAAACCAAAATTGAGTGATCCATTCTTATCTTGCCACTTGACCTCCATGCAAGTTTGCCTCTTCGTTTATATGCGGAGCGATGAGACATGGCTTCGAGGTGGAACCGGACGAAGCGAATTCTAGCGATTGAGTCACTAGAGGATCGAACAGTTCTGGCCCCGATTCTCCACGCGCACGATTCCGATGGTGACCTCTTTACAGTTGACGTCACGACCGGTGAAACGAACGTGATTGGCAGAATGCCAGCAGTTATGTTCGACATCGCATTCGCTCCTGACGGCCAGCTCTACGGAGTCGACGGCGCAGCCAATGCGAACCTTTATGTGATCGACGCTAGCGATGCGTCAGGGACATTGATCGGCTCGGTGGGCGCGCCGATCAATGCGCTCGTATTTTCCCCGGCTGGGACGCTGCTTGGCGCCCAGGATCAGCTATTCTCGATCGACCTTGAAACTGGAACGGGTACGCCATTTCCCGAGGACCTGGGAACTTTTAGTTCTGCGGGTGATCTTGCCTTCGACGCGCAAGGACGCCTCCTGTTGAGCGGCCCTTTAAGTGGCAACAACGCCCCCTCAAGACTTGCCGAAATCAATCAGATGACTGGCGCAGTTGAGCAGGAGATCGGCGAAATCGGGTTCGACGGCGTGCTCGGACTTGCTTTCGGCTCCGACGGCGTGCTCTACGGCCTCTCGAACAGGACCGAAGAGGTCTTCGCCATCGACCCGGTGACCGGGTTGGGTTCGTCCCCTGTCTCCTTCAGTGATGACGTGGTGGGCACCTTCGGAGGGAGCTTCTTCGAAGAAAGTAACCGCATCGTTATCAACGACGTCAGCGTCGTGGAGGGTAATACCGGGACGACCGATGCAGTCTTCACGCTGAGTCTTTCTGCCTCGTCAACTTCCGAGGTCGCCGTCGACTTCGTGACAACGACGGCTACGGCAACCGCCGATGTCGACTACCAAGGCCGCTCCGGCACGGTGCGCTTTGCTCCTGGTGAGACGTTGGCGTCGGTGTCGATTCCGGTGGTCGGCGATCTGCAGGACGAGCTGGATGAGACGTTCACGGTTGATTTGAGCAACCCAGTCGGCGGCACAATCGACGACGCCCAGGGCGTTGGCACGATCGTTGACGACGATGGGCCCCCGCCGCCGGTCGTGGAAGACCTAGTGCGGTTCGGCTTCCATGCCCAACCAACTCGGCTGGTCGTCACGTTCAGCGTCGACATCGCTCCGGCATCGGTCGAGGACGTAAGTAACTACAGCGTCATCCACTCGGGTCGTGATGGTGTGTTCGGTACGCCCGACGACCGGACGATTCCAATCGCCTCGGCGGACTATGAGGCGGCGTCACGTTCTGTCACGTTACTGTCATCCGAACTCCTCAGTTTGTTCACCACGCATATCCTCGTGATTTCGGACGACGTCATCAGCCTTGAAGGCAATCGGCTCGACGGAGACGACGACGGATCACCGGGAGGCCCGTTCGTCAGGCAGTTCGGGCGAGAGATCCTCAGCACGAACCCTCCAGTGGAGAATCGATCGGCCGGACCGTTGGGAGATTACGACGGGGATGGGGTCGATGACCTCGCCCTCTTCGAGTTCGATGAGGCTATCGGCATTGGCCGATTCTTCGTCCGTCAATCGTCGCGCGTCGGGAGGGCCGATGAGCAGCTTATCCTCGAGATAGGCAATGCTGGCGCTATCCCCGTCGCGGGCGACTTCGACGGCGATGGTATCACCGACATCGCCGTCGTAGACCCAAACGCCATCCTGACCCCCGGCGGAACGGTGCCCGATGCGACGGTCTGGACAATCCTACTCTCGAGCAAAGACTTCGACCCAGCCGATCCGATGATCGTTCCCTTCGGTGCCCCAGGGTCGCTGGACCGACCGGCCCCTGCGGACTATGACGGCGACGGCATCACTGACATCGCCACTCTCCGGCCAGACAGCGACCTGATCCCTGGCGCCGCCGAGTGGTTCATCCGACCTTCGAGCGATATTGACGACGGCTTCCGCGTCCAGTTCGGCGCGGCCAACGGTGTCGACCTGCCCGCCCCGGCCGACTACGACGGCGATGGAGTCGATGACATCGCCGCGTACCGGTCCGATAGCGACCTGGTTCCCGGAGCCGCGCAATTGTTCGTGCTACCCTCGGCACCAAACCTTCCCAGGTACGAGGATCGACTCGATGGCTTCCCCGTGACCATCGGCGTTGCAAGCGGCCATTCGGCCCCGGCCGACTACAATGGTGATGGACGGGTCGACGTCGCTGTGTTCCTGTCGGCGGAGATTCCGACACAGAATCGGTCCCAGTATACAGTCCTGCCGTCGCGAGGGCTCTCGCCGCAGTTTGGTGACCCGCTCTCGGTGCCCCTCAGTGTCGAGAGTAGCATTGCGGCCCCCGCCGATTACGATGGTGATGGGATTGCCGACTTTGCTGACTTCCAGCCAGAGTCGGGACGGTGGACCATCCGTTCAAGCTCGCTCGACGTTTCCGAGTCTCCCAGGGTGATCACCTACGGTCCGACAGGCTCTGGTGCCGTGCCGGTCCTCTCGCCGCTGTCCTCTCGGCTTATCGCCACGGGAAACCCGATAACGCTCGGGGCAATGTCGACGTCGCCCTTGTCCGGTTCATCCCGGACGAGAGGATCCAGGTCGACCACATGATCTCCGACGTACTGCGGGGACTCATCGGACTTGTCGAACTTTTGTTTGGTCCACCCATGGTGCCACCGCCAGAAGGGGTTCAAAGGCCCGAGGCTTGAGCCAGATCCAGGGTAACTCTCTTGTCCGGTTCTAAGAGTGTCGGAGGCCAGCAATGGCCTCCGGAAACTCGAGAGTACTCTTAGTAAGTTGTGTGTCGTCGTTTGAAATTGAAAATATTGTGATGTTAATTGAAAATTCATGTGCTTACTAAGTTAGGAGCGCATGGAGTAGAAGCAAATCTTAGTATTTCTCCTTGTTGATTAGTCAAGCCTTCAGCCGAGGTGTTAATCGATTGACTGAAAGCCGTTGGCAGCATTGTTTTGAAATCGATCGAAATATTTCGCGATCAGCGGCGAACTTCCTTCTGCGACTGGGTCCCTCGACTTTGTAGGAAGCCAGTTCGATCCCCGACTAACAGAGACATCGAAAGCGAAGGAGCTGATTGATGACGCAGCGATTCAGCATGGTTCGTCCGGCACGAGTGGTCGCCTTGGTGATGGTTGGACTGGTTTCGGCCTTGATGGTTCAAGCCAACGTTCAGGCTCAGGAGTCGAAATCGCCGGCAGCAGGAAATTGGGTTGGCGAGCTTGATCTTGGTCAAATCGCGTTAACCTTGGTTTTGAAGGTGGAAGCGGACGATGCCGGAAACCTCAAAGGAGGTTTTGGGAGTCCCGACCAGGGTCCGGGATTCAGAGAAGTTCCCACGATTTCGTTTACCAAGACTGAGCTTCGCTTCGAGATCCCTCAAATCAACGCAATTTTCGAAGGAAAGATGTCCCAAGACGGCAACTCGATTGAGGGGACGTTTGTTCAGAACGGTCGACGGACCCCCGTGACCTGGAAACGTACGGCTTCGGCAGATCTGCCCAAGCCTCCGGTGGCCCCCGACGAATTGAAAGGGGTCTGGGAAGGTCCGATCGAAGTTGGCGGGGGGATCCAACTCCGAGTCGCGCTGCGCATCGAGCCCAGTGAAGCCAATGAGGGGAACCTGACACCCTACTTCGACAGCATCGATCAGAACGTCAAAGGGATTCCTGTTTCGGCGATTTCGTTCAAGGATGGCAAACTCAAGTTCGAAGTGAAGACGATCGCAGGGAGCTTTGAAGGGGCCCTGAGCGACGATGGGACGAAAGTAGAGGGCACTTGGAAACAAGGGCAATCGATGAAGCTCACCCTAACCCGATCCGATGAAGTCAGCAGCTTGGAGCGTCCGCAACACCCTGAGCCCCCATTCCCGTACGTGGTTGAAGAGCTTGTCTTTGAGAATCCTGAGGCGGGAATCACGCTCGCAGGGACGCTCACGATGCCCGAAGGAGAAGGTCCGTTCCCAGGGGCAGTGATGATTTCAGGGTCGGGGCCTCAGGATCGTGATGAAACCCTGATGGGGCACAAGCCGTTTCTCGTCGTTGCGGATCACCTCACTCGAAACGGCGTTGCGGTCTTGAGGTACGATGACCGTGGGACCGCCAAATCAAGTGGAGACCACAGCACGGCGACTAGTGACGATTTTGCAACCGATGCCCTTGCTGCGGCCCGATTTCTTGAAGAGCGTCCCGAGGTTGACGCGAGTGCGGTGGGATTGATTGGCCATAGTGAAGGTGGCTTGATTGCACCGATGGCCGCTGCTGTCGCTCCCGACGAGATCGACTACATCATTCTGATGGCTGGGACTGGCGTTACCGGTGCCGAAATCCTGAAGCGACAACGATACCTCATCGCTAAAGACACGGGAGCCAGTGAAGAAGACCTCCAGTCACAGGAAGAGGTCCTCGACAAGCTGATGGAGATCATCGAGAAATCTGAAGATCCTGAAACGAAGGACCGTCAGATCGCCGCGCTGATTGCCGAGATCAAGGAGTCACTTGACGAGGAAGATCTCAAGGAGATCGCCGAGGCAGGGACTACGCTCGAAGAAGGAATCAAACAAACGGCCGCGCAGCTAAGCACTCCTTGGTTTGGTTACTTTCTCACGTTCGATCCCGCGACTGCACTTGAACAAGTCGCGTGCCCCGTTTTTGCCTTCTGGGGGAGCAAAGACCTCCAGGTCGATCCTGAACAGAACGCAGAACCCGTCGAAAGAGCCCTCGAATCCGCGCCGACGGACGACGTCACAATCATCGTCTTCGAGGGGCTCAATCACCTCTTTCAACACTCGAAAACCGGCTCACTTTCCGAGTACGGCACCAACACCGAAACCTTCGCCCCCGAAGTCCTCGAGTCGATGAGCACTTGGCTCTTAGAACGCTTCGGTGCTGAGTGAGGTGATCGCCAATCCGGCTTCCTTCATCAACACGGATGGAGAAGGGAGCCAGCTTCGCGCTACGAATCTGAGAATGAGGAGTACTGGCCTTCCAAGGGGATCTGGTGGTTCGATCACTCAAGAGGTTGGCTTGAGGGAGCCGATGACTCAATCCGAGAGGGTCGATGCTACCTTTGAACCGAGGACTTTCGAGATGATCCAGAACCAGCGATTGTCGTTCTTCCGCTTGATCATGCTGTGTACGATCCTAATCGCTGTAATTGGTCAGGTCGCCATTCCGGATGAAGCCTCTGCTGGAGGGACAGCGCAAGGCCCGTTGATTCTGCCCTCACCCCAAGAACCGCAGATCGCAATCACGACCATTGATGAGTTAGCTCGGCTCAGTCCGGAAGCGTTGTTGATGCTCTATCGGAGCGGACGGCCCGCGATCGTCCCGATTGGAGAGGTCAGAGGTCTTCCGATCACTCTCCCCGGTAAACGGATCAGCGTCTTCGCATCCAAGGCAGGTCGAGTGGTCTGGCAAGGCAAGATCTTTGAACCTGGATCTGGTCAAGCAGTAAATCGCTTCTTCGGACTCTCGATCATTCGGGGCAACCTTGGCTATGGTCCCTCCAAGCTCGATGGCCACCCAGCCTTGATCCTCGATTACGACGGGACCTCGATACTTTATGGACGCTATCGTGACGAGATCCGCGAAGTTGCCCCGGGGATCTTGCTTGGCTTGATGTACGATCGTGACTCCAACAATCTCCTCCCTCGTCGTTTTTTTGCGATCGAGACCAACTGAAGGCCTCGATTCCGAGGGTTGACGACGAAACTCATTTGCTATCAACGAGTTTCGTCGTGATTCGACTGATTGGTGAACGTTCCCTCGCGAAGGTTCTCTGATTTTTCTGGTTTGTTTTTGATTTTTCCCTGTTTGGGCGCGAACAATATCCTCCCTGGGTTTGTCAAATCTCGCGTACGACGCGCAAGGATCGGCAATCCAGGTGCGTTGTAAGGTTTAGCTGGAGCCGTGAGGATTCGGTTTCAGTATGAATTCATCACTTTTTATTAAGTCCAATCGAATCAGTTTCGAGGGGATAATTTCTTCCTAAGCGACGATCGATCTTCCTTACATCACTGAGATCGGTCCTCTGACGATGGCCACTGGCTGTCGCTCTGAATGTCGCCTCACCAACGTTTCCGCCTCATCCAGGCGGCTGTGAGGGTATCTGCCATGTTGACCAACCGCATCACCCGGACGCTCTCGGCCACCAACAACCGGCTGAACCTCGGCACGCGGCTAAACGCCCCGGCGGCGACTGTCAACATGGGACAGATCCAGACCCTGCGCAGTTGCTTTAGCCATTTCGGGCGCTATATGCGTGCTGAGATTACGGAGTCCTCAGAATCGGAATCGATCCCGATCCTGAGAGAACACTCTGTCATTTCAGGTTCACCAGATACCCAGGGGGGCCCCATTAGAGGTAACCCCCCCATAAGCGGTATCAGGTTGCAACCCTGGCATCATGGACGCTTAGGCAAACATCCGGCAATTCAACAGGTGAAAGCCTATTGGAAACAAGTCGGAGACTACTTGGTCCAAGTCGTCTTGCATGTCAGTTGTTGCACCCGAAAGCCCGTCAGGTTGGCCATACCGATTCGGTCGGCCATCGCTGCGGGTGGGTGAACGCCGACCCCGGCTCCCTCAACCTCTGGAATTGTTGCGACCTGTTGTGACCTAGGACCGCTGCGGGCTTTTGATGACTCGGAAGCCCTCGAGCCCCACCGAAGCCACCGACAGTCGTCGACGTCCCGAGTACCGAGCGGGTGGTTGGCCCGTGCGAGTCTCCTCGCGTTCATGTCCTCACTGAGCTGGGTGTTCCAGTTCGGGGACAATTGAACTCCCGAGCGAGCATCGCGCCCGAGCCGTCACCGTCCGGCTGCTTCCGAACGTTCGGAAGGTGCCAGACACCTCGTCTCTTCGGACGAGCCCCGCCGTTGCTTGCTGTGATGCACCACAGTACAGCAACTCAACGGTGGACAGGCTCTGATGTTCCGATCGAGCGACGAGGTCTTCGTCTGGTTACCGACTTCGAGCGATCGAGGAGCTTTACGCCGGTTGATGACCTTTACTGCCGGTACTCCCGACGTCAGATGCCCAGGGGTTAACAAGGGCAATCAGGGAGACCGAGCATGGCCCGAAGGATGAGGACCGACAACCGTGATCACCACTGCATCGGAGGATCGTGTCATCGAAAGCCGCTGGTCCCGGACCGCGGCACTGGTAATTCAGGCGCGGGACGGCGACCGTGAAGCCTTCGGCGTGTTGGTGGAACAGTTCCAGCGAACTGTCTACGCAGTCGCACTCTCTCGGCTCGGGAATCCGAGCGAGGCGATGGAACTGACCCAGGAGGTCTTCCTCCACGTCATGGACCGGCTTGATCAGCTCCGCGAGCCAGAGCGATTCGCTGGTTGGCTCCGACAGGTCACAGCTCGGATGGCCATCAACCGCGCGACCCGACGGGTCCCGCCCTCGAGCATCGAGGACGAGATTCTTGAAGGGGCAACTGCTCGTCGTGAAGAACCGCTCGATGAGTTGATCACTCGGGAACGAGCCCGACGACTCTGGGACGCGATGAATCAGCTAAAGCCGCTGGACCGTGAAGCACTCGTTGCCTTTTACATCCGAGGGCTCTCGTTGATCGAAATCGCCGACGAGCTGAACGTCCCGATTGGTACGGTTAAGCGACGTCTCCACACCGCTCGAAAGCGATTGGAGACTCAGCTCCGTCATTCAAGCACGGACCCGGATGAATGGGCAGGAGATCGATCGGAGGAGATCGAGGTCGAGGATCGCTTCGATCGATTTAACACCGCCACCGCGTTAATTGCTTCCTGAGTGTTGTAGCATTCGACCCACCGACGTGGCTCCTTTGCCCGCGTCGGTGGCTTATTTTTTGCCTATTAGTCGGTAGAGCAACATGAGGGCCGAAACGTCTAATCTAAGAATTCGAGGTCGAGATCGCTGTCGTCGAATCTCCGAGGAGGATCAAGTCTGTTAGGGTTCATCTCGAAATCCTCCCGGAATTCGAAGTCTTCGAGGTCTGAAGGTGGAACGTTCTCGAAGAGCGCCCCGACAGCGATCCGCATCACCATCCAGATCAGCAAGACTGATGAGATCTTGAGGATGGTGAAGGCGTACTTTCTGAACTTGTCACTGGGTACTTTCTTGACAAGATCGAGCTTGTAGTCATCACCTTCGAGTTCTTCTTCTGTCCGGATCGGCGCAATGATCGCGTCCTGCTCAACGTCAGATCTTGGACCGCTACCATGCGGTTGCCAAGGACGCTGGTATTTGGGGATGATCGGGTCGACCACCGTCGCATTGACGATCGGAGGTGGTTCGAAGGTCCGATCAATCGCAAGATCGCGCGCCTGAACGAGGTCTTGCCAATCCTTGAGCGTTCCACCGCGATCTGGGTGAACCGACCGTGCTTTCTCTCGGAAGCTCCGTTCAATCTGCTCGCGATTCGCATACTGATGGACCCCCAGCACTTTGTGAGCGGTCTCGAGGTCCATGAATCAGGTCTCCTGAGCTCAAGCAAAGACTGATGAGTAAGACAAGTAAGGGGTGAGTGACTGAAGCAATCTGGAGTCGGCCAACAACAGGAGGACAAGGGCCGACGATCGATTAGTCACTCCGTGCTTTCGAGAGGTAAGCGATCAGGTCCCGGAGGTCCGCTTCCCCGATCGCCCCCACAAGGCCAACGGGCATGATCGAGGTTGAGATCGGTTGGATTTGATCAATATCGGATCGAAGAATCATTACTTGATTCGCTTCGGCATCAGTAACTTGAACCTGATCCTCTCCAGCAGCCCGGACCACACCAACGACGACTCGGCCATCGAAGGTAATGATCGTATACGGGAGATACTCAGGTGCAATGGCGGCACTCGGTGCTTCAATAGACTGATAGATCGCGGCGGGACTAAGACGGTTGGCAATATCGGTTAATGCTGGACCGACATTACGTCCACGATCACCGACCTGATGACAATCAGCACACTTACCTTTGGTCCCAAAGAAAACCGCTTCACCACGGGTTGCGTCACCGCCTCGCAATTGGCTTGGAAGGTCAGGTATCGCCTCAGCCGTCGAGGCCATTGGCGGCGGGGACCACGGCAAAATCTGCTCGGACCGGAGCACCCATCGGTTCCCCTCTGCTGTCTCAATCATCGTCTTGATCACCGGGATCTTGTGCTCGAAGCCAGGACCCGTGGGGACGGTCAGATAGAGTTCGACAGGTTCACCGAACGATTCAGCGATCCCAGTAGCACCATAGGTTTCCCGAACGAGAGGATCTGCAATCGAGTCGATTTCTAAGGGTTCATACGCGATTTCGGCTTCGAAGGGACGATCCGCTTGGATCGAAACCGAGACCTCACCCTCAGGAAGGGCAAGGAGTGTCCGGAGGACCAGCGACCCCTCTTCTTCGAATCGAGCGAAGAGACGATCATGTTCGAGCGAAGCTTCGGTGCTCGACCGAGCCTCCTGGAGATTGAGATCAGGGAGCCAGCCGGACCATGCTGGCTCAAGTCCCTCGGCTGGGGTCCAGGAAGTCTCGACCCCCGAGAGATCGTAGGCGAGCGTGCCTAACTCTCCTGGGAGTTTAAGGCGGTAGGTGGCCTCGGTCGGATGGGGATCGGTGGGCAGAATCAGTGTCCGTCCGCCATCTTCAACCCGAACTCCTGCGACCGAGAGAGTCCCGAGTTCGGTCGTCAGGACTCCCTGCACCTTTCGTGGATCGGCCAACTGACGCGGGAGACCAAAGACGATCGGCTCGCCCGTGATCTGCTCGATCAGCGTGGGTCCGAGCGGCTCCCCGAGTGCGATCCGAACCTCCAGCGGTCCTGCGGGCCAGATCAACGCCTCGGGAGCTTGGGGAGTCGAAGCGGACGGCAAAGTCGCTACTGCCGAAAGTCCGAACAAGAGAGCAAGTCGCATGGGTGGGTGAGATCAGTCGGGCCAAGTGCGGGTGGAAGCTGTGAAGCAATGACACCCTCCATGATAAATGCGAACTTGAGATTCGCCAAGGAACCGACTACATGAGGAGATCCTGGCATCCTTTTCAGTCAGCTCTGGGGCCACTTGTTGACCCTCGTTCATCCCCATCGACGGGATCTGCTGCGAGCGGAACAACAAGACGGACTGGGGCGGCGAGGTCGCGATCCGCGCGTTGAAATAAACTTTGGCAGTAGGTCCCCAGGTTCGGACGGGGTTCGAGAGTGAACTCTTGACCATTAATGATGGAGATGATGATCGGCTCGGCCAGGTTGATGAGTGGAGAGTTAGGCCAGAGGATGATCTCGTTAATGTCGTCGGCGTGAAGGGTGATGGTGTTGCCTTCAACCTTGGCCTCGACGCGGGCTCCTTCGGTGGGATCAGGGACTTCAAGCCAGTAGTGGTCGGTTAGTACGTTGTCGGATTGGATCCAGATTAATCGATCTGGGTAAGCATTGCGGGGGCCGGTGGCGAGTAGTTCAGGGACCTTATCACGGTCCGGGACTGAGTGTCCGACCCCTTCGAGAAAGGCGATCCCGCCGGGATAGCCACCGTACTCGGCCTGCCACTCTTCGAGTAGTTGGGCGAATTCCTGACAACGGTCAGCGCGGCCATAGGCAGTGTCGCGGGCACCGATCATGAACGTGAAGGGGAGATTGCGGAGGTTCTCGCCGATCGTTTCGCCCGGAGTTGGTGCGGCGGCCGAGGCGTGGACGGCAGCGAACCGGTCGGGCATCTTCGGACCGATGACGAAGGCACCGTATCCGCCGTGTGAAGCACCGAGGGCGTAGACACGGCTGGGGTCGACACCACCGAAGAGGACGAATTGGAGGATCAGACGTTGGACCATCGGGCAAATGGCGTCGTCGTAAAACCCATTCCAGCGATCATTGGGCGCCCGCAACGCAAGGTAAATGTAACCACCCGCTTCAGGATGATCCTTGTAGTAGCGTTCGAACATCTGTCGCCAGGCGCGATCGTTAAACGCCTTGGGGACACCACCACCACCGTGCATCGCGATCACCAGCGGCCAACCTTCTTCCGGCTCCTCGCCGACCTTGCGCCAGAGGTACGGTGCTTCACGATCGTCGGTCTTGACGATGTTCGCTTCGAAGTCTTCGCGAAGTTTCTCGTGGACTGGTGAAGCTCGATAGGCATCCCAGGCAAGCTCTCGGAATTCGTTACGGAATGGGATGGCGGTGAGAAGACGTGAGGCAAGTTCCTGGCGCTCAGAGTCATCACCAAAGCGGTCTTGCAACAGCCCGGAGAGTTCTTGGAGATCATCCACTGAGACCTTTTGGCTACTGTCGAGTCCGAGCTGAACATTGGTGTTGTCGTCGCCGGTCTTGGTGAAGTGGAAGGCTCCATTGCCTTGATAATGCGCGGTGATTAAGACACTGGTGCCGGAGGGAACTTCGGCTTCGAGGTATCGGTTGAGATCAACTTCGGAACCTGGAGATTGAGCTTCGAGGATCACTGCACCGGTTGTGGTGTTGAAGACGATCACGTCAGCCTCAACACGGTCGCCACCTTGGCGGACGTCGATGAGAAGCCGGGGGCCGGTGGGTGTAGGATTGTTGGAACGGGTGTAGCGGTCGGTGACGTTCTCGGCCGGAATCTGGGCACGACGGTTCCAGGCGAGGGGGAAGGTAGTACCGGTGGGCTTGTAGGTAGCGGCGAAGATGGCGTGGGGGGGACTCTCTTTGATGGCCCCGGCGGCGCGACCGACAAACCAGGCGTGGTCCAAACCGTTGGGGTCAGGTTCGGCGGCACCGACGAAGTGCCAATCTCCGGCATCCCAGACTTCGACCCAAGTGTGATTGCCACCACGACCAGGCCAGGAGCGGATGCCGACCACTCGGGCGGGGACACCAACGGCACGGCAGGCTTCGACGAGCATGATCGATAAGCCAGTACAGGTTGCCATCCCTTGGGCGATACTCTCCTTGGAGTTTTGGTCAGTTCGGAGTCGTCGGGTGTTGTAGCGGACGCTATAGTCCTTGAACAGATTCTCATTCACGCGGAGGGCTGCCTCACCAGGAGTGGCGCAGTCTTGGACAATCGGGAGGTAGCGTTCCAAGAACTCAGCCCGCATCGAATCTCGGGGCTCGGTAACACTGGCGTGGGGCAAGACGGCGTCGAGAAAAAGCTCGTCGGGGAGCTGTTCCCCCCAAGAGACGGATGCTCGTGCTTGGTAGGCGAGTTGGACATTCGTGGCGAGGTCAGCAGGGCTGAGCGACTGGAGATCACGGTCGGGAAGATAGGCAATGAGGTAGGACAAGCCTGGTCGATGCTCGGGGGGAGCTTCGGTGAGCATCGCTTCCCAACTGGCTTTGTGCTCCGGTGCGCGATCGAGCGACGCGGCGACCTCGTCACTCCACCAATGAGTTGGGGAGGCATTATCGTCTGTGGTCACAAGAGGTGCCAGGAGGATGAAGGCGAAGGAAAGCATCGGCGTGATCATAGTCGCTCCGAGGTGATCAGGGGATTCCAGAAATAAGTTGAACCGATGATGACATCCTTAACCCCTCAGAGAAAGCCCGTTGTAAGATTGTTCCCGTAGGATGGGTCCGCTGGCGAGACCCATCTCAGCATCACCACGGGGCTTTTTGTATTGTGCGTCTCACGTTGCGGACCCACGCTACCGTTCCTGATTTTCCTCCGACACCTGTTCTTGTGCTGATTCCAACAAGTGATCAACCTCACTCCACAACGCCCGACACTGGTCCTGCAACTCCTCCGAGAGCGTGTTGATCGCCTCTTCCCCACGGATCGAGGCCAGGTCCGGGTCCGACTTCCAATGATTCATGGTGCGGATCACTATCTCTGACATCTCTGCTGGCTCTTCCTCCAGTCGCTGAGACCACGCGTCGAACTCTTCCTGAAGCCACGCGATCCCCTGCTCCCGCCACTTTTGCCGTTCCTCGTCGTTGAGGTCTGCTCCATCTCCGATTCCGTCACTCGCCAGCAAGGCAGAGCAGGCGGCGTTGTACCGATAATATTCTTCCCAAGCGTCCGCTAACGAGGGCTCACGCTCAAAGGCCGATTCTGCAAACTTCGCCGCCTGGACATGGAGGGCCTTCGCATAGGCAGCACGAGCGATCGCGAGCAATTCAACAGCGTCAGTAGGCTCAAGCTCTCCCGCGAGGACCGCTTCAAGTCGTTTTTCTTGTTCCATGAGGCTGCGGCACTGCTCAATCCACTGCGCTGACGGATACCGCCAACTCCCCCTGGCGAGTCCGAGTTCGTGCCCCTTCTCCAACAACCTCAATGCCTCTGCATAATTCCCTCGCTGGCTCATGTACCGCAGACCGAGATTGCAGTGTGCCTCGGGATACTTCGGATCGAGCTCAATAGCCTCCTTGTACGCCTCAATGGCCTCGTCGAATCGGCCAAGGTTGGCCAGGGCGATGCCGCGGTTGTTGTGGGCTTTTGCATCTTGCGGGTCGATTGCGAGGGCACGGTCGTAGGCCTCGATTGCCTCGTCGAATCGGCCAAGGTTTTTCAGTGCCCAACCTCGGCCGTTGTGGGCACCTGCGTATTGCGGGTCGATTGCAAGTGCGCGGTCGTAGGCTGCGATTGCCTCGTCGAAGCGGCC
>CAZEAN010000137.1:0-14907 GCA_964510225.1 uncultured Isosphaeraceae bacterium
CTGGGTAGTGCTGGATCAACCACTTGGTGCTTCGATCATAAGGTTGAGTCTCGGGCTCGATGCTCAACGCGAAATCCTCCTTTGACCACCACTCAACATCGCCACTCGTCCAGTCTGTCGATCATCATCGGCGTTCTTGGAGGAATGGCTCAAGTCGTCGGATGGAGAACAATAGTTCTGGGTCTCCGACGGAGCTTGAGATCGACCAATGCCGAATCGGTGGGCGTTATCCGCTCAAGTAACGTTGATGTGTCGCTTGAAGTCGATCGCCATCGCCTGCAAGGCAGTGGAGCTGATCGACACGGTCCTCAAGGCCGAGCTTGGCAGTTTCTGAGGTCTTGATCGGCCTCGCGAGTGTCATACGATGCAGAATGCGTTCCGGGAAGTCATCCAATCGCCGATCCGAAGCGAACTCTTCTGTTGACGCGATTCATCGCAATGCGGCGCCCGGCGTCCGAATCATCGAGGAATCCGACTCATGGCGCAAGAGTTTTCCCGGACCTTTGTCAGTATCGCCTTTTGCGGCGTGATTCTCTTGATCGCTGGCCTTCTCTGGTGGAAACAGCGCTGGGAGCAAAAACGACGGAGCACACCGACAAGCGAGGCGGACGTCCGCTTCTTCGAACGCCAAGACCGACGGCGGAACCGAGGTGCGCTGATTCTCGGGTTGATCGGCCTCGGCGTGATGTTCGGTACGTTGATCGATCTCGATGACGGTCAAGAAACCTACCTCCTCTTCTTTCTGATTTGGGGGCTCGTTTTTCTCCTCCTCGTGCAACTTTTGCTGATGGCGTTCGTTGATCTTTGGGCGACCCGACGATTCGCGGCGCGGAAACTCCGCGACTTGCAAGCGGAACACCGACGGAACATGGAATCGGAGATCGCCCGACTCCGTTCTGAACGAAACCCTCGGGATAGCGGCGCGAACGGGCATTATCCGGGAACGTCGCCTCCCTCACTGAACTAGCTGCTTCGATCGGGATTTTTGATGATCGTTGCGCGTAGAATCAATTGACTTAATATGAAGAACCATCTAATATTCAAATGGCCGATCCAGGATGGATTACGCTGGCCTTCTTTCACATTTAGCTCTGATCAGGATGATCATTTGCCAGCTTTGACATCGATCGAGTGCTGCTGGCCGGTCTCTCGCTTCCAATCTCGCTCCGGCCACACTCCGCCAGCAGACTTCATTCGATCGCCAAGACGGCATGATCCCGTCGGATGATCCTCCCGTCATCCTTCCTTTTAACCAATTCCAATGGGGAGGTTCCGAACATGAATAGGATCAATACGCTCCGACTACGCATAGCAATTCGTTCCCTTACTTCAGTTCTTCTGATGATCGGGTTCGGTGCTGCACTCGTTTTGGGTGCTCAAGCACAAGCTTTTGGCAATGAGCCTCCACCATCATCCTACTGGGAAGTCGATCAGATCCGACCGGGGATGAAGGGTGTGGGCAAGACAGTGATGGTTGGGACCACGATCGTGGACTTTGAAGCAGAAGTCCTCGGCGTGATGCGGAACGTGTCGCCTGGCCGCGACATGATTCTCTGCCGACTCTCGGGATCCGGGCTCGAACATGCCGGGATTATCCAAGGGATGAGCGGGAGTCCGATCTACGTTGATGGGAAGCTCATGGGTGCGGTCGCCTTTGCTTGGGAATTTGCGAAGGATCCGATCGCAGGAGTAACTCCCTTTGCGCAGATGGTCCAGTACGCCCGATCGAGCGATCGAAGGCTCGCGGCCGAACTCAAAGAGCACCGCCAACGACGCTCGACCAAGCCCGGATTCGCTCCAGGTTCAGCCTCAATAGGCTCGTTCTCAATCCTCGAACCCCCGGATGCGGACGCAACGACCGCTGCTGGACTGGGCCCTCGATCGAAGAAGTCTGTTGGTGGAATGATCCCGATCGTTACCCCGATTGCTACTTCTGGGTTTGGTGCGCTTGGAATGGCGACACTCCGTTCCGAACTCAGCCCGGTGGGGATGACCCCGATGCCTTCTGGTAGTGCCTTGGAAGAGATCATCGTGCGAGAGGGGAACAAGCCCCTCCAGCCTGGGTCCCCCTTGAGTGTTGGCTTGGTGATCGGAGACTTCGATGTTTCCGGGATCGGGACAGTGACTCATGTCGAAGGAGATCGAGTCTATGGGTTCGGACATCCGATGATGGAGCTTGGCTCTTGTGAACTCCCGATGATGTCGGGCTACATCCACACGGTCTATCCCCGTTCCAGTGTCAGCATGAAAATGGGCTCCCCACTCAAGATGATCGGCGTGATCGATACCGATGTCAGTACCGGAATCGCGGGCCGATTGGGTGGCTCTATTGATCTCCTCCCAATGACAGTTCGGGTGAAGGTGGGCACCTATGCCGAGCCTTCGATCTACCGAGTCCAGGTTGTCCGGGAGCCGTCACTAATCGCCGGTTTGGTCAGTTCGGTCTTGGCGAATGCGGTCGATACCGAAGGATCGCTTCCTGATGAGCTTACGGCAGAACTTGAGGCGACGCTCGAACTCGAAGGGCGTGAGCCAATTCTAATCCGAGACCGCTTGAGTGGTCCTCGTTATGTCGGTCCGTTCGGGATCTCGTCCCTCTTCAATCCGATTACGCGGACGGTCCGGATTCTGGCGAACAATCCGCTGGAACCTGTCCGAATCGAACGGATCGATGTCGATCTTCGGATCGATCAAAGCCATCAATTCGCCGAATTGGACTCGGTCCGTCTTCTGAAGAAGGGAGTCGCGCCGGGTAAGGCCCTGGAGCTTGTCGCACGACTCCGGCATCGCGACGGGACCTTCGGTTCCGAAACGATCAGGATGGAACTCCCGAGTGACTTTCCTGAGGGCCAGTATCAAGCGACTCTCATGGGCGGTACTGAGTCCTTGAAGCGCCGGTTTCAGAATGATCCGACCCTCGGATCTCCAGGAACAGTTGATGGGTTGCTCCGGTCGATTCGTCTCCAGACCTCGATTCGACACGATCGGCTCTACCTGCACGTCCGGCACCCCGGCAATAGCCTCGCTGTCGCTGGCGAAGCACTCCTGGAGCTTCCCGAGAGCGCCCTGGCACTCTTTGACGATCCCAGGGTATTGCCTTCAAAACCGATGCGGTTCGATCTCCTTGCAACAACCGATACGACTGATGTGATTGAAGGATCGGTCCGAGTCGATTTTGAGATCATCGCAAAATCAGAATCACTGAGAGGGGATTGAGCACAATCCTGACCTCAGCCCGTATGTTCTGATGGAATGACTCCAGATCGCTACTTGGCCAAGCCCTGAGTTCGCTTTCAGTAAGTAGTGACTACCGTTGCGTAAGGGACCCGGAGGTTGGTTACGGACCTCCGGGTTTATTAGTTGAACTGAGCCTGTATTTCAGAAAATGCGATCATTCTAAACTCCTTAATGATCTTTTCGGATCCAATGCAAGAGATTTCTCCGATCGATCGCTAGATCAACGGGATCAGCAATCACTGAGCAGTCAAGGTCAACGTCGTGACGTGCTTGGCGATCTTCGGTATGCTGATCAACAATACAAACCGCACCGATTGAAGAGGGCGGCATCAATGAAATCAGAGATTTATGTCAGCAACATAACCTCTCGTTGTGTTGGTGGGACATCAGTTACGCTTGCGCTTGTCTTGACGATCCTTGGCGTAACCCCTGCAGCCGAGGCGGGCAAGCTTCAGACCTGGGTCCAGGAGTCATCAGCAGCGTTTCGGGTGGGGCAATTAGAGCGACTCAACGTGAGCGATCGTGGAGTCGTCCGGCTCGCACGGAAATCGACTACGTTCCGAGAACTGGGAGCCTCGCGCGTATGGGACCTCCTCAGAGAATCGAATGGGACTCTCCTCGCCGCGACCGGAGACGAAGGCTTGATTCTCCGTAGGCGCGAGGGGCTCGACCGTTGGGAACCGTTCTTCAAGGTGGAGTCATCACAGGCGCTCTCCCTTGCTGAACTACCGAATGGCCAGATTGCCATCGGCACGGGTCCCAACGGTTCTGTCGTACTCTTGAGTTCCGGAGGCGAGGAATTGCGCAACGACCGGCTGGGTCAGGCGTCCTACGTATGGGACCTCGGCGTGACTGCTGATGGCACCCTCTATGCCGCCACCGGGCCAACCGGTGAACTCTGGAGTCGCTCACTCGGAGGATCCTGGGAGTTGGTGTTCAAGAGCCCTCATGGTCAATTGCTTGCTCTCGCTGTTAGCGCGAATGATTCCGTGATTACGGGCGGGCAAGGTGGACTCCTTTATGAAGTCAAGCCTGGGGGGTCGGCACGCGTTCTCTACGATGCACCCGAGCCCGAGATCCGTTCGATCCTGATCGGCCCCGATGGCTCGATCTTCGGCGCAACGGCCTCAGAGCCACTCGAAGGAGGTCGGACCAGAGACTCTGCTTCAGACGATCTCGGCGCCCACGAACCTCTCGATGCGGAGTTAGCCCTAGAGTTGATGATTCCTCGAGGGACGGCGGTCGATTCTGATCCAACGACGGGGTCGAATGCGATCTATCGATACTCAACTGCAGATGGTCTGACTGAAGTATTTCGCAAAAAAGTAGTAATCTTTGATCTTGGTTGGTGGAACAACAGACTCGTTGCTGCGACCGGTCCGGAGGCGGAACTCTTCGAGATCAGTGGAACCGAGGCCTCAGTTCGGCCGACTGTCCGAGCCGGTGCCGGCCAGTTTCTGGCCACGGCGACTGATCGGGAGGGAAGGCTAATTCTCGGGACCGGGGCTCCAGCCTCGATCGTTACCGTCGACCCCAGCTATGTTGAGTCAGGAACGTTGAGGTCCGAGGTCTTCGATACGCGGCTTCAGAGTCGATTTGGGGCGATTGAGTGGGATGCTCGACTCCCTGAGGGTACTGAGGTCAGCATTCAACTCCGGACGGGTAATGTCGGTATTCCGGACGGAACTTGGTCGGATTGGACTCCACCGAACGCCGATCCCCCAGCGATTGGGACCCTCGTCCCTCCTGGTCGTTTTGTGCAGTATCAAGCAACCCTCGCCACTCGAGATCCGTCGACCTCGCCTCGCTTGAAGGGAATCCGAGTCCACTATCAATCGGTCAACCTCGCGCCCGAGATCAAGTCCATCAAGGTACCGGCGTCGGAAGCGACAAACGATTCCGATTCCTCGGACGAGCGAGTGATTGAGTTGGAGTGGGAAGCAATTGACCCCAACGATGATGAGCTTTCGTTTACGCTGGAGATCCGCAAAGAAGGCTGGCCGAATTGGATCCGGGTCGACAACGATCCCATTCAGACCCGCTCCTTCGACTGGGATGCGTCGACGGTCCCCGAGGGCCGCTATCGACTCCGGCTCACGGCCGATGACCGTCGTTCCAACCTGGAGGGGACCTCGTTTCAGCGTTCGTTGATCAGCGAGCCGTTTCTTGTCGATCACCAAGGGCCCGAGATTATGATTGTACGGTCGGAGTGTGGTGCAGACGTCGACGTCTCTGATCTATTCAGCCGGATTGAACGAGTTTCATATGCAATTGATGGTGGCGAGTGGACAGCAGTCTTCCCTCAAGACGGCCTCTTTGACACCAGGAGTGAACACCTCTCCGTTTCACTCGATCACCTTGAGGCCGGAGCGCATCTGCTTGTTGTCCGCGGCACTGACGCCTTGGGAAACGTAGGTACCGGAGATCTTGTCTTTGAGATTCCGGACGCTCCTTGAGACGTTAATTGCCCTACAGTTGCGGAGAACGAATACTGCGCTCACGAGTCGATCTATCTTTCAGAACAGGGATCCGAAACGATGCAACTGACGGGAGTCGGTCGAAAGCGTGGCGTTGGAGTTGCGGAAGTCATCGTGGTGATCATCATTCTCTCGATCCTTCTGTTACTGGTTGTGGTGAGTCTTGCAAAGAGCCGAGAGGAGGCGAGGCTGCTGACCTGCCAGTCGAACTTGAAACGGATCGGGACCTCGATGGTCCTCTTCGACCAGATCAACGGTCGACTCCCGGCGGTCCCTACTCTCCCGCTCGATGATCCAGCGACGGCCATGAGCCCCTTGGCGGTTTTCCTCGATCGTCTCGGAGTCTCCGCACTCTCGGAAGTCGAGGATCCTTCCTACGAAGCTCCGACGGATCCCTTGTCAATCATTCCTGGGACCTTTGCAGCCGAGCGACTGATTCCAGGTTTCGTCTGCCCAGCAGATCCGCTCGCCACTGACATCGGCTTTCCGGCACCCCTCAATTATCGAGCGAACACCGGTGATCAGGTAACCGGCGAGAACGGACCATTTGCACCAGGGACTTCGACGTCGATTGCGCGAGTGGAAGCGGCCGATGGCGCCAGCTATACCTCGGCGTTTTTCGAACGCCTCGTCGGTTCGGCGGGACGGCCCGATTCGCTCGGTCGTGACTATCAGCTCATCGATGGCTCGATTCCCGACGGGGGTTGTCCTGAAGGAGGAGGCCTCCGACGGCAGGTCGATGCGGGAAGGTCCTGGCTCGAAGTATCGTGGCGTTCCACCCTTGGAACCCACGGAGTGCTACCGATGTCTCCGACTTCTTGCATCTCGGCCGACGGTCTGCAAGGACTGATGGGCGCTTCGAGCGGTCATCTCCGCGGGGGGCAAGTACTCATGCTCGATGGACAAGTCCGTGTTGTGACTCGGACGGTTGATCCCAACATCTGGGCCTCGATGGGAAACGCTTGGAACTCGTCGAAACGTGAGAATCCGGGGCCTTGACCTTTGAGCAAACGCGTATTACGCCATGAGAATGATCGTCTCGATGCCGGACCCAATCTGTTGTTCTGTTCGGAACGCCGATCGTCTCGGACCAAGTTAATTGAGCGTCTCTTATTGCATCAACTAGGATCCATTTCAGATGCCGCCACCCTACAGCATGGTTTACAGGTTGTCCGAAGGTGATCGGCCCGTCTTCGAAGAGGAGCTTACAGGTCGAGTCCAGCTCGGCCGCCAAGACCCCGCCGAAGGGGTTGACGAACTCTACCAGACTCGTCGGCTCGATCCGAATACCGTGCGATTAGTGATCGCTCGCGAGCAAGTGCGTAGCGTGTCACGAAAACATGTCGAAGTCGAACATGTCAACGAAAGGCAGATCCGGGTCACGAATCTCAGCAAGAAAGTCGAAGTTGCGATTTTCCTCCCGGAGGAAATTCGGCTCCCCAAGATCAGCGACAGTAATCCTCGACCCACCCATGACCTCTTTGTTCCCTGTCGATTTCATCTCGGCGACCCTTCGAGCCTGACGATCAGCATCGAGTCCAACGCGGACCTGGACGACAGTGAGCTTTACTCACTAGCGGGGAGTACTCGGCCTGTCTTTTCAAAGATGTCTTCGGCGGAAGATCTGGATGTCTTCCGGGAGTCTGGTCTTGAAAAGGCTGCAAAGGATTCGCCGGATCCCGAACGCCTGGTTCGTTGGCTTCAGATGAGCCTTCAGGTCCTCCAAGAGTCGACAACCCAGCGGAGCTTCTTCGAAAGTGCAGCCCGTGCTTTGGTCGCAAACGTCGGCCTTGATGCCGGCTGGGTGATGTTGCTGGACGACGATGGCCAGTGGCAAGTCAAAGCGCGTCACGCTCCTCGTGAATCGTCCGTGAGTAACGAACGGACTCCGAGCCTTCGGTTCCTGAACCAAGTCCGGCAAACCCGAACAACCAGTTGGAAGATCCCCGGTCTGAATCTCTCCGGCACGGAATCGCTCGCGGGGACAATGCAGGCCCAACAAATCCGGGCTGCCGTTGCGTCGCCGATCGTAAACAACAAGACCAACAGAGTCATCGGTGCGCTTTACGGTGATCGACTTCACCACCGGCAATCCGCCTTCAACAAACTCGATGCGTTGCTGGTGGATCTCCTCGCTGGGATTGTTGGGGTCGGACATACCCGGCTCGAAGACGAAACACAGAAGGAGGAACTCCAAAAGCACCTAGTATTCGTTTATGGAGAACGCTTGGCGGACCATGTCCAGCGCGACAAGAGTATCGTTCTACCAAAGGAAGCGGAAGTTACCGTCCTCTTTGCTGACATCCGCAAGTTCAGCACCATCAGTCGCGCAATTGGGCCTAAGACAACATTCGAATGGATTAACGATGTGATGGAATCTCTTACAAAATGTGTCGAAGACCACAATGGTCTGATCGTTAATTATATAGGCGATGAAATTATGGCGATGTGGGGGGCACCGGTCGATGATTCGGATCAAGCAATGAACGCCGCTCGTGCGGCACTCCAGATGCATGAATCGATCGCCGAGCTCAACAAGCATTGGTCGTCACGACTCCCGGAGCCGATTGCGGTGGGGATCGGCGTCAACACCGGACTTGCCGAAGTTGGCAACACAGCTTCCCAAGCGCGGTTCAAGTACGGTCCACTAGGCAACACCGTAAATCTCGCAAGTCGCCTCCAGGGCTCGACAAAGTACTTGAAGACAAGCCTGATCGTCTCCAAGAGTACCCATCAGCGCCTTGATCCATCGATAGAAAGTCGTCGGCTCTGCAAGATCCGAGTCCAAGGAATCAAGGATCCGATCGACATCTTCGAACTCACCGAGCAGTACTCGTCTGCACCTAAGGACCCAACAGATCCAGACACGGCAGAGTGGAGCAAACTTGCCGTCAACTACGAGGCCGCTCTCGATGCCTTCGAAGCGAAGGAATTCAATCAAGCTGCCCGCGATCTCAGCACGATCCTCGCTGATTTCCCCAAGGACGGGCCATCGCTCGTCTTGATGAAACGCGCGGTGAACGGACTGATCGAAGGACCAGACAAAGACCACCCGGTCTTTGAATTGCCAGGGAAATAAGTAGATGAAATCAATAAATACTATATTTTACCAGCACACAACTAGACTTGCGGAGTAACCTATCCATGAACAACGATCCCAATGACCGGTCTTCCGCAGGGAAGAACCATCAGGGGCCACAAAGCTCTCGGGATAAGTCGGACGATCTAGAGACGATTGCCTTCCACGAGCAAGAGCAGACGCCCGCAATCCAACCTTCGAGTAGCATCAGGGCCGGGACGCTCGACGGGGACCAATCTTCCGACTTGGGAACGATCGAGGTGTCGTGTCATTGGATGGAGAGTCAAAGTAGAGAGTCGAATCCCGAGCCCATCGATCCTCACGCCACTGAGGTACCGTACCTCTCAACACTCACGAAGTTCCATGAAGCCGATCATCATCACACCATCGATTATAATCAGGTAAGTGGATCTGAGGGCGAAACATTCGTCCGTGCTGCGGGACAAGGAGATGCCAACCGTCCTAGAGAGTATAATCCGAACGACACAACCCAGCTCGATACACACCATGCGATAGATCCGTTTGCGACCGAGGGAGTTTTACCAGCAACTGACTTGGCGACGAATCCGATCCCGGTTTCATCACCCTCACTTTCTCCCGAACGCGTTGGCGGTTCGAAGCGGTTCGAGCTTGTCCGACCCCACGCGGGTGGTGGTCTTGGGATAGTCTCGGTAGCGCGTGATCGTGAACTTAACCGAGAAGTCGCACTGAAGGAGATCCGCCCTCGACACGCCGACGACTTCAATAGTAGGGCTCGATTTCTCCTTGAGGCAGAAGTTACGGGGGGACTGGAACACCCTGGGATCGTGCCGGTCTACAGCCTCGGGAGTTACGAAGATGGCCGTCCTTACTACGCGATGCGGTTCATCCGTGGTGAGACACTCCGGAGCGCGATCGAGCGGTTTCACAAGTCCGACGATAACCAGGCTTCGTATCATGTCGGTGAGCGTCGTCTTGAACTCATCCAACTCTTGAAACGATTTATCGACTGTTGTGATGCGCTTGGCTATGCCCATAGCCGTCGGGTCATCCATCGTGATATCAAACCCGACAACATTATGCTCGGACCCTATGGTGAAACTCTGGTGGTGGATTGGGGACTCGCGAAGGCGATTGATGCTCCCGAGTCGCCAACGCGACTCCCAGAGAATCCGCTTCGACCGATCTCTGGTGGCAGCACAACACCAACCGTGGCCGGGTCCGCTATGGGTACACCAGCGTTCATGAGTCCCGAGCAAGCGGAAGGTGATCTTGATCGGATCGGTCCCTCGAGTGACATCTACAGTTTGGGAGCCACGCTGTACAACCTACTGACCGGTGAGCTTCCATTCCAGGAGTCGACACTCCACATGATGCTCGTCAAGGTCGGTAGTGGTGAGTTTCCCCCGCCGCGATCGATTCGCCCCGAGGTCCCAGCAGCACTCGAAGCGATCTGCCTCAAGGCGATGGCCCTGAAGCCTGAAGAACGGTACCTTTCGTGCCAAGAATTTGCGGGCGACCTTGCTCGCTGGATCGCCGACGAACCGATTTCTTGCTTCCAGGAACCGCTTCTGAGTCGACTCAGACGTTGGGGCAAACGACATCGGACCCTTGTAACCGGTGTTGCAGTTTCGTTGAGCGTTGGGGTCGTTGGGTTAACGCTTGCCACAGTCCTCCTCGAGCGCGAGAGGAGTCAGACGGCCTTTGAACGGGATCGTGCCACCGAGAATGAACAACTTGCGCTGGACGAGAAGGAGCGGGCGGACCAAGAGCGAGACCGAGCCCTCCAAGCCAAGGAACGTGCGGATCGGGAAGAGGTGATTGCTCAGAAGAACTTCCAGATGGCGAACGATGCCGTCGACACCTTGCTCTCTGAAGTTGCTACGATTGACCTCGTTGATGACCCTCGGATGGAACGAATCCGCCGCAATCTCCTCACGAAAGCCTTGAACTATTACCTGGTCTTCCTCCAGCAAGAGGAAACCCCAAAGATCCGTCGTGAGACCGGTCGCGCCCATCAACGTGTCGGTGATATTCAAGAGTTGCTTGGCAACGATGAGATCGCCGAGGCCGCTTACCGTGATGCGATCGCGATTCAAGAATCACTTGTGAACGAAGCTCCCGATGACTTATTCTCACGCGCTGATCTTGCAAAAACACAGGAACAGCTTGGAATCCTCCTGAAGAAGCGGAACCGGTTCGACGATGCCAAAGCCTTACTTGAAGCAGCCGTCGACTCCAGGGAGAACGCCCTGGCAGACGATCCGGAGGAGCCGTCGCGACAGCGAGACCTTGCGTCGGCTACCTATCAACTCGGGGCGCTACTTGCTCGGACCGTTGGTAATGATCAACCAGCCGAGGCTCGCTATGAAACGGCGATTGATCTCCAACGTCAGGTCTTGAGAGCCTTCCGAGAGCCTCTAACCTTACAGGAAGCCCAACGAGAGCTCGCACGGTTTCTGAACAACAACGGTCTGCTCCTCCAACGGCAAGGCCGGACCGAGGAAGCGGCGGAATCGTTTGATGAAGCCATCCGACTTCAACGTCAGCTCGTTCAGGAGGAGCCCGACGTCGCACGGTACCGTCGTGAACTCGCTCGAACGATTAACAACCGCCATCGGCAGTACCTTGAGCGCGCGGCAATCGAAGGGACTCACGTTTTCCAAGAGGCGATCGTCGCGTATCAAGAGGCTGCGGAGATTGCTGACCAGCTCACGAGAGATTACCCACTCGTCCCCGAGTATTGGCAAGAACAGGCGGGGTACTTAAACAACTACGCGACCGTCTTGCTCTTCCAAGGACGGTTGGAGCACAACACCGAGGATCGAGTTGAGGCGATCAATAGCGCCTTTGAAGATGCGGAACGATTGTACCGTCGGGCGCTCGAGATCCGCGAACGGCTTGTCCAGAACTCGTTACGACCGGAATATAAACATCGGTTGGCGCTCTTGAAAGAGAATATCGCTGGATTCTTAGTCGCGAATCTCCAACGATCCAACTCCGCCGATCCTGACCAGCTCCTCAAAGAGGGCCGGGAATTGCTCGAATCCGCGATCGAGATCCTCGGCGAGTTGACCGAATCTTACCCGAGAGTCTCCGAGTATCCCCACGACCAAGCTCGAGTCTTTGGCATGCTCGCTTCACTTGAGGTTCAAGAGCGGGTTGAAAGTGCCGCAACTACAATAAGAGACTTGAGCAGCGATGACATCCAAGCTGTCCTGGAGGTCGCTGATCGAGCCGTCCGACTTGCCGAGGAGGCCTACGGTCTCAGCCCTAACCGCCCTGACTTCCGTGAGACGCTTGCCCAAGCCTATTGGCGTTCAGGCATGCTCTTGGAACAGGAGGGGAAGGCTACGGAACTCTTCGAGCGGGCCGAGGAGATCGGAGCGATTGCTGATCAGAATCCGATGCATTGGTTTCGCGCTGCTCAAGGAGCGGTCCGTGCCGCCGAATTGGTTCCAAACGATTTGATGATCGATGAGTCAGATCGCTCGGCCCGAATCGATCGCTACAAGGCCACCGCCCTCCGTTTTCTTTCTACAGCGGCAGAGGTCGGCTGGAGCCGTAAAGATCAAGTGATCGAATACTTCGACACCCGTTTTGACGATGACGAACTTGCACCAATCTTGGAGCGAGTTGATCAAAATACAGTTACAAATTAATCTAAGAATTCCGGGCATAATGATCGCTAGCGATTGTGGATGCCCGGAAGTCACTTTCCTCAATAAAAGACGTTCAGGGCGGCGATCACTTCGAGATCAAATGGGCGGGGTCCAGTGACTGGGGTTGCGATCCCAGCTAAGAATCTGGCCGACTGCCCGAACTGGAATGCAGTACCGTAAGTGAGGTTGATAAAGTCCGGCGTACTTGCCGGATCCTCGAAGAAAGAACCACGATGATTCAAAGGAGTGTTCACGTGAACTTCGAATGTGGGTATAATCGCCCTGAGAAACCGACTTTCATCACTTGTTTGGTAAAGGAAATATCCGACAGAATAATCATTGTAAAGGATGGTGACATTATTGGGGTTAAAGGGAACTTCAATCGAAGTGAACCCCTGGAAATAGAAGCGATTAAAGCTTAAGAGGGTGCCAACGAATGGTTGGATCAAGGGATCTTGTAAGTCTTCAAGATAGTCTGCCCCGGCAAATCGACCTGGACCCGTCGGTGCAGTTACGGAAAGGCCAGCCGAGAGGAGTCGTCCTGTCTCTTCGTTGGACAGCAGCACATGCTTGAAGAAAATGTTGAGGTCACCAAGTGACGTCGTCGTCCGACCAATGCCCGGAAGCGGACTGTCGCCGGTCACTGTATTCAATGGAAGGCGTACGCCGATCGAAGATTTCTTATTAAACAATGTTTTCTCGATACCAAAAATATGACGGTAGACTTGAACTCCAGACAGTGGGAATCCAAAGCGTTGATTAATTGACTCATTAACGTTGTTGAAATAGTTCATTTGGTAAAAGACACGGTCTCTTGGAACAGGGCTCTGGTTCTCAGCAATCTTGATCCCCCGGATCGATGGTACGGGTGCGGGAGCACCGATCTCAGTGGATGGAGTGGGTGGATTCGGTGGCACTCCAGGGGTAGGGAGCGGTGGTGGTGGATTAGGGATCGGCACAAATCGCCCGAGTACTCCGCGGCCTAACATATCACCGAAGACTTCGGGTGTTGAAAACGAGAGGAGCTGGCCGAGTTCGCCAAAACCAGGATCGGTATCAAGACTCCCGAGCCCCCCACCAGCGTCATCGAAATCGTCCGTGGGGAGGTCGAGGTCGGCGGGTTCGTCGGGTGTTGTGTCGAAGCTTTCATCGGGAAGGTCGCTCGTGGGTTCCTCGATATCTTCAGGTGGAGTTGGTGCTGAATCTTCGAGTGCGGTCTCCTCGTCCTCTGGGGAAGTTACGTCCGATTCACGATCCTCGTCTGTCTCCTCTTCTTCCACGTCCGGAAGCGGTGGAACAACAGAGACTACAGGATCCTCCGGGAGGTCATCAGGGGCAAACCGCTCTCGAGGAGGATCGCCGACTGGTTGATCGATGGGTGGACCCGGTCGGAGTGGCCTCACTGACTGTGGAGTCTGGCTCGTCCCTGGGCGGACCAGACTCGGCGGCAACGGTGGAAGCCCTCCCGATCGAACAGTTCCTCCAACGGTGATCTTTGCTCCAGAACCGCCGGGGATTAACGACTTCGAGACGAAGCCCTTCGAGCCCCCGTGTGGGCCTGATTGCCGAGAAGGAACTGCGACCTCGGCATAACCCGGTCGAGAGTAGTGGTCAAGCCGACCAGAGGTCTCAGTAGAGATTGAACCACCCTGTCCGGCTGCGATAGAGCATCCCGATCCAATGATCGAGAGTCCAATCAAGAAACTTAGGTGACCGGGTTTCATGCCAGTTTCCTTACGTTTGGTGGCATTCTCCGAACAGTAACACCGACCAAAGCTATTGATCATGCTTGGATTGGTTGGTGGAATTGAGGAGGCCGTTCTTGAGACCGCTTGAAGTCCCCCGAACTGGAATATCCCTATTCTTCACCACCAGATTCGCCAACCTCGTGGCCCAGTGCTCGTTTGATCCGCTCTCCATATCGGATTGCGAACACATTGGTAATCTCGAACGGTGGGTCTTGCTCATACTGGCCGACGCCGTCTTGGTAGAGACGTCCCCTAGAGTAATGGAGCCGGACTCGTTTCCAGAGACCGACCGGCTCATAGTCGTACCCCCAGGTCCCTTCTTGACGTCGGTTAGGGTAAGAAGGACCGTGGTCAAAGATCGAGGATCCTCCACCCACGTAGTAACCGATGTAATGCCCTTCGTAGGATCGTTCGGTGTGTTTGGCGAGCAGGTGCGGGTTGCCCGCACGTGCCAAGGTGTCGTCCTTGCGTCGGTACGGGTGTTTCCGCGCGACAAACCCGTTTCCTCGGAAGTTTTCGATCTCTGTCCGGTACACCCCTGGAAGACAGACTTCCTTATGATGTTGGTGCCCATCCGAAGGTTGGGTAACCCCGTGGCTTCGGTGTACTCCGATTCCGCTGTGGCCGACCGTCTGATGTCCCCCGGGTCCAGGGTGCTGGGGTGATGAATGTCCCACCAGGGCATGACCCGACTGTGGGCTCACCTGTGCATTGAGGAATCCAGG
>CAZEAN010000138.1:0-14811 GCA_964510225.1 uncultured Isosphaeraceae bacterium
TCGACCCCATGATCGCGGCCATCGCCATCGAGAACGGATTGACGCTGGTCACCGGAAATACGGCCCACTACCAGGAGATTCAGACGCTCGGCTACCAGCTCACGCTCGATAACTGGAAAACCTGAAGGATGCGTCGTTCTACCGTCTCATCTCAAGAATGACCTCCGACCGAAATCGTGCTACCATACGAAGATTAGGACACAGGAGAAGGAGCATGGCCACAGAGCGAGTCAACGACCTACGAGCCTTCAAGGGGTTCATCGAGGAGAAGCTCTCCAACGGCGGAGTCGAACTCACCCCGGAGGAGGCCCTCGTTCATTGGGAAATTGAGAACCAGACCGACCAGGAGCGGGCCGCCACGGTCGAGGCCCTCCGGGAAGCCCTCGACGACATGCGAGCCGGAGACACCGGGATCCCCGCCAAAGAGGCCATCGCCGAGCTACGCCGCAAGCACAACCTGCCCGAAGTCCAATGAGCTACCAAGTGCGGGTGCTCGCTCGGGCACAGGCCGACCTCGACGACATTCTGACCTACCTCTCCGAGCGGTCCCCTGAAGGTGCCGCCCGACTGATTGCCAGCTTTGACCAGGCAACCGAACGCCTCGGAAACAACCCGTTTGTCGCCGGGATTGCCCCGGAGAGCGAGGACTTGGACGAGGAGATCCGGCACATCATGTTTCGCACCAGGGCGGGCCGCACCTACCGGGCGTTGTTCGTCGTGGTGGGCGATGAGGTGCGAATCTTAAGAGTCCGAGGATCCGGGCAATCGACCGTAAAGCCCGACGATTTGGAGATCTGAGGCCGACCTTGCCCTCCAACCGCTTCGGCTTCCCTGCCCCTCCTCCTCCCTTCCTCCGGATACGATGGACAGGGTTCCTTCCTCCCTGTTGCTCTCCTCAGAGTCGAGGTATGACCGAGCTTTGATGTCATGACGGAGTAACTCATCAGTGCTCACGCCTGCCCCTCTGTCCTCTGGAGGCCCAGGCTACTACCTCTCGCTCGCTCAGAATGCGAGGGGTACTACGTCAAGGAAGCGGGGATTGAGCCTGCCGATATCTGGTATGGCGACGGGGCCCGCGAGTTCGGCCTCTCCGGCGAGGTCGGGGCCAGGGAGCTTACCACGCTCTGCGAGGGCATCGACCCGGAGAACCCTGAGAGCCGAGTCAGGAACGCCGAGAAGGAGAACCGGAAACGAGGGGATGACCTCTGTTTCTCGGCCCCCAAGAGCGTCTCGGTCGCCTGGGCTCTTGCCTCGGACGACCTGAAAGAGGCGATTCAGAAGGCGTTGCACCGGGCGACCAAGGACGCCCTCGACTACATCCAGGAGGCGTGCGGCTTCGCCCGCGTCGGGGCCCAGGGGCAGGCGCTTGAGAAGGTGCCCCTCACCTTCGGCCCTCTTTGAGCACGCAAGTTCTAGGGCAGGGGACCCGCAGCTCCACATTCATGCGGTGACCCCGAATCTCACCAAGCACGCCGATGGCCGAGTCACCGCCATCGACTCGACCCATTTCTATGACCACCAGATGGCAGGGGGTGCCCTCTTCCGGGCCTCGCGCGCCGGAGGACTCCGGAAACTCGGCTTCGTCATCGAGCAGGACCGCTTTTCGTTCCGAATTCAGGGAGTCGATGAAGGGCTTTGCGAGCAGTTCTCCCAGCGAAGAGCCGAGATCGTTGACGGCATCCTCGAAGAGCTCGGGGCCAAGGCATCGGAGCTAAGCGACATCGAGAAAGAGCAACTCTTGGCTTCGGCCACGGGCCGATTCGCTGAGCTGACAAACCTTGAGACCCGTCGGAAGAAGGAAGAGCACCCGCGAGAAACGCTTTTTGAGCACTGGCAGGAGACCGCCCGCGAGCTGGGCATCCAGGTGCGGTATATCGAGGGCCTGATTCAACGCCCGAAGACCCTCTCCCCCGAGGAGCGGGACGAGGCGAAGGAGCGAATCTTCGGGGCGACCCTCTCGGCGAGGAGATCCACGTCGGCGACTGGGTCTCGCTCAAGAAACGCTCCCGGCCTTTGGGAATTGAGAACGGGTTTTCCGCCGAGGTGCTCGCAATTGATGAGCAGGCCCAGAAATCAACCCTCCGGCTCGATAAGGAGAGCCGCGAGGTCTCGCTCTCGCTCAAGGAATATGGGGCGAAGAATATCGGCCTCGGGTACGCCTCGACCGTCCATAAATCCCAGGGCCGCACAGTCGAGCACGGAGACGAACCGGCCGTCGGCCAGGGGAAAGAGCTCCACCTCGCCGGGGCAGTCGGCGCCGAGGTCGGGGCGGCCGTAGTGGAAGGCGAGCCGGTCGCCGTCGCGGGCGGTGAAGACGAAGGGGATAACGCTGTCGAACTCGGCGGTCGTCGGACCGCTGAAGTCCAGGGCCCGAACGGCCCCCTCGCCGCAGTGGGGGCCCAACACGGTAGCCGTGCCAACGGCCCAGTGGGGCGCGCTCTCGCCGGGCAGCGGGATGAAGTCGACGACCCTCGCGCCGACAATGCGGAATGGCACCACCTGCGCCTGCGCCGTTGCCGCCGAGACGAGCACGGCGGCCGAGCAGAGCATGAAGGCCAGGATCGATCGGGGCGAGCGGAACATGGTGAGGTCTCCGAGAAGGCAATCGGGGAACGGAACAAGATCGCGTAGGCACTCGAGTCCCGAGCGTGTCCTCTCCAGGTACGCTAAAAGCAGAGAGAGAAACCACCGCCTGATCGTCACGCTAAGCCGTAAGTACTTCCGTCGACGGGAGAACGGACGGTGCGTGATTGAAACGGGCGAGAAACCCACTCGGTTTGCAGCGTCCGTTCCAAGCGAAAGATCCTGGAAATCGTACCTGTCAACCAAGAAAGCCAGGAACTCGATCCGTGTGGCTCGCCAGATCGCGAGAGAGGTGGAGCGTTTAGGGAAGGCTTCCGTAGCCGCGCAGAGCCTGGGCCTGAGCCGAACGATGGTCTGCTACCACATGGAGCTCCTCGAACGCCTTCCGGAAGATTTCATCCAGTGGCTCGAAGCAGAGGATGACCAAGTAATCTGGCGGTGCTTCAGCGAACGTCGGCTGAGACCGATCACAAAGATTGCGGACACCGAAGAGCAAGTGCGGCGGCTCGCAGAAATGATTGAGGAGGCGAACAAACTCGTGCGAAGCGCCGTTGCCCAGGAATGAAAAACCCTACCAACCTGCACTTACGTCCTCGGTGACGAATGACTGAATCAGATCACGATGGGGGTTAACTATCCTATCAGATCATCGACTCGAAATCCCCACTCACGTGCTATTTCGTTGGCGTCATCTTCACGCTCCTGCCACTCTTCCCGGGTCCTTATCGATTGTGCATGTGACGGCGTTGCCCAACATAGTGTCGCGTGTGACCGAGTTCGTGTCCGATAAGTGGCAACACTAACTCGGCAGGCATGTTTGCCACTACCTCGGAGCTGAACCTCAGGAAAATGCCATTTGTGCACTCACCAGGCCACTGTGTCTGCGTACCCATGGTGATGCATGGCACAAGAGGATAAAGCATAGACTCGGTGGATGCCCATTTGGCAACAATGGCATCGCGATCTTCAGAAGAAACTTGCTTCCTCGCAACCTGGAACGATCGAGCAAACAGCTCGGAGTTATCCGCGACGTCCGTGCCGATAAAGAGTCGGGCCTCTCGCTCGATGATCCAGTATGATTCTCGCAGACGTTCCACCGCGGCATCGGGAACGAAACGAGGGTTAGGATACATTTCCCGAAGTTCTGCTCCCGTTATCGTTTCCATGGGCTTATCTCCTGAGCCAAATCTAGCCATCAACCCCGTGAATCCAGTCTCGATGGCCCGCCACAAACTTTTGAACATAGCAAACACCATTCAAATCCGGGCACTTGAGATATCTATCTAGAGCAGTCGGCGAACTTCTCTTTGAAGTTATCACGCAGGGTGTCGTGATGGGTGGCCGGATCACGCAAGCTTGCGAAATAGGCTCGGAAATAGGCCATCACTTCGTTGAACAAGTGCGTTGGATAGACGATTACGACCGGGCAATCACCCCCCGTCGTCGAGCTTGTCGCCCCAGTTCCATAGGTTGCCAATCCGCTCGCTTCGATTGCCGGAGGTCTATTTCCAGGATTGATTCCGCAATAGAGAGGAGCGTGAGCTTGGTGGAGGATGCCACATCTGAAGCCGGTGTACAACACATCGTCCACGTCATTCAATGGTTCGTGCCGCGGGTTGCTCGAAGAGCCTTGGGGAGGCCGGAATCCCTCAATCGCCGGCGAGAGCGATCCAGCATAAGCTGGCAGGTTGTTGTGTATGAAGTCCTTGAACACCGTTCGTGAACCCTCTGGAACTCCCTGCTCAAACTGGCTCAGGGTGTCGATGAGCAAACATGTTACGGCAGCAACTGTAAACGAGTAGTGCCCGCCATCGTCTCGTTTAGCCAACCATCTCGCGGGCTTTCGACGCCACCCATTGACCTTGGATTCCAACAGCACTTCGATCGGGTCGATGTACCAGTCCCCAATCCTTGCCTCAAAGAACTCGATCATCTTCCTGAGATCGTGGCGACTCGCGTTGACCGTGTCCTACTTTATCCGCTTCGCAAAAAAAGTTTGGCCACAACAGGTTCGTAAAACGGATTGAAAATTGGACCAGTGCTCATGTTCAATACTCCCAGTCCTCATGCGCCAATGGTGCCCGGTTCAGTTCCTTGCGGTGGGTTCGCCACAGAGGCATGAATTGGTCCATGTAGGCCCGGAAGTTGTCGTTGTGGTGGCGTTCCAGCAGGTGGACCATCTCGTGAACGAGGATGTACTCCAGGCAGGCGATCGGCTTCTTGGCCAGTTCCAGGTTGATCCAGATCCGCTTCGCCTCAATGTTACAGGTGCCCCACTTGGTCTTCATCCGCTTGATGCCGCAGTGCGCCACTTCCACGCCGACGATCGGCTCCCATTTGGCCAGCAGATCCGGGATCTGGTCGCGGAGTAGCTGCCGATACCAACGCTGCAACACCTCGCGTCGTTTCTCTTCATCACTGCCTGGCCGAACTCGCATTTCCAGGGTTCGGCCGTTGCGGATGGCGATCGACGCCGGAGCGGCTTCTTCGGTCACGTTCAGCCGGTAGCGCCGGCCCTGCACGAAGTGGCTCTCCCCGGTGATCATCTCTCGCTGGGACTGCCGCTCCTGCTGCTCCAGGGTGTCCTGCTGCCGACGTATCCAGCCGAGTCGCGAGATCACGGCCAGACGGACGGTCTCGTCGCTGGTACGCAGCGGGACGGCGACTCGAACGCGGCCATGTGGCGGGTAGACGGCCAGATGCAGGTTTTTGATGTCCTTCCGGACAACGTCGACGGGGATCCCGCTGACTTCAATCTGGTGGTCAGTAGCCATTCTTCGGCTCCTTCACGATCTCGAAGATCGATTCCACCAGCGCGTCATCTGCCCCCAGCACGGATTTGATCGCGATCCGAACCTCCTTCTCCTTGAACTTGTTTCCCCGCCAACCGGCCTTCTTGTTGTCGCGGATCGCCTGGTCGACCTGAAGGGCAAGTTCCTCCATCTTGTCGAGGTTGTCGTACAACGATCGAAGTCCGGGGCTCCTGATCGCCGCCGGGTAGGCCGACTGGGTCTCTGGCTTCTTGACCTTCCGGGTCAGTTCCACGATCTTAGCCAGGTACTCCTTGTAGTTCAGGGCCTGGGTCTTGCGGGCCTTGATCAGGTCGTCCAGCAGCTCCGACATCTTCTCGTAGTACTTCGGATTGACGGCCATCTCGTCGATGATGACCTTGCGGACGTTGTTCTCGATGGTCTCGGCCATCGACTCCTCGCCCTTCAACCCCTTCGGCAGCTTGTCGAGGGCCTCTTCGCCACGCTCGACGATCAACTCCACCAAGCTCATGTCATCGAACGCCGAGACTTTCGCGCTCTCCTCGGCGCTGATGTAGTTGTCGAGCAGGTGACGCATCGCCGGCTCGAACACCTTCATGTCGACGTAGTCTCCGCTGCGGAGCTTGACCTCTTCGCGCAGCTTCTCGAAGTGGCTGACCTCGGCTTTGATCGTCTGCGTCTCGGAGTCTGAATAGCCCGCTTCCTGCATCTCGTTGGCCAGGTTCGCGTAGGCTCGGATCAGGGATGCCGTCAGCTTGTACAGGGCCACCCGCTTCGGTTCGTTCTCCTTGAGTGAGTCGGGTTCGTCGCTCGTCCCGCAGAAGAACTTGAGATGCGCCTCCTGGTCCCTCGGCGGAGGCACCGGCTCGCAGAGGGCCTTGATCGCCTCCCGCAGCTCTTCCAGTCGTTCCCGTCCCTTTTCCAGCCGATCCTTCAGCAGGCCGGCCACGTCCTCATCGTCGAAGCCGTCGAACGCTTCGCTGGTGTAGTCCTTGATCGACTTCTCCAGCGACTTGAACAAGTCCTTGTAGTCGATGATGTACCCGTACTCTTTGTCGTCGCCGTCCAGCCGGTTCACGCGGCAGATCGCCTGGAACAGGCCGTGATCCTGCATCTGCTTGTCGATGTACAGATACGTGGCGGGTGGGGCGTCGAAGCCGGTCAGTAGTTTGTCCACGACGATCAGCAGCTTCATCTGGCCGGGCTGCTCGATGAACCGCTTCTTCACGTCCTTCTCGAACTGCTCGACCTTGTACATGGCCGTCTCTTCGGGTTCGTCGAAGTGTTCGGCCAGCATCTTCCGGTAGATGTCATACTGCCGCAGCTTCTCGGTCAGCCCTTCGCCCGTCTCCTCGCCCTTGATGTCCGCGGGGGCCGGCTTGTACGAGGTGACGATCGCGCACTTGCCCTTCAGGTCGGTCTGTTGGAACATCTCGAAGAACCGGCAAGCCGAGTAGATGCTGCCGGACACGAGCATCGCGTTGCCGTGACCGCTCTTCAGGCGGTCGCGTTTTTTCATGTCCAACCAAACATCGGACACGATCTTGGAGAGGCGATCCTTCGCGCTGAGCACTTTCTGCATGGTGCCCCAGCGCTCTTTGAGCTGAGCCTTTCCAAGGTCAGATAGTCCCTGTGTATTGACTTCAAACCAATCGTCGATCTTCTCTTGCGACGTGATGCTCTGGTCGATGTCGCGGGCCTCGTAGCGCAGGTCCAGCACCACGCCGTCCTTGACCGCCTCGTTGTACTTGTAGGTATGAATGTAAGGACCGAAGACCTCGATGCTCTTCTGCTTGTCCTTCTTGAGAAGCGGGGTGCCGGTGAAACCGATCAGCATCGCGCTCGGCAGGATCGCCTTCATCGCCTCGTGCAACTTGCCCGACTGCGTGCGGTGGCATTCGTCGACGAACACGAAGATGTCCCCCTTGGCATGAAAACCCTTGGGCAGGCTCTTCTTGATCTCCTCGACGTAGGCATCGACATCCTTGTCGCTCAGCGCCTCTTCGCTGGTGCCGAACTTGTGGACCAGCGAGCAGATTAGCCACTGCTCGCTGGCGTTTAGCACGTTGACCAGGTCGGCCCCGCTCTTGGTGCGGTAGATGTGCTCGTCGACGCCGCTGAACACCTTCTCGATCTGTTCATCCAGCTCGGTGCGATCGGTGATGATCAGCACGCGAGGGTCCTCAACATGCTCGCGAATCCACTTCGCCAGCCAGACCATCGTCAGGCTCTTGCCGCTCCCTTGGGTGTGCCAGATGATGCCGCCTTCGCGGCGTTTGACCTGTTCCTGAGCGGCCCGCACGCCGAAGTACTGGTTGTGCCGGCAGGTCTTCTTGATGCCGGCGTCGAACACGGTGAAGTCGTGAATGATCTCCAGCAGGCGATCCTTGCGGCAAATCTGATGCAGGCCGGCCTCTAGTGGGTTGGTGAGCGGGCTGTCTTCCTTCCAATGGAGCCAGTACTTCTCTGGCGTCTTGATCACGGCGTAGCGCAGGCCCTCGGTATCGTTGCCGGCCATCACGAGCTGCACGGTGGCGAAGAATGGGCGGATGAAGTCCTTCTTCTGGTTGTCGAGATTCTGCCGGATGCCCTCGGTGACGGAGACGGTGGACCGCTTCAGCTCCAGGATGCCTATTGCGATGCCGTTGACGTAGAGCACGATGTCGGGGCGTTTGTCGTGCGATTTACTATCGCTGGCAGCCACCGTCACTTCCTCGGCGATCGCGAAGTCGTTGTTCTCCGGGTTCTCCCAGTCGATCAACCAGACGGTGACCTTGTGCTCGCCCACGTCAGGCGACACCTTCACGCCGTAACGGAGCTTGCTATACACCTCGCGGTTGGCGTCGTAGAGCGTCTTGGTGCCGCTGACCGCCTTAGCCTTGCCCAGCTCGTACAGCACCTTGTTGATGATCTTGTCGCTGTGCCCCTGCCGTTTCAGCCAGTTGGTGAGATAGCCTTCCTCGATGTTGCTGTTACTCTCGCGGTCGTGCCAGTTACCGAGATAGGCGTAGCCCAGCTGGTCCTTGAAGAACTGAATCACTTGCTTCTGGGTCAGGATCTCTTTCTGGCCGACGTTACTCATGGCGTCCCCTCCGGTTCGACCAGCCGAACTCGTCCGGTGAGTAGTGACTGCATCATGCCCTGCTTGATCGCCTTGGTCTTGTCGCGGCGTTGTTCGAGGGCGGCGATCTCGGCGTCCATGTCGACGAGTACGGCGCCAATCGCAACTTGCTCCTGCTTTGACGGCACAAGGAACTCAAGCTCTGCGAAGGAAGCCTTTGACAAGATGCTTGTAGCTGTTATGCCAGCCTTCGACTTCAAGTAACCAGCACTGGCCTCAAAGAGGTAATAGAGGAAATCGGAATCGTGATCAGCGCCGGGGATTACCGCATTGATTTGCTGATTGCAGGCACCCGGAGTTTTCAGAATGGCGTTCTTCCCGATGCTTGCTATGCAGGTTACCAATACCGCATTTGCCGGAAGCGGCCGGAGTTTGTCGAGCCCTGATCGTGTTATCGAACGCTCTGTTGTTTCTATGCACCTCTGGGATGAAATATCGGTTGGTGTCACCCACGGAAAACCGTCCCCCCAAAACGCATCAATGGTAGTAGGCGGTGTTCCACCAGTAACGACTTGACCAAACTCGTGAACTTGCAACATAGCCCACTCCCCGCTGAACCCCGGCAGGCGGGTCTTGCCGGTGAGGAGTTGCTGCATGGTGGCGAGCTTGATGGCCCGCTTCTTGGCGATCAGCTTGTCCAACGCCCCGATCAATTCATCCACATCCGACAACGCCGCCGCGATGGCACGCTGTTCGGGAAGTGGTGGGATTGGTAGGGGGACTCCCACCAGATCAGACTTCTTTACATGCACAAAAGACGACTTGAATCCATGTGCTTGCTTAGTGATAGCATCCTGAACTCGTTGCAGTACCAAGAAAGCATATTGTTTTGTCAGCACCTTTTTGTCTGGAGTCACCTTGAAGATGTGCTGATTCAAAACGCCGTCAGAGCCTGCCCAAATCCTCGCGCCGAACGAAGTCCCTGTCGTCCCGGACCAAGCAAACAGCAAGTCTCCATTCGCTACGTGATACCGATCAGGCAGCGCCGCGTTGTAATAGTTGAATGACGACTCGACATCGTTCAGATTTTGAATCCGAATGATTGGCAGTCCACGGTCAGTCCAGTCTTTAGGCTTGAAGGCAAACCCATTGTCTAGGCGCAGAGTGTCTCCAATAGACTTGACGATCCAATCACAAGGGATGACCCCCGCATCTGATCTGCAATATCCCTCTGCAATGACACTCTTGCCATCGTTTTTTTTGGCTGTGCCTGTGACTTCTTTTACTGTCATGCCTCAACCAGCCCCATTCGCCTGAGGTGTTCCGTGACCTTCGAGCTGAGCATCTCGATCGCACTTTCGAGTGCGGGCATGGGACGCGCATAACGGTCATCCAACTCCTTGACACGTGCTGTCAACTGCTGGGTGACATGGTTCACGTCACTTTCGATTGACTCTTGAATCGACGCGAACCACTTGCCATCAACTGCGAGCGACTTGATCTCGGCCTCGCTCAGCTCGCCGTACTTCTTGAGCACCGCCGCATCGAGCTTCTCCTGGGCGTTCTTGACCGCCTTCTTGGCATCCGACTCCGCATCCATCAGTTCCAGACAGCGTTTCAGGGCCGCTTCCTCTTCGTCACTGTCGGGTTCGTCCTTCAAAGCCTTCAGCCGATCGTTGACGCCCCCCTTTGTGACTTTCCCCATGTCGTTCATCGCTTCTTCCAGCAGACCCTCCTCGACACCAAGCTCCTCGGTGTACTCTTCCAGAGCCTGGGTCGCTACATCTTGTTTCGCCTGAAGGGCGTCGATCTCGGCCTGTTTGTCAGCGAAGTAACGAGCGACGATCAGTGGCGGCGGGATCAGGTCCATCTTGTACTTATTGCGTTTGACGACGAGGTCGGGCGTCTCCTTGATCTTCTTCTCCTTGTCGTCGATCACACCGCGGGGCTTGGCCGCTTCCAGCCAGCCATCGGCGGCGATCAGGTAGACGTCGTCCTGCATCACCTCGGCCCAGTAGTCCATCAGCCGCTGATAGACGTCGTACCGGCTGAGCAGGGGCAGATCAGCGAACCGGGTGAGCAGGTCCTCGGACAGGTCGTGGATCACCTGCCGGGGCAGATCGTTGACCTGCAGGCCGTGCAGTCGGTCGGAGTGGGCGATCCGCCACTGGTCGAAGATCGCCGACACCCGCTGCTGATAGGCGACGAACTCGTCGTGGGCCAGGATCGTCGGCTTGACCTGCTGCGCTTCGACACAGGCTTCGCTGTACCCGTCTCGATCACCTGAGTGGAACAGCACCTGCCGTAGCGACGGGAACACGTCCCAGTACTCACCAAGATCGTCGATGTCGCGGTTGGGGATGCCACCCCGCAGGTGGGCTTCCAGGTCGTGCAGGTCTTCCGGCTCACTGGAGTCGATGTAGCGAGGGATGTTCAGGTTGTAGTCGTTCGAAGGATCGGCGATCTCGCTGACCGGCACCATCCGCGCGTAGCGAGGCAGCTCGATCTGATGGTTGAAGACGTCGACGATCTTGTGGATGTCCTGCGACCGCAGCCGGTTCTTGTTGCCGTCCTTCATAAAGCCCTTGCTGGCGTCGACCATGAAGATGCCGGTGCGGGCGTGGGCGTTCTCCTTGTCGATCACCACGATGCAGGCCGGGATGCCCGTGCCGTAGAACAGGTTGGCCGGCAGGCCGATGATCCCCTTGATCAGGCCGCGGGTGATCAAGTTCTTGCGGATGTCGGCTTCCTTGTTGCCCCGGAACAGCACGCCGTGTGGCAAAATCACCGCTGCCTTGCCCTTGCTCTTGAGTGAGGCAACCACATGCAGCAGGAAGGCGTAGTCGCCGTTCTTGGCCGGGGGGACGCCGTACTCGAACCGCCCGAACTCGTCGTTGTCCGGACTGAAGCCGCTGGTCCACGCCTTGAGTGAGAAGGGAGGATTGGCAACGGCGAAGTCGAATGTCTTCAGGCTGTTGTCGTTGTTCTTGAAGTAGGGAGCAGCCAGCGTGTTGCCCCGCCACAGATCGGCAGTCGGATGGCCGTGCAGGATCATGTTCATCCGGGCCAACGCCCAGGTGGCGACATCATTCTCCTGCCCGTAGATCGTGATCCCTCGCGGCGACTCGTCGGCCGCCTTGATCAAGAGCGATCCGGATCCACAGGTCGGGTCGTAGATCGTCTGATCCTGCTTGGTCTCCGGCCCGATGCCAACCACTTGTGCCAAGATGCGCGACACCTCGGCCGGCGTGTAGAACTGCCCCTTGCTCTTGCCGCTCTCGGTGGCGAAGTGCCGCATCAGGTACTCGTAGGCGTCGCCGAGCAGGTCGTCGCCTTCGGCCCGGTTCGCCTGGAAGTCGAGCCCGTCGAAGATCGCCACGAGCTTAGAGAGTCGATCCTGCATGTCTTTGCCGGAGCCGAGCTTCGCTTCATCGTTGAAGTCGGCCTCGTCAATGACGCCCTTGAGATCGTTGGCCTCGGCGAGCTTGCCGATGATCTTGTTGATCTTGTCGCCGATCTCCTTGTCGCCTTTAAGCTTCACCATGTCCGTGAAGCTGCCGCCCTCGGGCACGTCGATCAGAAAGTTCGGGTCGCTGGAGCTCTTGTCAGAGACGTACTTCATGAACAGCAGCGTGAGGATGTAGTCCTTGTACTGGGACGCATCCATTCCGCCGCGCAGCTCGTCGCAACTCTGCCAGAGCGAGCTGTATAGCTGGGATTTCTTCAGTGCCATCTGCCCGCAATCCTCTCCAGGCTTGCCGCCATTCTCACTGCGCCTTCTTACGATTCTCGGTGCGGACCGGCTTTGCGGCCTCCTGAAGGTACGCCTCCAAATTAGCGCGGCGGAATAGGCGGTATCTGTTGGCCGGGTTCCGAAACATCGGCACCCGCCCACGTGCGCAGGGTGTTCTGGGACACCCCCAGGATCTCGCCCGCTTCGGCCACCTTCACGTACTCACTCAGCTTCCGCACCCGACCAGGCTCCTTCGTTTCGGCCCCTCTTCGGAACGGTTCGATCGCCCCTAGCTTACCAAAGTCTTCGGTGGCATGAAATCATGAGTCTTCAGTGGCATGAAATCATGCGGATTGGAGATGACTCCTATCACCGATGGGCAGTCGTCAGGCCCTGAGAGCTCAAGAAATGGCCTGAACGGGGCAAGAAACTTGCTGCGCAGCAGTTAGCCACTGGCAATGGCCTCGCCAGTGGTGCCGAAGGCCCTGGATCGAACGCTGCGAACGGTTGATCCAGGGCTTTCTCGTTGCGCGTTCATCAGAGTTCGCTCTCGCGTGTGCGGGAACGGTTGTGTTTCACCACGACCGCCCCACGCAGGGCGGTCCCAAAGGAGGATGACCATGCTAAATCTCTGCCTGCACTCTGGAGCCCAACACGTCGAACGTGATGCCGTCTGGAGTTGCCCCACACCAGCTCGAACTGACTCCTGGGTGCCTGTCCCGCATCAGAAGCTGCTGTCGCTCGTTGAGGGGACTCTGGAGGGGAGCGGCCTTCACGTCGTCAACGAAGCCCGCGCCCTGTGGAACGACGGCGCACGTTACTTCGGGCTATTGGAAGTCGTGAACGGAGTCGCCCGTTCCGACTACGGACTTGTCGTCGCTCTGCGGAACTCACACGACAAGACGTTCCGGGGTGGGATCGTCTGTGGCTCCGGCGTCTTCGTCTGCGACAACCTGGCATTCTCGGGTGAGGTGAAGATCGCCCGCAAGCACACGCGGTTCATCGTGCGGGATCTGCCGCAGCTCGTGTCGCGTGCGGTTAGACCTGCGACCTACGAGGCCGGAAACCCCTGATACGATGGCGAGAGCCCAACTCGCATTGAGCGGACCCGCCTGGGACTGCTGCGGAAGGCCGCCCCAAGATTTCGAAGACGATGCGTCCTCCTGAGTTGCGGGCGAGGAATCGCCGTAACTCCCTGGCGGGCCGATGAATCCCGGAATTGCTGTGAGAGTTCTTCTATTTCTGTGGGAATACCCTGCTTAATACCACTATTGGAGTCTTCTTACCCGTACATTGCTCGTGGGAAACTATTTTACACACCACCCTACTGGGTGCAGCATGGACGGACACGACCACCGGAATTGAGTTAGAATCAATTCCCAAACAACCAGTAAGAATCTAATTGTTCATCGATCGTTTATCGAATCAATCTGACAAACGACCGACTTTCTGCCGATTTGGCCTTGTCGACTGTCCCGTGGACAAAGGAACCAGTATCAGTAACGCAGAGACAATGTACTGTGTGTCAGACCAAATGACATCAAAGTGTAATCTGTCCCATGAGTAGTGCTTAGCTTAGCACTTCTCAGCACGATCGAGTTCGTTTGTCTCTCCCCAAAAGGAGAGTGCAAACATAGGGATGAATCCGATTGGGATAACAAGTACTGCTGCGAGAATCAAGCTGCCGAATGCTGCTAAAGACATTGAATGTTCTCTTTCGCACCTTTAGGGATCGTTGTACGAATGGCAATATAACCGATGATGGTGTCATTTCGACACACACAACGAATATGTTAGCCCGGGAGTAGAATTGAATTGGGCGAATTACAAGTAGACCTATGATAGTCACTGGGTTCACGTCGGCTAGACAACAGCTCCAGTTTATCCGTCAGTTCAGTTGCTCACTGACTCCAATTCCCCTTTAGCAGTTCACCCTTGATCGTAGCGGTGTTCATGGATCTCCCCTGGCCAAGGGTTGTACGGAGCATGCTTACATCTTCGAACAACCTGTGTGAGCGTGTGGTGGCCGCCTGCGACGAAGCGGCCAAGACACGCTCCTAGATCGCCTAAGTCCTTAAGGTCAGCACGTCCAGGATCTGTCGGCCGTAACAGAGGCGACGCAAGACTGGAATGGTCGCCCCCAAGCCTTATGGGGGTAGCCTCAACGGTCGTGTCACCAGGGGCCATTTTGGATATTGGAGCGGCCGGGGCCGCTCCGGGGCTGTGTGTTGCAAAAATCGTGAATTCCGCGACACGGACACAAGCCCGGCATTTCTCAGGGTTTCCGCGTCGCGAAACTCAGAAGCAAAACCTCTGACTTCTGCGACGAGTTTCGCGACGACAGAGCCGAGAGATCGGCTCTAACCTCCACGCCTGAGCAGATCTCCTCCAAATGGCCCCTGGTGACACGAGTGTTGGGTCTGGGCCTCGTTGGGAAGAACAGGAAACTGACCAGCCTGTGCTGCATCAGTTGTCGGAAGGGGGTTCGATGATATTAAATATGCAGGTCAGTCAAAGGTCTGATAATAAATCTTATGTTCAAATAATATTAGATGAGACCTCAGAGGGATGTGGTATCGTTTGATTCTGACGATTATCCTGGGGCTCTGCAACCCAGGAGGCCCAACCAGGAACGCACAGATCGTCCAACGCTCCGAACACGG
>CAZEAN010000139.1:0-14802 GCA_964510225.1 uncultured Isosphaeraceae bacterium
TGAGACTCGACGATCACGGCTATCCCACCTCAATCAAAGAAATCCACGACCCTCCTCGGTTGCTTTACATCCGTGGAGGACTGATACCAGACGACGCGATGGCGGTGGCGGTGGTCGGGTCTCGGAAAGTGACGCCGTATGGTGTCCGGATCACGGAACGACTGGCGGGTTCACTTGCCCGAGCCGGCTTCACTGTCGTTTCGGGACTCGCCCGAGGGATCGACGCGATTGCACACCGCGCTGCGATGAAGGCTGGAGGTCGGACTATCGCCGTCGTCGCCAACGGCCTTAGTACGATCTACCCGCCTGAGCATGAAAAGCTCGCAGATCAAGTTGCGGAGCAGGGGGCGGTAATTAGCGAGGTGCCGATGGAACAGGAACCCTTGGCGGGTCTCTTTCCGCAACGGAATCGATTGGTTTCGGGATTCTCGCTTGGTGTCTTGGTTGTTGAGGCGACAGCGCGGAGTGGAGCCCTCTCCACCGCTGGTCACGCGGTCGAGCAGAACCGCGAGGTCTTCGCTGTTCCCGGACCAATCGATCAAATCAATAGCCAAGGGTGCCATGCCTTGATCCGCGATGGGGCGCGGTTGGTGCAATCGGTGGACGACATCCTCGAAGAACTCGGGCCGATCGCTCGGGCACTTTATCCATCGGTGCAACCTGCCCCGAGTGCAACGGCCCCAGCACCTCCCCTCGCTGGACCTGCCGTCGGATCGTTGAGTCATGATGAACGGTTGGTCTTCGACGTCCTTGACGACCATCCCAAGAGTACCGACGACTTAGTTCGGACGACCGGGCTCGCGCCCCAGCAAGTGATGACGGTGGTTATGACATTGCAGATGAAGCGACTGAGCCGGCAAGGCCCGGGAGGCGGCTTTACACGCTACTGAGGAATGGCCGTCAGGTGCGATCGATCAAGGATCGTGGTTCCTTCACTGCTTCTTCAGCCGAAGAAGGAACGACCCAGTGACGAGTCCGGCAGTCGCGATCAGGAACATGAGTAAGCTGGAGGGCTCTGGGATGGTTTGACCGAATTGGATCGGATCGAGGAGATACCCACGCTGGACGCCGTAATAGCGACCAAATCCAGTGATCTGCCCGCGGTCGTTGATTCCCGTTGCAGATTCGAGGATCCAACCGTCAGCGTCTTGAAGATAGTAATTGAGATCGAGGGTGCTATGCTCGCGCGTCCAGATGTAGGCACGCTGGCCGGTCGAGTAGACCAGTTTCCCGACGACATGATCGAGGTTATTGATATCGAACCCATAGCTTCCGAGGGCACCACTGGGCATTCCCAGTGCAGAGAGGCTGCCATCTTGAAAAAGAAAAGTTCGGTCACGCCCCGAGGCATCGCTGGCGTATCCAGTGACAACACCACTTTCGTTGATCGCCTTCGCGATGCTGGAACTGCCGCCAGGGAATGCTCCAATCGAGTGGATCCCGAGCGAGTCGACGATGAACCCTTGTTCGACTCCAAACGCTCCGTTGGCGGTGCCGACAACGACTCCGTTGTCGTTGATATCGGACGCTTTACTCGAACTGGTACCGGGGAGTCGACCAAGATCGATAATCGTACCGTCACCAAGTGCTTTGAACGCGTGGACGCGACCATCGAAACGGTTCCCATAACCGACGACTTCGCCAGCAGAGTTAATGGCGAGACCTTGACTCCAAGTGCCTCCCTCAAGAGTTCCGAGGTCTTCGAGTCCGCCGTGGACCGAGGAACGGAAGGCATGTGTCAGGCCGTCGTGGTAGATGCTCGTCCCAGTAACCCAACCAGTATCGCTAATCCCGGTTGCGATGCTCGATCCTTGTTCCCCTTGAAGCGATCCAAGGAGATGAACAATACCATGGTCCGTCCATGTTGCGGCTTGGAGTGAGCCAGACGAGGTAGCCGTTTGGCCGGCGGTAAAGCCGCTCTCATTGAGACCCAAGCTGATTGTGGAACGATCAGGGAATCCGGGATCGAGACCAATGACACGGTAGGTTATCGGGTCAGCGTGGACGGATTCCAGGGAGACGACCAGACTCAGGATCGCAACGAAGAGTATAATCGTCGGGCATCGAGAAGCTGGGCGCGAGTTCCAGGGTCTTGTTTGAATCATCCGCGACCTCGTCTCATTACTACATGTTGCCATATGTCAAATCTCAATCATCCACTTCTAGGCTAGCTGAGTTTCAAGGACTCCCGCAAGCAAAAAAAGAAGGATGAGCGATTTTGTCGATGCATGCACTCAGTTGTCCTGAATTGTTGGCCAGATGGCCGAGTCTTGAAACCAGTTCTATAGTTAGAGCGTCAAACGGAGAGCTACCTTTCGGGTCGAGTCCGAAACATTTCTGAGACCTGACATCGTCGAGAGTCTGAGGAGTCTCCTATCCATGCCACCTCGACTCGCGCGTCTTGGGATCGTGATTGCCTGGCTGATCGCCACCTCACTTCTATTCTTCCGTGACCTTCTCCCCGAACTCCTGGTCGGAGAGCCGCCTGATTTTACGGCGATTATCCCCAACGAGGAGGAGGAACTAGAGGGACCCGTGACGTGGACGATCACGGTGAATGATGAGAAGGAGGATGGTTCGGCAGATCCGAGAATCGTGGGAATGGCGATTACGGAGACAACGAAACAAGCTGATGGTTTTGTTCGACTGAGCAGTAAGATTCGGTTCGATTCCGGGAAGCTCTTGCAAGGAACCCCGCTGGCGAACACCGGCGGCGAAGAGTTGGAGATCAACAGCACAATTGATGTTGATCCGATGGGGAATCTGAGCTCGCTTCAGAGTTCGGTCCGGGGTGCGGCTGAAGATCGTGAGGTCTTGGTGATCGAAGGACAGTTGGAGGAAGATCAGTTGGTCATCAATGCGCGGAGCCCGATGCTTCGGTTGATCAATTGGTCGAAGTCGTTTCCTTACGAGCCGCGGCAGATTGTCCAGAACGCAGTGGCCCCCGTCGATCGGCTCCCGGACCTCCGTGTCGGGAAGCGTTGGAAGACAAGAGCGGTGAGTCCAATCACTGGCCAGGCCGTGGAAGCGGTCGCCGAAGTAACCAGTCAGAATGTGATGATGAGCATTGGGAATGCAATGGTCCCCACCTTCGTGGTCGAGACCGAGTTTGGCGGGCCGCCACCGTTGGGCGGAATCACAGCGCGGACTTGGGTCCGTGCGTCGGACGGCCTCGTTATTCAGCAGGAAGTTCCCTTGGTCATCGTGAAGCTGCTCTTAACCCGAGAGCTCGACTCAGGGGATCGCTCCTCGGAGTAAAACTCTCAGATCTCGGAGTGAGTCAAGGGGCCCCACTACTTTTGGGAGTTGATGCTGTGATCGAGCTTAAGGGTGTCACCAAGTCTTACGGAAAGAAACGCGCAGTCGATCGATTGGACCTCACCGTAAAGGCGGGGGAACTCTTCGCTTTTTTGGGCCCGAACGGAGCCGGAAAGACCACCACGATTAAGATGATCTGTGGATTACTTTCGCCCGATTCTGGTGAGGTCTTGATCGCCGGTAAGCCTGCGCGGAGCCGTGAGGCGCGGCAGCGGATTGCCTACGTCCCCGACCAGCCTTACCTCTACGAAAAACTGACCGGCCGTGAGTTTCTTCGATTCGTGGCCGAAATGTATGGGATCGGTCTCGACGAGGCGACCCCCAGAATCGAAGAACTCATCGATACGTTTGAAATGCGTGACTACATCGACGAGCTTTCGGAAAACTACTCTCACGGGATGAAGCAGCGGGTCGTTTTTGCGTCCGCGTTGGTTCATCGACCTGAAGTACTCGTCATCGACGAACCGCTGGTTGGGCTCGACCCGCGGAGCGGTCGGATTGTGAAGGACCTGTTTCTGGAGCAAGCAAGGTCTGGGGTTGCGGTCTTGATGTCAACTCACCTGCTTTCGATCGCTGAGGAACTTGCGGATACGATCGGGATCATCGACCACGGGCGGATGCTCTTGAGTGGGAACTTGGAGCAGATCCGTGCCGAGGCCGAGTCAGACGGTCCCCTTGAAGACCTCTTCCTCAAGCTCACGGGCGGTGACCGTCCCCGGAATTCCCCTACCGCAGATGCTCCCTTGATTGATCCGGTCGTCGCTGGTTCGAGAGGAGAACAGCCGTGACTTCCGCGAACTTGGTCGAACCGACCGATCAGGCTCCTGTTGTCGCCCCGTCAATTCCTTCGGATCAACAAATCGCGAAGGCGTTTGGATTCCTCCGTGGACGATTGATCGCCAACAATCTGAAGACAGTTTTGTTTCAATCCCGACTCCGGCTCGGAATTATCCTCTTTTGCTCCGGTGTCTTTTGGACTTTGCTCTTTGCTTTTTTCTATGAAGGGTTTGGTTTTCTTAAGTCGTACCTCGCGGTCACAAACGAGATTGTTGAATATATTTTTAGCCTTTTCTACCTCTCCTTGCTGGTGATGCTCCTCGTTTCGACCGGGATCATTCTTTATGCGGGTCTCTTTCGGTCCCGTGAAGCAGCGTTTCTGCTCGCGACCCCAGCGCCGGAAGATCAGACGTTTGCGCACAAGTTTATCGAGGCGATGGCCTTTTCGAGCTGGGGATTTTTGCTCTTGGGAAGCCCGATGATGGTCGCATACGGCTTGAATGCGACCTCGACGCCTTGGAGCTTCTATCTGATCTCAATGGCGTTTCATCTAGCATTCGTGCTGATCCCGGGTAGCATGGGCGCGATCATTGCGATTGTGATGGCGAACTTGTTGCCGAGACAGCGGAAGACCGTCTTGATCACCTTGGTCACGCTGGTCCTGATTGGGATGGTCGTTACGGGGTATCGAGTCTGGAAGACTCCAAGTGAGGCGCTCTCGGCCGAGTGGTTGAACACGATGCTGCAGCGGCTGGAGTTCAGCACGAACAGTGTCCTCCCGAGCCGTTGGATGGCGACTGGGATTCTAAGCACCGCCCGGGGGAATGTCAGTGACGGGCTCTTCTACTTGATGGTGACTGCTGCGAACGGGGCGTTGGCGTACCTCGTTGCGGCGATGGTAGCGCGTGATCTTTTTCGGTCGGGGTATCAGCGGGCGATCGGAAGCGGCTCAGCACGTCGCCATTTCGGCTGGTACGGTCTCGATGCATTCTTCCACCGTGTTTTCTTCTTTATCAACAAACCGATCCGGCTTCACATTCTTAAAGATCTCCGGACCTTCCGGCGTGATCCGACCCAGTGGTCGCAGTTCATGATTTTCTTTGGGCTGCTTATCTTTTACTTTGTTAACATCCGACGACTTGGCTATGACGTCCAGAATGAATACTTCCGAAATTTATTGGGTTTTTTAAATCTTTCTGTGACGGGATTGATCCTTTCGACCTTCACCAGTCGTTTTATTTTCCCGATGCTCTCCCTCGAAGGCCGGAACTTTTGGGTGCTCGGGCTCTTTCCGGTAAGTCGCTCCTCGATTATCTGGGGTAAGTTCGCGTTCGCGTCGGGAATTGCACTGGTTGCGACGGAGATACTCGTGCTCTTGAGCGGGATCATGCTCCGGTTAGAGCCCGTAATCCTGGCAACCCACGTGGGTTTAGTGGCGATCCTCTGCTTTGGACTTTCGGCGATCAGCGTTGGACTCGGAGCGCGGTTGCCAAACCTCCGAGAAGAGGATCCGAGCAAGATCGCGGCAGGTTCTGCCGGAACCCTGAATTTGCTGGTGAGCCTGGGGTTTATCGTCCTGGTGATTGCCCCACCATTCGCGCTCAGCCAACTAGACTTGGCTCAAAGCAACTTACCGAGTGAACTCTTCGGATCCGCACTGGAGGCGATCCGGACGCGAGTGATCCTCGCGGCGAGTTTTAGTTTGGTCGCGGGCTTGGTCTGCACCATCGTCCCGATGCGAATCGGAATCCGCGCCTTCGAGCGGATGGAACTCTGAGCTGGGGACTCCGATCGCCTCAAGTCCGCGCTCATGGTTATCAGCCTGATATCCCGGGGCGAATGATTCGACCGAGAAGCCGAGGAGATCGGTCGCCCAGATCTGAACGTCCAGCGCCAAGACCCGGAAGATCCCACCGTTAAGGAACCGACGGGCCGAGGTTGGGATCGGCGTCTTGATGAGTTGGAGGCGGCCGATCCCTCGGAGCCTTTTGCAGAAGTAGGCAGCTTCCATGATCCGGAGCATTGGATATCCCCCGACCTTCTGAAACGCCTCAGTTCGGCAGAAAATCCCCTGGTCACTGTAAAACCGCTGTCGGAATCGGTAGCGGATCCGATTGATCAGCTCGACGATCCGGAGCTTCCAACCGGGCCCTTCAAGCGCGAACTCAAAAGCACCGCCCACCGTCTTGGTGCTCTGAAGCGCTGCTTCGATGGAATGGTCAAAGCCGAACGGGGGAATCGTATCCGCGTCCAAGAACCAGAGGACATCACCCGAGGCCGAAGGGACGGCGCGGTTGATCGCCTCGGCGCGACTCTTCGAGGGCGGGTTACCCTCGATCAGCCGAACTCCCAAGGCTCTCACGAGTTCTGTCGTACCATCGATGGAACCACAATCAGAGACGATGATCTCAATCGTGTCAGACTGGGCGCGCTCCCGAACTGCCCCGATCGTTTCGCCGAGAGACCCCACTTCATTCAATGTCGGAATGATCACGCTAAGCTTCACGAGAGAGCCTCGATGCCCGGTTCCTTCAAATCAGCCCTAGTGGCTCGGCTTGCGACAGACCCGGGATCAGTCTATATTATCTTTCAGATGTTTCTGACAATTCAATTACAACCGTCCAGATTCTCTTGCATGGTCTGGATCGATGATGATGAGGAATCCGTTGCGTATCGGTGCGGTTCGATATCTTAACGCGAAACCACTGTACGATCGACTCCAAAGCGTTGCGCCTGAACTCTCGGTCGAAATGGATTTGCCGAGTCGCTTAGCAGATCGCCTCGGTCGAGGCGAGTTGGATCTTGCCTTGATCCCATCGGTGGAATATCTCCGAGGGGCAGCGCGGGGCTATCGGATTGTTCCGGATCTCGCGATTGCGGCTCGAGGTCCAGTCCGTAGTGTCAAGCTTTACAGCCGAGTCCCGTTTGGTGATATCAAACGACTCGCCCTCGACGAAGGATCGAGGACAAGCCAGGCATTGGCCAGGATTTGGCTGAGCGAGGTCCACGGCGTCCGTCCCGCATTGATCGAATCATTGCCGATGGGTGTCCCCGTGTTGGAAAGCACCGCAGACGCCGTCTTGTTGATCGGCGACCGCGCGATGACCGACCCCGAAGAGCGGTTTCATGAAGTTGTTGATTTGGCGGAGGCGTGGTGGCGTTGGACAGGGCTACCGTTTGTCTTCGCCCTCTGGGTTGCCCGGAGTGAGATTGAACTCGGGAACCTTCCGGATCTTTTAGTCCGGGCCCGGGATGAAGGGCTCCAACACGTGGAGCAGATCGCTACGGAAGTCGGTCCCAAGCTTGGCTTAGCGCCGTCGGACTGTCTAGATTATCTCCAGAACAATCTCTCATATAAACTGAATAGTCCCGAGATCGCTGGACTCCGGCTCTTTGCACAGAAGGCCGCGGCGATGGGACTCGGACCGGAGGGAGTGGATCTTGTCTTCGCCATCGATGAACATCGACCCGATCTTGCAACGCGCAGTTGATGGTGACCGCCTTTCCTTCGAGGACGGTCTGGCCTTAATGCGTCATGGTGATCTGCTCTCGCTTGGTCGTGCAGCAGACGTGGTCTGCAAACGGCTCCATCCTGAGCCGTACCGGACCTACAATATCGATCGAAACATCAATTATTCAAACGTCTGTGCCGCGATCTGTCACTTCTGCGCATTCTACCGGAAGGTAGGCGACACCGATGCTTATGTTCTAGATCGTGACGTCTTGATGCAGAAGATCCAGGAAACGGTGGACCTTGGCGGTGATCAGATCTTGATGCAAGGTGGGCTACACCCCGACTTGCCGTTCGAGTGGTATCTCGATCTCCTCCGTGATATTAAGGAACGCTTCCCGGACGTCAACATTCACGGTTTTAGCCCGCCAGAGATCCACTTCGTTGCGAAGAAGTTTCGGATGCCGGTGATCGAGGTGCTCCGCGAATTCAAAGAGGCTGGGCTTGGCAGCCTCCCTGGTGGTGGTGGCGAAATCTTGGTCGACCGCGTCCGAAAGATCCTTACCAAAGGGAAGGTGATGACGGACGACTGGCTCCATGTTCATCGCGCCTGGCATGAACTCGGTGGAAAGTCGACCGTGACGATGATGTACGGCCATGTCGAGACCCTTGAAGAGCGAATCGAACACATGGAGCGTTGCCGAGCACTCCAGGATGAGACTGGCGGCTTGACCGCGTTCATCTCTTGGACTTTCCAGCCTGACAATACAGAGATGGACCACATCCCACCGAAGGGTGCCCACGAATATCTTAAAGTCCAAGCGATCTCACGACTCTATCTCGACAACATCCCCAATATCCAGTCCTCTTGGGTCACTCAAGGTCCCGAAATCGGTGGTCTTGCGCTCTACTTCGGCGCCAACGACATGGGAAGCTTGATGATCGAAGAAAACGTTGTTTCTGAGGCGGGAACGGTGTTCCACCTCACCCTCGACGAGATCCGCCGCGCGATCGTTGAAGCCGGCTACATCCCCCGTCAACGGAACGTCTATTACGATTACATCGACGCTGAGCCGGCACTAGAGCCACTTGCGGTGTGAGCTTGAAGATCGGCCGAACGCGAGGGGCTCTGGGAAGAAAAAACGGAGACCTCTTGAGATTTATGCGCCACTGAGTCTTTAAACTAGATCGCTATTTACAAAGTCTGTTGATGCTTCCTGCGCAAGAGCACACGCCCTTTGGGATCAGGGATCCCTCGGGGCGTTTGTTGAAATGCAAGGTTACTCTAATTGATCAGGCCGCGCGAGTTATCAGGAAGCGTTCCAGAAAATAAACTCCTGGATTTGTCGATTAGGCAGCGTTGAGTCGACGTCGACGACGATTCACCCAGAGCATTCCAACGGTCATCGGCAAGCCAAGGCCGGCGAGGGCAATCGTGCTGGGTTCAGGCACAAGGGCCCGAGAGGCATCGGTAATTTCCCAGCCCTCAGGGACGCCGGTAATGCCGGCGACCAAGGTCGAAGCCAAGGTGGAGGTGTTGATCAGATAGAGGTCAAAATCACTGGCACCGTTTCGGAAGACGCCGTAGAGGTTGCTTCCGTCGAAGCCGAGGCCGACGTATCGCCTGGAACTAATCGTCTGCGTAAAGCCTGCTGCAGGGTTGGTAATGTCGAGCGTTGAGAGGCTGCTACCGTGAGAAAGGTATCCGGTTGTCCCGTCAATTGCCAGGTCACCGAGAGTCGCACCGCTAAAACCACCAATCTGAGGTCCTGGAATTCCAGCTGAGGGAGCGCCAAAGATGCTGCTGACGGTGACAAGCCGACCGTCACGATCGACATAATAGTAATTGCTGCCCACTGCATCAGCAGCGGCGATGGCATTGTTGGCCGCTGCCAGGCTGAGGAGGGCGGTTGTGTTGCGGTAGAACGTCTCGTCACCCGAAACGTTGAAGGTTGAGTAGAAGTAGTCTGCCCCACTGACCCCAAGAGCGTTGGGTGAGAACTGAGTTTGTGTCGATGCCGGGTCAGCGGCTGAGGCTGCAAAGGTTGCGACGCCCGTGGTGGTGTCGAGGGTGTAAACCGCAGCACTACCACCAACGCTTCCATCGGTCGCGAGGATCGAGATGGTATTGGCGTTGGCCATGGTCGCCATTACCGCAACAGTCACCAATGTTACCGCAGTGTTCTTCACGATTTTCATGAACATTATCCTCAAGTAACGCCGACGTTGCTGCCGGCAATAGGGGGAGTCCGAGGAGCGCAGCGGGACCTTCGCCGCTTTACGCTGTCGACGGGGCTAGAAAGAGGAAAGAATCAGCCCGGTTGGAAAACGGTACGCCTCGAAGCCAACGTTGCTCCGAGTGCTTTCCGCGACAGCGAGTTGTTCGCCGCCTGCTCCAACACGTCATTAACGGTCAGAGATGACCGTGCTCTTGGACGTCCGCCTGATTGGGGCGGGCTATTCTGTAGACGACCGGATGGGTGAGTGCGTGACCGTTGTCGACGAATTGCATCACGGCGTGATTAAATACAACAGTTCAACTGGTACGTTGTTGCAATGAGTCAACTAGTGTTGCTTTCTCGGTTTCACTAGATCGCAAAACTGATTCGATTATCTTCGGACGATGATATGTCAAACTGTTGAGCTTAAATGAGAAGGGCTCCTCTCTGGCGACAGAATTAATGAGATCGCCATCTTGAAACCGGTGGCCCTTTAAGTTTGGACCACCGTTCAGCAACTGGTTCCCCTGTAGGGGATGAGTCTGCGAGTCGGCCTGACATTGGCACGCGGGGGTCGCCGCTCTTCACATTGAGAAACTTTGTTCATGCCGTCAACTTAAATGCGGCTCGCGTTCGAGTTTTATGGCGCTCTGGGATGGGAACAAGATCGATGGACGGATCAGACAAAGCCTCCCGAGTGAGTAGCATTTTTTGATCAATGCGGTCTCAATGTGACCAAGAATCGTCTCCAACTCGATGATGAGGTTGACACGATTGCCGAACGTTCGGCACGCGATCGACATGATCTATCTGGTGAAGGACCGAACGATGACTACCGCTGATTCGCATCTTATGGATCGCGAGAGGTCAGCCGGGGTTTCGGACGAATGGCAACGATTGATCCTCCGAGAGTCCAATGATGAGACATTCGCAGCATTTGAGCAGCAACTTTTGAACGCGCTCAATCCGTCAGGACCGATCGAGCGAATACTAGCGGAGCGGGTAGTGCTTGCGGCCTCTCGGCTCCGGTTAGTCGCTCTCAGCGAAGATCCCGCGGTCCCCGGGGATGCATCCTGGTGTCGTTATCAAGCATTGATCGATCGCAATTTCCGCGACGCGCTCAATACCTATGAACGTTGGCTTCAAAACGCCAACAAACAGGCTTGGGCAAAATCCGAGGCTAACGGCGTCGAAGATTTCTGCGACTCTGAGCCCGAGAAACCTAGGGAGGATCTTCCCGTTGGCGTCCAGCTGAGCGCCCCGTCTGTCGCGGAGCAGAAACTTGATGGTGATCGAGTGATTTCCGCACCCACTCCGAATGCAGTCAAGGAGCAACCTGTTTTCAGGAAACGACTTGAAGCCGCCCTACGCGATGATTCGGCGCTCCGAGACTGGCGCGATCACATCGCAATCATTCCAGAAATCGAGGAACGATGGCCAGTTTTGGAACGACTCAGGATCCGGATCGAAGATGTGATCGCGATGCTGGAGGAAGGCTATCGAGAATCAGAGTTGTTGCAACTCATCCCTGGATTAACCAGGTCGGATATTACCGCCTGTCTCCAGTGCGAAGCAGAGGGGAGGACGGGTCCCTTTGATCCACCTTATCCGATTGACCTGCCCGTCCGGACGCTCCCTAAATCAGAAGCTTAGAAAAGTGTATCAGTGCCCGTTGATTTCGATTTCTTCGACGACCGAGAACGCCGAGGCTTAGTCACGACGTGAGGATCTTCTAATCCTTCTAACTTGTCGCCTCGTTGAATTTGATCGACGCGAATGCGGGCACGGGTGGCATAGTCTTCGGAAAGCTCGATTCCCAAAAATTGCCTCCCTAGTTTCTTGGCAACTGCCGGAGTTGTACCGCTTCCTGCAAATGGATCGAGCACTAACTCTCCAGGACTGGAGCACGCTTCGACAATTCTGCCCAACAGCCGTTCTGGCATCTGGCAACCATGCCATCCCGCCCGCTCCCGAAAAGTTCCGCAGACCCGAGGCACGTGCCAAGTATCTTCCTCGGGGCTAAATCCCTCGGGGACATCCTGGGGGCGGAGTATCCAAGTGTCATCAGGAAGACGACCCGCCGGATTGGCGCGACGATCGGCATAGATCAATTGTCGCGCCGATGGTACCCGGATTTCTTGATCGTGAAACGTAAACTGATGCGCGTTCTTGACGAAATAGAAGAGATGAGCATGGCTCCGGGCGAACTTCTTGGAGCAATGGACGCCGAACGTATAGTACCAAATTACCCAGTTCCGAAGCTGGAACTGAAGTTCGCGGTGGAAAAGGACCTTCATCTCGGCCGCGAATTCATCGCCAATCGCCAGCCAAAACGTGCCGTCGGGCTTCAAAACCCGTTGTACTTCTCGACCCCAACTGAGGGTCCAGTCAAGGTAGTCATCGGTAGCGCGGCGATCATGATAGACATCGTATTCGTAGCCAATGTTGAACGGCGGATCAGCAAAGACAAGATCCACACAACCATCCGAGAGCCCTTTCAGCGCTGCGACACAGTCACCCTGGAGGATCTGATCGAATGGAGGACGAGTGGAAGCTGTCATCATCAACTCAAGTCAGTAGCAGAAAATGTGAATACGGCGACCGGTAGCCGATCCTCTCAATGGGCAGGACTATTCATCAAGATGGAACATGAGATTTGTCTTTTATTGTGATTGTCAAGATGTATGACTATTGCCAAGCTCATCATTTGAGGAAGTTTCGATACCAAATTCAAGGAGCTTTTTGTGAAGGGTGTTGCGATTGATACCCAATCTTGCAGCGGCTTTGATCTGAACACGATCAGTGACTTCCATCACTTGTTCGATCAATTCGCGCTCCATCGGGCCGATCACTCGTCTCATCAGATCATCCGCATGCGGGCCGAGATCTCGGAGCTTCCGACGGATCAGTTCAGCCGTCATCGAGTTCAAGTCGCCACTTCGGGTCCTGATCGGTCGTGGTGCGGCTTCACCGCGCAATTGAGGTGGAAGATGCCGAGGTTGCAATACTGTCCCCTCTCCCAGGACAACCGCTCGTTCAATATAATTTTGCAACTCACGTACATTGCCTGGCCAATCATATCGGCACAATTGCTCCATCGCTTCGTTGTCAACAATGCTCATTTCTCGGTGATCTTGGCGACAGTAACGTCCGAGAAACGCTTCAACCAATTCCGGGATATCCTCTCGGCGTTCCCGGAGGGGAGGGAGGAATACCGGGACGACGTTGAGTCGATAGTAGAGGTCCTCTCTGAATCGCCCTGCATCGATTTCTTCGAGAAGGTCCCGGTTCGTCGCGGCAACGACCCGAACATCTACCTTCTTCGTGTTTGTATCACCAACACGTTCGAACTCTCCCTCTTGAAGAATTCGAAGGAGTTTCACTTGGAGTTTGGGTGTTGTGCTGTTGATCTCGTCCAGGAAGATCGTCCCAGTATGTGCAGCCTCGAAGCGCCCTGTTCGATTCTCGACAGCACCTGTGAACGAGCCCTTGACATGACCAAAGAGTTCACTCTCAAGGAGGCTTTCCGTCAGGGCACCACAGTTCACGCGGATGTACGGACCGGAAGTCCGAGAACTGAGGTCATGAATCGCACGTGCGATCAGCTCCTTCCCCGTACCTGTTTCACCGACTACCAAGACACAAGCGTGCGACCGTGCTACTTGTCTCGTGATATGTGCGACTTGGCGCATCACTTCCCCACTACCGATGACTCCGGGGAGAGTGTCGAAGTCATCGGTCCTCGAAGGAGAGGGAGGACTACTGTTTCGAGGAGTTGTGGGCAAGGACATCTCAGTGAGCCCTTCGAGTTGCCAGGCCAACCTCCGTTTGTAACACCAGGTCAGGCGAATGAACCTCGTAGTTCAGGGACTAGAGGCATAGTTTCCTGATCGATCTGTTCTCAGCCGGATATTTGGAGATGTCATGATCTCGGCTACCAATGCTTCGAGAGCTTCACGATACTTGGGATCTCTTGTCGCTTCGATCCTTCCCTTGAGTCGCTGGAGTTGCTCACTTCCAACGAGAGGGCCGAAACGCTGTATACTGAGGGAGGCTGCAATCGCTGCATCCAGTTTGGCTTTTGAGAGCAACACATTATTGAGTGCCGCATCAACCAGACTACGCTGTGCTTCTTCTAGGGGTACCGCAGAAAGTGTTCTTGCAGCGTTTTGAGTTGTCAATGGGTTGTACAGCGCAGTCCTCAGGATAGTAACCACACTCGCTAGATCCTTGGCGAACGGTCCAGTGGGATTGTCGGCGATCCTGGTCAATGCAGCACTCGCCACGATCCCATTGGTCTGCAGGGAAGACTCGGAAGTGGCGGAGCGTTGTAATTCGACTCCTGCCTTCTTCATGGCTTCTGCAAGCCGACCAGGAATTCCAGGTGCGACGACCGTCTGGACTCGATCATATTGTGAGGCGATGGCGTTAAGTCGACGTTGTGGAGCAGAACTGAAGTACTTCCCTCCTAGGTCGGCATCAATCAAGGAGACCCGGAGATCATACTGAGCATCGAACCCATAGAGACGTCGCTCAGTTGCTTTAACTCTCAGATCATATACTCCTGACGATTCGATCCGGTGCTGCAACACACGAATCCCTGCAGCCACGACGATACTGCGCTTACCTTGCCGACGCTCCAGCACAAAGGCGATCTGAGTAGGTGTGATTGTTCCTGCGATTGCCTTTTGAACTGCTGCAAGAACCGTTGTACCTTCGATTAGTTCACCGAGTGTGTAAAGGTCACCAGAGATTTCTTCACTCGCGAGCTTCCCTGTGAACAATGAATTAGCAGGTGAGGTTGTTCGAATTGAGTAGTTCGACGCATTGCCGAACAAGACACCATCGACTGCACTTGCTTCGATAAGATAGTTGCCGGCCGTCTCGATTTCATACTCAATACTGCCGATGCTCGATGCGAGTTCGAGATCTCCCTGCACGCCCCGCTCGATAACAGTCAGCCGGACGTTCTCAGGCTGTACACGCTCGTCAAGGTCGGGAGGCTGAACATCGGCCGCGATAAAGTCACCCGGCTCC
>CAZEAN010000140.1:0-14663 GCA_964510225.1 uncultured Isosphaeraceae bacterium
AACAACCCTTCAAACAATCCCCTCGCAATGACTGAACTCAATGTCATATGCCTCAGAGTGTGGTTACCGATATTGCCCATACCTCGGCAACCCTACACACCATCGTTCGCTTCGCGACTCTTGAGCCTGAGACAGCGAATCCTTGAGCCTTCAATCCAGCGGTCCAAACTGGAGCAATGGCACCACATAACGACTCAGGAAGGGTGGCCAATCGATCGTGAAATGACCGCCCAGATAACCAGCGCGAACCATTCCGGGATGCCAACGGATCGCCCTGATCTGCCCGGAAGATTCAGTTGAGACTCGGTCGCGTTCCGACTTCTGGATCGTTGGTGACTGAAACCCCACAAGGCCAGCACCAGGGCCGTGAACGCGGTCGATGGTACCGAACAGAGAAGTCCCCACCCCCAAGATCATCCAGTCAAGGGTCGAATAGTAGACAACAAGGTCATTTCTGATTGTGCTTAAGGCCTTGGACAGGTCATATTGTGGTGAAAGCGCTGGTGCAAGTAGGATCGTTCGATCGACTGTCCTCTGTGGAAGTCGTTCCAAGGCTCGTACCACAACACCCGAACCCCCTGACTTCCCGATCAGGTAGATTGGCAAATCCTTGTACTGCTCGCGATACTGTAGTAGCACCTCTGCTGCTTCTGCAGACCGTCGCTCAACATTTCCAGTCCGAGTGAGGTCTCGATGCCAACGCCCGACTCCATGACCCCACTTCAAGTGGTGCAGTTCCAAGGGTAGATTCCGACGGTTCAAGACCCATCGGAGAGATCGCGCACAGACATCGAGACCACCGATCCCATCAGCGATCAGAACTAGCCCGCGATTCGTCGGTTTGGACTCATCATTTGACATAAAGCGATGTGATGCTCAGAGTCTGGTGTCAGGAGGAATTAAGATCATGGAGTCACTCGAAGACCTGGTCCGTCAAACTTTTATTCAACGGTTCGGTGAATCACCCACGATTGTCGGTCGAGCCCCAGGACGAGTGGAGTTACTCGGGAACCACACAGATTATAACGGAGGGCTGGTGCTCGCGTCGGCAATTGATCGGTTCACGGCAGTTGCAGCACGAACCAGTCGCGGATCGGAGTGTCGGGTCCACACCACTGCCGTAGATCAAGAAGTGTCGTTTTCGGCGACTTCACACGACGAAAGTGCACAAGGCTCCTGGCACCGCTATGTGAGGGCTGTGTTGCTCGCGATGTCGGAACGATTCGGCGCTGCACGATCGGGGTTCGACGCAACAATCGTTGGCGATATTCCGATCGGTGCTGGCCTCTCCAGTTCGGCGAGTCTGGAAGCCGCGTTAGGACTGGTCTTCCTCGGGCTCGGAATCTTCGAGGGATCGGACTGGGATGAAGTATCGAATCGTGAAGCTTCCCGAATGGATCTCGCCTTTATCTTGAAACGAGCTGAGAACGAGTTCGTTGGTGTAGCGTCCGGGCTTCTCGACCAATTCTCCACCCTCTTCGGTCGAGCTGATCATGCCTTAATGTTAGACTGCAGAGACGGTACCCACCATATCCTCCCGCTCGGTAATCCCGCACCAGCAATCGTCGTCTGCGACACAAAGACTTCAAGACGACTCGCCGACGGGATGTACAACCGACGACGTGCAGAAACCGATCGTGCCCTCGCAACATTCCGCGCTCGGAAAGGGCAGGACGCGGTCGCCTGGCTCCGCGATGTAACGCTTGATGATCTGCAAGAAGCTGAGAATGAACTTGATCCGGTTACGAGGCGACGGGTTCGTCATGTCTTGACAGAAAACGTCCGGGTAGAACGTGGTGTAGAAGCCCTCCGACTTGGAGATGCGGCGGCATTGGGTCGGCTGATGTCTGAGTCGCACGCCTCGAGCCGTGACGATTTCGAGAACAGTTCATCCGCGCTAGACACGATGATCGAAGCAGCCGAATCTTCTCCTGGATTCCTCGGAGGGAAGCTCTCTGGTGCAGGATGGGCTGGCTGTACCGTCAATCTTGTTCTTGCTGATCAGGCACAGGCGTTCGCGGATTCAGTTCGGCAAGGATACCGAACCAAGACGGGCACCGAGCCTACAGTCTATGTCTGTCGGGCTGCCGATGGAGCCTCCACAACTTGATTGATCCCATTCGATCCCGATTCGATCGCCTTTTGTGTTTCCAGATTCACTGCTGGAGGAGGTAAGTCTGGGCGTCGGGTGTGGAGATCCATTCGCCCCATCCGTCGGTTGAACACTCGGAGGATCCAGCCGAGTAGCACACCACTTCCCAACAGATTGATCAAGATCCAGATACCAGCAAAGGCGAGCATGGAGGGATCCCCCCACCTACTGAATCCATAGTCGTTGCTGAATCCGTCATAGTGAAGTGGGACCAGGAGAATGCTCGATCCGTACCACGGAGTTCCGAGCAATAAGACTTCAGTGCCACGCCAAAGGTAATTGAAGGGTAGGCCAATGGTGTTGATCAAAAAGGGCCAGCCGATCACTTGGACCATGTAGAACGCCACGGTTACACCAATCGCCCTACTCTGCCGTGAGTACCGTGTTGCCATTGCGAGTCCAACTGTAGTGATTAATACTCCATAGGAGAGGATCAAGGCGATGGTGAGGATCGGTTCGATCCATCGTCCTGTCTTGAAGGCAAGGACGACACAGGTTCCACATGGCAAGAGGGCGATCGCAACGGCACCCCGATAGACTCCCCACCACTTCCCCATCACGATCTTTCGAGTCGGCAGTGGTGTGGTCATCAAAACATCGAGGCTTCCTCGCGCCCGTTCCTCTGCCAATGAGCTTGAAGCAGCCACACTCAGGAGCAGGAGTCCGAACGTAATCGTGAATCCGTGCGCGAGAGGGACTAATTCTCCCATCACCGCTGTGCCCGCTGCAATTGCATCGTAGAAGACTGGAAAAAAGAGCAGGACTGAGAGAATTAAGAAGATATGCCACATGATCCGTCTCGCAAGCGAGGGCGCATTGCGGTGCCACTCCCGCCAGAGGACTGGATTCTCATCGAGTGAAGGTCCTGGAAGCCAGTTGCGATCCCCTATCCCCTGTTCTTTCTGTTTTGCCTTGGAGCCGAATGCCGGGAGTCGTAGGTATTTCGTCGCCCTTCTGGGACTGCCGAGTTGTCGGAGGTAAATTCGTCGTAGCACCCTGATCGAATCTAACGTCAGGAGTGCTGCAAATACGGAGGCAGCCCCGAGAAATCCAAACTGGAGGAGTAGCGTTACCGCTCCAGGTGCGGTGTAAGGAGCCAGGACCATCCAGTACGGATGGCTTGCGGCCAAGAGCCAGTTCGGTCCCCAATTAATCGTCCCACCAATGCCGGGAGGATCTGTCATCAAAACCACTACAGGCATCCATGGCGGAGATGCACTCCATCCTTGAAACCAACTGACCACCAAGAGGAGCAAGAGTTCACCGATCGGGATCAAGACGAGCCATGTCAAAAGCGCGAAGTAGGCGGTCATCAGAGCGCCGGCTGGTTTTCGGGCTCGGACAGAGATTGACACTGTGGCCGCACAAGAGACGACTGCTGCCCCAACCGTAACGGCGATCGCCCCGATCACGGCATCAAGGTCAATCCCTCCGAGGAGGCCGAAGATCATCAGGATCGGAACCCCCGCCGCCATCATTCCGATCACCGGCAACAACCGCGCACCAAGTTTGCCAACCACAATTTCGAAGTCGGAGAGATCGGTCGTGAGAAGGTGGAGCAAGCTCCCCTTCGCTTTCTCCTCACAGATCGCCCCCGCGGTAGTCGCTGGAGTAACAAGCAGAATCAAACTCAGCTGACAAATAACATAAGCATAATAAAGTGATTCACCGATTCGGCCTATCTCAGAGCTGCTGACAGTCTGCCCGCCATACCCTCCCCACATCGACCAGACACTCAACAAGAGAAGCGTTCCAAAGAGAAATCGACCGGCATAGAGCTGCCAATGCCTCGTGGCGACGATCGCCTCCCGAACAAAGACAGGGCCGGGTCCTAGCCGCGGTCTCATTTGTTCCCCTCCGAACCTCATCTGCCTCCGATTTCCCTCGCCTTTGCCTACGCAACTCTTGATCATCTTCAAGCACTACGCCCTAGACAAGTCAAAAAACGAATTATTTAGGCGACGCTCCGGTATCTTGTGATATCCTGAAATCGAGAATCTGCTTGCCTATCACGTGAGCATCGTACTCACTTCTCACCTCTTAATTTAACTTGGCCTCGGTAATCCTCAATTCTGCGGATTGGGCGCAAGAGGACGCCCCCATTTCCGTTCAGAAAAGAGTTGCACCCAGTCGGACGGACTCTAATAGCCCCTATCCGGCGATGTAGGAGACGCATAAGCCGCGTTTAGAATCGCTCAAACCGGCTGGCCGGGTGCGACACTTGATCATGCCATCTCATCTGCGGTACTTGCCAAGAGGTACTGGTTCTCTCCTCTTTCGGATCACTCTCTGCAGCGACCGAGGACTCGTGGTATAAAGATGCCGCACAGCGAGTCCGAGGAGGGTAGCTTGATGAATCCCGAAGCATCGTCGTTCAATTGTGGTCGGGTTGCGGTGATTTTGAATTCCAAGTCGGGTGGCTACCGCGAAACAATTCTGAACTTACTGGATAAGCAATTTGGGGATCAGGGAGCGGGTGGCCGTGTTGTCCGTTTAATCGACGAAGAGGATCATTCTGATACCATTATCCGAGAAGCAATTGACGACGGTGCCGAGTTAATCGTCGCTGCGGGCGGTGATGGTACGGTGGCGACCGTTGCAAGTGCTCTGATTCGGTTTGGGCGGGACCTACCTCTCGGGATTCTTCCCTTGGGTACTGCTAATGTACTGGCGCGGGAACTCGGCCTGCCGACCGACCCGGTCCTCGCGTGCTCGATCCTGAGTGGTCCCCTCCAAACCCGATCGCTCGATGTAATGCGCGTCGAAGATCACCGGTACTTTACGCAAGTCGGTGTGGGCCTCGACAGCCTGATGATTCAGGAGACCGATACGAGTTCCAAACAACGGTTCGGCCGTTCGGCCTATCTCTGGAGCGGCATCCGACACCTTGTGGGATTTCAGCCTCGGCGGTTCGTGATCCAAATCGACGATGAGCCAGCACGTGTGGTCTCAGCTTCGCAAGTCCTGGTCGCGAACGTCGGAACGCTCGGCCAGCCGCCTTTTCGATGGGCGCCCGATATTCGGCCCGACGACGGTTTCTTAAACCTCTGCCTGATCCGGACGCAGTCGCTCTGGGATACATGCGGGATCGCTTGGCGGATCCTCCGAGGTCATCGGGAACCTGACCCTTCGCGGAGCACGTACCGGATCCAACAGAAGGTGACGATTGGACTCCGGAACCGTCGTCATCCCCTCCCAGTCCAAGCCGACGGGGAGATCATCGGAGAAACACCAGTCGAAATCCAGTTAGAAAAGTCCGCAATCCGCGTTGTGGTGCAGGCAAATCCGTCTTAACAAGCAGCAACACACTCTCGACATCCGTGCGAGACTAGGTTGGGTTTAACAAAACACCCGGAGAGCCTGACGGAGGGCGTTAGCACTTGGAAACCGGTCGTTTGGATCTCGGGAGAGGCCGGAATCGATGATCTTTGCGAGTTCCGGAGAGATTTCGGGGCGTCGCTCGCGGATGGGGACCGGAGGCTGTTCGAGGACCATCTTGACGACATCGGCGCCATCGCCAACATCATCGTAGATGAACTCACCTGTTAGGAGAAAATAGAGCGTTGCGATGGTCGCGTAGAGATCGCCCGAAGGTTTGACTGCCTTGAAGTCGAGCATCTGCTCGGGAGGCATGAACGGGATCGTCCCCCGCATCTCGCCAGAAAAGGTAAGGCCAGAGAGACCGATTCCTCGGAAACTCTTCGCCAGTCCAAAGTCGGAGATTTTCGCGACGAGCATCCCGTCCTGATTTCGACCGATCAGAATATTTTCAGGCTTGATGTCGCGATGGACAAAGCCCGAACGATGGGCATGGTCCAGACCTTTGAGAATCTGACAGGCCATCCGACATCCCTGGTCGATCGGATATCGACCGCCTGCGTCTCGGGCAATTGATTCGAGGTTCGTTCCGTCGACAAACTCCATCGCAAACCAGAAGCGTCCGGCGCTGGTCCCTTGTTCCAGCCATTCGACGATATTCGGATGTTTCAGCTTGCTGATCACCGACATTTCACGGAGGAAGCGTTCGATCGCCGATCGAGTCGCCGCCGATTCTGGGACAATCAACTTAAGGGCGACTTTACGACTCGATCGTTGATGCTGCGCCAGGTAGACGACCCCCATTGCCCCGCGCCCGAGTTCCCGGAGAGTCGTGTAATGCGGGACTGGTTGGGGTGTCATAGCGACCTCGGCCCGGCAAGAGTCACAAAGCCAGTGGATCGTCTCAGGGCCCTTGTTGACGAGGTCACGGGCGACCTGGGTGCCATTCGGCGCAGAGACACCACAACATCCGCAGACAATCGAGAGAGTCGGTCCCAACGTTGGGAAGTCAGGATTTGAGAGTGTGACCGTGACCTGCTCAGCCTCTTGATCATTCGGTAGGGTCTGAATTGGCTCAATCCGGATACGGAACCGGGTTTGACCCGCCTCAATCAGGTCACCATCACTCAGGAGGGCTCGATCGACCGGCTGTTGATTGACGAACGTCCCGTTAGTACTCCCGAGATCCCGGAGTTCGCAGGAGTCGGTTGCACTAAGTTCAACCACGAAGTGATCCCGTGAGAGCGCAGTGTCATCGGGGACGGGGCAATCAACGAGCCTCGACCGCCCGACGATGAACGTAACGGGGCGGTCGAGTATGAATGAACGTCCCTTGTGGGGACCTTCAACAACCTCGAGGATCACTCGGATCGCCCCTTGAAGTCCTGGCGTCATGAGCAACGATGCGCTCACGGCCCTATCCCGTGTGCTTGGTACGGTGGTGAAGAATGTTGGACAACGTCGACGGTCGACGTTTTGAGCCGAACTTGGTATCACTCCATACTACGCAATAGAGACGTGAGACGTCCTTATCTTCTTAGAAGTTCATCAGAAATTTCGAATGGTTGCATCGAGGATCACTTGAAGATGGATTCTGATTTGATTCTCCTCCCTGAGGTTGCGGAGGCACTCCGACAGGGTAATCCAGTCGTCGCGCTGGAGTCGACCTTGATTGCCCATGGTCTACCGACGCCTCGGAACTTTGAGGTGGCCATCGAGTCCGAGAAGGTGGTCCGATCCGCAGGAGCGGTCCCAGCCACGATCGCGGTACTTGGTGGTCAACTCCGGATCGGACTTCACGAGTCAGAACTCCAGGCAATCGCTCGATCCAAGGAGGTCCGGAAGGCTGGTCGCCGTGATCTCGGAGCAGCGATCGCTTCGGGGACCGACGCCGCCACGACGGTCTCGGCAACACTCTGGGCGGCGCAACGAGCAGGAATCTCGGTCTTCGCCACCGGAGGGCTCGGTGGGGTTCATCGGAATGCTACAGTGACTTTTGATGTCTCGGCCGACCTCGACGAACTCGCGCGTGCCGATGGGGCAGTGGTGGTCTGTTCCGGAGTGAAAGCGATCCTCGATCTTCCAGCAACGCTTGAAGCCTTAGAAACACTCGGTGTGTGCGTTATCGGCTATCAAACGAGCGAGCTTCCTGCGTTTCTCACGCGGTCCAGTGGGCTCCCGCTGGAGCATCGTGTTGAGTCTCCTTGCGAAGCCGCTTCCTTAATCGACACCCACCGCCGTCTCCGAGTTCCCGGCGCCCTTGTGCTGGCCCAACCAGTCCCTGAAGCCCAGGCGATGGACGCAACAAGCCTCCAACGTTTGATTGATCAATCGGTCGAGGAAGCCGAGGCGGCTGGGGTCATGGGAAAGTCGATCACGCCTTGGCTTCTGGAGCGGATCCAGCGGGCGAGTGCCGGCGAGAGTCTGGAGGCGAATATCGCCTTAATTCTCAACAATGCCCGTTTGGCTGGCCAGATTGCCGTCGCGCTACAACAGGGCGATTCATAAGATATGATTCGACCAACAACAACTCTACTCATCACTTCCGCGGCCTCCCAAGAGTCCAGAGCGGAGAAGGAAGTAGACTAGGGTGAGAACACTGGAGAGGGTCGCCGCGACGTAGGTCAAGGCAGCGGCGTTCAAGACTTTGGCAACGACCGGGTCCTCTGCTTGGGTAATCAGTCCGGTCCGGAGAAGTTCAGCACGAGCCCGTCGACTTGCGTCAAATTCGACTGGAAGGTTGACCAACTGGAAGAGTACAACCGCCGAAAAAAGCCCGATCCCCACATACAACAACCCACTTGACCGCAAGATCAGGCCACCAATCATTACGAACCAGGCGGCGTTTGAGCCAAGACTGGCAGCAGGAACGAGGAAGTTGCGGAGCGCTAGGGGACCATAACGATAGGCATCCTGCAGCGCATGCCCCGCTTCATGGGCAGCGATTCCTAACGCCGAAAGAGACGGGGAGCCGTAAACCCCCGGCGAGAGTGCCAAGACCTTCTCTGTAGGATTGTAGTGGTCGCTCAGAAACCCTTGGACGGGTTTGATCGCGACGCCACCAACCCCACTCGCACGCATGACTTCCTGGGCGGCCTGTGCACCGGTGACACCCGATGAGGAGCGAATCTTCGAACCTTCCTCGTAAGACGAACGGACTCTCATCTGCGCCCAGCCAGCGAGCAACATTCCCGGCAGCATGAATAAGAGATAGAGCGGATCAAAAAACATTGGATTTGACGTCCCTGATAAGTTGCAGACCGAGTTCATCGAAGTCTTGACTTGTTACTCGATGATACGATCAAACCAGGCATTGGGGTTCAACACAACTCGGATGGTGGAACCATTCGACGCACTCCAACCCAGCTGGCCGATCTCGCGGACCGTCTCCTGAAATCCAGGAACGGATCTACCCCGTCGGGCTCCGCAAGATTCTCTCAGATCTAATCGAGGGATTTCGCTGCTCAAGGTAGCAGATCGACTCTTAGCCCTGATCGGGAAGTTAGTGTTACATGGGCTTTGGGGGTTCTTCGGTCGCTGCAAGAAATAACACCGACCCACGTCTCAGTAAGAGAAGATTCTCGCGCTCCCAGGATGTGGCAAAATGTGGGGCTTTCGTGAATCCTAAGGGGCCACAACACGACTCAACGTTAAGGATGATCCGTTGCCGTTCGAGTGCATTGACTAGGCAGTTGAGCTAACTCCGCTTAAGAGGCAAAAATGACTTCATCGATTAGTGCATCGGTTGGCAGTTTCGAGAGTGGTGCGAAGAACCTCACGGCAGACGTTCGGACGGTCCAGGAACTTCTCACCCAAGCCTCGAGGAAACTGAGGGCGCCCTCGATCGATCCCAAAGGGATTGACGGCAAGATTGCTCGGGTTGCGAGCCAGTCGAACACCGTCACGGCGATCACCAACTTCCAGAGGCAATGGGTGGGGATGGTCCGGCCCGATCAGCGGATCGACGTCGGCGGCCGGACCTGGCAGAAGCTCGTGAGCGTTGCGGGACCGCCCGCTCCATCAAAAGCAATCGCGCCCGTGACCTTGACGGTCACGCACAGCAACAAGATTCCCACGGTTACGAAATTCAAGATCGCCACGGCTGCGACAGCCAGCGGAATGTACGAATCGACCTTCAAACTCTCTGGGGGACTTTCCGGTACCTTCCGAGGCTCGATCTACCCGGACGATATGACTGTAAAGGGTCGTGTTGTGGACGGAACCTACCCACTACACATCGGCTTTCACAAGGGCGGCGCTGCAGCGAAGCAAACTGCCACAGACCTTGTCGTCAGGACAACTGGGATCCGCGCGGGCCTCCTTGTCAACGCTCGAAACGCGGTCTCGGTCCAGAGCGACGATCCGAACAAGAAGACCTCCGTTGGGATCAACGTTCACAACGGCTTTGTCAACTCCCGAGGCTCAGACGGCTGCCTCACCCTCCACTCCGAGGACTGGTCAAAGTTCATCCAGCTCTTCTTAGACGCCTTTCCGAAGATCGAAGACTGGCACACGCTCGGGAACAATACAGGGAAGAAGATCGGTTCGCTGGTGATTACGTCGGGGAACAAGTAGTGGGCCGAGTTGCCCTGACCGGAGAATATTTCTGGAGTGCTCGATTGAGTGCTGCTTCGTCCGGTCTACGGATAAAGTTCAAAGTTCTCCCTACTCGAAAGTAACCGCCAACGTCGCAACGTCGACTGACATAACAACTCGCGCGTGAGTAACGACGGTATTGAGGACAGTTCATCAGTGAGTTTTGCAAGGAGATCGAGTAACCTCCGGGAATCGTTCTGTGTCAGTCGAGTTAGTAGAAAACCCTTGTACGCACGCGCGGTTTCTGAGGAGTCGAGCACCAGATGGCTACACGAATTCATGTGACCGCCACACGCAACTGCACCGCGGAGGAAGTCCAGGCGATCTTCCACGAGGTTCTCGGTCCCAATTTTGGGAACGTCACCATTCACGAGCACGACGGTTGGACCTGGTTCATGACCAGCGTCTGGGGGGTCACGGGCAAGGACCTCAACAAGGGGCTCTGTCAGCTCGCAAAACCGGGGCTCCAGTTCACCACCTCCGATGGTGAACGCTGGTATCTGACCGTCCATGGTGGACCCAACGGTCAAGAGAACTTCCTCCACGAGTTCGGTTACAGTGACTCGTGCGCTGATCCGGAGGATGAACTGGATGAGGAGGAGTACGACCTCGACGTGGAAGACGAGGCGATCGACCCCGATTTGGCCTTCCTCGAAGATCCGCCTGAGTCACTTCCACGTCCCCGAGTTCCATTTGACCGCGTGGCGGAGGACTTCCGTGACTGTGGTGTAACATTGCCGGAATCCCTCGTCGAAGAACTCCGGAAGCTCTCCTTTGCCGAAGCCGTGCACCTTCTCCGGGAGCGGCTAGCTGACGCGGTCATCGACGCGATCGAGCAAGCCGGCATCACAATTGACGCTCCGGTTGTCCGGCAGGTTCTGCTCTGGGAAAAAGTGACCGACCAGGAACGCGAGAGCGATCTCGGCAACCTCCCTCGGCTACTCTCGATCCTCGGACTTGGTGGTGAATGGGATGATTACGTCCGTCAGGCCGAGGAAGCCGACGCCAGAGAGCAGCTCGACGACGAATACGAAGAGGAACCCGAGCCACCGACTCCCGATTTCGCGCAAGAGGTCTTTGACCTAGTCCGTGGACTCCCTTTGACACTTGTGGAGGGTCGCCCCGTCCCGATCGCCCCCGCGAAGCTCCAGCGGCTTGGTCTGGCCTCGGAGGCATGCTCGACTCGGGAGTCAACGAAGATGGCCCTCTTCATCGAACTTCCCAACGGTCTCGATCAGTTCGAACTTGAAACACCGTCCGAACCAAGTTTCGAGGTCTTTTTGGACTCCTCAGGACGGACCTTTCGACTTGGCGTGCCCAATCGCATCTGTTTCCGGAAAGGAAGACTCCGGGAGGCGGGTGGTGATTCACTCCTGGAATTCCTCAGGCATCCTCCCGAGGGCTCGACAATCGAGGTCGACTTCGGAGTCAAGGGCGAGCCGGCAACATACCAGCGCTACCGAGGAATCGTCCGGGACGGTCGGCTCCAGGTCGACCGGACCTATCCACCCCTTGATCGGGAGACCCTAGCAGATGTGATCCGACTCGGAGGCGACGAGCCAAAGGGGAGAGTCGCCTGCCGGAACATCGAGGAAGCGGAGTCCCTCATAAAAGCTGCGCGTAAGGATAGCTACCTGGGTAACATCGAACTCCACTCTGAGGGTTCCGTCGTTTCGTCTGAGTATGATCCTGGCTTCATCGCCCGCCTCCTGCTTCGACTCCGGTACCCGGAGACTTGGGACTTTGGCCCCTATTGGGCCAAGCAAAAACAAGAGTACGTTGAGGGTCTCGCGCGGCAGCGCAGGCTGCGTCGAGCCCGTGCTGAGGCCGCTCGAAAACGCGCTGCTCCTCACGATCCGGAGGTTCTCCTTAAGGGCGAACATTCGTGGTACTGGAGTTCGGATTTCCTCCGCTTCGACCAGCTTGAGCCGGAGCCGAGGGAACGCTTCGATGCCGCAATGGCCACGCTCGGCTTTGTTCAGATTGGTGATTTGGTCGCAAAGAAGCAGCGCGACATCATGCTCCGAGTCTTCCAAAGTGATGACCGGCTCTGCTACGGGGTCCAGATGGGCAAAGGTACTCTGTACCTTGGTTCTGAGTTCGTCTCAAGGTTGGAGGACGGCTCCGGATTGACGACCACAACCAATGATGGAATGGAGAGTGTTCCCAAGGCCGGAATCTATTTTCGAGCGTTCCCCGATCTTGACCCTGAGGCACTCTATGCCAGGCACCTTGAGGGCCTCGACCGGTGTCGAGAGCTCAAAGGGGTCCGGCCGGTCCCGCTCGGTAAAACACTCGTCGACGTCGCTCGGGAGATTGAGATTGCCTTTGACCGCTCAATGAACGCTGAACGACTCATGGAAACCGGAGACGAAGGCGATTGAAGGCGTGGCAACAGGGTCTCACGGTTTGGTCCGATCTTCTCCGTAGCTCGGCTACAGTCAGGCGAGGATTGACTCAGATCCGTCGATGACTGGCGAGGGTTGGCCGCACGTCAGCATCGGTCAAGCAGTTGCACTGTCGAGGGGACTCCGCCAGATCGCCTGTCGAGGGAAGAGGAGCCGGGAGGCCTCAAGGGTCGTTGCAGTCGAAATCTCCGCGCCGTCGCGAGCAATCGAATCGTCGGTCCCGCTATGACCCATCACCAGTCGGACAAAGGCGGCATCAGAAAGATTCAAATAACGACGACCAAGACGATCCTCTTCGACTCGGGATGATGTCAGGTCGGATTCAACGTGGAGCAGCCAGCGACGGTCATCAACAACAACCCCGAGTTCAACGGGACCTGCGCCTGCTTCAGCGACTCGCTTCGAGAGTTCTGGAAGGACGGAGCGGAGAAGGAGGCCCGGATCCGGCGCCCGATACATCGAGCAACTACCTTCTAACTCTTCGGCTTCGATTACGTTACCCCCAATCGTACGGAAGGTCTCCATCAAGGGATGATTGGGCGGGGCATTGGCGACGACTTCGGGATAGGCTCGTTCAAGTGCTTCGGAGCGGACTCGCCCGAGCAGGACCGTCTGGGCTTCGGGACGCTCCGGATCGGTCGCCATCTCTAAGATTTTATGGTCTTTGACGAAGGCATACCCGTGGACTTTTTCGCCGACACAGGCAACCCAAATGACATGGGCATAGCGTCGTCCAATAATCCAGCGCCAGTAGTCCTCTGTCCGAATCACGGCTCCGGTCAGCGTCCCGTAATTTTGGTCGTAGAGCGCCATAAGATCGCCGAGTTCGACCTGTCGCCAAGGGCGGACGTTCCAATCGACCGGACCCGCTGCCGAGGAGTCAAGCCCCGAGGGGAGCGTCCGGCTAGGTGCCTTGGCAACGCTCTGTCGACCGCAGATCGCCCAACCCATGGATCGGTAGAACCTCGGCATCGCGGTCGTCAAAGCTAAGACGGCCGCCCCCGTTTCTGAGGCTTTATCATCGGCTCTCCGAATAAGCTCGGCCGCAAAGCCGCGACCTCGGTATTCGGGAAGAGTCCCAACCCACATCACGCCGTTCATTGGAATCGCGGATGTTCCGTAGCGTATTAGCCGTTCGGTTAGGTGAATGTGGCTGGCGACCTTGCCGTCTAGTTTCGCCAACAGACGTTGTTCCGGCTTGTAGGAAGGGTCACTCAAGGCTCCCAGGAATGCGTCGCGATCAGGGCCGTGAAAAATGTGGAGGAGGCTCTGATAGACCGACTCATGATCGGCCTCGGTTGCGGGGCCGAACTCGACGCGGTGACTTGGGGTGGGATCTTTAATGGGTGAACCGGGTTCAGACATCAGCATCATGGACCAAGCAGGCCGTGATCGACCGCCAAATGCAACACGCTGGATAGAATCGGATGGAAGTCGTCCCTCGGATCTGGAACAACAACTACCGTGGCATCAACTTCTATTGTAGAGGAACAAAACCCGTGCCGCTCTGGTCACGCCACCTTTTTTTGAGACGAGTTTGGGGAATCCACCAACTTCAGGGAGCAAGCGCTGCTGTGATCGCTTTGGTCATCGCGGGCCAAAGTCGATTTAAGGGTTGAAGGATTGCAGCATAGGCACGATTCTTCGCGATCTTGTTGTGACGGAGTGCCGAGCTTAAATGAGCTTCTCGATTCAGGAGAAAAGCACGTTGATCGGCGACGGCATCGCTCAACGCGCCATTCACTGTACGGATCGCGAAATAGCGATCACGACGCTGCCGTCGTGTCGTGATTGGCCCTGCAACGGCACGACGCTTTGCGTCGACAAGCTCCTGGATCAAAGGATCGTTTGAACCCAGATGTCGGTCAGGATTGTATTCGAGATCCCGAAGTTCCGCCTTAATCGCGAGGAGTTCCTCAATCGTCCCAGGCTCTTCCGGAATCCCCGGCCAGAGCGTCATCGAGACTATTTGATAGGACGGAGGCTCGATCCCAAAGAACTGATGAAAGATTTCATCCCCGAGTTCATCATACTTTGCGCCTCCGATCCCATGAATAAAGAGGTCCCCTAGAATCACTCGGGCAAACATCGTGGTCGAGAGTGCTCGGGTCAGAAGGAGGGCCCCCAGCCCTGGAATCTCACGGAGAGCCTAGACAGCACAGCAAGCATCGCCCACAGGACCCAGCCGC
>CAZEAN010000141.1:0-14627 GCA_964510225.1 uncultured Isosphaeraceae bacterium
TTAAGAGTCGGTCGCTCTCAAACCGTCGCGGCTCTCTCGACTGCAGACACTCCTGAGGGATCGCCTCGAAGCCGTTGGCGAGGACGACAATTCCGCCGACGATCGCACCATTCGTGTCGTTATCGCCGCCCGCAGACGCGACGGTCCAGAGGGCTTCGGTGAAATCATCGATGTGTCGAGCAGCGCACCAGAGTGTAAAGGGGACGGTATCAGGAGCAGTGACCCGCTGTCCGTGACCGAGCACTTCGACAGCCGCCAGAACTTCGCGACTGAATTCTAAGGAAAGTGCCCGCTCAATACCCGATCGCGTCTCGCCTACTGAAGTATGCTCCAGAACGATTTCCAACATCTCGGTGCTGGGTCCGTCCGATTCGCGTTGGGCCGAGGCCCATGCCGCCGCGACTGCGACAGCGATCGCGCCTGCCTCGCCCTCGGCAAGAGCGTGAATGGTTACGTCTGATGTTCTCGCTTGTTCTACCACGGCCTCAAAGTCGTCCTTGAAATAAGCACTGCTTGGAGACGCCCGCATCGCGCCTCCGTTCCCCATCGAGTCTTAACCTCTGAACACTTGCGCAGAAGCCTCACTCCGGGGGATTCCTTCAGCAATCCGCTGGAGGATTCGGCGGACTGTCATCCCTTACCACGGTACGGGTCAGCTTGATAGCGATGCGCGAATTCAAGAGCGAGTGCGTCAGGCTCGATCCGACAGTAATGCTCCAGCACCGCGACGACCGCCATCGCCATCTCCGTGTCATCTGAATACGATCACGGTCCTGGCGGGACAATACGCGATTCGTCCGCCGGTGTGAAAAACTGGCTTCCGAAGACGTTACCAACTGAGAGACCAGTAAACGAGAGGTGGGCAGATTTAAACCGCTCAAGATGGTCGGGCGAAGGTGTGCTACTCAATCCGGTTATCGAGGGACAATCCGGTCTTTGTACACAACCATTCGTTGCAGACTCATCGATCGAGGCCCCGCATCAACCGGAATGTACCAAACAAGATCGCCTGGCTCCACGAGATTGATCAACCCTACCGTGACTTGCGTGACGTCAAATCGGCCTCGGTCGGGTAGTGCGTTGACTTGACCGCCCCCTTCGAGGCCGATAACGATCGGATTGAGCGAGAGGAGCGGACCAACAACATGACGACGGGGTGGGATCATCTCCTCGCCAGGGAGAAGTGAAAAACTACCGAAGTTGTTTGCCTGAAACGATGTGAGTTGGGACACCTCACGATTATACCCAACCAGATATCGCGAATCGATCGTGACAAGGGAACGATCTGAACCCATGTACAAGTCGAGATGGGTCGTAGAGACCTGGTCTGAGTTGAGGTGGATCCCAGTGACTTCGGCAAGGGTCCCTGCTGTTACCAGCTTCGGATCAACGCGCCATCGCATCAGAAATTGGTTCACCGCCGTTGAGGCAACGGGGAGTTGTTGTCCTTCTTCGTTCTGGAGAACCAACCATTTTGGCGTCACGCTGACTACTCGTGCCCAATATCCCCGAGCTTCGAAACGCGGGGGGGTGAGTGCTGCGTTGCCCCCGAAGACGCCACCGAAGTTGAAGTTGGCTGCGCCCAATTGACCAAATGTTGTCGTTGGTAGAGCGGCAATTGCGATTAGTGAAAGTAGGACGATCATTGCCCGACGGAAACTCAGTCGACTACCAGACATCGGATTGAACTCCCGGCGATCCGCCATCCTCTGGGTTTCTGATCTCATACTTTTCTCAATCGATAACCTATTCAAATCATAGAGAGTGAACCGAGCCGAATCTAGAAATCATCGACAATGAGTTTCCGTCTTCGATGTACGGTCGTCAACATCTTGGCGATTAGGAGTTGATTGGGATAGTATATTAACCTTATACGTGTTCTTAGGCCTTCAGTATTTGTTTGATAGTATTTTGTATCATTTCAAGCGCAAAGTCGTTCCATGAGCAGTGGAGTCGGCAATCTCACCATGTCCGAAAGTAATTTCAGCAAGAGTTCCAAAAATTCAGCAGTGGGCGATCAAACCCTTCAGAGTTTGATTCCGAACGAGACCTTATTAGGAGGAGATTTCCGGGTCGATTCACTCCTCGGGCTTGGCGGGATGGGTCAAGTCTACCGAGGAACCCAACTCAGCCTGAATCGGACGGTTGCGCTGAAAATACTTAAACCAGAACTCAGCAAGTCCCCATCCTACTTGAGTCGATTCGAAGTCGAAGCGACCGCGATTGCGAAACTCAATCATCCCAATATTGTTCAAATTTACACGTTGGGTCAGCACGGATCGCTCCGTTTCATCGCAATGGAGTATGTTGAGGGAACAAATCTGAGTGTCTTTCTCCAGTCACGAGGGCCGCTTGATTTGCCGACGGCACTTTCGATCATGCGGCAGAGCTGCCAAGGGATCGGCGCTGCTGGAGACCTCGGCCTCGTTCACCGTGACTTAAAACCAGAGAATCTCCTCCTCACCGACAAGGGACAGGTCAAAGTTGCAGATTTCGGGCTCTGTTGGGAGCGAGTCCGTGGCAATCAACGTGACCAGGCTATCACCGAAGAGGGGATTACCCTCGGAACTCCGCTCTACATGAGTCCAGAACAAGTTCGAGGTGGCGAGATTGACCATCGGAGCGATCTTTATTCCCTCGGTGTCACCTTCTATCAGATGATGACGGGTAATCCCCCATTCCGGGGCCCAAACGGCGTTACCACGGCGTTGCTCCATCTAAATGAAGAGCCGGTCGCACCGCAAGTACATCGGCCCGACATTCCTGATGCAATTGATGCCCTGATCTTAAGATTACTGGCCAAGGATCCGAACGAACGATTTCAAAGCGCTGACGAAGTTGGTAAAGCACTCCAACAGATTGAGACTGAACGGCAAGAGCGGAGTGAACTCGTCCAAGGGTCCGTTGGACTCAGCTCGCCATTAAGCAGTCCTCTCGAAGCGTCTGAACCGAACACGCTCTACAGGTCCACCAACGTTGTAGAAACTGTAGTAAGTGATCCCCCAAATCTAGTCCGCACCGGGTTCCAGCTCTTAGGATCGCTGGTCTTACTTGGTTTCGTTGGTGGAGCCATCCTCAACAATGTGGTGCTCTTTGATGCCATCGAGAGGCCATCCCCGGCACAAAAGACTGGCTCGATCGGATGGCTAGATCCTACTTGGGAGTCGGTCCCCAAGTTAGGTTCAGCCACGGATCAGCTACGTTACGCTCAATTGGCGGCTCCTAAAGAAGATCGAGTGCCAGCATTTCTTGCCGTTTCCGGATACTATCTAGAGAATCGACGCGTGGCCATGGCGTCGCATCTCCAACTCACCCACGAGTTACTCATGAGTGGGGATTCGGATGGTCTGCAACGATTGGCAATCGCACTCGAATCGTCGCCCGATTCAATGACGAACACCGAGACTCTTGCGGCCATTTGCCGAGCTGGTTCAGCAGCGTTATCAGACCGTCCTGAAGAAGCCTGGAAAGAACTGACGACCAACGGTGTCACCCCTCAATACCTGGACCCCGGACTTGCAGCCGTTGCCGTCGAGGTGGTTGCCCAAGTCGTTGGTTCGACTAACGCCGATGCACGAGTCAGTTCGCAATGGTCGTCGCTTCGTGAGGACCTGATCGATAAGCTGGAGATTGATCGACCCGTCATCTCTCGAAGATAGGATAAGCCGGCGGGTTAACTCTTCCCAACAATCCACGATTACAAGACCCACCCCAAAACCTTGAACTCCGGCTACTGAGGGTTTCGCGATGCCCTTCCTCAGACAGAAAAGTGGTGAACAACGTGGCCAGTGTATCGACCTTAATAGCGATGAGTTCGTAATCGGCCGACTGCAAAATTGTCAGCTGATTTTCACCACAAAAGAGATCAGTAAGCATCACGCCAAAATTAGCAAGAAAGATGACAGCTATTTCGTTGAAGACCTACATTCACGAAACTACACTTATCTCAACGAGGAGAAATTAGCACCGCACGCGCCTCGGAGACTCTCGAATGGTGATCGAATCCGGATCTGCGAGATCGAATTTGACTATTGCGACCAGACAGAAGAGGGAGTCAATTCTGGCGAGGATCCGGTCATCGAAGTAACTTCAGGCGCAGAAGGAGCGATGGTTCATACGCTCGATGCGTCGAGTTCAGCGACCACCTCGGGGCTTTCAGCCGCCGTTCGAGTCTCACCCCAGCGAAAGCTTGATGCAATCATCGACATCAGCAGGAGGCTGACCACCGATCTCGAGATTGGCGTTGTTGCCCCCAAGGTGCTCGAAACGCTCTTTGGACTCTTTCCGACCGCAGAGCGAGCCTTTTTCATCTTAAAGGATTCTCAGGGACGACTTGTCCGCAAAGCCTTCAAGCATCGTAACCCAGTGAATCGGTATAACTCGGGAGTTCGTGGACAGTCTGTTGCTGACGAGCCTCCGATGAGCTTGAGTCACTCCATTGTCAACCTCGTCATGGAGCGTAAGCAAGCGGTCCTCAGTGAAGATGCGAGCAACGACGTCAACCTCCCAGTGAGCGCTTCCATTGCTGACCTCAAGATTCGGTCAGTGATGTGTGCACCGTTGCTGACACCAGACGAGCAAGCACTAGGTATCATTCAGCTCGATACTACCTCCGCCCAGCAGTTTCGCCAGGAAGACCTTGACTTGCTTGCCACGGTCGCCTGCCAAGCGGCGATTAGTGTTCAGAACGCTCGGATGCACGAGGATTTAGTACGAGATGCTCGGGTCAAGCGTGACCTCAAGATCGCAGAACAAGTCCAGCGTGATTTCCTCCCTAAAGCGACGCCGAAAGTTCCCGGCTACGAGTTTTTCGCATACTATCAGGCAGCCTATAATGTCGGAGGTGATTACTACGACTTTGTTTCCCTCCCCGACGGCAGACTAGCGATCACGCTTGCCGATGTCGCTGGCAAGGGGATCCCGGCAGCATTGATGATGGCGAAGTTCTCGGGACACACGCGATACAGCATTCTCGCTGAGAAAACTCCAGGTGCTGCTGCCGGACGGCTCAATGACCTTCTCTGCGAGGCAGAACTTGAAGAGCGTTTTATCACGCTCAGCCTGATGGTCCTTGATCCAAACGCCGATCAAATCACAGTCTGCTCCGCGGGTCATCTTCCACTCTTTATCCGACGCGCTACTGGTGTCATCGACACCATCGGTGAAGACGGCCTCGCTGGATTTCCGCTCGGAATCATGCCACGCTCACAGTACCGCGAACAGGTTGTTTCGCTCTCGCAAGGTGACGTTGTCATCGTTTATTCCGACGGCATCACTGACGCACAGAATGTGAAGGAAGAACTTTTTCACAGTGTCGAGTCACCTCGACTCTACCAATCGATTCAAGAATTGAAGGGCTCCCCGACCGCCATCGGCAAAGGAATTTTGCAACATATCCGCGAGTTCTCGGTCGGGCAACCACTGCAAGCCGACGACATGAGCATCGTTTGCTTTGGTCGCGTGTAGGCAGGTCAGCAGTTACTTAAGCAATTATGTCACTCAAAGTCACAAATATTACGCTTCCGGTCGGAGAGTCTGAGGATGGGCTCCCCGAACGGTTTGCGAACAGGCTCGGAATCGCTCCGACAGAGATCAGCCGATGGCGCTTGCTACGGAAGAGCCTCGATGCCCGCAAGAGAGACGCAATTCGCTTCGTTTATTCGGCCGAAGTCACTCTTGCTGATCCGAGTGCAGAGCAATCGTTAATCTGTCCTGGTGTCGGGGTTTTTGAACCCAAGCCATTCGACTGGCCAGATCCAGGAGCGAACCCGCTCAAGAACCGTCCGGTCGTGGTTGGCTCTGGCCCCGCCGGATTGTTCGCCGCCTACTATCTGGCGATCTCCGGATTCCAACCGATCGTCTTAGAGCGTGGTGCCTCGGTAAAGGATCGGGTTGCTGAAGTCCGTCAATTCGACCGAGGCGGCGACCTCGATCCGGAAAGTAACTACCTCTTCGGCGAGGGAGGTGCGGGGACCTTCAGTGACGGCAAACTGACGTGTCGATCTGGTGGTCCAGACGTGGAGCAAGTTCTCCGGTTGATCACGGAGTGCCACGGCAAACCAGAAATCCTCTTCGAGCATCGGCCACATCTCGGCTCCAATCGACTCCCCTTAATCGTTCGGACGCTCCGAAGGAAGGTCGAGGAGGCAGGTGGTGAAGTCCGCTTCAGTTGCCGCGTCGACGATTTCGATTTTGGAGAAGGCAAGATTCAACGAGTCTCTACGAATCAGGGACCGATTGACGCTGAGGTCGTTGTCCTCGCGGTCGGACACAGTGCGCGAGATACCTATCGGATGCTCGCTCGACGAGGAGTTCCTCTTGAGTTTAAGCCCTTCCAATTCGGCGTCCGGATCGAACAACCCCAAGAAGAGATCGATCGCGCACGTTACGGGCCCTTCGCCGGCCACGCTGCCCTCGGTGCTGCCGACTACGAGCTCTCGGCATCGGCTGGAAATCGCGATCTCTTCACGTTCTGCATGTGTGCTGGTGGTTATGTGATGCACAGTGTCAGTGATCCCGGCTATTACTGCACCAACGGGATGAGTGAGAGTCGACACGATTCACCCTTTGCCAACAGCGGTCTTGTCGTGACGCTGACCGCAGCGGATCTCGGCTCGTCGGACCCGTTCGCTGGGATCGAGACGCAACAACGTGCTGAACAAGCTGCCTTCCTGATCGGCAACGAGTCCTACCGGACACCAATACAGTGGGCGTCCGACTTCCTCCGGAACCGTCCGAGTAGTGGAACGATCCCGAGTAGTGCACCACGCGGGACTGTCGTGACCGAAATTAGCAAATTCTTACCTGTTGCCTTTTTAGATGCACTCGATCGTGGCCTTCCGCAACTCGACCGACAACTCCGTGGTCGTTTCCTCCGAGGCGCGACGCTGACTGGTCCCGAATCCCGAGGATCCTCCCCAATCCGGATCCTCCGCGACCCCCAGACTCGACAGAGTCCAGGGATCTCGGGGCTCTTTCCTTCCGGCGAGGGAGCTGGCTATGCGGGCGGCATTATTAGTGCCGCGGTCGATGGGCTCCGGACCGCCCGTGCGATCGTCGCTCAGTACTCGAAGGTTCTCTAAATCGCACAAATGCCTCACTTGAGCGTTTCGAGGAACGGGAAGAGATTCATCAGCTCCTCTTCGGTAGGTTGAGCACCATACTCGCAGAGTTCAAACGCCTCGGCGGTCTCGACTCGTTGGCCCTTTGTTTCGCCAAACTGCTCAATTAGTTGATCACGAAATCGGTCCGCGACTCCTGCATAACGCGCTTTGGTTCGGCCTCGGGTCCATTCCAACCGACCTTCGGGAGTCTCGGGGATTTGATCAAGGTATCCAAAAAGCCATGGATTCCATTCATAGAATTGTGACGCAAGTGCGTCGATGCAGGCGACTTTCTTATCGAGGACGGTGTCGATCGGAACAACGACGTCCGGCTCGAACGGATTTGGTTTCTGAAATCCGTCCTCGGTGTACATGAAGACGGGATTCGACCGGAGTGCCGGGACGTCGGGACAGAAATAGGGAACGATTACCATAAAGGCCGCATCTTGGACCAAGATCCCGGTATAGCGATGGTCTGGGTGGTAATCGTTCGGGCGATGGGAGATGACAAGATCGGCCTTCCATTCTCGGATCAACCGGACGATCGTGCGCCGATTCTCCAAGGTCGGCATCAATTCACCATCATGAATATCGAGGACTTCGGTCTCAATCCCGAGAATCTCTGCGCAACGTTCCACTTCGGCGGTCCGTCGTCTCGCCAGTGGACCACCCGCCATCTCGTGATGACCAATATCGCCGTTGGTGACGCTGACAAACTTCACTTCGTGCCCCATCGAGGCCCACAAGGCCGCGGAGCCTCCCGCCTCCAATTCGCAGTCGTCGGGGTGGGCACCAAAGACAATAATCCGGAGCGGTTCGGACTCTTGGTTAGCCTGACTGAGGTTAGTTGTTGCAAAGGCTACCGACCCGAAGACGAGTGTGAGCGAGAGAAACCGGAAGGTAGGTTGAGGTACTTGGCTCATCGATGCGAACTCCTCGTTGACCAGTGCAGATCGATCAATTTGCGAGGTACTGTTCTACCGGTTGGAATGGGTCTGGTCGACCGCTAGGAGCACTTCGGTTCCTGATTCTCTCAATATAACTCGTACTCGATGATCATTTCTTGTCAACGCAGTCAGAGCAAAGACTACTGTCTGTTAAGTGAGAATGAGTGAATTGTTCTGGCTCCTTCGTAGACGTGGGAGAGTCGAGCGATTAACTACCGTCATTGGTGGAGGCACCCAGAACCGAAGGCTGAGAACCGCAATCACTCTCCAGACGGATCGTCCTTAATGACGGAGGCGAGTACGAGCCATGGTTTTGCCAATGATCGAGAGAGGGCGTCTCAGCGTCCTCGTTCTGCTGATTCTCTGCTTCGGGTCCAGTCCAGCGTGGGCACAGGATCTCCTCCCCAAGCGTGATCAAGTGCAACCACCGGAACGAAACTCCTCTCCCTATGCGAATGAGTTTTGTCCACATAACATTTGATATTACAATACATATCTGCATTTATTATGGCCGATAGACGCTGGGATGGCCGGTGCCACTCTGGCTCCTGACATCGCCTATTGATTTTCAAAGGGGGAGCGTGTGACCAGCTATACCGGCAAGGAGGTTAAGCTGAAACGCCCTCTCGATTTCATCGTGCTTGCAGACCATGCTGAGAACTTTGGACTTGCAGACGCAATCCGTCGCTCTGATCCCGTCCTCCTTGCCAATCCAACGGGTAAGCGGTGGTACGACCATAAGCAAAGCCGGCAAGGGTTGAGACGCATTTTTAGAGTGGCTCCGCGCCATCGCTAGGAACGAGGACGCGATCAACGACCCTGAGATGAGTCGATCAATGTGGGAACGCTCCACCGCCAATGCCGATCGCTTCAATGATCCAGGCGTCTTCACGGCCTTCATCGGCTTCGAGTGGACATCCCAGCCAGGGGGCAATAATATCCACCGCGTGGTGGTCTTCCGGGGCAATGCTAATCGAGCGAACACAGTGATCCCCTTCTCGACGTACGATTCCGACAAACCCGAAGCCCTTTGGGACTACATGGAGGCTTTCTAGGCAACTACCGGCGGCAGAGTACTTGCCATCCCACACAACGGAAATCTCTCTAATGGGATCATATTTGATGACGTCACGTCGACGGGCAAGCCGATCGATGCTGACTAAGCCCAACTTCGGATGGCTCGTGAGCCTCTCGCCGAACTTACGCAAGCCATGGGGACGGCTGAGGCTCACCCGCTGCTCTCACCCGACGACGCGTTCGCTGAGTTCGAACTTCTTGACAGCGGTAACATTTCGGGATCAGTCGCCAAGACTCCAGAGATGCTCCCACGTGAATAAGCCAGGGAAACACTGAAGCGTGGCTTGGCTTACGCAGCAAAACCTGGTGTCAACCCGTATAAGTTCGGGCTGATCGGGAGTACCGATAATCACACCACACTCTCAACCACTCGGGAGGAAAACTGGTTCGGCAACGCCCATTTCGACGAACCAACGCCCGAGCTTTATCAAGACGTGCTCATTTAAGTCGAAGATGATCCATCTCTTTCGATTATAGCAACTGACCTCAGTGCTTCTGGACTCGTCGCCGTCTGGGTAACGGAGAACACCCGGGAAGCCATCTTCGATGCGATGGCCCGTAAAGAAGTGTATGCTAGGACCGGCATCAGACTCCTGGTCCGCATCTTTGGCGGTTGGGGCTGCGAACCAGAAGAGGTCGCTCGCCCCGAGTTTGCCCGCAGAGGCTACGATCGTGGTGTCGCGATGGGAGGCGATTTGCCACCAAGATCTAAGGCGGACGGTTCCCCGACATTCATGATCCGTGCACTCCGGGATCCGGATGGAGCCAACCTCGATCGAATCCAAATGATTAAGGGTTGGGTTGATGCCGATGGTAGACTATTCGAACGAATTTACGATGTCGCTGTCTCTGATGGCCGGGTGATCAACGGAGAGGGTCGGTGTCTAGAACCAGTCGGCAATACCGTTAGTCTGGCTGATCCGAGCTTCACCAATTCGATTGGAGACCCGCTCCTCGCGACTCATTGGAGCGATCCCGACTTCGATCCTACCGAACGTGCTTTCTACTCTGTTCGCGTCCTGGAGATCCCGACTCCGCGATGGACTGCTTTCGACGCTAAATTCTTTGGTATCGAGATGCCGGAAGAACCGGTGATGGAACTCCAAGAACGCGCCTATAGTTCCCCGATTTGGTATACATCCTAAGCATCTTGTTGTAATTCGACGACTCCCAAGACTAAACGCAGATCATCAAAAGACTGGGCGGGAAGTCGTGCTCAGGGAACGCGGATCTGGTCGAGGATCTTGGAGAGTAGATCATCGGGAGTAAGTCCTTCGGCATCGGCCTCATAACCCAGCAGGATGCGGTGCCGAAGGACGTCGCGTGCGACACTCTTCACATCGAAGGGTGTGACATAATCACGTCCCGCAAGTAATGCTTGACCCTGAGCGGACCGAACGAGGGCAATCGTTGCACGAGGGCTACATCCGAGTTCGATCACGGAGTCGAGGTCGAGGCCGTAGGCAGCCGGTGTGCGCGTCGCACGGATCAAATCAACAATGTACTCTTTGATCGACGGTGCCGTTCTGACCGCTCGGGCTCGCTCTCTTAGGTCTTGTACTCGATCCCGATTTAACAGAGGAGGCAAGTTTTTCCGAGTGAACGGATCTGAGGCAATGTCTGGGAGGTCCAGCATGACCAACTCAGCCTCCCGACTAGGATAACCTACTTGTAATTTCATTAAGAAACGATCGAGCTGTGCTTCCGGAAGAGGATAGGTCCCCTCCTGCTCGATTGGGTTCTGTGTCGCGAGTACGAAGAAGGGATCGGGAAGTCGGATTGTCTCGTCACCGATGGTGACCTGCCTCTCCTGCATCGCTTCAAGCAAAGCGCTTTGGACCTTCGCTGGGGCTCGATTGATTTCGTCAGCGAGCAAGATACTGGTGACAATCGGCCCTTGCTTGACGTCAAACCGACCACTCTGCGGATGATAAACTTGAGTTCCGGTGAGGTCCGCCGGAAGTAAATCAGGTGTGAATTGGATCCGACGAAAGGGGAGTTCGAGCACCCTCGCGAGTTCGTGAACCGCACGGGTCTTCGCGAGGCCAGGGACTCCTTCGATTAAGACATGGCCGCCGGCCAGCAGTGCGATCACAAGTCGTTCGAGTAGTGATCGCTGGCCGACGACCGATTCTTCAAGCCGATCGATTAACTGGCGGAGATCATCAGCGATCTGATGATTTGCTAAAGGTAGTTCGGGAATCGGATTAGGCTCAGGCATCAATGATGCAAAATTACTTTAGCTCGTTGATTTCATTGAAGCCTTTGCGACTGGAGCTAGCGTGTGGCACGACGACGCTCCATCATCTTCCTAAGGATATCTTCAGCAGCTTGGCTAGAGTCCGCGTCCATCTTCTGCTTGGATGAGGCTGATTCTGTCGTAACCTCTTGTTGTTTCGCTGCATAGAAGGGATTAGATTCGTCAACAAAATCCTCGGGTGTCTCTTCGCCACCCTCTTCATCATCGAGCGTATCGTAGAGATTTTCTTCTTGTTCAACCGCCTGAGTTTCCTCGGCGACATCCTCCTCAACTACTTCCTCTTCAACCTCTTCCTCCTCAACCACTTCCTCTTCAACCTCCTCTTCGTCAGACTCTGACTCAATCGTGGAGGAAGATTCAGAGGCTTGTTCCGGTGATGGCTGTTCAGCTGGAGGGGCTTCGGCTTGCTGATAAGTCTCAAACGTCATCGTGTCGCCACTGTAGACGCCAGAAGGACGCTCTGGGGCGGGTTTGTCTTCACCACCCACTAACCAAGAATCGACTTGATCGTTGCTAGCCTCACCTGCTACCTGCGGTTGGGATTTGACGGCCGGTGCACCTTGGATTACCAAGGCAAAAGTCAAGTTACCGATCTGAAGCAGATCTTGAGAGGAAACAACGCGGTCGGTGTTTGGTTCAAGCTTTACTTTATTTAAAATCGTACCATTACGACTGCCGAGATCGCGAACAATCACTTGGCCTTGCTTGATCTCGATTTCGGCGTGCTGCCGACTGACCTGCTCGTCATTAGGACGCAATTGGCATCCGACACCGCGGCCGATCCGGAATTGGGGGCCGGTCAGTGGAATCACTTTCCCTTCCGGCTTGCCCTGGACGACGATCAGGGAGACTTTCATGCCAGACGACCCATGAGTTAGGGGATCGAAGAAACCCCGGTGGAAGTTAACTCCGAATTGGACGAGCCCGAAACACGAACAGTATGAATCGACGAAGTACGATCTGGGGAAGCAGTGACTTCTTCAATGAATCAAAAATACTGATTGTTTTGAAGGATTCCTCGTGGCTCAGACTCCTTCCCTCTCCGTGAGGGTTGGTCGACCTCGACCTATGAGGAACAAAAACAATCGAATATGATTGATAAATCGATGATGTTGGAAGTGTCGAGTCTCTACATTGCGAATTAGCCTACCAGATGACAAGACCAATTCAAGAGGTCGGCTTGAGCTCAGAGAGGTTCTCGGGCCTTGATCATCGACGCTTGGTCCACGCTTCAGTCCGAAAGATTGTTGTCGCGATGACTTCGATCCGCTGCAATTCTTTGTCTTGGAATTTGCTGAATCGAGGATTCAATCCTAGCATCGCCGAGAGATGAACTGTGAGCTGTTGCGACCAGCGATCTATGTTGAGCGGTACTTCGCTTGTAGAGGCACCCAGCTCTTTTAGCCCTTGGATCTCAGTTGTCCTGGTCGATTGACGAAGGAGGATTGTGCTTTGTTGCAACAATGCCTCTCCTTTGCGACGTTGGGCACCGCCGACGATCTTTGCACCGTTGAGCACAAGATCGTCACGATCTGAACCGAGAAAACAAAGGAACGGGTGTGTTGATTCCGTCAATGGCTCAACGTCACCGCGTCGCTGTGCGTCATACCCTGCCTGCCGAAGAAACTCCATCACTGTGTGGTGAATCGATTGATACAAACGTCGCGGAGATCTTGCGGTGGGATGAATGGTTGGTAGTGCAACGGCAATCGTCAGCTCGTGTTCGTGCCAGATTGCACCACCGCCGGTCGCGCGACGTACGAGCGGAACTCCTGACCACCTTGGACTCGATGTCACCTCCTCAAACCGCTGGAAGGCACCGATACTGAGCGTCGGGACCGACCATTGATATGTCCGCAGGAGAGGAGTGCTCGGATCATCCGCAACCGACTCTAGCATCCACTGGTCGGTTGCCATGTTCCAGGGGCCATCATCGGAACGATTGGGAAGGATCCGAGCATCCAAGGGCGTACTCATGAGACCGAGTGGAGCGTCGATACAACGTCAGATTCCGATTTAGGATTCGTCTCGGTCTCGGGCCGCCATTTTAAGACAGGCTTCTTAGCCGCTTTCACTTCATCGGGTCGTCGCACGGGCGTCGTCCGTGGCGCTTCATGGAGAAGCTCAGGATCTTCCTCGGCGATAGCACGCAACGCAGCAGCGAAGGCGTCAAGTGTTTCCCGACTTTCGGATTCGGTTGGTTCGACCATCATCGCTTCCGAGACGATCAACGGGAAGTAAACGGTTGGTGCGTGGAAACCGTAATCGATCAAGCGCTTAGCGATGTCCATTGCGCGGACTCCTCGATCGCGTGCCATCGATCGTCCGGAAGCAACGAACTCGTGCATACAACGTTCACCCATAGGTACTGGGTAAACATCCTTGACGAGTGCAAGTAGATAATTTGCATTCAATACCGCATGTTCTGCAACCTGACGGAGGCCATCCGGCCCTTGACTCCGGATGTAACAATAAGCACGCACAAGGACGCCCGTGTTGCCAAAGAAAGAACGGACCCGACCAATCGACTTGGGCCGATCGTTATCAAATTCGTACACTCCGTCCGCTCTCTGGGCGACAATCGGCGATGGGAGGTAAGGCGCTAGGTGATCGCGGACGGCAATTGGACCCGCCCCGGGGCCACCGCCACCGTGCGGTCCTGAGAAGGTCTTGTGGGGGTTGTAGTGCATCAAGTCGACGCCCATATCACCGGGGCGGACCACACCAAGAATGGCGTTCATGTTCGCGCCGTCGAGATAGAGTAGTGCGCCGCGGTCATGAAGCATCTTAGCAATCGTCACGATCTGGTCGTCAAAGATTCCAACCGTGTTGGGGTTGGTGATCATAAAGACGCCGACTTCATCATCGAGCTTCGACTCAAAATCAGCGAGGTCAACCAATCCCTTAGCCGTCGACTTGACGGTCTCTGTCCGGAATCCCGCGAGTTGTGCCGAGGCAGGGTTCGTCCCATGGGCACTATCGGGAACCAAGACTTTCGTCCGGTGCTCCCCACGATCCTTGAATGCTGCAGCCGCGACCATTAGCGCGGTTAATTCGCCTTGAGCCCCTGCAGCTGGTTGCAGGCTTACGGCCTCAAGTCCAGCGATTTCAGCGAGGTATCCTTGTAATGCGTAGAGAAGCGCGAGCATCCCCTGAATCGTGTCTTCGGCCTGGTAGGGATGAAGCCCGCCGATCCCAGGGAGACTCGCGAGACGTTCAATTCGCGAGGGGTTGTACGTC
>CAZEAN010000142.1:0-14379 GCA_964510225.1 uncultured Isosphaeraceae bacterium
GTCGAAACCAACATCGAGGGATCGACTCTACGAGACAACATCGCTGTCGACAGGGGGGGGGCTATTTACTTCAGCTTCGATGATTCAGGATTCCCTTCCCTCATCGAGACGAGCACGATCTCGGGCAACCAGGCGTTTGGTGACGGTGGCGCTCTCTGGGTCGATGGGGACGTGGATGTAAAGCAAACGACGCTCAGCGGAAACGTAGCCGGTAATGACGGTGGGGCTGTTTGGGTGAGTGGCGGGTTCCAAGCTGAGAATCTAACAATTAGCGGTAACGAGGCGAGTAGCCGAGGCGGGGGAATCCACTTCGATTTTGACATTGCATTTAGCGAGCTACGCCACCTCACCATTGTGCAAAACACGGCTGGGAGTCAAGGAGGTGGGCTCTCCATCGACAATCCATTCAACGTGTCACTGTCCAACTCTATTGTCGCGGAGAACCAGGGAGGTGAGGTTAGTGGTGACCTCGACATCGATGAGGGGAACCTGATTGGTGGCGATCCGCTGATCGCCGCACTGGCCGACAACGGTGGGGAAACACAAACCCATGCTCTTCTGGTGGGGAGCCCTGCGATCGACGCCGGTGTTGATCTAGGTGTTTCGATCGACCAACGAGGAGTCGTGCGTCTTGGCGACCCAGACATCGGTGCCTTCGAACTCCTGCTTCCCTCAGAGACAGTGCTGACTGACCTTAACCCAGGTCGCGGAGACTCAAGTCATCGACCCGTTGGCACTGTAAATGGCCAGTATGTATTCGTATCAGCTCCATTTAACGACCAAGGTGTTCCAGTTGGTGAAGAAAGTGCGGTATACGCAACTGATGGAGTTGAAGTCGTCAAGATTCTTGACGGATTAGTAACAGCATCCTCCCTTCCAAATCCAACGGTTGGGGGTTTTCTCTATTTCGTTGGGTCTGATAACGCCGGCTCGGGTCTCTTTCGAACCGATGGCACTGCCGGAGGAACGGTACAGGTCTCTGGAATCCGAGGCGACGAAGTACTGGGTCCAATTCCTGAAGACATTGCTCATGGTGGGTTGCTTGAACTCAATGGAACATTATTCTTCGTGGGTGAGGATCCACGTACCAACGAAGGTCCAGCCATCTACGGGGTCGCTTCAGGGGGAATCCCGGAGCATCTAGTGAACGTGGAAACAGGTTTTGGAACGCTCAGCGTCTCTTCCGAGTGGACTGTGTTCAACAACCGAATCTATTACCGTGCGGGCAATGGGAAAAGCCCGTCCGCGATCCATTCGATCACAGCCGAATCTAGCAGCCCTCGACTTGAGTACCTGCCTGGCAAGCGGCTGGTGTACGATATGACAGTCGGCGACGATGAGCTGTTCTTTCGCCAGCAAGATATTTCAACTCTTCCAGAAAAACCTGGGGATCGCCTTATTTTAGGACCGGCTTCGTCGACACGTCTTCTCAAACTCGAACCTGGGGGACGAGTAAGACAGCTGACGTTCGAAAACAGTTCGTATCATGTCGCTGGTGAGCGAAGCACAACTGCTCCAAAATTCGTCAATGGCCATCTTCTCTTTCCCGTAGGTTCTCCCGAGAACGGAAATGAACTCTGGATTGTAGATGGGACTGGAGGGGGGAGTCGAGTGTTTGAGGGGATTAATGAGCAAAATAACAGTGCACCAATAGTATTCGACAGTTTTTGGGCACAAACAGCCAATGAAATATATATAAGAACGAGAACGAATAGAACTGGCGTCATTCGTGGAGAGCAGCTCTGGAGAACCGACATTACATCGACGCGACTCGTGCCGATCGGGGATCTAGATGAGGATGGAGAACTCAACCTCAATGACAGAGGACTCGGTTACCACGGAAATCTCTACACGGGAGTAGGTAACAAAATCTGGATGACCGATGGCTCACCAGGAGGGACGGCTATCGTCGAGGGTGGTCCGTTCCGCGGAACACCACTTCCGGTTGCGATCGTTGGTGGCAATCTCTACTTCTTAGCTGACGACGGGGTTACGGGTGATGAACTCCACATCGTACAAATCGAGACGATCACGGCAGATCTCCAGGTGTCATCCGACGATAACAACCAACGGTTCCGGGGTGACAATGATTATGAAGATTCCTTTCCTCGGATCCGACAGAGCATCCTCCACATGCTACCCTCAGGGCACCAGACTGTCGGACTCACTGTGGCTACTGGTGCAACGGCGCGTTACCACGTCCTTGTTGAGAACGATAGCTCTGAGCAGCAGCGTTTTGTCATCTCTTCAGAATCGGACGTGGGTAGCTCCTGGGACGTCAGTGTCTTTGCTGAAGGCCAGGATGTAACCACTCAAGTCTTCGGCGATGGTTTCACGACCGCGTTACTTGCCCCCGACGGAGGGTCGCAACAACTCGTCGTGGAGGTTGTTCCGCGACGTAGCAACGATGTGCTTCCACTTACATTCGGCGTATTCGATTCGTCCGGTAATGATTCCCCCAAGGACTTTGTGACGGTTGTGACTTCGATCGCTCCGACCGTGGATCTGAAGGTGTCGGGGGATGGGGCGACCATCGGTGACAACATCTACCGAAGTGAGCCCGACAATGAACAAACTGTTGAACAGGCGATCGAGCCAGGAGAGTCGGTGTTCTACAACCTGCTGGTAGAGAATGACGCGGATGAAGTACGTAGCTACGTTGTTCAGTCTCCGATCGATATTCCAGCAGGTTGGTCGGTAAGCTACCTTCACAATGAACTAGACATCACATCTCTCGTGCAGAACGGCGGGTTCGAGACTCCACTACTGCAACCTGGTGAAGAGATCACTGTCTCCGTTGAAGTGAGCCTCGAAGAGAGTGCCGTCGATAATCCACCACTTCCACTGGTAATCGAAGCAAGCCAAAGCTCTAGCACTCCTAGGCCGACAGATGTAGTAAAGCTCGTAACCGCGATTCCCATCCCCGACTTCATTGTCAACACACATTCTGATGCCGAGGACCCGGACCTCAACGATGGGATTGCTGACGTCGACCTGGTTACTCCAGGATTGCAGACGACCTTGAGAGCTGCGATTCAGAATGCGAACCTGACTCCTGAAGAGTCTCTGATCCTCTTCGAGTTGCCTATTCAGGATGGCGAGACCCTCTCAATAACACCACTCGTACAGCTCCCGATGATCACATCCCCACTTGTCATCGATGCGACTTCACAGCCCGGCTCGAACCGGGTGGTGCTGGATGGAGAGGACAGGTTATTTCATGGTTTAGAAGTCCAGAATGTCCCGGTGACCCTCAAGGGACTAGACCTCACCCACTTCGGCGAGGATGGTGTTCATGCGACTGGAGACAAGGGAACGTTGTTGTTGGAGTCGGTAACTTCAACAGCAAACGGAAGTTCAGGTGTGCGGTCCGTCGGAAGAATCTCGCTAACTGGAACAAATCGGTTCAACGAGAATGCCAAGAATGCTTTTGATTCAGGCGACCAGATCAGTGCTGGGATCGTCGCAGGCATAGAAGGTATATCGGGGATCTCGACCGTGTTGGTCGAAGCGAGTAGGAACAGTGGTTTTGGGATCCAGTCCGAAGGTCCCATCAGCCTTCGGAACGTGAGGGCCAACAATAACACATTTGGCGACGGAATCTTTGGTGAAGACGCAATTACACTTTCGGGAAACAGTGAGGTCTTCCGCAACGAAGGCTTTGGCATCCGCCAGAGTGATAGTGCAAGTGATAAACAAAAGATAGTGACTGTGGAGAATCTATTGGCTGAGAGTAACTTCAATGTCGGCGTGCAAGGATTCGGCTTGATCATCAACGGTGCTGGCGTCAGTCGATTTAACAATAACGGCAGCGACGAGAGTCAGCTCACAGGCGGTATCAAGGTCGGAAGAGGCGGTGTTACGGGAACCTCTTCGGCGTCAATTGAGATTAGTAACAACCTAGACAGTGGTCTCGAATCAGCCGGTCCCATCGAGTTAAGCAACATTGCCGCCAACAATAATGGTAGTAATGGAGTCTTCTCAGAGACTTCCATCTCTCTGCTTGGCACTAATGAGGTTAGTAACAATGAAGATGTCGGAATTCTTTCACTAGGTTCCATCGAACTGAGCAATGCCAGGACCAACAACAACGGCGATGATGGGATCTTCGCTAATGGCAGTATCACGTTGACGGGCAACAGTGAGTCGAGTCGCAATAGCGGAGTCGGTATCGCGATCAGCGCATCGGCCTTTTCCCAAGGGAAGTTGATCACGGTTGAGAATCTCGTCGTCGAGAACAATGACGAGGATGGTGTCAATGGATTTGGTCTGGTCATTACCGGTACAGGAACAAGCAAGTTCAACAATAACGGCCAAGAAGGGTTGCTAGGTGGTGACGGTATCAATGTCAGCCTCGGCGGCGTTACCGGTAGTGGGGCAACATCGATCGAGGTCATGGGCAACAAAGGTGATGGTATCGAATCGGAGGGGCCGATTGACCTTCACAATGTCAAGGTCAGCAACAACGGTCTGGACGGCATCTTAGGTAACGATGCCATTACACTGACAGGTAATAATGAGGCTAAGGGTAATGGTCTGGGGGGTATCTTCCAGTCAGGGGTCGCTCTTGCCGAGCAAAAGCTCATCACGGTAGAAAACCTGCTAGCAGAAGACAACGGAGCGCAGGGGGTAAGCGGTTTTGGCCTGGTCATCAACGGTTCTGGCACCAGTAAGTTCAACAACAACGGGTTCTTAAATCTATCCGACGATGGCATCAATGTCGGGGCAGGTGGCGTCACTGGAACCTCGGCGAACCTGATCGAGGCAAACGCGAACGCTGGTCCGGGGATCTTCTCGCTAGGTCCGATCGAACTCCAGAATGTGAAGGCCAACAATAATGGAGTCGATTCTGAAGGCAACGGCATTGGAATTTTTGCCGATGGCAGCATCACGCTGACAGGAAACAGTGAAGCCAGTGGCAACAGTGGGACGGGCATCGCGACAAGTGCAGTGGCTTTCGATGGGAAACTGCTTATAACAGTGGGTAACCTATTTGTCGAGAACAACGGTGAAGATGGATTGAATGCTTACGGTCTCGTCATCACCGGTAGCGGCATAAGCAAATTCAATAACAACGGAGATGACGGCATCATTGTGGGGCCCGGTGGGGTTACAGGTACCTCAGCGTCATTGATCGAGGCGATGGAGAATGGAGACGAAGGAATTCAGTCTGGGGGTCCGATCGAACTCCAGAACGTCAAAGCCAACAATAACGGAGTCAAGGTTGAGGGCAACGGTATCTTCGTGGATAGCAGCATCACGCTGACAGGAAACAGTGAAGCCAGTGGCAACACTGGGCGCGGGATCGTCAGTACCAATGGTGCCGTGGCCGCGGAGCAGCTTCTCACGGTGGCTAATGTGGTGGTCGAGAACAATGGAAAAGACGGTGTCTCCTTTTACGGTCTCATCATCAATGGTACTGGGACGAGTAAGTTCAACAATAACGGAGATGACGGGATCTTTGTGGGGCTCGGTGGGGTTACAGGTACCTCAGCGACCTTGATCGAGGCCATAGGGAACAACGACGAGGGAGTTCAATCAACGGGCCCCATCGCGTTACGGAACGTCAAGGCCAACAACAACACAAACGACGGTATATTTGGTGAAGATGCCATTACACTGACAGGTAATACAGAAGCCAGTAACAACGGCGGCGATGGTATCGTGTCAGCCAATGGCTCCGCAACGATCGGTAGTGTTAGGATTCTGCGCAACGAAGGTGTTGGAGTTGAGGTTGCAAGAAATCTGTTCGTCGCTAGTGGGGTCATCTGTGGGAATCTCGGTGGTGATACATCGGTCGGGGGAATTTCGAGTGTCAACGTGGCCAGTTGTGCCGAATTCGATCTTGACGAGGATGGAGTTCTGTCGGGTATTGAGAACGCTGGTCCGAACAATGGTGATGGGAACTTCGACGGTATCCTCGACAGCCTTCAACAAGATGTCGTCTCTCTGCCTGATGCTGTAACTGGGCAATACATCACGACGGTTGCGTTTAGCCACTTTGTCGGGATGCAAGCGATCGCAAACCCCGATGAGTCAACCTCCCCTTCCGACATCGCCTTCCCATTGGGCTTCTTCCAGTTTGCCATTGAGGACATTGGGGCTGACGGAACCACGATGGTGGAGTTCTTGTTGCCAGAGGGCGTTTCCTTCGACCGCTACGTTAAGTTTGGCCCGACTCCTGAGAACCCCACACCACACTTTTATGACTTTACCTTCGATGGGACCACTGGTGCGGAGATCTTCGAGGATCGCATCCTGGTGCATTATGTCGACGGTTTGCGAGGCGATAGTGACCTCACCGTGAATGGTCGAGTGGTTGATCCCGGTGCGCCTGCCGTAACAAAGCTACCAAGGCTCGAATTGGGTGATGATAGGACCATACTTGAAGGGGCCACCTTCAGCCGAACCGTCACAATTCAAGACGCCGATTCGGCAACATTCGAGGTTACTGTCGACTACGGTGATGGTACACCCGTAGAAACACTGTCAGTGGAATCAGGGAACACGTTTGTGCTTGATCACGAGTACGCTGACGACGGCCTCTATAACGTTGATGTAAGTGTTGTCGATGAGAGCGGCTTCTCTGCCGAGGATACGTTAACAATTACAGTGGAGAACGTTGCACCGATTGCTAGTGTTGGCGGTCCGGAAACGGGTACAGTCGGCCAGCAACTGACCTTCAGTTTAAGCGCGACCGACGCCCCCGGCGACTTTGTCAGTGACTTCACCTTTGAGATCGACTGGGAGGGAGATGGGATCATTGACGAAACGGTGATTGGATCGAGCATTACTGAAGTTTTGCAGACGTTTGCCGAGCCCGGCGTCTTTGAGATATCTGTAACTGCCGCCGATAAGGATGGTGCAGTTAGTGAGCTAGCGACTCATCTCATTACGATTGCAGAGGGAAGCAATGAAGGCACTGCTGTACTAGAGGGTTCGCAACTGATTGTTACTGGCACTCAGGGCGATGATGTGATTCAGATTGAGCGCCCGCGCGGCACCGACGCTCTCAATGTACAGATCAATAGTACCGAGTTCGGTCCTTTTGACGGAGTCGGCGAGATTCTGGCTCTCGGTTTGGACGGGAAGGACAGAATTTGGATTGGCTTTAGTGTCAGTCAACCATCGACCTTGGATGGAGGGAATGGTGACGACCTCCTTTTCGGTGGTAGCGGAAACGACCTTCTGCTCGGAGGAAACGGGAATGACGATTTGTGGTCATCGAGCGGTGAAGACACCCTCCAAGGTGGTCCCGGGACCGACAATCTGCATGGTTCGGGAGGACCGAATCGTCTTGAAGGAGGACCGGGAGATGACTTGATCCGTGGCGGTCATCGGGGTGACTGGATCAGCGGAGGTCCGGGTGATGACAAGTTACTGGGCGGCATCGGAAACGACCTCATCCGTGGTGGAGACGGCGACGATACCATTCGCGGCTGTAGTGGAGATGACATTATCATTGGTGGTGAGGGTCATGACCTGATCCATGGCCAGGGCGGACGTGATCTCCTGATCGGTGGTTACGGTATCGACTGGTTGCTCGGGGGTATAGGTCAGGATCTACTCATTGCTGGCCCAACCATCTTTGACGACAACGATGAAGCCCTACTGGCAATTCTAGAGGAATGGACTTCCAACACGGATTATGACCAGCGTGTACTCAATCTCCAACTAGGACAGGGTATGTTGTCAGGTTTGGGTGTCAAACTCGATCAAAACGCACTTTTGGATGACGACGACAAGGATCATCTCCGGGGAGGCGGCCAACAAGACCTGTTTTTTGCGAACAATGTTGGAGGCGGCACCTTGGATGTGATTCTCGACCTCAAGCGTCGTGGGCCGAGGCGAGAAGTTGCAGTTGATATCGATTGAGCGATCACAATCTGCAGGAGGACTCGAACCGGGGCTCTGTCTATCTCCCTTCCACTAGAAGGATCGACACCCTCGGGCGATGTCCACTGGAGCAACACGACCCAACGGTCTCGGCAGGGCAACTCTGTACTACCCCACTAGCATCACCGAAGGTTCGCTCTTCCCTTAGCTGTATCGGACGACAGTGGCGATACTAAGGATCCACTCCTGTTCCCTTCGGGCTCGAAACCCTCGCTGATCAAGTTTCGCTGATTTTTGGCAAGTCCTTGGCTACTTTCGACAACCTATTCGTGAACTTCGGATGTCATCGTTTCTGTTTGTCGCCCTGGCTTGGGTAGTTCGTTGATAACTTCACCCAACGAGCTCAACAAGCCGCTCATCAGTTCGTCGAGCTGACTGAGGGTGATACTGAGCGGTGGCATCACGATTAAGACATCGCCGAGTGGTCTCAGCAACAAGCCGTAATCTCGGGCCCGACGGCAGACAAGGGCTCCGACTTGAAGATGCCAAGGGAATTCGGTACGCGAATCTCTGTGTGCAACTAACTCAATTCCCACCATCATTCCTTGTTGGCGAACCTCACCGACATGAGGGTGTGATTTGAACTCTCTGAGTCGTTCTGTGAGCCGTTCAATTTTTGGCTGGAGTTGCTCAAGGGTCTGCTCTTCCTCGAAGACTTGGAGTGTTGCGAGCGCCGCGGCTGCCCCCAGGGGGTTTCCTCCATAGGTATGACCGTGCTGAAACGTTTTCCCTTCCGATGCAGTCGCGTGGAACGCTTGGTAGATCGTTTCTGTGGTTAATGTTGCAGCGAGGGGAAGGTAACCACCCGTCAAGCCTTTGGCAAGGCAGAGGATGTCGGGTGTTACGTTCTCCTGTTCACAAGCGAACATTTGGCCCGTCCGGCCAAACCCAACAGCAACTTCGTCGGCAATAAGAAGTGTGTTGTGTTTCTTAGTGAGTCTGCTTAAGCCTGCCAAATATCCTTCCGGATGGACGATCATTCCCGCGGCGCCCTGTACCAAGGGTTCTACCACGACACCAGCCACTTTAGCCTGGTTTGCCTCCAGGAGATGTTCAACCTCGTCGAGACAGGCGATCGCACACGAAGGACGTTCCAGCCCGAGTGGGCAGCGATAACAGTAGGGGATCGGTGCTCGGAGGACTTCGAAGAGGAGTGGTCGGAAGAGTTGATGAAAGCGATCCACCCCACCGAGGCTGACATCACCGATTGTATCGCCATGATAGGCACCGCCAAGCGCGATGAACTGGGACCGATCAGGCTCCGGCTCCTCCTTTTGTTGCCAGTATTGAAACGCCATCTTTAGGGCGACTTCCACTGCGGTGGCACCATCGTCAGAATAAAAGACTCGGGTGAGGCCTTCAGGCGTGATTTCGACAAGTTTTCGGGCGAGCGTTGCGGCCGTCGGGTGTGTGAGCCCCAGGAGAGTCGAATGTGCGATGAGGTCAAGCTGGTCACGGATCGCCTGATCGATGGTCGGGTGACGATGTCCGTGAACGTTGCACCAGAGCGAACTCACGCCATCAAGATAGCGATGCCCTTCCGTGTCGATCAGATACGAACCCTCACCCCGCTCAATGATCAAGGGATCGTGCTGACACCACTCCGCTTGTGCCGTAAACGGATGCCAAAGATGATCGTGATCCCACTGTTTGATATCTTTATATTGTGAATTTGCCAAATTGTTCAGCTTCGGGCGCTCTGGACTTTTCTGACTTGGCTCCGCCATTAAACTAATGTCTCCGTCTCAGCCAGACTGTGGCACCAGGACCAGCGTTGAGCCGCCGTGCGGCATTACCATTGACGACGGCGATTTCAAGCCAGCCTGTTCCGCCGATCAGAGCGACAAGTGTGTTGGGTGGATGAAGACCGTACGTTCTCGAGAGGCCGTTGATTAATTGCCCAGCGATCTCGACCTCCCAAGCCTGATGCGGGACACCGTCTAGTAATGTTGCGGGGACGTTAGTGACAAGGTTGCCGAAGTAATCACGGAAGATGATCTCCCCAAGGACCCCGTGTTCATCATAACGCGGTGCAACAGCCGGCAAGGTCTCGACGCCGTGCCGCGGGGGACCGAGAACTTCCGGGGAATGACCCAGCAAGAGGTGAGCGGCTGCAGGTGCAAGAACATCACGACCGTGAAACGTGTTTGAGACCTCCGGCCGCGCAATTGCAGGATTGTCGATTTCGAAGACCTGCTCAACCTGATGATCACGGACGACGTAGCTCAAAATACCGTTGTCCGGTACCACATACCATTGGTGCGCGACTCGGGCGGCAATCAGTCTTCGAGTTGTTCCGACCCCAGGGTCAACCACACCGAGATGAACTGTTTCGGGAGGGAAGACCTCGGTGATGCTGGAAAGGACGAAGGCGGCTTCGGGGATATTTTGAGGCGCAATCTGATGACTCACATCGATGAGCCGAGCGTTTGGGACTGCCGTCAGAATCACACCTTTCACTGCAGCGACATACGGACCATTGGCGCCGAAATCGGTGGTCAGCGTAGCAATCGGGATCCGCATCCTTCTACCTCCCTGAAGGATAGTCTAACGGCAATCTGCCGAACGAGCGAACCCGCTATGAGGCATTAACACTGAAACTTGCGGTGATCTTTGAGGTGATTCCACCTCGGGGATTGAATCGGCCGATCACTGTTAACTCACGGGGTTGGCAAGCGGCGACCAAGTCATCCAGGATCGTATTTATCGAATGTTCGTAAAAGATGCCACGATCTCGGAACCCGAAGAGATAGAGTTTCAAACTTTTTAATTCGATGCAGCGGTCCGAGGGCACATACCTGATCGTGATCGCTCCGAAGTCTGGTTGCCCCGTCTTCGGGCAGACCGCGGTAAATTCGGGACATTCGATCTCAATCTCGTACCATCGATCAGGAAATTGGTTTGCGAAGGTTTCAAGCGCCATCGTAGGCTCCAAATCCGATGCGTCCGTCCGTTACCGATTTCGAACTTCTATCGGTCCAAGACCCTTGAGATTACATCACGTCGAGTCTGAGTTCGTTCAAAGAACCGTCATTGTAGCCAGATTAACTCAATCTCAACATCAAGGTTCGGATCTTCCAAAATTAGTGACCTATCTTTTCAAGGGTGAGTTACGGGGCCCTCGTGTCGGAATTGCCGACCTCGATGGGCCATCGATGGAGCGAGATCAATGAAATATTTATCCCTAAAACAACGAGCCAATGATTTCAGACCTACCCAGATCACTTCTCAGACCCATGCCTCTCGTGCGCGGGCAGCAGCAGTAGCGGCTGAATTTGCATTGGTCTTGCCTTTTTTCATTCTAGTCTTGCTGGGAATCTTAGAAGCAGCGCGGCTTGGTATGGTGGCGCAAATCATGAATGTGGCGGCAAGGGATGCCTGTCGCACCGCGATCCTGAGCGGCACTTCACATGCAGACGTCGAGAGCCGCATCACGACGCTTTTTGCTCCGGCTGGTATTGATCCCAGAGATGTGACCTTGGCGATCTCACCCAGCGATTGGGAAAGCAGCGAAGCCGGTGATGCAATTACGGTGCAAGTTGAAGTGCCGTTTGAGGATGTAAGTTGGACAGGAGACCCCTTCAGTATGACGACAGGATCAATTGTAGGGATTGCGACCATGTCCAGCGAACGCTAAAGACCTCCCTTGCTGAACGGAGTTGGACAGGAGAACACCAGCCGCAGCTACCATGAGGAACATCGGGCCATGAGACATAATTCAATCATCCTAACCGAACAGCGGAAACGAGGTGCGATTGCCGTGCTCTCTGCCGTCATGATGGTCTTAATCCTCGGCGTCGCCGCAATCACGATGGATCTCTTGGTGATTTCGATCGCGTGGTGCCAACTCCAGACCGCTGCTGACGCGGGTGCACTTGCAGGCGCTCACGAACTAATCGATGAAGAAAGGTTTGATCAAAACTGTAACATGTCGACTCTTGTTAGAAATTCTCATGATCGAGCAAAGAAGTTTGCCCAGATAAATCAAGTACTAGGGCAGATCCCTGTGATTTCGGACAACACAAGCAACGATTCGACAGGACACATTGTCATCGGTGAGATGGTCAATGGTTCGCTCCAAGCTTCATGTTTCAACACTTCTGAATACAACTCAGTAAAAGTGAAGTTAGCACGTTCCTCGGAGCAGGGTGGGACAATCACAACCTTTTTCGCACGACTATTAGGTATCAATCAAGTATCGGTTTCCTACCAGGCGGTGGCAACCGCTGGACTCTACGAGGTCGCTGGCTTTCGATCAGAGTCCGGCCTTAACTCCGATCTCTTGCCGATTGTTCTCGACGAGGACAGTTACGACGAGATGATCGACCCCACTCAGGGAAATACAATCGATGAGTATGCTTACAACCCAACTACGGGTGAAGTCACATCCGGGCCAGATGGCATAGAGGAATCGCAACTTTATCCAGTGCGGAACGGGATGCCCGGCAACTGGGGTACGGTCAAGATCGGGGTCTCCAATAATAGTACAAAGACTCTGGGTGACCAAATTCGTTACGGCGTAACTCCAGAACAGCTCTCAAATTACCCCAGCGGTACTCTCGAATTAGACCAGATCGACAGTGACCAGGAACCCTACACTCTCCTAGGGGGGAATCCGGGCATTAGCGCCGGCATCAAAGATGATTTAAAAGCCATTATAGGTGAGGCACGCACGATCCCGATCTATGAGCCACCTGATGATAACGATGACGGTAAGTCCAAAAAAAAAAGGAGCAAAGACCGGAGGCAACGGCAACAACGCCCAATACAAAATTGTCCGATTCGCACCGATCCGAGTAGTCTATGTCAATTTCAAAGGCAATCCGAAATACGTCATCGTACAGCCAGCCATCACCAATGATCCCACGGTTATCCTTGGAGATCGTCTCGAAAGCTGGAATGAAGGTGGTGTTGGACGCGTGAAACTCTCCCGTTAGACAAAGCCGTCAAGAAGCGAGGAAAGTTCCGATGCTGATCCTACAACAGTTCTTGATGATTCCCGTGTTCATCAACTCCTCGGCCTTAACGTCTCCACAAGCAGTACTCATTGACAGGATCGAGGAAGATTGGGAACTCGTGGTTGACGTCCCGGACACGATCTCCGAAGGCCCACAAATCACGATGGTCATGCTCGCTGATCGAGATGATTATAGGAAGACATTTGCGTTTAACGTCAATTACCGCAGCCACACTGATTATCGCGCCGGCGGGCTTGAAGTCTTGGCTTATGACGATGAACAAGTTATCGACTCAGCGAACTCGAAGTCAAACCTACTCAACACGTCAGGTGAGCGCATTACCTGGACTCAGGTAATGGATACCAGTCTAGTTGAACTTCGGTTCGGGATACTTCGGGGGGACTCCCAAACCTGGAGTACATTTGGTACGACATCAGGAGGCGCTTTGAGCCTGAGCGTGACGAGCCCCGTAAGCAATCTCAATGGCTATGACCCCACGAGATCAGTTGAGGAATCGGGAGTAGGATGGCAGCCGAACCGCGTACAGTCGCTTCGACTTCTTGGAGTTCGTTATTACTCTGGGGGAGTCCTGGTCGGGCTAGACCAAACGATCCGTTCTGTTGAAATTGATAATTAGGTGAGCCTTTGCTATCCCGAGGTAAATCAGCGATCGAGGATCGATCGCTGGACATGACCTCGGGCTTGCTTGGCATGAACTTAGCTTCCGTGAAATGACCGAGCCACACTCTGGAGGAATCAAGATTGACTCGTGCAGTGTTCATCGGACTCGTTCAGCTATGGTGATCGGTAGTTTCGATTATTGTTGTTCTGATCAGTTCTTGACTGTTACTCTGATCCGGTCGACAGCATTCCAGAGATATCCTTTCGGGTTCCAGGGGACGGAATCAGGTTGTGTGTGTCCGGTGGAGTCAGTTGCTCGGACGCGGAGTTCAAACGTCCCAGGTTGGTCCACCTGCCAGCGATAACGCCACTGTCTCCAGGCGAAGGGGAGTACTGGCCCTTGCAGCGTTGCCGGTCGATACGGACGGTCGGGACCTTCAGCGATTTCGACTCGCTTTATCTCCCCTTCGGCTGACCAGGCAACCCCAACCAGCTCGACCAATCCGCGATCCACAACGGCACCATCTTCAGGGCGGGCGAAGAGGGACTTCACCGGCATCGAGGTAATGGTCGCCATCGTTGCTGGATCGGGGAACGTTCCTGGAGCGATCGGACGCTTTGGAACACGATAAGACGCCTGCTGATACGGGCCTTGAGCTTCGGTTAAGGAAGGCGTGATACGCGTAAGCCACTTCATCCAGTGGTTGCCAAACCAGCCAGGGACAGCGAGTCGGAGTGGCCCACCGTGGACGTTCGGTAGCGGTTCTCCGTTGAGGGCAATGACTACAAGCGTGCTCGGATCGAGGGCCCGAGCGATCGGGAGGCTCCGGGGGAACGGCGCAGCATCGGTGTCTTGGGGATCGTCGGCTCCTTCAAACTGCACGTGACGCGCACTCGGATCGAG
>CAZEAN010000143.1:0-14365 GCA_964510225.1 uncultured Isosphaeraceae bacterium
TAGGATATGCGAACAAGCCGCGGCGGTCACGAAGAATCGGTTACAGTAGAACTAATACTCTCGCGACAATTTATCCCGCTGAATCGTGGACACCACACAATCCATGCTGGAGATTTCTATGAGCCTTCATTTCAGAGTCGGTCTCGCAGTCGTATGTCTCTCGTCCGTTTCGGCACAAGCAGCAGAGAATCCCAAGCGAATTGGATTCGAAATACTCCAAGTCAAGTCCCGCAACGAAATTATCGCCTGGGTATCAAAGGACATCACTGCGGAGCAATTCGACGCTCTCCAATTGCCCGCTGGCTGGTTCAAGAACCAGCCGCGCGAGGTCGATCCGAACCACAGTGAGTTCCTGAATTCACCTGGCAAGAACGAAGGCCGCTACACCCGGAAAGAGTATTTTGGCTATGAATGGTTACATGTTGCGACTGTGACCGAACCAAGTGCGAGGCTGGATCGTGAAGGACGCTTAACAGTTAGTAAGGTCAACAAAAACCACCACATTTCATTCAACGCAGGGAGAATACTGACACTACTTGTTTCCCCCGAGGCCGAAGCCTTCGTCCGGATCTCACGAGATCTCAATCGAACTCAAGACGTACCAACACTGCCACGAGACTGGAGTTTGATCGAGCACAGGATCGGCAAACCGCTCGAGCTCGCTTTGCCCGAGGAAACACTCGTGATCCGGGCAGACAACCAAGATTCCTTTCAGGGGCCCATCGAAATCTCCGTGAGTGACGAGCTCGCGAAATCGTCGGAGACGATGACTTCTGGCACAGCTGGTGGATCCTCACAAAGGCAATCGACTGACTTCGAACAGCATTTTCAATCCCCTTTCAAACAAGGTGCCCATTGCCTGTTCATTGGTCACAGCTTCTTCGTACCTGTAGCTCGATCTTTTGCCTCGATTGCAGCCGAACATCCCTTTCCAAATCATCAAGTAGAGGCAGTGTTCGTAGGAGGGACTAACGGCACACCAGGGGCACTTTGGAGCAATCCACGTCGACGTCAGCAGATTGTCGACAAACTAGAAAGCGGCGAGGTCGAATTACTTGGAATGCCCGTGATCTCTCCACGTGACGGGACTCTCGAAGACTACAAGAACTGGATCGAAACAGCCCTGCGCTACAATCCGGACACCCAGTTCTTGATTGGCAACCATTGGCTCCCCGGTGGGCCCCGAACCGATGCCTTGCGCTATGCAAAATCGATCGATTTGAGCGCGAACAAACAGTACAAAATCGTGACCGAATTACGGGAGCTTTACCCTCAGAATCCAATTTTTTACATTGACTACGGGAAATCGGCGGCCTTGATGAAGTCCCGCTTCGAGGCGGGCGACTTGATTGGGATCGAAGAAATGGTTGGGCGCGGCTCCAACGCACTTTTCCGTGATCGGTTCATGGGCCATGCTGGTCCCATGATGCTAGAGATATCCGCTCTAACCTGGTTAAGTCTGCTTTATGGGGCCGAGATCGAAACAGTGATGCCAACGACCTACGATCGAGCTACTGTGACTGCTATCACCAGCAAGGTGATCGATTATAACCAGCAGTACAACCCCCCGGAGGCAGTTACTGGTAAGTGACGGTTTCCAGATGATGTGTCATGACTTGGGCAAACGAATGAGTTGCCCTCATTTATCCGTCTTTCACCAGGCGGCTTCTCTCAACACGAACGGACCTAGAACAATGAGAAATCTTCTCGGATACTTGGCAATCGCCACACTACTTGAATTCTCGCTGACGAGTTCACTGTATGCCCAACAGTCAACCCCAGCGCCCGATCGAGCCCCACTCTTGTTATCGATACTCGACAAAGACGAGGACAGGAAGATAAGCGAAGACGAGGCACAGGGTGGTCTCAAAGAGAACTTTGCATCCATTGACAGTAACGGTGACGGAGGAATCGATCTTGATGAGTTGACTCAAGTTCTGAGAGTAGTTGCTACGCAGAGGGAAGTAGTCAGCAACAGTGACACGGAAGCCCGCGCCGGGACGGAAGCTGGCACGGCGGTATTCGATCGCGTTGACCACCACATGACAGAAAACAACGGGGTCGCAATTCACTACGTCACGCTCGGTGAGGGCCCCGTCGTCTTGTTTGTGCACGGGTTTCCAGATTTCTGGTATAGCTGGAGAGAGCAGATGGCGGCACTCTCTGGGGAGTACAAGACTGTAGCGATGGATACTCGAGCTAATAACAAAAGCGGTAAGCCCGAGGGTGTTGAGCACTACGCAATGCAGCACTTGTTGGCAGACGTACAAGCAGTCATCAACGACCTGGGAGTCGACTCGGTGACGCTGGTTGGCCACGATTGGGGTGGTGCAATCGCCTGGCAGTTTGCGATGCGATTCCCTGAGCGTGTCGACAAACTCATCATCTGCAACCTGACGCATCCGAGAGGATACAGTACGGTTCGCCAGAATGCGACACCCGAACAAAAGGCAAACACGCAGTACATCACTGACTTTCAGACCCCAGGCTACGAAGACCGGCTCACCCCAGAGATCTTGACGAATATTTCTGCGGGTAACGTCTCCGAGGAAGTTCGCAAACGCTATCTCAACGCCTTCTCGCAGTCGTCGACAAAGGGCATGCTGGACTACTACCGAGCCGCGTTTAGCGCCATCGATCGGCGAGCGGATGAAGGTATCCAGATGCCCAATCTCGCAATGCCTGTGTTGCAATTCCATGGCCTGAAGGATAAGGCGGTCGACAAAGATGGACTGCGGGATACCTGGAACTGGATCGACGCCGACTACACGCTCGTCACGGTTCCAGACAGTGACCATTGGGTCCATCGAGACGCCGCTGAGATCGTCAACGACACTATGCTCTGGTGGCTGAGAACTCGACCTTCGAACAAGCGTTGATATTTCGTACTACCGCTCTTCTCAGGCATACGCACACAGGGCAAGGTTCATGATTCCGTCTATGAGTGGAACGCACCTCGCCCAAATCTTGCACAACGGACACAGGGTTTTTCTCCAACCACGATCGGATACAAGATGATGAAAATAAAACCCACTCACTTATCGATCACTTCCATCCTGACACTCCTGTTGACTACTGGACTTCACGCCCAACAGCCGACCCAATCTCGCGACCGAGCCGCACTCTTGCTTTCCATTCTCGACAAAGACGAAGACAGGAAGATAAGCGAATACGAGGCACAGGGTGGTCTGAAGCAGAACTTTACGATCGCAGATCGTAACGGCGATCGCCAAATCGATCTGGATGAGTTGAAAAAGCTGCTCGAGATGGCTACCACACAACGGGCTGGAGTTGGAGCGGTGACTCCACCAGTCCCCATCGGACCCTCATTCGGAACACGAAACGACGAGCTGCTGTCGCGCATGCAGTCACTCCCTTCCGACCAGGATGGTGAGTTTCTGATGGTCAACTTAATCAAGTATCGGGAGAAAGCGAAGTACGCGGACCGACGAGAGACGGACCTGACGGGGGAAGAAGCCAATGCGCTCTATGCACCCGTCGAGTTCATCGCGGAGATTGGCGGTAATGTTGCTTACATGGGCCTTGTCAACCACCAGATGGGAAACATGTCGCCGAGCTGGGATCAAGTTGCCATCGTTCGTTACCCGTCTAGATCCAAGTTTCTCAAGATGGTGTCCAACCCGGAATTCCAGAGACGTGCAGTACACAAAGATGCGGGTGTCGAAGTCACGCAGGTGCTCCTGACCGAACGCCAAGCGTGGACGTTCTCCAATCCGAAGCGAGTGACTGACGAGGAGGATGCGTTCACACTAGCTCAACTCTTGAAGTATCGTGTCACGGCACAGTATGGAGTTGGCAGCGAAGTCGAAGAGCAGCGGACGGGCAAGGAAGCGATGGACGCGTTTGACAACGCCACCGAGGAGATCTTATGCGAAGTCGGTGCAACGCCCGTGCTGAAAACGAGGGTGAAAGGTGCCATCTTTGGCGATGGACGTACTTGGGACGAGTTTCGCTTGTTGCACTTTCCTAGCCAAGCTGCGTACACCGAAGCCGTACAAAATATGCAGGACGTGATAAAGCATCGCGACGCCGCCATCGAAGATGGCTACCTGATGAAGGCCAAGATGATTCGTCAGCAGATCAAACCGTGAGCTTAGTAGTTCGGTGGCAATGACTTCGATGAGCCACGCAATCGCTCGGACCGACCCTCGATTTGTATAGCTTCAGTGGCGGAGCCTGTACTCCGCCACTCCCACCACCATCGGACTCGAACGTTGAATACTCAATCTTCAGGCTTAACGCTCGCTACGTTGGCCGTATTCATAATGACCACTTCAGCCCTCGCGCAGCAACCAACTCCATCGCCTGAGCATGCACCCCACTTGCTTTCGTTACTTGACCAGGACGACGACAACCGGCTCAGTCAAAACGAAACGCTAGGTGGTCCAGAAAAAAACTTTGCACTTGCCAACAGCAACTCCGATGCAGGAATCAATTTGGATGAACTTACGGGGATGCACGAGGTGGCCACACAGCGTGCTTCCGTTGACCGTCGCACTAAGGTCGACACAGCTCAGGGCGTTCTCCCAGGTGTTCACAGGACACCGGAGGCGCGATTTGCAAACATCGAGGACTTCCCATTCGAAACGAACTACATCGATATTCACGGTCTTCGGATGGGCTATGTTGACGAAGGCACGGCTGAGGCGGGCACGTTCTTGCTACTCCACGGCGAGCCCGTTTGGAGCTACATGTACCGAGGAGCGATTCCTGGCCTGGCAGCGGCTGGTTACCGCGTAATCGCGCCGGACAACATCGGCTTCGGACGCAGTGATAAGGTCATCGATCTGGAGTGGTACACTCTCGACAATCATGTCCAGACGCTGAAGCGTCTGGTGACGAAGCTGAACCTGCGTAACATCACGATCGTCGTCAACGATTGGGGTGGTCCGAACGGGTTAGTAATGGCCACTGAGATGCCAGACCGATTCGATCGTCTGATCATCCTCAACACTTGGCTTCACTTTGATGGCTATACGTACACTAAGACGCTCCGCGAATGGAATAAGCGTTCACAGTCGATTGACTTTACGACGTTTTTCGCATTCCCATCGGCTATCCGTGCACCATTTGACAATCCGAATGCCGTCTCTGGTGCCTTGAGGTGGCCGTGGATGCTGCCGTTCGCTGAGCCTGAGGCAGGGAACGCTATCCGGCAAGAGGCGGCCTGGAACAACTTGACTTTGTGGGACAAACCAGCGCATGTCATTTTCGGCGACTCTGACCGAGTGTTTACCGCTGAGTGGGGTCGTCAATTCGCGCAGCACATTCCCGGCGCAACCTTCACCTGCATCAAAGGTGAGGGTCATCGGCCCCTGTTGTTCACCGGACCCGCAGGGGGCCAATTCACTGGAAAACATCGCGGTGATGAGTTCACCGAGCTGGTTCTTCGATTGATCATGGAAGAATAATATGCTTATAATATAAATTCACGTACGTTAGTTTGTAGCGGCACCCGCAGATGGCAGCGTCCTCGAATAGCAGCTGACGGGCAAGGAAGCGATGGACGCGTTTGACAATGCCACCGAGGAGAAGCTACGCGCAGGCGGTGTAACGCCCGTGCTGAAAACGACGGTGGAAGGTCCCGTCTTCAGCGATCGACGTACTTGGAACGAGTTTCGCCTATTGCACTTTCGCAGCCAAGCTGCTTACAAGGAATCCGGAGAGCAAGGAATCATCTACAGTTTGCCATCGTGAAGGCTTCCCGAGAGTTGACCAATGGCACCAAGAGTGTAGAGGATCCAGCGCTGAGATTGAGTGACTCAGATAGCTAATGTGTCTCAATTTCTTAAACAAGTTTAAATGTGATATTTTAAATATTTTTTATAGCAATTGTTCAACCCAAGTACCAGGTCCAGCTTTGATACGAGTCGGTTTCTAACATTCTTGATTGGTCATTTTTAACATTTTCATATAATCACTGGCATGAATTCTGTTTTCCTGAGTGTTTATTTACTCTTGCGCAGTTCCGAGGCGGTTCCACTTTTCCTGTTCTGCTTCCCAGCGAGGTAGCTCATCTTGAGAGCCTCTCGCTCGACAGATCTGGGCGAGGAGTCCTGCGACTTCGGACAACCTCACTGCTCGCTCTTGAGTCGAGGGCTCCAGATTGGGGCCAGAATTGACAGAGTGTTCGACCAGGGCATGGAAACTTTTCCGGAGCAGTCGTTCAGCTTTGTCGAATCGCTCCATACCGACTAAAGCCTCGCCAAGGGTTGCCTCGGCATCAGCGATCTCCCAGTTCCCTGAGGTTTCGTCCGCCTTAAGTGTCTCAACGAGAGGTCGGAGCACTGACTCCGCCTCGATGAATTTCGATTGACGGACCAAGCAATGTCCCAACCTTCTGAGGACCGTAGCTTGAGTCGGGAGGCGAATGGGAATCTCCGATTCGATACAGTCTAACCGATCTCTGAGGATCCTCTCCTGGTCATAGTATCGGCCACTAATCTCATAGGCACGGATCAAGTTCCCTTGAATCGTTCCCGCCATTGGGTGTCGATATTGGAGTCCCTTGATCCCTTCGTAAGCGGTTTCGAAGTCAGACACCGCCTTTTCCATCTCGCCACTTCTCAGATGAGCACTTCCTAAGTTGCTCTGAGCTATAAGTGTGATGGGGTGGCCGGAGCCGAGCTGAGCTTCGGAGACTTCCAAGACCGTTTGGTACATCGGTACAGCTTCTGGATGCCTACCAGTCCGAACATACGCCCCAGCTAAATTGTTGAGTGTTCGGACAGTGTCAGGATGCGTCTTGCCGAGTGTGGATTCTTGCTGTTTTAATGTTGCCTCAAGCATTGGTGTGGCGTCACTGAATCGGCCGGTTCGGTAATACGCCGTGCCAAGATTACTCTTCGTTAGCAAAATCGCTTGGATTTCTTGGGGAGAACTCGCGTTCAGTTGCTCAAGATTTTGCTCAAGCAAAGGGACTGCTTCTTCGAATTGGCCAAGAGTGAGGTAATAAGTGGCCAGATCATTTCTCGCGGCCATGACGTAATAGTGGGTTTGAGGGAGTTCAGCCTCGATATCGGTTAGTGTCTCTTGCGCGAGTGTGACTGCGTCTTGAACGCGGCCGACGCTCTCGTATGCAGCGGCGAGTGAGAGGGGCATCAAGAAAGTCTCTTCGGTATCACCGTAGCTTTTCACTTGGTCAGTACCTCCCGACTTTTCTCGGGTCTGAAGTCGTGCGACTGCCCTCTCTAAGTGATCAATGGCTTCGTCGCCGCGACCGACGGCTTTGAAAATATTCCCGACAGCCATCAAGAGTTCTGCTTGGACGAAGGGCTGGCCAGGATATCGTTCCTCGATCTGCTCGTCGGTGAGGAAAGTCGTGACGCGGTCAAGGAGTTCGCTCATCTTCGGATCGCGGACAAATTCTCCTTGCCGCCCCTCTTTCGCGAGGTCGAACATTTGGGTGACGGGGTGAGCCTGCCCAATGAGATCGTTTAAGAACAGTTCCGTTAGGGCTTCCTTTGTCGTCCGTTGTCGTACTGCTTCGCGATACTGTTGTCTTGCTTCATTCTCACTACGGAGAGCACGGTCGACCTGTTTCAACGCGTCGTCACGCGCGAGTTCCGCGAGCCGAGCCTGCTTGGCCTCACCAGCTTGAGCCCTCGCAGCGCGGATAGCGTACCGAGTCGACAGGATGGTGGCCGTCGTAAGGGAGAGCAGCACCACTGCAGCGGATATCGAGATAACTCGATTACGTCGGGTCCACTTCAAAGCCCGTTCTATGCCCCCGACCGGTCTTGCGTGAATCGGTTCGCCGTGTTGCCATCGCCGGAGATCCTCTGCCAGTTCTTGAGCCAAGAGGTAACGTTTTCGAGGCTCCTTTTCAAGACACTTCAGCGTGATCGTTTCCAGGTCACGAGGTAAACCTGGTACAAGGCGACTCGGCGCGACCGGACTATCCCGCCGGACTTGATTGAGGATGTCCAGTGGAGTCATCCCTTGGAAGGGAGGCCGACCGGTTGTCGTTTGGTACAGAATGGTCCCTAGGGAGTAGACATCCGACGCTGGACCAATCCGTGTTGGATCTCCGTCAGCTTGTTCAGGGGACATGTAGGCGGGGGTACCAGCCAATACTCCGGTCCTAGTGAGATCGGTTGCCCCTTCCAGTTGTTTGGCGAGTCCAAAGTCGGTGATCTTGGGGATCAGAGTAGTGCCATTATGTAAGAGTAGAATGTTGGACGGCTTGAGGTCGCGGTGGATCACTCCAGCTCGGTGGGCTGCCGCCGTTGCACGCGTGATGTCCTCAGCAAGTTGAGCTGCCTGCAGTGGATCCATCGGGCCATTCCGGAGATGATCCTCTAAGGTTCCATCTGGTACATACTCCATGACAAGATAGGGACTGCCATCGGACTCACCGACAGTGAAGACTTCAACCATATTCGGGTGTCGTACGGAGGCAGCAGAGCGGGCCTCGTTGCGGAATCGTCGAAGCTCCTCCCGGTTGAATCCACCCTTTTCGCTGATCAATTTCAGCGCGACGTCTCGGTCCAGTGCTACATCACGGGCATGGTATACGACTCCCATCCCACCTCGACCCAACTCCCCGATGATTTCCAAGCCGGGGATCTGGAGATCGGTGCCTTGAGCAGGGTGCGTCGGTTCGGTTTCGGTCTGAACCAAGAGTTCTACTGTGCTCCCAGGTTTAGACTTCCCCACAGCACGCACAGCTTCCACAAACGGGTCTTCGGGAAGACTGTCCATCCGTGCACAGCATCTTGAACAGTCTTCGACGTGTGCAGCCACGCGGTCCGACTCCACTTCGGAGAGTGTCCCCGACACGAAGGCATGCAACGTCCCGTCGTCCGGGTGTCTGATGAAGTGAACCCACTCCTTAGTCGTCTCAGTCACACTCGGTCCTCTCGGCGGGTGATGGGTTGATACCAGCCATCTTGCGACAAGATAAGACTCCCTACCCGATCGCGGTCGAACAAACTAATCGATCAATTCCGCTGCCAACTCCCGGAGTCGGCGGAGGACTCGTGATTTTGCAGTGTAGACTGCACCAACTTTCGTGCCCAACTCTTCGGCCACCTCAGGGGCCGGTCTACCTCCGAGCACGAGACTCCGGAACGCGTTGACAGTCGTCGGTTCGAATTCAGAAGAGGCCTCGTCAAGCATCGCTTGAAGGACGTGATTGGCGTGCTCTGCGTCCCACCGCGCGGTCAATTCACTGTTCTCGTCTTCAAGTCCCTGGATCATCTCTAAGAACTCATCGCCACCGGTAGCGTTTGCTCGCCCTCGTCTATTCCGCCAGAAGAGTCGGACGCGATTCACCGTGATCGTCCGGAGCCAGGTCCGGAAACTCCCGTCCCGGCCGGCATGCTCGAAGGATTTAAGGGCGCGATGGACGTTGATCAAGACATCCTGGGCGAGATCATCAGCCTCATGTGGCGGAACCGAATAGCGCATCAGCCATCCTTCGATGAAGGGATGGTAGAGCTGAACCATGCGTTCCCAGGCCCCGTCGTCACCGGAACGGGCCCGTTCGACCAGGCTCCGACTGGTAGGTGTCGACATAAGTATACCTGCCGATATTAGTGGTCCAGGTCACCGTACCAGGAGACTGGCCGCGATTCAATTTGCTTCTCGGAGAGTGATAGCGGCCTTGCATGAACTCATCCCGGAGTATTGAGCACTGGTTCTTAGCGGTCGCTCTCTAATTGAGGGCATCGGTGGTCGACAGTGCACTCTAAGAAATTATCAAGAATCCTGACAGGTCCGAGACATTGCGCGCATTTCCCAACCATTGCTTCTTTGTTTTGGGCGAAATTACCCCATTGTCTCGCCGTGTTCAGGATCCAGCCATGTCACGCAAACGCAACAACTCCCATGCAACTAACGGCAAGCGTACCCGCAAACTTCGATTAGAAACCCTCGAGCCGCGGTTGGCCCCAGCAGGTGGTCTCGACGCAGCTATTATCGATGGGCCAGACCCCTTTGTCAGGATCACTGCGGAAGACGGCGAGATCACCGAACTACGGGCGACGACCGAGTCAGGCTGGTCCGACCTCGCACAGTTTTTTAGTGACGCGGATCCCACTGACATTCTGATCGACGGCAGCATGACAACCGCTGGTGAACGGATCGACGGCTCGTTGGCACTCTCCGAGTTCGATAACGGTGTCGGCGTGGCGGTCGTTGCGTCAAACGTCGATCTTGCATTTGGTCAGCAGGTTGCGATCCAGGTCTCCGATGCTGACGGCGTCCTTGCATTGTTGCCCGAAGGCGTCGCCGCTGCGTTCGACACAGAAGACGAATTCGATGGAGTCGGGCTCGACATCGACGGTCTTCCCGGTTTGCAACTAGACACCCTTGGAGTGGTCACTACGGAGTTGAACTCCACGGGCGGAGCAGTGGAACTGGAGATCCCGACACCGTTTGGTCCTCGATCATTGGAATTCAGTGCTGAGGAGGGAGAAGTTTTCCGGATCGTTGGACCTTCGGTTTTCTCGGTTGATGGAACGGAAGGACCCGTCTTTGAGTCTCTCGCTCACCACACCGTGGAAATGAATGAGGATGGGACTCTCGAGATCGACGCCGTCGATGTCGGGATTAGACTCTACAGTGGTCCTGTCCACGCCTTAACCCTGAGTAGTGCACGGGCCGACTTCTCCTTGGGCAGGACGACCGAAGGTGAGTCATTCTATCGCCTCGTCGAAGACAGCTTCACCGTCAGCGGGTACAACCTCCTTCCAACCGGGACTGATGACTTAGCTGACCCGGACCCAACCGGTGTTGGATCTCCGGAGCAATTGGTTCGTCCCGCTCAACTCGGACCGATTACGGTTTCTAATCTCGGGCTCACCCTGCCCCAGCTTGGTCTTGTAGGGAACGATCTCGAGATCGGTGTTGGGATGGAGGCTGTCTCAGCCGGTTTGACGTTCACACAGAGCAGTCCCTCGGGGACAGGGACCAGTAGTGATCCGACCACAGCAGGTTCTGAGAGCTCCTCTGGTTCTCCAATCACAGCGCTCGCCACACTCCTCGACGGCGGATTTTCGATTGCCGGCAGAGTCAACGAGGGAGTCGGACGAGTCGTGGACTTCCCCGAACCCGGCGGCTTTGAGATCAGTGCGGGGAGCTTCGTTCTTGATCTTCCCAAACTCCTTACTGCAACTGCGCTAAATGCGACGCTGAGTTATGACCCTCAGCAAGGCTTTGGCCAGCAGATCTTGGAAGCCGGATTCGTCAACATCAATGCACCTCTGATGGGAATCGACGGGAGGTTCTCTCCTACAGAAAACGTCCCCGGTTTGATCGTCAACGGAGACGGTTTTGCCTTTGGTAACGGCAGGCTGACCCTTGAGCAGACGATCGGCGTCTCAAACGTTTTTTCAGTCAAGAATCCGTTCGTTCAGTTTACCGACGTGGCAATTGATCTGTTGCCAACGCCCGATCTCTCCTTTGGTGGAATTGCGATCGGAGCGTCTGAGTTAATCTTCCAGGCCCCCGGCTCGGGATCTGGGTCAGGTTCCGGCGGGTCCTCGTCCGCTATTTCGAAGTATCAGCTTCGGGGACAAGACCTTTCCTTTGGGGTGACCTTCACCGACGACTTTGCGATCGATGACGTGGTTTATCAGATCGGCTCACTGGTCGGTACTTTTGGGGAGTATCTGGAACTCAGTGTCACCGACACGACATTCTTACCAACCGCAGACCCCAACGAAGAGTTACTCCGAGTCAACGGTCAGGCGTCCGCCAGAATCGCGGCCGCTGGAGTCGCGATGTCTGGCACGATCCAGCGTTTCTCACTGATGGGCGATGGCACTTTCAAGGCATTGCCGAACTTCGGCGCTACCTTCGGGATTGGCACGGTAGACTCCTCCGACCTCGGCTGGGTCAAGTTCATCCCAGTAGAGATTGAAAAGATCGGGCTCCTCTGGCCGGACTTCAACGACGATCCGAGCGACTTCCGGATTGTCTTCTCTGGAGGTGTCGACGCTGAACTTGGGGACGCGTTGCGGTTGACCGGTACTGTGAGTGATGTCTACATCGACCCAACCCGACTCGACGAGGGTGAGTTTCCTGTCGTGACGGTTGGAGATGTTTCCGTTGGTGTCCGCGGTCAAATGAATGGCGGTGCTCTGGAAGGTGGGCTCTTCGCAGGCGTGATCAAGCTCGACGAACAGGGAGAACGGCTTCCCGATAGTAGCCTGGATTTTGATCGTGCGGTCTTCTTCGGTGGCATTACCGGCGAGCTTGAGATCCCGAAGATCGGAGGCGTCGAAGTCCGACTTGCTCTCTCCGAACTCGGACCTCTGAATGGCTATTTTCGCGCCGGGGTCCCACTCGTTATCGAACCCAAGTTTACCGGACTGACTCTAACCAACTTCCGTGGTGGTTTTGTGTTCAACGGACCGACTTTGGTCGCGCCGACAGATCCGAGCGAGCTGACGCGGCCAAGGTTCAATCCGATCGGCGATCTGAGCCTGGAGCAGTGGCGTGAGCGCTCCAAACAACAAGTGGCCAACATTGCTTCGGGCGGGAACGGCTTCATCTTTGACTATGATCCCGACGGTGGCATCACGAGCATCGTCGATCAACTCAACGCAGGGCGTACGCTCCCGGCATTTGAGGAAGCCTTTAGTGACCTTGGGTTCGTCGTAGGGACCTCGCGTGTTCGCCCGACCGTGACGCCAATAACGCTCGGCGAGTCCTGGCACATGCAGTTCGAGGCGAATGAATATCTTGTCAAACGCCTCGGTGAAATCGGTTCGAACCGTAAGCTCCGGGTCAGTCGGATTAGCTTTACGATCGATCCGGAACTGATCTCCGCTCTCAACACTGGTGGGACAGCTTCAGCAGAGCTGGTCGATGCCTTCCTTGCGAAGGACACCGTATTGACCACTGAGGCGAGAATAGAGGTCACCGGAACCGACGACTCAGGAAACGCGATTCAGTGGAGAATCAGCGCTGAGAGCGGCCATACGTACTTTGTGAACCTCCAATCGGGCAACCAACAAGATGTTTTGTCGGTCACAGGTGCCGGTGGAACGATTGCGGACCTGAGCAACCCCAACATCCGGATCTCGGGTGGTGCGACCATCACGAGCAAGAAAGTCCCCGGACTCTCGTTCGACGGCGATTTGATCCTCGACAGCGACGCGAAGTTTATCTTCAAGGGAGCATTGAAGTTCCAGAACTTCGAAGCAACGAGTCGGATGTTCTTCGACTACAGTTTCGTGCGCGTTGACCAAGGAAATGTCAACCCACCCCGGATAGTAATGCTTGCCGACTTCCCCGACTCCGATCCGACCAAGAGACTGGTCCGCCTCGCGGGGGATGTAACCTTCGAGTACACGGACGCAGACGGGAACCTAGTGAATCCGCTGCTCGTCTTCGACGGGGAGTCCTACGATCGATTCACGATGCGCTTCCTTGGAAGGGGCGAGATTGGGTTGCCTGGTCTCGGACAGATCGTCTTCGGGGGTGATGACGGCTCGACCGGTAACAACGCCGAGTTGGCATACACCTTCCCAGTCGCCGCGGAAGATGTGACGGAAATCGAGCTTAGTGCCTCCGGGAGTGTCAGCATCGAGGGAATCCTTCCGGTGGAGGACTTAGTCAGTGCGTCGGGCAAGATCTTGCTCCGAGTTCCTTCCGACAGCGACCTGGAAGACACGGAACTCCTCGGTGCCCTCAAGCTCGACTTTGACAGCAACTCTCCCGGTCTCTCGATCCTTGAGGATGCTGGACTGAAGGCTGATGCGGAAATCTTCCTGGGCTTCAACGCCACCGATGAGGTCCAGGAGATTGATCTTGAGTTGCCGGGGCGTGAGATCGAGAGATTCTACCTTGAGCCCCAAGTCTTGGCATTCGAGGGACAGGGCTCCCTGATTGTCGGGCAGGAAGTCCCTGGGATCGACGAACAACTCGGAGCCGACCTCCGATTCGACGGGGTCTTCGCCGCGAACGTCCGCGCGAATACGGACGAGTTTGCCAACCCAACGGTCGATTACGACCTCTTCCTCTCTGGCTTATTGGAGGCCGACGCTACTCTTGCGGGGGCCGACACTTCGCTCCTCACAATCGACGCGTTGGGCGTGTTTGTCGCGCGGGGTATTGGGCCCTTCACGCCAATCCCTCAAGTGGCCGGTCGCCTCGACCTCGCTGGAATGGCAGGGATACCCGGCGTTGTAGAGATCGAGACAGGTTCGGCCCCTAGCCAACTCGTTTTCAATACGTCGGGGCTGGACATGACCTACCAAGTCCCTGAGCGACTCGAAGAACGATTGCAGACTCTCCAAGCCCGTCGTCAGGAGATCGACCCCGAAGAAGTAGGCAACGTGGGTACAACGATTACACCCGGTGGAGAGATTACTATTCCAGGGAATCACCCTCC
>CAZEAN010000144.1:0-9471 GCA_964510225.1 uncultured Isosphaeraceae bacterium
GAGGATGGTTGGCAAATACTCAAATCCAATCCGGTATGCCACGGCATGGATCTTTCGGAAGTACACGCGACTCCGGGTCCGTGATCTTGTTTCCTGGACTCCCGTTTCTGCTGAGTCGCTGAAGCCGGGCTGCACCGCAATGATCGGCATGTGTGCCGACATGCCAGACGTCCTCCTCAGTAATCTCCGATGTCTCCGTGATCATCTCTGGCCTGAGCTTCTCGAAGTTGTTGCCGTTGCGGACACCACCGAAGAACAGTTGGACCCCGCGATCGCCCAAGAAGCCGCCCGATTACTGGACCCGCTTCCCTTCAAGCTCCTCTTCCACAGCCCCTCTCAAAACGCCAAAGCAAAAGCGATCCAGCTCCCCTACATTTACAGTTGGATGGCTTGGTGCACCGCGCTCCGGATCTGTACGACTCAGACCGCTCTCCTCCACGACTATGATGCGCTGATCCTGAGTGATCGCCTTGCAGAGCGCTACCATGCTTTTGTGGAATCCAAAGTCCTCATGCAAGGGATCCGCTGGTATCATTCTAACGGAATCATTCCAGAGGATCAGCTTGCGACGACGTTCGAGGCATTTATCAGTGTTCCGTGGGTCCGGGACTATCATCCCGTCCGCCTCTTCAACGAGCTGAAGGCTGTCGGCGGCCGCTCTCGTGATTATGACACCCTCCTCGACCTTCAGCACAATGACACTAAACCCGAGCAACGGGCGATTATGTCGATGGATGATGATGATCTGATGCATCCCTCGCAAATGATCCACCAGTACACGATGTTTCAAAAGCACCCAGGCGGCGATTTGCCCTCCTTCTCGATTCCAATGATCCCCTTCTTTGAATCCTTACAAGCGGGCAATGCCCCGATCGAACGAAGCATCGCCCAACTCCGGGATCGAGAACCTGGCTCGAAGGTACTTCCGTTCCTTCGTCATGATCGTCGGATCAATTTCAGCCGATTAACGCTGGTGCAGGTCGACTGGGACCTGAAGCAGATGGTTCAGGTCTGTGTTCGTCGGAAGATTGCGCCGAATCCAACCCTCTACCAGTACGGCGAAGCCCTCTATGAACTCGTCGATGCCACCGAGGAACAGATCTGGGTCGGCGATTTTAGCGACGAGCAGCGTGCCTGGATCGAGCAAGCACGAACGATGCAACCCGTTTGATTCCGATCCTCAACCGGGCCGGCTGCAGAGCACTGTTGTTGAGGTTTCAGAAAGCCCAGTAGTCGGCGGGCTTTCCGATGCGATTCAAGAATGCACGGGCATCGTCTGCAACTTGGTCCACGACGTATCGATACGTGTCCGGATCATAATCAGGAACTTCAATTTGCGCCCCGAAGAGGTGATTAAAACGCGTCTTGAAGCGTTTCGGAAGTCGATCGGTCAGTTGTTTTCCGAGGAGTGCGCGACCAACATTACGGACCCCTTTGAGCATTGGCGTCGCGCGCCGTAATTCTGTCTTCGTGTTGACTCGTGTTTCGGTATTAGGGATCGACCCATTGGGGTCGATACCAATGTGTTCACAGCAGCGTCGGAGGATCGCTGACGGGTCCTTGGCAAGCTCTTCTTGGAGCAAAAGAAGGATACGATTGGCGGGGAAGTAGTCGAGGTAGTTTTTGATCTGTGACTCGTAAAGGGACGCCCTGACCAAATGAGACTGTTCACGGATTGCTTGATTAAAAGGCAATTGGTCGTGAAAACCCGATTGCAGATCTTCCATCCAGTGCGACTTGAGCCGGACAATCGGATGGCGGACGATGTAGATCAGGCGGACTTCAGGGAGATGCTCGGCGATCCGTTGTGGGATGGTGGAGGAGTCTTCCATCGTATAGCTCGGAGAGCTTTCCCCGACTGCTTGTGCGTCCGTCGCTTCTTGGAAGTAGGAGAGGTACCAATCCCAGCCAAGATTGTATTTAGAGGAGAAGTAATCAAGTTCTTTGGGGTATTGAACCACGAACGCTTGAGGATGCGTCGCTAGTCGCGCTGCGAGAAAAGAAGTCCCGGACTTGGCAGCGCCTATGATGAGGAACGTTGGAGTTCGCTGGGTGGTAGTCATTGCTAGGAATCGGCTGAGAGGTGCTATCGAGGAAGGGGTTAAATCCTCAGAGATCGTCTGAGGGATTCGTCCGAATCAGGCCCGTACACTCATGACGCTTTATGGGTACGTTGGAAGAATCTGCGGACACGACGGACACCGAGCCGAAGTGGTCCATGACCAGCGATCCTCTTGAAGAGAGTTGACCAGGGTCCTTTGCTCGCCTGATTGGCATGTGGAAAAGGAACATCGGGAATCGGGTGTCCTAAGAAGGGACAGAGCTTTTCCCATCCTTCCCCACCGGGGAGATCAAGCTCAAGAATGTCGTCCTGGCGATTCTGGAAGTGGACTTCTACTTCGTTATAGTGGCGAAGGTATCGTTCGCGGTAGATCTCTTCGTGTCCGAGTGGGCTCGGGACGCCATAAATCCAACGCCTCATTTCCGAGGGTTCGGAACTCGCGTGATTCACAATACTCGCGAGCCACTTCTCGACAGGACGCCTGGTCAGGATGAATTTGCTCCCCGGGAACTTGGCATCAAGCTCTTTGAAAAGAATGGGCCAAGGATTGTCCTGGAACGCATCAAATTGATGACCATATTCGATACAACGACCAAGGACTGTTTCGGCGAGATCGGTGTCGTGGATTCCGAAACAGCCCATTACTCGGTAGCCAAGAATTGTCAGTGCTTTGTCGAGAGAGGTCGTCCCGGTTTTGTGGAACCCAATACAGAATACCTTAGTCAACGGAGTAGACATGAAACTTGGCCTCGGGACAGCGTGATCGGACTGCTGAACCAGGATGCAGCCAGATCGGAACTAGAGTATCTCTAGTTTAGGGTCAATTTAACGTGCTGTCTGGTACCGAGCGACGGGAATCTCTGAACGATGACGCGATATGGGTGTGGTAGTACTCTTGTGATTCGCCCAGGAATCGCTATAATCATAATCTTCAACTTGCTTCTGTTCAATCAACAGTCTTATTCAGATCCCTGGAACTCGTTCGATGATGATGCACTGCTTTCAGGCGAAGGCGAAACAACTAGAACGTCAGTGGTTCGTCATCGATGCTGAAGATGCTGTCGTCGGGAGGCTCGCGGCCCAAATCGCGTCGATCCTGATGGGAAAGCATCGGCCTACCTACACTCCTCACATTGATACCGGCGACTTTGTCATTGTTGTCAATGCTGAGAAGGTGGCCTTTACAGGGAAGAAGTGGGAGCAGGTCGCCTACACCCGCTACTCTGGCTATCCAGGCGGACAGCGGACCGAAGTTGCCTGGAAACTAAAAGAACGTTTTCCGGATCGGATCCTCTTCGAGGCAGTCCGGCGGATGCTCCCGAAGAGCAAGCTTGGTCGCCAAATGATCAGCAAGCTGAAGCTTTACATTGGTGCAGATCATCCACATCAAGCTCAGCAACCTATCCCTCTTGAACCTAAATCTGGTCGACCACCTGCCTCGGGCGCGATATACGTTCCACCGCCCAAGCCTACGTTCGAGGATAAGTTCGAACCATCGTCGACATCGATGGATCAACAGGGATCCGTTGACGCGTTTACCGACGACACCACCGCTGACGCGTTGACCAACGACACAATTGCGTCCATTCCTGATTCCTCAGCAACAGAGGCTCCAGAGGTCGCCAGCCCTGAATTGTCTGCTCCGGAATCATCGGTGAATCAGGCAAGCGTTGACACCGCCGCCGCAGACCCTCAAGATGCTTCTCCAGAGAACGAGGAACCTGAGAGCGGATCAACTGACGTCGCTACTTCCTCTCCAACAGACAGCATCGAGAGCGGATCAACCCCTGGAAGTACTGATCCTGGGAGTGCGGAAGAGGAAACGAAGAAAACAGAAGATGCGTGACCGTGGCCGAGTAACCGGATCCGGCGCTGAAGCTTGTATCAACTCTTAGAGGATCGTACCCAATGTCGACAGCAGTGAGTTCTCCGTTTACCTGGGGTACTGGACGCCGAAAGACCGCAGTGGCACGGGTCCGAATTCGTGAAGGAACCGGTCGGTTCGTCGTCAATGGCCTCCCCATCGACGATTACTTTACGGTCGAATCAGAACGTGCTGCGGTTCGTGCCCCGTTAGTGGTAGCCGACCTTAAGGATCGTCTCGACGTTTTCGTGAACGTCAAAGGTGGGGGCAAGAGTGCTCAGTCGGGAGCGGTCGTCCTTGGACTCGGCCGCGCTCTTGCTTCAGACCGCACTGAACTCGAACACGATCTCCGAGAGCACGGATTTTTGACTCGTGACCCGCGGATGGTCGAGCGGAAGAAGTATGGTCATAAGAAAGCCCGTCGTAGCTATCAGTTCTCGAAGCGGTAATGTGGTTAGAATTCAATTCTTATCTTTCAGCCCAGAACTTCTTCGGAGATTCTGGGCTTCCGTTATGTGTCTTCTTCTTCTGACTGTGTCGGACAGTAGATTGTAGCAAATTGCCGTAACTGATCATGGCGTCCGAGAATAATGATTCGATCGCCGTTCTCGAACGATCGGTCAGCTTCGGGTGGGAACTCTACTTTGCCAGAGCGTCGCTTGATGGCGATCACCATGAGTCCACCGGTTTTTCTTCCAATATCGGCATCCCTGAGATTACGGCCGCTCAGCATATCACCTTCGGTAATTGGGATCTCTTGCAGCTCGAGGTCGAGTTCTGTTTGCTTCGTGACCAGCTCAACAAACTCAACAGTGTTTGGACTATGAAGGAGCGAGGCAATCCTCCGGGCGCCAATCGCCGCGGTGAGAACAACATGATTTGCTCCTGCTTGTCTTAACTTCTTTTCAGAACTCGGTAGCTCAGCACGTGCAATAATCGTTAAGTCAGGTGCCATTTGTCGAGCAGTCAGTGTGATGAAAACACTCTCGGCATCGGTCGCAACAGCTGTCACAAGTGCGTTCGCACGTTCCAAGCCCGCTTCTGCGAGTACCAGCTCTTCGGTCGCATCACCCCTCACGAAGGGGTAACCACGCCGCGCAATTTCTTCCAGAAGTTCGGCATCACGCTCGATCACCACAAAGTTGTGCGTTCTCTTAGCAAGCTCATCACATATTAATGAACCCATCCGTCCGAATCCGACGATGATTTGATGATCCTTAAGCATTTGGACCCGCCTCTTCAGGTTCTGATGGCCGAGGAGTTGCTTCAGCTCCCCTTCGGTGATTAGCGAAATGATCGATCCCACCACATAGGCTACCGAGATCGTACCGGCACCGATCACGAACATCGTGTGAAGCCGTTCCGGGCCACTTTGAAGAGGGCGGACTTCCGTGAAACCCACGGTCGAGATCGTGATCGCGACCATATAGAGCGCATCCGAGAAGTCCCAGCCCACCAGAACATACCCAATCGTCCCTACGACAATAACAAACAGAAGTGCAAGGATTCCGATCCCGACGCGTCGGAAGGATCGTCGATTCCAGTAGAAGGGTTCCTCTGGAGAAACCTTACTCTTTTTGATATTTGTATTGCTATACCGAATCGACATCTGTTGTTATCGGGGAAGGCGGAATCGTTGATTGAATCCGACAGCGAGCACCACCACGATTCCGAGAACAAGTCCTTGAACCTGACTTGGGTCGATCTGCTCGACGACAAGGCCAGTGCCTTTGATCACGACTTGAATTAAGATGAGCCCGAGGACCGTCCCTCGGATCGACCCCACCCCGCCGGCGAGGCTGCAACCGCCGACGACCGCAGCCGTGATTGCGTAGAGTTCATAGGTCTCGCCCATCGCTGGACCAGCGGAACCTGAAAATCCAAAGAGCAAAAGGCCACCAACCGCCGCCAAGAGACCAGAAGTGGCATAAGCAATCGTCTTGAGTCGTTGATTGGGAAGTCCGCTAAGTCGCGCCGCTGATTCGTTCCCACCGAGCGCGTAGAGATGCCTGCCGAGAACGGTTCGACCCATCACAATGCTTAAGATTGCAGCGACAAGAAAGAAAAGTAACACAGTGATTTCGTATTGATTTCCAGGGTATCTAAATTTTGGATCGCTGAGACTGATAGCGCGGTTTTCGCTCAGGATCCGAGCCAAGCTCCGAAGTCCTGCCAGCGAGGCAAGTGTTGCAATAAAGGGAGGAAGTCGAAACGAGTTGATCAGGAAGGCATGGAGGACCCCGATCGCAAGGCCCAAAAGCAACGCGAGGACGACCGCGGCAACAACTCCCCCGATTGGGATGTTGGCAGGGCTAACTTCCGGACTATTGGTTCCGGTGTCAGCCGGCCTCGGATTAACTGGAGCGTTGGCCACTTCGAGTCCTTGGGGTGCGGACGCGGGCGGTCCGTTCTCGTAAGCGAGTAAGCCCCAGACGCTGACGCCAGCAACAACGAGTGCGAGGGCGATGGCGGTCCATCGAAAACCGACTGTAAGGCAGACTAGACCCGCAAGTCCTGAAGCGGCGACGACCATTGAGACCTGGGCAATCGGCGCACTTGCTGACTCGAACTGGACGATGGTGGAACTCATCGCGAGGCCCCAGACGATGGCCGCCACTGAACTCCCAAGACGACGGTCGTTACCACGCGAGAGGAGGATGACCAAGCCCACCAGGCCCAAGAACCCTCCGATGGCTGTGATGATCGTCCCGACGTTTTTCGGCCCTGTTGCAAGGCCGATTCCGCAGGCAATCGCAGCCGCAGGGATAGCCCCACCTTGAACTATCTTCGCTATCTTTGTTTCCCAGAGATGCAAGAGGACCCAGAGAAGGAGGGTGACTCCACTCGCCCCGAGGATTCCCGCTACAGTAGGGGTGGCGTTTCCAATGTTGGGCAACCAGTCAGTCATTAGTTTCGCGGCGACGACAGCCGTCAACGCGACGACAGCACCGATCGAGAGATCGATCCCACCAGCGATGATCACAACCGAGACACCAACAGCGAGGAAACCGTAGAGTGCGGTGTAATGGGCTAAAGATTGAGCATTGTAGGTTGTAAAGAAGGAGCGTGGGACCTGCGTCTGAAAGAGAGCGAAGGGTCCGGGGTCGGCAGCGTAGATCAGCCCGATCATCGCCAGGATGGCGACCAAGAGTCCCGACTCCGGAGTCTGGAGCCATCCTGGGAGGTTCCGACGACCCTTCTCAGATGCTTCGGGACTCATGTTGATCTCAGACCCTTACTTTCCAACCATGAGTTCATTTCGTCAATGGTCATCACTTCTTGATCCTCAGATTGTAATTCCATTACCGGAGAATCGACAGAAGGAACGACGAGGCGAACTCCGGTGTCACGGCTCTTGCCGTCGGGCAAGACTTCCGCAGCGACTTCCGGTTGGTCGAGGATCAGGGCGTTGAGTAGCTTAACCCCCTGTCGACCCATCTCATAGGGGTTTTGGCAGACGGTGGCGTCGATCGACCCATTGGCAATATGTTCTCGGGCTGCCTCATCAAGATCGAACGTCACCGCGGTTACTTGCTCTCTGACCTGAGGAGAGTTGGCGACTTCCTCACCAATCTGTGTTGCATTGTAGGACCAGAGTCCGAGCAGTACATCGAGTTCGGAATCTTTGGAAAGTGCGCTTTGCACATTGAGTCGCGCGGTCGGATGGTCTCCGCCATCTTCCCAGGTCTCCGCCATCTCGAAGCTTTCGCCAGCACCGAGGAAGAATCCGTCGCGACGTTCCCGTGCGTTTGCAGCCGAAGCGAGGCCAACGAAGACGTGGGTCCGGCCTCCCTCAGGTCGCAAGAGAGCCGCAGCCTCACCCGCAACCCGACCGGCTTCCACATTGTTGGTTCCGATGTATGCAGACCGGGCATCTTGAAAGTCAGAGGCAACGTCCGAGTCGATCGCTACAACGATTTTCCCCGCCTTCTGGAGTTCGCGCATGGCATCGATGACACCGGGTGCATCGGCTTCAATCACAGAAACCGCGACCCCTTGAACGTCGGGCTGGCTGAGGACCTCACGGAGTTTTTCGACTTGACCTTGGACATCCCCTTCATTGCGTCGCATCAAGACTTGAGCACCAAATTCGGATCCGCCATCTTGCATCCCTTTTTCGACGGCGTTCCACCAGTCGGCGTTGCTATTTGTGATGAAGACTAGCTTCGGCCCATCCGGCCCTGGGGGATTTGTTGTTGGACCACCACAACCAATCGCAAAGAGTCCGAGCAGGAGTAGCGAAGATCGCCACGCGTTAGGGCGCCGGAAGTTCATGACGTAGAATTCCCCGAGAAGCTATTGGAGAGGCGATCGAACAATTGAGATAAGTTGAATTTAGGCTCGATTTGGTTCGACCGTCGAGACCTGCTTGATGGTTGAATCTTACCTTTAAGTGAGCCGACTGGGAACGATCCGCTCCGTATTCCTCTTGATTATCTAAGAAGTGGTCTCGATGATCCAACTCAATACACTGACGTGACAATCGGTTTTCCTCGAAGCTTCGGATTTGTCTTTATCAATGTGTACTTCGATCGATAGGCTCCAATGGAATGATCGTGTCTACGGCGATTCAGTGGTCGACGACCAAGGACTCCTGGCGCTGATCGACTGCCCGACTTATCAACGTCTTCAAGGGATTAAGCAAGCCGGGCCGTCGGCATTGGCGTTTCCATTCAAACAAGTAACTCGTTTTGAGCACTGTTTAGGTGTTTACCTGTTGCTAAGGCGGCTCGGTGCCACGCGTCGTGAACAGGTCGCTGGTCTCCTACACGACCTCTCACATACGGCCTTCTCTCATGCGGTTGACTTCATTTATGAATCTGACGAGCAGAATCATCACGAAGACCTGAAACCTCGGTTCCTCCGAAGGCCTGATATCCTCGAAGCGCTGGGACGGCTCGGCTACGGCCCGGAGGAATTTGATGATGATTCAATCTATCCGATCCTGGAACGGCGCTTGCCGAGACTCTGTGCGGACCGGGTGGATTACTTTCTCCGCGACAGTCTTGCCTGCGGAGTCACGGATCGTCCGACCGCAACCGTGATCCTTAACCATCTCACCGTGGTCGGTGATGAAATCGTCTTCACGGATATATCGATTGCCCAAAAAGCTGCGGATCTCTTTGCGGTCATGAACCGAGATTGGTGGGCAAGTCCAACTGAGGCGTTTATCTATAATGAATTCGCCGAAGTAATCCGTCGGGGGTTCCACCTCGGACTTCTTCAAGAGCGAGATCTGCTCGAAGACGACACAACAGTCCTCACGAAGCTTGATCAATCCGAGGATCCGAAGATATTTGGATCGCTGGCGCGGATCCGCAACTTCAATCCGAGCTATTTGGACGGCTATGAAGTAAAAGTCCCACCGAAGGTCCGTTGGATCGATCCGATGGTTCAATCTGGCGCGAAACTCTGTGCTCTTTCAGAGTGCGATTAAGTAGAGGGACTCCGTCTTGGAGAAGCTCTCCTGGAGGTCAACCCGTCCGATGCAGCGATCGAATTATTCTCGGGCCACTTCGATCTCAGTGAGGGGTTTGCGAATGAG
>CAZEAN010000144.1:9481-14348 GCA_964510225.1 uncultured Isosphaeraceae bacterium
GGCGGATCAAGGTGAGAGGAGCGCCGGAGACTAACTCTCAAGGGCAGCTGTAGCGACAGCACGTGCCTTCTCGAGTGCGGCTGGGATTTGATCCGGTTTTTTCCCACCAGCTTGGGCAAAGTCGGGCTTGCCACCGCCCCCACCACCTACAACCGGGGCCACCTCCTTCATCCAGTTGCCGGCATGGAGTCCACGATCGACGAGGTCGGGCGTCAGGCCAGCAGCGAGTATGACTTTTCCGTCATTCGACGTAATCAGCAGAGCAGCGAGCCCCGCGCCGACTTTTCGTCGCGCGACGTCGATTAACTGACGGATGTCATCCGCACCGGAGTCAGGTACAGCAGCAGTGAGAATCTTGATCCCCTTGACTTCAGCGACTTGACCGAGGAGTTCGTCGACGGATACCTTCGGAGCCTCACGTCGTTGGATTGACTGCTTCTTGAGGGTCTTGATTTCCTCAAGGAGAGCCGCGATCCGGGCCGGACTCTGTTGTGCTGCCTGCTGGATCGGGATCTTCAACGCCGTCGCAATCTCGCCGAGTGCATCCTCTTCCTGCCGGATAAACTCAAGTGCAGCCTTCCCGGTCACCGCAGTGATCCGTCGGACACCTGCCGAGACTGACTCCTCACCGACAATCTTGAACGGGCCGATCAAGGCGATATTGTCGAGGTGGGTTCCCCCACAGAGTTCCTTGGAGAACTCTCCCATTTCGACGACCCGGACAACGCTGGGGTACTTCTCGCCAAACAACGCCATAGCTCCGAGGGAACGAGCTTCTTCAATAGGCATCGAGCGCCACTGGATAGCGTCGCCATCTAAGATTCGCTCACTGACTGTCTCTTCGACGAGGCGGAGGCGGTCCCGACCGACCGCGTCCGGGTTTGAAAAGTCGAACCGGAGGCGGTCAGGCTCGACTTTGCTCCCCGCTTGCTGGGCATGCTTGCCAAGGTGGAGATGGAGCGCGTGGTGGAGAAGGTGGGTTGCCGAATGCGCCCGGCGGATCCCTTCGCGACGTCCTTTGTCGACCATCGCAGTCACCGATCCCAGCCGAGTGACCTCTCCCTCGACGACCTGGCCGACGTGGACAACAAAGCCAAGGTTTCGTTGGGTGTCTTCGACCTGGAACCGGAAGCCGTTTCCTTCGATCACACCGGTGTCGCCAATCTGGCCACCCGATTCACCATAGAAGGGGGATCGATCGAGGACTAGCGCGATCGGATTACTCCCGGCGGTATCGGCTCGTTCGACAAGCAGGTCGTTCGCGACGATTCCAATGATTGAAGCGTCAGCCTCGGTCGTTTCGTAGCCGAGGAATTCGGTCCCTTGGGGATAATCCTGCTTTAAGGCATCGAGAGGACCGGTCGAAAAGACAGCCGCAGCAGGATCTTGCCCCGAGGTCTCAGCATGTCGGTCGACTGCAGCTTGGTATTCCTCCATGTTGACAGTGAGGGAGCGTTCGGCAGCAAGGTTCGAGGTCATTTCGATGGGAAAGCCATGTGTCGAATGGAGTCTGAAGGCCGATTCGCCGGAGATCACCGTGGTCCCGGCGAGCTTCGTCTCTTCTACAGTCTCGTCGAAGAGTTTAAGGCCGCTCTCGATTTTTCGGAGAAATTGGGATTCTTCTTCCCTGACAGTGTGCTGGATCCGCTTGATGCTTTCGGCCAAGTCTGGATACGGTTGCTTCATGACGTCGGCCACAACCGGAATGATCTCAACAAGATACGGCTCGCGATGACCCATCAAGTAGGCATCGAGTACAGCGCGGCGGAGGAGTCGGCGGACGACATAGCCCTGTTGATTTGGTCCCGGACGGACGTTTTCGTGGAGTGTAAACGTCAAGGCACGGGCGTGGTCAGCGGCACGTCGGACCTGGGTCTCTTCGATGGAGCCGGGTGCGGGATTCACTCCAAGAGTCTCAGCGACAGCAGCGACGAGTGGGACGAAGATATCGGTCTCGAACACGGTCGGGACTTCTTGAAGACACGCCGCGGCACGCTCAAGGCCCATCCCCGTGTCGATGTTCTTGCTCGGGAGGGGCTCCAGTTGATTGGGTCCCACACGATTAAACTGAGTGAAGACGAGGTTCCAGATCTCGACCTCGCGACCATCTTCGTAGTGGTAAAAGATTTCCGAACAGGGCCCACAGACGCCATTCGGTCCTTGGGACGGAGCGCTCGCTGGCCAGAAGTTGTCATCTTCTCCCATCCGCGTGATGCGGTCGGCTGGGATCCCCACTTCTTTGTTCCAAATGTCGAATGCTTCGTCATCGTCCAGGTAGACGGTGATCGTCAGCTTTGAGGCCGAGATCTTGAGCTTCTCGGTCAAGAACTCCCAAGCCCAGTTGATCGCTTCACGCTTGAAGTAGTCGCCAAAACTGAAGTTGCCGAGCATCTCAAAAAAGGTCATGTGACGACCGGTTTTGCCGACATTATCAATATCACCGGTCCGGATGCACTTCTGGCAGGTCGTCGCGCGCTTGAACTTCGGGTCGCCGAGGCCCATAAATTCGGCCTTGAATTGGTTCATTCCGGCGGGAGTGAAGAGAACCGTGGCGTCCCCCTTCGGGACCAGGACATCGCTCGGACGTCGCTCAGCGCCTTTAGAGACAAAGAAATCGAGGTAGGTTTCCCGGAGTTCATCAGTAGTCATCGGCGGTAAATCATTCTGGGGAACGGTGAGTGCTGGCAATCCCGGAGGCGCATGAGTGCCGGAAAGACCAGGATAACAAAGCTGGCGGATCAATCGGAGTGGCTCGAGATCAATCGATCGAGCTTAATCATCATCAGTCGGAGACCCTTCGTCGGGGATCGTAATAACTTCTTGAGTATTGGTCCGAAGATTCACAGGACCATTCCCCTCCGCTGTGACTCGATCACGGAACTCTTCGGGCGTATTCACTGGCTTGTCGTTGACCTCGGTAATGACCATCCCAGTTCGGAGTCCTCCCTGTTCCGCCGGCGAGTTGTAACCGACCTCCGTGACACTGACGCCACCACTCGCCATTACCCCGAGACCAAATCGATCGGCGTTCACGCTTGGATAGTCAACCCGGAGACCACGCCAAGGGGCGGGGCGGTTCGTGGCGATCACCTCACCCCGGACCGGAAACTTGGAGAGAATGACTTCCTTGCTCTGTCGCTCGCCGTTCCGCTCGATCGTCAACGCGACTAGCTCCCCAACCGGTGAGGCATTGACTGCGCGGATCAGACTATCAAAATCCTGAACTGGTATACCGCCGACCTCAACAACGCGATCATTCGTGAGCAAGCCACCACGATCTGCGGGAGTCCCCCGTTCCACCGTGGCGATGGCGTTACTCGGTGGCATTAAGCTGATTCCAAGAAAGCCGTACGCAACTTCTTTTCCGTCCCGGAGTGTCAGCACGATCCGGCTTCCGAGTGGATCACTGACGGGGATTGCGTAGCCAGCTCGAGGATCAAAGCCCACGGCTTCAGCCCGCGCGGTTGTGATCGCGACCAGTTCGCCTCGAAGATTGACAACGGCACCGCCACTCATCCCCAGGTTCAGTTTGGAATCAAGTTGATAGAGAGTGGAGTAGTGCTGCAGTTGCCGAGGTGAATTGCGATCAGGGAAGGGGAGGAGTCGCCTCGAGGTATTCGCCAAGATCCCAAAACTCGCCGACGCTCGACCATCTCGCGCGACGTTGTAAGGGTTCCCGAGTGCGACCAGAAATGACCCGACCGAGAGGCTCTTCGTCTCAGCGAGCTTGATCGCCTTGAGCTGAGAGAGGCCCTCTTCGTTTAAGATCGGGGTTTCAGGGGCGATCACGGCGAGATCACTCCGTGGATCCAAGGCGAGGATCACGGCGGTAAAGGGAGGAATTCCTTCGGCTCGGACGATGAGTCGGCTTGCCCCCAGAACGACATGGGCACAAGTCAAGATTTCACCTTGATCCCCAATGACGACCCCAGAGCTAAAGTCGTTCGAGAAGTAATCCTCGGAGAATAAGTCATTACCGAGGACAAGGGCGCGGGGGTTCGGGGGTCGGAGTCCTCGGACCGCCGTCGTCGTACCGTCCTCTGACTTCAGGCGGTCAATCGTCACCACGGAAGGCCGGGCAGTCTCGATGGCGCTGGTCACCACGTCTTCGAGTGCACTGACCAAATCAACCGGACTGATTACAGGTCGCTCGGATGAATCAGGCTCTTGGAGAGGTCCCGATGCCATGAGGACGACGAAGAGAATCGAGGTGATCGGTGGCATCATAGTCTCGTCCGTTCTGAATGGGATCACCGCGAGGGGGTTGAAGTCTGACCGAAGTCAGGAGAGCGCCGGTCTCATCATTACGATTGTACTGACGATCGGCAAGATGAGCCGAATCACTGAAGACCTAGGCTTCTTCACTCTCCTCAGGTGCCGGTTCGTCGAGGACGGCGCCATTCTTCGATTCCCCGAGAATGTCGCTAGAGAGCTCACGCTTGGCGAGAACCCGGCTGGTGATTTCGGTAGCGACGTCCGGATGATCGCGCAAGAATTGCTTGGCGTTCTCCCGACCCTGGCCGAGTCGTTGATCACCATAATTGAACCAAGAGCCCGACTTTTCGATGATTTTGTCTGCAAGGCCAAGGTCCATCAAATCGCCTTCATGCGAGATACCATGATCATACATCATATCGAATTCGCAGACCTGGAACGGCGGTGCGACTTTATTCTTGACCACCTTCACCTTCACCCGAGAACCCACAACGTCTTCGCCATCCTTGACGGAACCGATCCGTCGGACATCGATTCGGCAAGAGCTATAGAATTTCAAGGCGCGGCCGCCCGGGGTTGTTTCTGGGCTCCCGAACATCACGCCGATCTTCTCGCGGATCTGGTTGATGAAGATCAGGACGCAGTTCGCTTT
>CAZEAN010000145.1:0-14345 GCA_964510225.1 uncultured Isosphaeraceae bacterium
CCCATCATTGATCCGATAATCGTAGAATAGATTATTATCGCTTGTAGGGGACGTTTTTGTGAGCTTAATCCAGCACACTGAATGTACAGCGCCCCAGATCGGAGAGTGCAAATGGCGCGGAACGTCCAGCAACTCGTGGTGGTCGCTGATGACGATGACGACTTCCGAGAACTGATCAAGCATTATCTCACTGGTTGGGGGATCCAGCAGATCGGGGTACCCGACAAGGGAACCTTGCTCTACACGGTCGAGCAAAAGAATCCTGATCTGATCCTGCTGGATCTTTACTTTGGTGAACACGACGGCGTTGAGGTCTTGCAAGAACTCCGGGCTCGAACCAACCCGCCTGAGGTCGTGATGACAACGGCTCACGGATCAATCAACAATGCAGTTGCTGCGATCCGACTGGGTGCCGCAGACTATTTGACAAAACCGGTAGACCTGAACCGCCTTCGCGAGACGGTGAATCACTTGCTCGATGCCGCGAGAACCAGGAGATCCGCGCCTTCAGGACCTTCTACGGAGTCCTCCGCGACTAGAAAGTCAACATCGAAGACCACTTCACGTTCGATCCTGGGAAAGAGCAACTCGATCAAGGAACTCCGGGAACTAATCGAGCGCGTCGCTCCGACCGATGCGACGGTGTTAATCCAGGCCGAGAGTGGCACAGGGAAGGAACTCGTAGCGCGGGCACTCCATGAACTGAGTCCCAGAAATGATGGACCGTTCATTCCGCTGAACGTGGCGTCCCTTCCTCGGGAGTTAGTAGAGAGTACTCTTTTCGGCCACGAGAAAGGAGCGTTTACAGGAGCAGACCGGCTCCAACGTGGCTGCTGTGAGGCCGCTGACGGCGGCACCCTCTTCCTCGATGAGATTGGGGAGATGGAGCTTGGCCTTCAAGCGAAGCTTCTCCGCTTTCTCCAAGAACGGACCGTGACCCGAGTCGGTAGCAATGACCCGATCAAGGTCGATGTCCGGATCCTCGCGGCGACCCATCGTGACCTCGGTGCTCGGGTTGCCGGGGGGCAGTTCCGCGATGACTTGTACTATCGCCTGAATGTTGTTCCGCTCACGATTGCGCCACTCCGAGAGCATACCGAAGACATTCCATTACTCGCCGACCACTTCCTGAGCCAGGCCTGCGCCCGACACCGCAATGAGAATCTCCAGGGCTTCACACCTGAGGCACACCAAGCCCTCGCTGAATATCGTTGGCCTGGGAACGTCAGACAGCTTGAGAACCTTGTTGAGCGACTGGCGATCCTGAACTCTGGACCCTGGATCGACTTTGATACGGTTCGGAAAGAGCTTCCAGAAAGTTCTCCGGTTTCTCCGGCGCCAGTGGACGATCAACAACCCGGTAGCGACCTCAGGAAGATCGACCTCATGGAGAAGGAGGCGATCGTTGCTGCACTCCAACGCTCAAAGGGCTCGGTGAGCCAAGCCGCTAAAGAACTCGGTCTCTCTCCCGCGACCATCTACCGCAAAATGAAGCGATTCTCGATCAGCCGATGATAATTGCTCAAATAGCTCCAAATACGAATGCAGTTCGACCTCATTTTCGTATGCGTTCACGGCGGTTTGATGTCCGTTTTGCGATCTGCGGAATTTGCATATGCGTTTGCAAAACGGACACCTTTCAGGAGTCCGGCGGAGTTAAAGGGTGTGAGTGACCAATAGATCAGTTGCCCTCAGTTCCTGCATCAGCGAGACGTTCGGCGATCTCGACGACCTGCCGGACCTGCTCCTGGGACAGCTCCAACTCTTCGGTGAGGTACTCCTCGATCTCCTCGTCCAATTTGAATGAGTTGCCCTCTTCACGAATTTCGGCGACGATCTTTTGGATCACGGCAACGACCTCTCTGATCTTTTCTCGTTCCAGCCCACTATCAGTGAGGGCACCGGTGATGCGTCGGTTGATCGCATCACGTTCGGTCATTCGATCGTCGTCACGTCGTTCCCGGCGACGGTCGGCGACCCTTTGGCGCAGTTCAGAGATTTTGTCCCGAGCCTCCTCTTCGGTGATATCTCCGCGTTGGACAGCGGCCCGGATGCGGTCCACAGTCCTCTCGAATTCCTCGGGGGATATCCGTACGTTCGAAGCACTCTTGCCTTCGCTCCGTGCATCAGCGAGACGTTCGGCGATCTCGACGACCTGCCGGACCTGCTCCTGGGACAGCTCCAACTCTTCGGTGAGGTACTCCTCGATCTCCTCGTCCAATTTGAATGAGTTGCCCTCTTCACGAATTTCGGCGACGATCTTTTGGATCACGGCAACGACCTCTCTGATCTTTTCTCGTTCCAGCCCACTATCAGTGAGGGCACCGGTGATGCGTCGGTTGATCGCATCACGTTCGGTCATTCGATCGTCGTCACGTCGTTCCCGGCGACGGTCGGCGACCCTTTGGCGCAGTTCAGAGATTTTGTCCCGAGCCTCCTCTTCGGTGATATCTCCGCGTTGGACAGCGGCCCGGATGCGGTCCACAGTCCTCTCGAATTCCTCGGGAGAAATTCGGCCTTCAGACTCACCATGACGAGATTGTAGTTCCTCTGCCAGTCGTAGAGCATTGATCATGAATCGAGCCTGCGCTTCGCTGATCTCGCCGGCCTTAACGGCTTCACCGAGCCGTTTCTGGAGCGCTTCATAATCCTGGCCCGAAGCCAGGCCCAGCGGAAGAACGATCAGGCCAAGGGTTAGCGCAAGAGTCCGAAGCCAAGGGGCTTTCGGCCGGGTGAATGGATTGCTGACGATCATGCGGAACCTCTGCTCCAACGATCCGCCACTTTCTAGTTGACTGGCGACCGCCGGTGGACGGAAGACCGGACGGGCCAGTGACTCGATCGCCTTTAGGAGTGACTTAGCGTAGGTTCGGGGCTCCACGTCAAGGGCTGAGAGGACCAAGGCGTCGCAGCAGACCTCCTCGAGATCGCGGAGCTTGCTGCGCGCCCACCAGGTCAGCGGATGCCACCAGAAGATCAGGCAGGTGAGGCCCTCGAGCCATCGAACGAGGTGGTCCCGGCGTTGGACGTGGGCCAACTCGTGCGCCAGGATCCAACGCCAATCAGACGGGCTTAGGTTTTGCAGTATCGAGTTTGGCAAGATCACTCGAATCGTTCCGCCGACCCACCAGACCAGCGGGGCAACTTGAGCGTTGGTCGTTCGGACCTCGAACTGGGAATGAACTCCAAGGCGCTGTGCGATTCGGTTGGCCTCTTCCATCACCTCTTCAGGAGCATTCAGGGTCTCGGTCCGTATCAGTTGCTCGAACCGTACCAGACGACGCATTGCCAATGCCCCAATGAACAGGCTCCCTACGAACCAGCCCGCGACGAGCCACAGTAAAACGATTTCCCAATCCCAGGTCACTACAGGGATACCTTCGGCAGGACTAATTCTGAATTCCGGTATAGGTCCATCGGGGAGTGTTGCTCTGGCAGCCTCGGTAACAGGTTGAATGACCGATGCGGTTGCCGAATGCGGGACAGTAATCGACCAGAGAGGAGGCGTGAGTAGTTTGGCGAGAACGAGAATCCAGAGGGTGTGAGACAGATGCGGCTGAGTCATCCGGATTCCTGCAAGGATCGCAGGGATTGCCAACAACAAAGCGAAACATGTGTTGCTTATCCCAACACGAATGAGGGTTTCGCTCATCGTTGCCTCTCCTCATGATCCGGGTCCTCGTCAATAATCTTGCGGATCCTCTCAATCTCCTCAGGAGAGATGCGACGGTGCTCCACGAGGTGGGTGATGAGTGGAACGATCGATCCGTTCGTTAATCGCTCCGCTATGCTCTCGATCTGATGTCCCCCGTACTCCTCGCGAGTGATTGTGGAGGCGAAGACGTGGACCGACAGCGTACGATCACGTGAGACGAAACCCTTGACCTCGAGCCGCTGCAGCAAGCGTTGGATGGTGCCGTGCTGCGCCCGGGGCGCATCTGGGTAAAGCTGCTCACGCAACGCCCGGGCCGTCATCGGGCCGTTTTCCCAGAGCCGATCCATTACCGCGAATTCGGCATTAGCGAGAACGTGACGCAACGAAAAACTCCCACTACGGAGAGAAATACGACAACTTGTCGTTAAAGTACGACAGCTCGTCGTTGGTGTCAAGGATTTCGAACAATAGACGCGGAATTGTTCAGGATGCTTCAACGCTGCTCTATGTCACCCCACCAGCGACCAATGCCAAGTCAACCGCATCATTTGGCCACGGGAACTAACTCTGTACCTCCGAAGCGGCACTGCGTATAGCTACTTGGCGCACCTGATTGGGTTGCGATTTCGGGCCTTGTTCTATCGCTAGGTACAGGCTACGCTCCCACTGAATTTGTTGAGTGCCCTCGCTGACTCCCTCGTGAAATGACGCTCGAAAGGACAATTACCCGATCGAGCTGGAACGCCTTTCGCACAACCAGTTTCTTGGAATCGGAGTCACACTTGGATTTAAGAGTAAACTCAAATCACCCAATACTGCTTAAGTGAGTTGAGCCGGTACCCCGACACCCACACTGCGGTCCCGTTGTTAGCGAACGCCTGAGGCGAACTAACACAGGAGACCCACAGTGAGGGTGATGGTAAGTAAGACAAGGATCATCCCGGAAGGGAACCAAGCACGTCGTGGTTCCACTTACTTGTCCGTTCCTAGACGAACAACTCACCGAGAGGATGAGCCAATCGCTACTGGCTACTCACCCTGCGCTGTAGAGGGTGTCGTAGATGTAGGAACGATACTCAAGTTCGGGTAATCCAACTAGTTAGCGATCAATCGATTAGACGAAGGACTGACGATCTCCTCATGGAGTGGCAGCCAACGTGGACCGAGCAGACGGGTCCGGGTGCTGAGGACGCTGTCGACCTCTTCGAACGCGAGATGCAACGGCCCATCGTGGGATTGATTCAGGAACGCCTCGGAAGTCTCGGCGCGCCAGACCGTTGGATCAGTCACACCATCACCGTCGCAATCTGCCGGGATTGCGACTTCCGGTGGTGCACCGAAAGGCTGGTTGATCACACCGCCTCCAGAGAGGACTGCGAACCAGTGTGCAGTCCCGGCTATCTGGTCGCTCTCTGGTCGGTAGACTGCCAAGTCGGTGATCCCGTCTCCGTCGTAGTCACCTGGAATTGCGATATCACCCGGTGCGCCAAACAGGAGTGTATCCTCGCTACCGTTGCCAAAGGTAGCGCTATACTCCTGGTCGGCACTCAATAGGTTTGGAAAAACGTCACAATTGTGAGGATTAACAACAAATCAATCGTGTCTGCAAATGTTATGATTCTGTTGTAAGACTGGATATATACGCTCCCAGTCAGCGTTTAATCAATCGCAGGTTGGGTGAGGTCCATTTCGCCGTGCGTGTCGGCCAGACTTCCCACCATGGCATTCGGAATCCACGGTATCCATTACCCGTCGTTCCTGATTAGGATTCGACATTACGGCGTGCACGCGGATGGGCAGCCAACCCCGCGACAGTTGAAGTTCCGAGTGCAATTAGGTTGGGCAATCTGTCCATGGTTCTTCCTCGAGGCGACTGATTGGCTCCTCCCAAATACTACCAGACACCGATAGATGAAAACGAACTAAAATACATATAAAAATAAAAATTTAATTCGATTTAATTTTGGTATCTTAATTCTAAAATATTGATTTAAATTATGGATTCAATCGTGCCTGGTGCATTCCCTTCAAGTCGGTTGTTGATGAAGAGGAAGGCTGGCTTCCGCTGTTGCCTCGACCATTGTGCAATGAGACTGAGGCCTGCCCTTACTTCTTGGTTCGGTTCTTGAATCCGATCGTAGGGCTCAAATTGCTGAACGGCTTGTTCGTATTTGCGCCCTTTTGTCAGAAGAGCCCGGCAGACATTAAAGTCGGCGGTAGTTGAACCATCTAGGTCGAGCTGATCCGTGAGAGTTGGCATTCGGGTCCAGGCATTGAAGACATGGGCAACGTTGTGATCAGCTAAGGTGGAAAAGTAAGCTTCTCCTAAGAATTCTTGGTTGCGTATTTCGATTGCATAACGGAAGCCCGCTGGCAGCTTACCGAGAAACGGCCCGAGTTGATCAAGAAAATCGTTTGCAGTACTGAACTCTCCCTTAGCAAAAGTACCGAACTCGAAGATCAAGACTGCGACCTGTGATTGGTACGGTTGCAAGCGTTTCGCGAACAGTGTTCCAAAGAGATCCGCCCGCAAGAATCCTTCGTTAGGTTTCCCAGCTTTCGATCCGTGACGTCGGAGGTTCGGCCAGCGGAGCACGGTGAGATCTTGGGGGACCTTGAAAGCAAACTGGAATGAGTCAGGCACTTGCTCAAAGAGGGTTTGCCAATAGTTGGATGAAGGAAACTGATAAAACGCAAAGTCACCGGAGACGATCGGAAACGTTTCGGCGTATTCGGTGAGACATGTCTCCTCGAACTTCTTTCGAGAGAACTTGCCACGAGTCAGGTAGCGTTCCGGAGTGTAGATCGATCCGAGCCATCCTTCGTACTTCCAGGACGAGGTTCCGTAATAGACTCTTTCATTTGCGCAGTCACGGAGAGGCCCCATCAGACGGCTCGCCTGTGCGGGCCGTTCAGGCTCTTCAGGGAATAGTGACATCGGAGCGAAACGCCTTCATGAAGAGTTGGATTCCGCAAGGCGGTTGGGTTAGCGATTCGGCGATCTTATCATAGTAGCGCGACCCGCAAACCAACGCTCAAGTCTCTCTCGCCCTTGGGGTATTGTCGAATGACGACATGCTATCATTGTTTCACTTTCCTCTCGCTCTTGCTCTTGGTCTCGGCAGAAGCTATGGCCCAGGGAAGAGGTGGAAATCAACCTCCAGAGTTCATCTCTCCCGAGATTGGACCCGATCAGACCATGACACTCCGAATCTACGCACCGAACGCAGAAGGCGTCAGTTTGTACAGCAGTGACCTCCCGAATGCGAATCCATTTGGTCCTGGAATGTCGTTGGAGAAGGCCGAGAACGGAGTCTGGGAAGTCACAGTTGGGCCGGTACCAGGGGGAACTTATCGTTACGCATTCTTGGTTGATGGCCTTCAGGTGCTCGATCCTCGGAACCCGGCCACGAGCGAGTCGAACATGAACTCCTGGAGCCTTCTCACTGTCGCCGGCTCTCCTGTTTCTGACCTGCAAGAGGTTCCTCACGGTGCGGTCGCTGAAGTGCAGTACTATTCGGAATCCCTAAAGCGATTCCGTCGGATCCATGTTTACACACCGCCGGGATATGAGGGTGGATCAAAAAACTACCCGGTCCTCTATCTCTTGCATGGGGCTACAGATTCAGACGACTCCTGGAGTACTGTTGGGCGAGCAGGGCTCGTTCTGGACAACCTGATTGCCTCTGGGAAGGCGGAGCCCATGATCGTTGTTATGCCGATGGGGCATACGGGTCCGTTTGTCTTCGGAGGCTCGATGGACACGTTTCAGACTCAAATGAAAGAATTCGCCACTGACTTTTCAGAGGATGTGCGGCCTCTGGTCGAGGAACGCTACCGTGTACGATCCGATCGTCGGTCCCGCGCGATCGCGGGGCTTTCGATGGGTGGTGCCCAAACACTCGACATCGCGTTCAGTGATCTCGCTGACTACGGTTACATCGGTGTCTTTAGCTCCGGTGTGTTCGGAATCGCTGGACCGGCGAACGAACGGAGTGCCTCACAACCTTGGGAAGAATCTCATCGGGAAGGGCTCGAAAGCGCTGAGGCCAAGGATGGGCTCCGGCTACTCTGGTTTGCTACCGGTAAAGATGACTTTCTGCTCGAAACAACACAAAACACCGTCGATCTATTCAAGTCGTATGATTTCGACCTGACTTACAAGGAGACAGAAGGAGGACATACTTGGATCAATTGGCGAGAGCATTACTTGCCGGAATTTGCTCAGCTCATCTTCAACGATTTGGACACGAAAGAGGCTGCTGAAGCTACTGCCAGTGATCGTTGAGAGAGTCGATGGCTTTGTGTCTGAGAAATGAATGCAACAGTACCGGATCGTCTCGAGACGATCCAGTACTGTATGAGAAGAGCGTCCTGCGCTCAATGTCGCACCACAATGAATCGTGATTCGTGTTCGAGGTGTCCGTCGCTACTCAATGGTGATGGTTTGTTGTAAGGTCCCACCTTTTTCGGCTTCAAACCGAAGGGTTACCTCACCAGTGCCCTGGACAAACCAACCTGCGCGGATGATTGATCGACCCGGTACACGCGTCGGGGAAGGTGATGGTTTCGGGCTTGAATTCCTCGGGAGTCACAGAATCATTGTCGGGGTCGACGAGAACTCCACCACCAAGAATCCGGAGGTTATCACATGAGATCGACAAACGATCGGTGAGCACAATGTCACGCTGCCTTGCCTGAGCGGACCGAGTGGGGATGATCCGACTATTCTCGACTGCTGCAGTGACTTCAGCGACCCCATCCCCAACTGGTTTGATCTCAACATTCTGCCAGGTGACCAGCGGCATTTGATCGGCGTGATAGAGCACGAAAGCCGTGTTCCGATGGCAGAGTTCCTCAAGCATGAAGGGAGGAGGGACGCGTTGCGACTGCTTGACGAATCCACCGATTTCGATCGCTCCATAGGTCGGGTGATCGAACGGCTGCCATTCGACAAAGTTTGCACCAAGCATTAATGGATCATTGGCGAACAACTGTCGTTCTTGTCGGGTTTGGCCTGTGACACTGGCAAGTTCCTGGGTGCTTTGCTCACCGAGTAGCTGGTTGCTATTCCAGAGTTCGTTGGTGTAGGAGAAGATCCAGAGATGCTCGTAGGTCCAATTCACAAATCCACCACGGACTGCATAAAGATCTTTATAGATCACATAATTGCTGTAGAACGGGATAAGTTGTACGCCGACTTCACCGATGGCTTCGGCGATCCGGTCGTCCGCTGAAGGATACTGCGGTTGGCGATCGGGATGGGCAGGGCCGCGGAGGATCATCGCGCCTGCATTGTGTTAGGATTGGACCCCAGCGATGTTCGGTTGTGCCAGAATGAACTCGGCAACAGCCCTCGTCTCTGGCCAGGAGAGCGGATAGGGACCTGCACCGAATTGAATGTGTGCTGGCTCCCAGTCGGCGGGCCAGTTTCGATTCATGTCATAGTAGCCTGGAGTGTCTTCATTCACCTGGCCGTCACCGTCGTTGTCGAGCCCTTCAGTACCGAGGATTTCATAACGCTCCCCTGTGATCTCTTCACGAAGCCTGATGGTTCCAAGATCCTGGAGTCGCTCCCTAACACTACATAGGGACCATCAGGGCTCGGACGTCGCATCAGCGTGTTCTGTCGGTCGCTGTTCAGGTCGTCTAGCCATCTTCGTCAAGGAGACCGTCACGGTCATCATCAATCGGAGCCTTGCCACTCTGTGAGCTATTGGTGGTGTTCGGACCTTGGAACCACCAGGCCCGGCCATCAGGATTAACGGTCGGTAGCACATAGAATGCACGATGATCAAGAAGTTCGGTGACCCGATCAAGTCGGTCACTGTTCTCCGCAAGGAACCAGATCAAGTCGAGCGACGCTTCAGCGGCCTAGACTTCATCACCGTGGACATTTCCGTCGCAGTAGGAAGCGGGTTTACGAGTATCGGGGACAGTCGTCGGATCATTGATCGTGACACACCAAATGTCGCGTCCTTCATAGCTCTTCCCGATCGATTCCATCGAGAGAAGGTCTGGATGCCCATTGACCAATGCGCATCGCTTCGACCAGGTCAGGGTAGTCGTACAGCTTGTTGAAGGGGAGCCTGACTTTCGGCTCAAAGTAGGGCCCTTCCTGAGCAGCGGATAGCGTTTGAACAACCCCGCCAACGCTCAACCAAAGAAGTGACCAGACCAAGAAGTGCTTCATCGATGCAGCCCGTATTGAAGAGTAGAGAATTGACTTGGGGCGATCCGACTACGAACCACCGAACCTGGATTGTCGATCGTCAAGGGTGTCCGCTCATACTCGATCAGTATTAGGGCGTCGACTTGGGAGGCAACAAAGGTTTGTTCACCTGCTACTTCATTTTGGTGAGTAGTCTGATGAAGCGGCCACTGGCTCCTGCTCGAGATATCGATGGAGAAAGCGATTACCTTTTCCCGAAGCAATGTCCCTGCTCTCGTCGCACTCGAAGTGATCCAACTGCTAACGTGTTGGAAGCCGGACCAGGCTAAGAGCTGCGATTCCAAGCGCCGCGATCAGCGAGGTTGATCGAGCGTCCAGCGGTCCGATTGCTGGAATCCCGAACTCAGCACCGAAGAGTGCAACAACTGCTGCACCGAGGGTCAGAAGCGCTACGAGTCGGCCGTGGACGAAGGCGGATCCCAAGAGAATCAAGGCAGCGACTGGTGCGTTAAGATCTTGAAAGATCCGAGAGAGGAAGGGAGGCCCTTCCTGTACTTGTAACGGGGCAGCGGTGGTGGTCCGTTCGCGGAGCCTCTGTCCCGGTTCTTCAAGTGCGTTGCCAAGGTCGTTGAAGGAATCAACATTCTGGACCGCTTCTGTGAGTTCTCTGACTTCAGTAGTGCTGATAATTTGATTTTGGCGTGCCCAAGCAAGGGACCCAATCAAGAGTAGGAAGCCTAAGAGGAAGCGAACCCGAGGGCTGGTGGCCGCATCGAGCCAGGCGACACACCAATCGCGGAGCTGCCGGACCACGATCCCCGACGGTTGAGGAGTTTCCGCTTCGCTGAGGATCGCCTCAGGATCTCGGAGAGCATGCTCAAGGCGTTCCATCACGTTCTCGGGAACTCTTTCACCGTGGGCATTGTTCTCCGTTGCTTCCTGGAGTCTCGCCAGCAAAGCCCCTGCAATACGTTTGGACCGTCGACGAGCCGTCAGTAGATTTAGACCGCCCGCTTCGAGTCTTTTTTCTTCCAGGAATTCCAAGAGTTGACGATCGCGTCGCTGTTGGCGGACTCGGAGCGGTCGATCGAGCAGGCCGATTAGCCAGCGCTCGAGTCGACCTTGCAGTTTCCGCTCGACGATTGCAGTTAAGGCCCTGTCTCCGAGAGATCTGATGCGGTCGGGATCAAAGAGGGCACGGAGCAAGGGCGAACCACTTGGCCCTGCATGTTTTGCGGTGATCTCGAAAACTCTCGCTTCGGGTAACCCATACTTCCTGAGGTCACGGAGTTGTTGACGGGCTTGATTGAGTGCCGGCGCGCGTTCTTCCATGAGGGGGCGATTTAGAAAGATCTCAAAGGCAATCCCTCCCCCGATTCCGACGATCGTGAGCAGAATCACCAGGCCGAGCAACTCAGTCCACCAAAGTCCGACGAGTCCGGTGACCAAAACTAAACCCGCCGTTGCGAGATCTCTTGGCCGACCTCCGACGACAAGTTGGACAACGCGGTCGAAGAGCGATCCGCCTCGGCAGATCCCGCCAATAACGAACTGAGCAAGAGCCGCCACGGAGATCAAATACAAGAGACCGAACCCAAGACTGTTGAGCCCAAGGAGCAAACACAAGAGTCCGAATGCTCCTGTCCCTCCATAGACACCTAAGAGAACCCGGCGTTGGAGAATCAAGGTTGGTGGCTTGGCGAAGGAGGTTGCGGCGTTTTGGAGATCGTTGACCCACGCTTGCTGAGGAAGAAACGTTGTCGGATCAGGTACGCCAGCGATCCGTTCCAGGGTGGTGACGACTTCATCAATCTTAAGCGATGGCAATCTGGGATCACCGATCATTTTTATGATCAACTGATTCAATTCGGATGCGACTCGAGGATTGACGTCATGCGGTTGCATTGGATTTGTCGGGTCGAGATCCCTTCCTGTCACCCAGGCGTAGATTGCTAGTCCGAGGATCTTGAGATCGTTCCGTGCCGCATCGGGGTCAGGGAAAGTTGGCGGCTCCACTTGTTGGGAATCGGTCGATGGCGGCGGTACTCGCGATGAACCGGTGAGAACCACATGCCCATCAGTTTGCGCAAGGATTCGATCGATCGCAGGATGACCGTGGATGATTCCCGCTTGGTGGAGAATCTGGAGCGCACGAGCCGCCTGCAGGGCATTGGCGATCGCGTTTCGGAGAGCTTTGGGGCCGGGAACCGCTTGTATTTCGGTTGTCGTTTCCGAGTCGTCTGGTTGGCCTGGAAGGGCACGCTCGATGATGGCAACACGCCCCGCGACCTCGGCAATTCGGCGTGTCTCTCCGAGCGAAGGATGTTGGACAATGGTGGTGGCTAATCCCTGTCGGGCGAGGCGCTCAGCTCGGCTCGGATCGTCGTCAATCCGAACGGCGTCCACCCAGAGTCGGACCCACCCCCCGTCCGCGGGAGACCAAGCGTGATAAGTAACCCCCGATTCGTCATGCTCGGCAGGTCCGGTGACGAGCACTCGACCTCGGATCGTCGGGAGTTGTTTTAGACTTGGTATTCGAATCATGGCTGATCCGCAGCAGAACACGGGTGATCAAGGGCCAGACGACTTGGCACCCTGAATCCTAACGAAGCGGCTCGCATTTGGCATCCCTTCGTTGGGCCTAGCAGGAGCTGGTCCAAGGCGTTTGGTTCGCCAGCGCAATTCGGGTACGTTATCTTCAATCTGTGCGCGGGACCAGGTGCGTGAGGCATCCCCAAACTACAGGACACTAAGCAGACAAGAGTGATGCCTGAGGCTTACGACGGATGTTTGGAATTCCTTTATGGTCGCTTGAACTACGAGCGACTCGGGATGCCTTCGCGGAGTGGATTGAAGGAACTCCGATTGGATCGAATCCGCTGGCTCTTGAAGCGCCTCGGGGACCCACAGAAACAGTACGGAATCATCCACCTCGCCGGTACGAAGGGGAAAGGGTCGACGGCGGCCTTGATTGCCTCTGTCTTGAAGACCGGGGGCCACCGGGTTGGTCTCTTTACGTCACCCCATCTCCATCGCTTTGAAGAGCGGTTTACGATCGACGGTGAAGCGATTGCCTCCGACGAACTCGTGTTGCTCGTGGAGATGATCAAGCCCTTAGTCGCCGAGTCGGATGCGCGTTTGGCGAATCGGTCGGATCGAGGGCTCACGTTCTTCGAGATAACCACCGCAATGGGACTGCTCTACTTTGCACGCTCAGGATGTCGAGTGGTGGTCCTGGAAGTCGGGATGGGTGGCAGGCTTGACTCGACGAACGCAATCCGGCCGATTGTGTCTGTGATCACCTCGATCTCACTCGACCACACAAGACAGTTGGGTAATACCCTTGGTCAGATTGCGACCGAAAAGGCTGGGATCATCAAGCGAGGACGGCCGGTTGTTTCAGGCGTCCTCGAGCCTGAACCTCGGGAGGCAATCCGATGGGTGGCCCGTCAACGGAAATCACGACTCCGAGAGATCGATATTGACTTCAAACTCAACTATCAACCACCAATACTTCCTCTTGAGCGTCCTACCAATGGTGAGGCGTTGGTACGAACATGGCGTTCCGAACGTGGGACACTTCGGCTCCCGCTCCCGCTACCTGGTGAACACCAGGCAAAGAACGTTGCGGTCGCTGTCGCCACGTTGGAGGCGATCGGCGAGATCGATCCTTCCCTCCTGATGTCATCGGCGACGATTCAGGAAGGAATCCGGAACGTTCGATGGCCGGCTCGCGTCGAGATTGTGGGGACCGAACCGTGGACGATTATTGACGGTGCCCACAATGTCGCCTCTGCTGCGGCGCTTGCCGAGACGCTCCTCACTTGTTTCCCTGTGGTTCCCCGGACCCTGATCTTCAGTACCAGCCGTGACAAGGATGCCGAAGGACAGCTTGAAGCATTGCTCCCACTTTTCGACCAAGTCGTCGTCACGCAGTACATTGAGAACCCTCGCGCTATCGCGCCTGCAACCCTTGCAGGGCTCGTGGGGTCGCTTTCCTCACTCAAACCGGTCTTAGCGGCAGATCCGTCGACCGCTTTGCAATCGGCCCGTTCTGTTACTCCACAAGCGGGTTTGATTGTCGTCACCGGTTCACTCTTCCTCGCTGCTGAAGCCCGTGCCCAGATCCTTGGAATCCGCGCGGTTCAAGCGTTCGGTCGGCTTCTGACATAGTCGGCCTTGAATTGAGGAAGCATGATTAATCCAGCTGTTTCTCTTCGTTGCGCTAATGTTCAATCAGGAAATCTGCCTAAGTATCTTATAGGTGGGATCAGGATGCTTGTGAGAAACCGCCTGGGCAGCGAGCGGCAAGCCACCAGCTTCTGGAGACGAGGATTCCGTAACAGATCAATCCTAAGTTGTCATCGGCTCGGACGTTGTCGGTGGGGCGTTAGGGTTGAATCAACCGCCTAACCTCACGCCGCAGCGGACCCGGCCCAGCTCGGCGTTTGATGGTCGTAGGCGTACTCGGTGACCTGGTCGTTGAAGTTGGTGTGCGTCTCCATGCGACCGAGGTCA
>CAZEAN010000146.1:0-14275 GCA_964510225.1 uncultured Isosphaeraceae bacterium
CGACCACTGAACCGATCGTTCCGAGCTTTACCCCTTCCATCGTCGTGAGGAGTTCATCGAGTTGACCGGGCTCTACCTCCAAAACAAATCGAGATGTTGATTCCGAGAAGAGAAGAACATCGTTTCGACGGACTTCTTGTGAGGTTGCAACGTTCGCAAGTGAAGCATCCACTCCCAGATTACCGGCGATCGCCATTTCCGCGATCGCGACCCCGAAACCTCCCTCACTGAGGTCGTGACACGACCTCACGAGCCCACGAATGATCGCTTGGTGGAGTTTACGATATGTCTCTCGAGATTCCTCTGCGTTCACTCGAGGAACGCTTCCCCCAGATCCACCCCGGGCAGCGACCCAATAGGCACCACCCAATTCATCGTGAGTCGGTCCGACGAGCAGAAGTAGATTCCCCGGCTCTTTCAAGTCCATTGTTACGGAGCGACGCACATCAGGGACTTGTCCGATCGCGGAAATCAGTAGCGTTGGTGGAATTGAGAGGCGTTTCCCATCGTCGGTATATTCATTATAGAGACTGTCTTTACCAGAAATAAATGGTGTGCCGTAAGCGATGGCCAGGTCGCGGCAGGCTTCGGCTGCGAGTACTAACGAACCGAGTGTCTCTGGTCGATCGGGGTTCCCCCAACAGAAGTTATCCAGCAACGCGATCCGTTCGGGGTCTGCCCCAACGGCGACAACGTTGCGGACAGCCTCATCGAGGGCCGCTGCTGCCATCGCGTAGGGATCAAGTTCCCCCAGTTTTGGATTGATCCCACAACCAATGGCGAGTCCTCGGTACGATCCCCGAGTCGGCAAGATGACCGAGGCGTCACTCGGTCCGTCATCGGAGATACCGACCAACGGCTTGATTACGGTTCGTCCTTGAACTTCGTGATCATACTGCCGGATGATCCATTCTTTAGAGCAGATATTCCAATTATTCAAAAGAACTAATAAGTCATGGGCATAGAATCCTTCCGGATCACCTAAGTGGTTGCGATCTGGAAGCTGGAGCGGAGCTGGAGGGGGCGGACTAAAACGAGCGTCGCGGACAACGCGTGGCCTCCCGTGATGTAAAAAGTCCATCGAGAGATTGCAAACGACGTTCCCCTGATATCTGAGCGTGAGCCGTCCAGAATCTACGAACTCGCCAAGATCAGTAGCTTCTACATTCTCGGATTCAAAGAGAGCGATGAGTGCTTCGAGAGAACTGGGTGGAACTGCTAGGACCATCCGTTCTTGCGCTTCCGAAATCCAGATTTCTGTGTATGAAAGTCCTTCATACTTGAGCGGTGCTCGATCGAGGTCGACTAAGGCCCCGAGTCCCGCCCCCATTTCGCCGACCGCCGAGCTGAAGCCACCGGCACCACAGTCTGTGATAGAACGATACAGACGCCTATCTCGCGCCTGGAGGAGTACGTCGAGAAGCATTTTCTCGGTGATCGGGTTACCAATCTGAACTGCACCACCCGAAAGTGAGTCGCTCTCGCTGGTAAGTTCGGCAGAAGAGAAGGTGGCACCATGAATTCCGTCACGTCCTGTCCGTCCCCCGACCGCAACAATCCGATCCCCCGACTTAACTTCTTTCGATGCCATTCCACGCGGGATTGTCCCGACGGTTCCGCAGAAAACTAGGGGATTGGCGAGATAGCGGTGATCCGTACAGAGCGCTCCGTTGACGGTGGGAATTCCCATCCGATTGCCATAATCACGGACGCCGGCGACAACACCGTCCAAGATCCGACTAGGGTGTAGAACACCAGAAGAGAGTTGGTCAAATGGGGTGTCTGGTGGAGCGACGCAGAAGACGTCAGTATTACAGATTGGCTTTGCGCCAAGGCCGGTGCCCATCGGATCCCGGATCACTCCTCCGAGTCCAGTATTGGCACCGCCGTAGGGATCGATAGCGGAGGGGTGATTGTGCGTCTCGACCTTGAAACAGACGTCGACATGTTCGTCGAATTCAATGACACCTGCGTTGTCTTCAAAGACGCTGACAAGCCAATCGGGACTGAGTTGATCCGTTGCTTCGAAGATTGTCCGCTTGAGGAGATTGTCGATTTCCTCCCCACCGAAACGGACTCGACCACGGAGCGTCTTGTGAGAACAGTGCTCACTCCAGGTTTGAGCAATCGTCTCAAGTTCAGCATCTGTCGGATCACGACCAAGGTCGTCAAAGTGACGTTGGACGGTCTTCATTTCATCGAGACTAAGAGAGAGCTGACCCCCCTGGCTGAGCTTCACGAGGTCGGAATCGTTCATCTCTCGAATCGGAATTCCGATCAATTCGAACTGGTAAGGATGGCCACCACCGAGGTGGTCAAGCATAAGCGTTCCGTAGATTACCTGTTCCACCGCTTCATTGGCGATTGAACGTGTCATGAGCTGCTTGATCAGTGGTTCCGGCCCGTCGATCTCGAAGCTACGGACTGAACGGACTTCGGTAACGTTAAGACCACGCGCTCGAAAGATCCCATGTGCACTCTCAGCGACCGGATCGGTAACTCCAGGAAGTGGCAGCACATGCACAGTTTGAGTATGTTTCGAACCTTTTTCTAGTTCGCGCAGTACGCCTGGATGAGAGGGGAGAATGGTGTATTGTTCAGCGACTGGATCTACCAGCACTGACTCAGCGGCGTCGACGAGAGCTTCTAGCTCCAGATCACCTTCGATCAAGAATCCCTGTGACGACTGAATTTGCCAAGATGTATTCGGGTACAAAGCCCGTGCTTCGGTTTCAATCCGTTGTCCTTCAAGATCAACAATGTTCGAAATCGGCCGAATTTGAAGATGCCAAATCATGTAATGTACACGCGATTCTTCTATGAAGTCTTGCCGGGACGGGACTGGTTTAAACGATTGCAGGTGGAGTTGACACACTATCTACTCTCAAGGTAGCCATCGTCAAGTTCTTAAACGCAGACCTAACGCACTCAACAACGTTACACAAAAAAAGCTTGGCCAACACCTTGTTGGCCAAGCTTTAGTTTTCAAATCCTAACCTTCACTAAATAACACTGACTGTCTGAATAACTCACTCGGTCGGAGGAAGGAGGACCGTGTCAATGACGTGAATGACGCCGTTGGTGCATTCAATGTCAGTCTTAATGACTTTTGCCTTACCAACCATGACGGTTCCGTTGCTGACCTTGATCGGAGCCTTAATCTTGGCTGCTGTTTCAACCATCTTGCCATCAAGAGTCACTACTTGGCTGGCCATTACCTTACCTGGTACGACGTGGAAGGTCAGGATTTTGACCAATGTTTCCTTGTTTTCCGGCTTTAGAAGTTCTTCGACAGTACCTTCGGGCAGCTTTGCAAAGGCTTCGTTGGTTGGAGCGAAAACGGTGAAAGGACCATCACCTTGAAGAGTTTCGACCAGGCCAGCAGCCTTGACTGCAGCAACAAGAGTACTGAAGCTTTCATTGCCGGCGGCGGTACCAACGATATCCTTGGCTTGGCTGTTGGCGAAAACGTTGGCCGAAAGAACGAGTGTGAGTGCGAGAGTGGCGATCGTGCGCATCTGAAAACTCCTAGGTGATTGAGTTGTGCAAGTGTTGGACCGGTGTTGGAACATCACAAGAAGAATGCGTGATATCCACCGTGCCGATACTGTTTTATGCTTCGTACGGTGTCCGTCTAGTAGTTCGCCAAAAAAAAAGCTCGGATTCAAAAAAAGGGTAATGAATTGACCCTTTTCATGATTTCTTCGTGCGTGGCTTCCGTGCCGGAGGTGGTGTGGAGTTGTTCGTAGCTTCACTATCTGACTTAGTGATCGGACTTATTTTGTCTTTAGCAATTGGTTGGGGCGTGACAAGCCGCTTTGCGGCTCGTTCGGTAGTTGGAGTTGTGCTGAGTTCCCCGGTTCCAGTAGGACAAGTCTTGGTCAGAGCACAGGAAGCACAATCCGGGCTTTCGAAGTGACAAACGTCGTGAACCAAGGCTTCAAGCAGCCCAGCAAATTTGGGCCCCCGCTGTTTCGGGACAGCACGTTCCAAGGCAGGACGACTTTCGCGTGAAGTCGTGCCTGGATCGGCAACGCCTAGGCGCTCAAGGCAGCGTTGTTTCAGAGCATCAAGCGGGATAGCATGGCCGCTGAGTGATTGCTGGACTACTGTCGCAATCACGAAGTCAGATTTTGATGATTCAAAGCTCTGAAGAACCTGGACTGCTTCCTTAAGCGGTTTCTTACCGAGCTTTTCGAGATCGAAACCGTAGGTCTTGCTAAACAGTTGTAATAGAAATTTCTTTATGCGTTGTGCTTTAAGCTCGGCTTTTGCGAGAGGGTTAAGTTGTTCTTCGATTTCCGAGACCGAGCTGACCCGAAGTTCGTTCCAATCGAAGGAAGCGGAACGCAACCGCGCGAGCGCTTCCTCAGCTTCTTCGAGGGTTGACTCTTCATGGCAGATCCCAAATACTACCGCTTCAAGGACGGTTCGCTTTGACTGCCATAAGGTTGGTTTGTAACGTCGGACGAGCTGGTTCTGGAATTTCTCCAGGAGTTGTGCTTTACTCGATGCGGCCATGGGACTCCCGGTGCGAGCACGGTCGGATGCGGATTTTGTGGGGATGAGTTGCGTTCAAATCTGGTGTAGCCCCGTCGAACTTAACTGTCTGTAATCTGTTTTAACCATCGTCTCACAGATTGTGAGCATTCATGTCTGTGGGCAGGTCAGATCACTGTGGGATGCTCAAAAACCAGGAATCGACGGAGGCCGAGTCTGACTAATCGCTTTGTTCTACTCGAGGGAGACTTTCTCCGGTTGACACCCGAGTTTGTTCCGACTCTGGTCCAGAAGGGTTTGGGTGCTCATCAGTTTTAGCTTCGATCGACCGTTGGCCATGTTCTTCATCGAGCCGGCGATCTTCTGCGAGCACCTGGTCGATCAGTTTTGACATGGAAACCGAGTGCTTGACGCCTTGGTCGAGTTCGAAGCGGAGTGTCGGTGTGTAGCGCGTCTGGAGTCGAGCGGCGACACGCGATTGGAGGAAGCCAGCCGCCGATCGAAGGCCCCGGAGTGCAAGACGCTGCTGGGAGTCCTCCCCCATAACTGAGACGCGGACCGTTGCGCTCCTGAGATCTGGAGTGACCTCGGCACCCAAGACCGTCACTCCTTTCACGCGAGGGTCAGACACCTCGAAGAGGACGGCTGAAGACACGACTTCACGAACGGCTTCGCTCACCCTTTCGACTCGGTGTGATGGCATGATAGCTGTCTCGGTTCTACAGTCGAAGAAGGGTTAATCATCAAGAACCACCAAGCCAAGCTCCGGGTCGGCCCAACTAATAGATCGTCTGGAGGTCACTTACGCGACCTCCAGACGATTTGTTGATGAGAAAGATCTCGGAGCTTAGAGGGTCCGTCGGATCACTTCGAGTCGGAATGCTTCGATCACGTCATCGACTTTGATATCGTCGAATTTTGCGATCTTGATACCGCATTCGAAGTTCTCACGAACCTCGCGGACATCATCCTTAAAGCGTTTTAGTGCGTCGAGCGTGCCCTTATAAATCTCCCGACCCTCGCGAATGATTCGAGCTTGAGCGTTTCGTTGAATCGTCCCTTGAGTTACGAAACAGCCGGCGACCGTTCCGACCCCAGAGATCTTAAAGGTCTGTCGAACTACAGCGCGGCCAAGGTGATGCTCTTTAATTTCTGGTTCGAGCCGACCTTCGATCGCCTGCTTGATCTCATCTGTGACCTGATAAATGATGTCGTAACGCCGGATCTCGATCTTCTTCTCATCGGCAAGTGTGATCGCTCGATCTTCGGGCGCGACACGGAACCCAATCACGATCGCTTCGCTGGCGTCGGCGAGCATCACGTCGCTCTCCGAGATTCCACCGACACCTCTAAGGAGGACTCGGATAGGAACCTCATCATTTTCGAGCTTCTCAAGTTCTTTGAGCAAGGCTTCGAGCGATCCTTGAACGTCAGCCTTAAGGATGACGTTCAGACTCTTGACCTTGTGCTCGGCCATCTTGCTGTAAAGGTTTTCCAGCGTAATGGCAGGTGATTCACCGAGCGTTTCGCCTCGGGTCCGAGTTCGACGCGTCTCTGCGACCTCGCGGGCCTTTGCGATGTCGACCAAGGCAGCAAACTTCTCACCTGCCGTGGGGACAGCGTCAAGCCCCGAGATCTCCACCGGAGTTGAAGGACCGGCTTCGGAGATCGATCGACCTTGATCATTTCGGAGTGCCCGGACTCGCCCGAAGGCTTCTCCACAAGCGACTGTGTCTCCAACCTTTAGGGTCCCATCCTGGACGAGGACAGTCGCGACCACACCTCGACCTTCGGAGAGTTCCGATTCCAGGCATGTCCCCGTCGCTGGGCGACTGGGGTTTGCCTTGTAACCGTTAATCTCAGCCAGTGTGGCGAGATACTCTAAGAGTTCATCGATACCTTGGCCCGAAATCGCCGAGGTTCGGACTACAGGGACATCTCCGCCATATTCTTCCGGAATCAATTCCTCGGCGCTTAGCTCCCCGAGGATCCGGTTGATGTTGTCCTCCGCTCCCGGCAGGTCGATCTTATTCAAAGCGACAACGATTTGGACGCCAGCTGCCTTGGCGTGGGCAATCGCTTCTTTAGTCTGGGGCATCACGCCGTCATCCGCCGCCGCTACGATCACAGCAATATCGGTGACGTTCGCCCCGCGGGCTCGCATCGCCGTAAATGCTTCGTGACCGGGCGTATCGACGAACGTGACTTTTCGCCCTTCATGCTCGATTTGATACGCGCCGATGTGCTGCGTGATCCCTCCAGATTCACCAGCAACTACATTAGCGCTTCGTATGTAGTCGAGGAGCGAAGTCTTTCCGTGGTCGACGTGGCCGAGGATGGTGACGACGGGAGGCCGAAGTTCAAGTGCGTTTTCATCACCGTCAGATTCCTGAGACGCGTCTTCGAAGAGTTTGTCGAAGTGATCTTCGGCAGTCTCAGGTTGGGCGATCGCCAGCTCTACACCAAACTCGAGAGCGAGTTCCATCGCCATTTCTTCGTCGATCGTCTCATTGATCGAGGCGAGCTCGCCCGTAATCTCCATCACTTTCCGCATCAGCTGGTTTGCCTTGATGCCGATTTCTTCAGAAAGCGAACGGAGGGTGATTGGCAATTCGATTGTCGCACTCGTCTTCCGAGGGGCAACAGTCGACTGTCGATGTTGGCGTTTCTTGGGACCTCGACGGCGTCCACCGTCATCGTCTGCATCCAAGAGCGCGACCGCAGGCATCGGCGACGTAACCCGATCCTTGGCACGTTCTTGCCGTTTTGCGCGTCGCCCGGCTCGGTCGGTTGCACCACCGAGTCGTCCCCCAGGACCCTTACCCCGACGCTCTTCATCGTCAGTCTCGTAGCGGCCACGACCAGGAGTCGAACTGCCACGGGTGCTGGGAGCCGCTGTCGGACCAACGGGCGGTTCGATACCGCGTTGCGGCCGGTCCTTAGGTCCTGTTGGTGGAGCCTTGGTCTCTTTCTCTGGTCCACCAGAACCATCCCGAGGAGGCGCACTAGCCGGAGCACGACCAGCAGGGGAGTTGCCGATTTGTCCCCGCCGCTTCATCTCCAACATCTGCTCACGAGTGAAGCGTTTCTCAGGCTGGACCGATCGATTCGAACCACTCCCCGCCGCTCCTTCACTTGGACGGGGTGGAGTTGCACCGGGACCACCGGTACGTTTGCCTTGACCAGATGACTGCGCTACAGGAGGTAGTGGTCGTCCCGAAGCATTACCGACGGAAGCGACTGGTGGCAGGGGCCGACCTGCATTGCTTCCGCCAGAAGCCAACGGAGGCAATGGACGTCCACTACCGGATCGTTGGCCATCCCGTCGGGGTCCCTGATTACCTCCCCCTGCGTTCGATTGGGTGGTCGTCGCACCGTCGCGTCGATGCGATTGGTGAGACTGGCGATTGGGTCCCCCTGAGGAAGTGCGCGTCCCTGAAGGACTCATGTAATCTTGTCGATCATGGGATTTACGCGGCGGCTGTCCTCCATCCAAAGACCGTTGCCGATTCTCGGACCCGCCTGAGGCGTTTTGAGCTGGCCCTGACGTCCCAATAGGTCGATCCGCACCGGTCGGTGAGTCTCCACCGGGACGGCCCATTCTGGTGTGACCAGCCAGAGGTCCTCCACCCCCACCTTGTCGGCTCGGACTACGCTGCTGCGGAGAGTCGGAAGGAGGCCGAGCGTCTGCGGACCCTCGAGGACTCAGATCTCCAGCATTTGCCTTTGGTGGCGAAGTCGCCCCACGAGGTGGTCCTGCAAGCCGAGGATCAGGACGTGGAGGCTCAGCAGGGGGCTCCGAAGGTCGTTCAAGACCGCTCGAAGATGGCGTCGTCGTTGAGGGAGCCGGGGCAGGCTCGGGACGTCCCGAAGTCGAGGCCGGTTCCGGTTCCGTTTTATGGGCGGCAGCAGTACCTGGCGCGACGTTGGCCGACGATTGTGTCGGCTGGTTCGGCGCGGACGAGTGATCGCCCGAGGGCCGGTTCGACACGTGGGCAGGGCTGATGGCGCGAGCCTCCGCAGTCGGGGACTTAGGTGTGGGGGAGAGGGATTTTGGAGTCGGAGCTTCTACAGGACTGCTTTTGCTGGGTTGAGGTTCGTTCGAGTCACGGCTTCGCCGTCGGATATCATCGGCGGTTTCGTGATCCACACCAGCTAGGGCACTGGGCTTGACCGCCAGGCCCCATCCCTGGATGCGATCGATTAGTTCCTGAGTTTCGAGCCCAAGTTCCTTAGCCAACACGTGGACGCGGATCTTCAACGATTCCTCCTCAGTAGCTTGGATCGCCGATCGAATGTCGCTCGATCGACAATTTGGACGGTATTGTGGTCCCGACCGAACACCTCCGCCAGCCCTTTTCTCCGAGCCCGCTGGTCTGGTGTTAGGTTCTTGATACTCTCAGAACCACAATCGACCAGAGTAGGCTAAGAGGAGGGCATAAGAAGGTACCCGAGACGCGACGGCCGGCTTAGGCCCGTCGCGAGACTCATGATTGCTCTTGATCCATCGGGGGATAATCCTCTGTTTCCTCGAGTGTCGCCGATCCCGAATCGTTAGGAGTCAAGGGCTCGGTCGATGTCTTGGATTCGATTTCAAGCTCGGACGTTCTGGACAAAGATCTCGTGATATCGTCGGTTTCTGATCCATCATCTCCAGTAGGTAGTTGTGATTCCGAAGACTCTGATAGCGTGGGTGAATCGGAAGTCGAGTCGGCTTGAGTCGATTCCAGAGGTTCGGTGTTGTCAATTCTCGAATTTGCCCCTTCGGCGAGCGAGCTTTCGTTCGAGGGTGGTGTTGGTTTTGACAGTAAGGATTCAACTGAGCTGAATGCAGAAGATCCTTCGAGATCGGTTTCGGCTGACTCAGTTGTGGTTTGAGTATGATCAGGAGGGTCAGTACCCAACAAATCTTTCAGGTCGGTAGATGAGTCAGCGGTCGACGGGTTGGCCTCAAGATCAGTTTTGGTATCGGTTGCCGAATCCTCTTCGCCGAGAGGCTCGTCCCCTGGTAGATCATTTGGCAGGGCACTTGGAGTGGAGTCATCAAGGGCTCGGAGGCGATCCAATACAGACTCCCCTGTTGATGGAGCGGTAGGCAGTAGCGTCGCGTCGCTTTCTGGAGTTACACCGTCACCTTTCGAATTGACATCTTTCGCACCGTCACTAGACGACAGACTCGCGAGTCCTTCGACAGCCGATCGGCCACCTTTTCGTCGAGGAGTTTCTTCCTGCTCCTTGGCTTCATGCCGGGCATCTGCCTCTGCAACGAGAGCAGTGGCAAGAGTCTCGTCAAGCCCATCGATCGTATTGACGAGATCAGAGACTTCCATCATCGAGAGGTCTTCGTAACTCAGAATCCCTTGTTCAACGAGCTGATTTGCGGTTTCAGGGGTGCAGCCTTCCAGTTGTGAGAAATGATTGACCGCTCGATCGATTACCTCGTCGAGTTCCTCCGCGGTCATAATCTCAACGCTCCAACCGACAAGCTTGGAGGCGAGCCGTACATTTTGCCCACGACGTCCAATTGCCAACGAGAGTTGGTCATCGCGAACAAGTACAATCGCACGATCGAGTAGATTACAAAGCAGTACCTCTTCAATTTCAGCAGGTTGCAGCGCGTTACGGATCAAGACTTGGAGCGATTCGTTCCATCGGACAATATCGATCCGTTCGTTGCTTAATTCATCGACGATACTTTTGATTCGGGTCCCCCGACCACCCACGCATGCGCCAACTGCATCTACCTTCTGGTCGGAGGAACTCACCGCGACCTTAGAGCGATAACCTGCCTCACGCGCAATTCCACGGATCTGAATCGTTTGATCAGCGATTTCGGGGATTTCCAGTTCAAAGAGGCGACGGACAAAATCCTGATGCGTTCTACTCAAGATGATCTTAACGCGCTGACCGACTTTCCGAACCTCAAGAACGACAGCCCGGATCCGTTCTCCGGGTTGGTGGGACTCGCCTGCGATTTGCTCACTCTTGGGTAATAGTGCGTCTGTTTTCCCGAGATTGACTGTAACTGCACCGCCATCAAACCGTTGTACTGTACCTGTGATCATCTCGCCGCGTTGCTCTTCAAATTCTTCGAAGAGCGTGTCACGCTCAGCTTCACGAAACTTCTGAAAGATAATTTGCTTGGCGGTCTGCGCTGTGATTCGCCCGAATTCACTTGGTGAGACAGCTTGCCCGTCCCGGTTGATAGATAGTTTGCCAGAATCGGGCTCGAAGACTACCTCAATTTCAGTGGCATCAGGGTAGTGCTTGCGTGCAGCTGTGGTGAGCGCAGACTGAATTGCCTCAATCAAACTCTCTTTAGGAATGTTCTTTTCGCGATGAATACTATCAATTATTCGAACAAGATCAACGCTCATGAATTCCTCCGGAGCGTGTTCGGCACACCCCGGTTTCGCAAACCCTGCGAACCGTCGAATGCTGAGGCCTTGATAAGGTGGCCAAAAAGTAGACGATTACGCAACCCGAACACCCGAATCGCTCACCGATTGTTTCGAGCAATCGAAAATGAGAATCTTCGTCGAGGTAGCCTCAAGAGCTGGTCAAGACTTCCAGGTGGAACTTCTTGAACCGGATTTAGAAAAAAATTCTAGTTCCGATCATCAGGTGATGTCAAGCATCAGCGGTGGGCGTCTTAATATTGCTAAACTCGCCGTAGAGCAGCTTAGGTCATACGCCAAATCTTGACTGCATTGTTGTATTAGTACCGTAACGCTTTAAATTCCATTCGGTTACACTCCCTGCTTAATTCGACGGAAAAGATAATCATTGATGCGTCTTGATTACCTATTTTGCCCTCAAGGTTTGCGTGATTGTTATAGTGTTAGGTTGCCGAACCGACGCGACCACGTGTCAATTGCCTTTTTTTTCTACACACCCCAAGAAGGGATCAGATATTGTATTGTTCCAGAGGAATGATTGTGAATCCTGGATTCGAGATCGCAATGGGCGCTTCAATCATCCCGAACTGGTATCCCGGGGATTGATTTACAACGACATTACTAGTGTCGAATCCCTTGGTTATCTCGATTGCCCTGGCTTGAGAATCCGGGAATGGGATGTACGGGCGGTGACCTCGAAACGAAGCGACTTCATCGGAATCGGAGCTACCAACGCTAATGGCCAGACAACACGCCTTCCGAAGCCCGAAGACCTCGCGACGCCCCGTCGTCGAGGGTCTTGAGAACAGGACCTTCCTTACCGTCGACGTCCTCTTCGCCGGCCAACTCACCTCAACAACGAGTTTTACCCCAGCAGCGGTGGGGACTGACGGAGCGGGCAACACCTACATTGCGGGAAATTTTGTAGGAACCGTTGATTTTGATCCGAGTGCAACGACTCTCGAACTCACCAGTACCGGCAGCGGATTGGACTTGGTAGGTGACGGCTTCCTCGCCGCCTACAGTCCGACTGGTGAATTGCTTTTTGCACGTCAATTCACTCGTCCGACCTTGGATGACTTAAGAATTACCGGGCTCGCGGTTGCCGACGACGGTACCACTTACGTGGCTGGGACCGGTACGCCTGGCGTTGATCTTGATCCTTCCGACACGGAAGTAGAAAACCTGCCGAACAATGGTGCTTTCGTAGCATCATACGACAGCAATGGCGACTTTACTGGAGACATCGCTCAGTTTATTGCCTCCAGTGGTGAGCCGACCGACAACACACCGAGTGCCGTCACGCTGGGAGCGGATGGCTCGGTTGCCTTGACCGGGGTCCTCCAAACCCCGACTGATTTTGATCCCTCGGCTGGGGAATTCATCCTCGGAGCCGATGGTCTTAACAACTCCTATTATGTCAAGCTTGAGAGCGATTTTACCTTCGACTTTGCGGGCTCGGTAGAAGCCACCGACCCTAGTGACAGCGTCGGTTCAAGTACGCTTGTCGTGACGCCAAATGGCGATCTCTTCGTGGGCGGAAGCTTCACGGGCGCAGTCGATTTCGAGTCGGGTGCAGGTGAAACGATCCTCACTTCGACTGATAGCGAAGATGACGGATTCCTGCTAAATGTTGATGCGACCGGAAATTTCGTCGATGTTTTCCAGTTTGGTGGGCTCGGATTTGACAACGTCAATGAACTCACCTTTGATCCAACCGAAGGAGCAACACCAGATATTATCGTCGGTGGTCACTTTGAAGAGACGCTGACGATCGATGGTACAACGCTGACTTCTGCTGGCGACATTGACGTCTTTATTGCAAAGTTCGGGCAAGACCTGGAGAGCGAGTTTGCCGTCAGCTTCGGGAATGCCTTACCAAACGCAATTGTCGGTCTTGATGTCGATTCAAACGGCACCATCACCTATGGCGGTAACTTCTCCGCACCGCTCGACGTTAACCCTGGCTTTGGTGAAGAAATCCTAGTGCCAGCGGGACTTAGCGACATCTTTCTTGCCCAACTCGCACCAAGCGGCGTCTTCGCCGATGCGGACAGTTTTGGCGTCACTGGAGAAGGATTTGTCGATCTCGTTTCTTTCGTAGTTCCCCAGGCAAATGTGGCTAACTTTGTCGGAACTTACGAGGGTGATCCCAATTTTGGTGACGGTCTTCCGCCAAGCACTGGCGACACCCGAGACGGTTTAATTTTCTCTGCAACGCTTGACGTTGATGGCCCAGATGTCGTCGATGTTCTGATTGATCCAGCCGTATCCAACCAACCGCTGGGACCTGTAGGGGTCACATTTAGTGAGCCAATTGTAGGAAGCACATTTACAACAGCCAACGTCATGTTGGAACTCGAAGGTAGTTCGATTCCAATCACTGACGACGTTTCCATCGTTCAAGTCGATGAGATCACATTCGATGTTGAAGGTCTGGGAACGTTGACTGACCTTGATGGTGTTTACACGGTCACGATTGATCCGACTGGGATCGAAGATTTAATCGGGAACGTCGGGGATTCAGCCGGCAGTGATTCCGCGAGCTTCACGCTCGATACGCTGCCACCGGAAATCCAGGATATCGTCAATCCATCGATTGCCCGACTTCCGGTTGAAACGGTTCCAGTTATCTTTAACAAACCGATCGTTGTGGATTCGTTCACGACCGACGCGGTTAGCTTGACTCTCAACGGAGATCCAGTCTCACTCGACGGCATCACAATCAATGAAGTTGGAGATGCCGGAACAGAATTCGAGATTGCTGGTCTTTCGACCTCAACCGAGGCTCAAGGCCTCTTCGTCCTGACGATTGATGAGACCTCCATTGAGGACTTGGTCGGAAACGTCGGCACTGGTGAAGCAACGAGCCAGTTCAATCGAGTTCTGACTCCGGCGGATTACAACGGCGATGGAATCTCCGATGTCAGCGTCTACCAGTTCGATATCGACCTCGGTGTCGGTGTCTTCGAGATCAACATTACTGGCAGTGAAGAAACACTGACCTTCGAAGTAGGAACTGTTGAAACACAGGTTCCGGTCGACGGTGACTTTGACGGTGATGACATCGCTGACCCCGCCGTATTCGACAACTCGTTCGACTCAAACAACGACGGGCTTCCCGATTCGTCGAATTGGACCATTCTCCTCTCTTCGAGCGGCTTTGAAGAGACAATCACTGTGCTCTTCGGAGGTCCTGGCGGACTCGATAATCCAGCGCCGGCCGACTACGACGGTGATGGTACTACCGACATCGCCACCTTCCGGCCCGTCAGCGATATTTCCCCAGGTTCAGCTCAGAGGTACATCATTCCGAGCACTGCGAATGATATGACCGGTCGCACGAACCGCGCGTTCTCGGTCGTGGGTCGGGCAAC
>CAZEAN010000147.1:0-14265 GCA_964510225.1 uncultured Isosphaeraceae bacterium
CCTACTTCTCCACCGGCGCAGCCCACGCCCCGCACCAGCCGCCGCTCGACTGGCGGGGGAAGAACGAGGGCAAGTTCGACATGGGCTGGGACGAATACCGCGAGGTTGTCCACCGGCGCCAGTTGGAGATGGGCATCATCCCGCCCGGGACAGAACTCACCCCGAGACCGGCGGAGATCCCGGCCTGGGAGGAGCAGTCTCCCGAGGCCCAGCGGCTCATGATCCGAGAGATGGAGAACTACGCCGACTTCCTTCAGCATACCGACTACGAGGTCGGTCGGTTGGTTGACGCGGTCGAAGACATGGGCGAGCTAGAAAACACTCTGGTCTTTTACCTCATTGGTGACAACGGATGCAGTGCCGAGGGGACGCTCAACGGCATCATCAACGAGATGATGTCGCTCAACGGCATCCAGCCCGAGGTCGAGACGATGCTCAAGCGGATCGACGAGATCGGCAAGCCTGGCACGTCGCCACACTTCGCCGTCGGCTGGGCCTGGGCCGGCGACACGCCCTTCCAGTGGACCAAGCAGGTCGCCAGCCACTTCGGCGGCACCCGCAACCCGATGATCATCTCCTGGCCAGGGACGATCACCGACGAAGGTGGGCTGCGGCCGCAATTCCACCACGCGATCGACATCGCACCGACGATCCTTGAGGTCGCTGGCATCGCCGAACCGAACAGCCTCGACGGCTATTCGCAGAAGCCGATGGAGGGGGTGAGTTTGGCCTATACCTTCGACGAGGCAAACGCTGACACTCCGACCCGTAAGGTGGCCCAATACTTCGAGATGTTCGGCAACCGCGGCGTTTACTACGACGGCTGGTACGCCTGCGCCCGCCACGGCCGGTTGCCCTGGGAGAACGCCGGCTCCTTCGCGTTCGACGAAGACGAATGGGAGCTCTACCACATCGCCGAGGACTTCAGCCAGGCCCAGGACCTCGCCGACGCGCAAACGGCCAAGCTCCAGCAGCTTAAGAGCGTCTTTGTTGCCCAGGCGACCCGCTTCAACGTGCTCCCGCTCGACGACCGATTCGTTGAGCGGACCGACGTAACTCTCAGACCCAGCTTCTTCGCCGGTCGAAAGACGCTGACGTTTTATCCTGGTATGGTTCGCCTACCTGAAGGCAGCGCCCCGAAGACTTCGAGCGCTTCGCATGCCATCAGCGTCAATGCCGAGATCCCTGAGGAGGGTGCCGAAGGTGTCCTCTTCTGTATGGGAGGCGACACAGCCGGGTGGTCGCTTTGCGTCGAGGACGGCACGCTGACTTATCACTACAACTACTTCGACACCGAACGGACCACAATCTCGGGCGATGGGGCGCTGGCGGCCGGCCCGGCCGAGATCCGGATGGAGTTCGTCAACGAGGCGGATCGCCCGGGCGGCCCGGCTTCTGTCGCCTTGTTCGTCGATGGCAAGCAGGTCGGCAAGGGACGTGTGCCCCGTCAGGTCCCCTCACGATTCGGGGTCGAGTCGCTCGACGTCGGCATGGACACGCTCTCCCCGGTGAGTCGGACCTACGAGGACAAGCTCCCCTTCGCGTTCACCGGGACGATCGAGCGAGTGACGCTCGAGTTGGATTGAACCGAACGGAGCATGGTCCTCCCGTCAACCCTGTGCGACTAGCGAACCGCGCGGTTCGCTAGTCGCACACAGTCATCACTCCAATTGAAAATCTGTTGGTTGCCGAATCGGAGCCAGATGACTCTCAATCTTCGACCCCGATTACGAAAAAACAATTTCAACATACACTGGTGTAGGTTGATCGAGTACTCACGATGACGACCATCAAAGCAAAACAACCTCCGATCCGGATCGGCATCATCGGCGCCGGTGCCGTCAGCGATTATCACCACGTTCCGGGGATCAGGCTCGATCCCCGTGCCGAACTCGTCGCGGCCTGTGACTTCAATCCCGACCTCCTCAAACAACGAGAGAGGGACTGGGGGCTTAAATTCACGTCGACTGATGCCCTCGAAGTGATCAACCACCCTGAGGTCGACGCATTGATTATTGCGACACCGAATGACCTTCACCACGCGCAGTCCATTGCGGCGGCACAAGCGGGTAAACATCTGATGTGTGAAAAACCGCTTGCGCTTAATGCGAAGCAAGTTAAAGAAATGTACGAGGCTGCTCGGGACAACGGTGTGGTCCACATGACGGCGTTTACCTATCGATTTGCGCCGTCGATGCGCTACTTGGACCACCTCCTGAAATCAGGAATACTCGGCGAGCCCCGGCACTTCCGCTCTCAACGATTCCTGGACTGGCCTGAGACTAGTTGGGGATGGCGGCAATATAAGTCGAGAGCAGGAGCCGGTGACCTCTTTGACATGACGATCCATCGGATTGACTTCGCGATTGGCTTGCTCGGTCCGATCGCCCGAGTCACTGGCGCGGTCGCCCAATTTGCTCCCCGCGATCAGAACGCCTCCGGCGACCCCTGTCCTCCCTCCGAGGTCGACGACTGGTCGGCAATCATCGGCGAGTTCGAGTCGGGAGCAACAGGAGTCTGGGAGGGGACAACCCTCGCGAAAGGCTACCATCGGAATGGGTTCGGTCACGAGTGGGCCGAAATCAACGCTGCTGAAGGATCGGCGGTCTACCAACTCCATGAGCCGAATACGATCCTGATCGGGACAACCGGGAACGACCTCAAGCCCGAGCCGGTACCTGCTTCATTCCTGAAACCGGCCTCGAGTCCACGCGATCCATTGGAGGGAGCGCCTGCGACCGTCTTCCGTTACGACCTGGTCTTCGAGTTCGTTTCGGCAATTATCGAAGGTCGACAAGCAATTCCGAGCTTCCTTGATGGACTTAATGCACAGATCGTCGCAGATGGCGTCCTCAAAGCCCATGCGGAACGAACTTGGGTCAACACCCCAGTTGCCTCGCCTTGATCGGTAATATTATCCAATCCGATCGCTGATGATCACTCGATGCATCAACTCGAATGTTGTCACACGACCGGTTTCGAGTGACAACTCCCAGATGCAGAGACCGTTCAAATTTAGGAATACCGATCCATGAACGCCGATGTCATTGACAGGCGTCAGAGGCCTGTTATAGTCGACGAATGAATTCGGATTCCCTCTCCACGGATCCTGAGGTTTGAACGTCATGTTGGTCCGTCGATGCCAGAACCGACGTTGGTTCATTGGGCTCAAGTGGGTTGCGGGACTCCTCACGACTTTGAGTTTACTTCTAATCCCAGCGATTCAATTATTCCGGAGTAGTTCTGAACCATCCGAGCAATGGGAAGGAAGCGGTGTCGGCACCATCGCATTAGCGATTGTTGACGAATCGATCGTGCTCGGTGGTCCGGTCACTTCTGTGGACCAGTCGCTGGTCAAGGCTAAGGTCGAGCAACTTCGGGGCTTACCGAGTTTCCCGGGCGTCTTCGGCCCGGCGCCTCCCGCACCGATCCTCGAAGTGATCCCGCAAGGCACCAATGTCCACGAAGGAGACGTCCTCTGCCGACTTGACTCTTCGGCCTATCAAGAAGCCCTCCGACTTCAACTTCTGGAAGTCGATCGGGCTCAATCCGATCTCGCCCGCGCCCAACTCAGTGTTGAAGTGAATCAGATTGAGCTTCTGGCCTATCGTGAGGGGGAGCGGACTCGGATCGCAAAAGAGAAAAACGTGGCCTTAACTCTCGCACAGACCCGATTGGCACGGGCTGAAGACGTCAGCGACTGGTCTCGGGAGATGTTACCACTCGGTTACATTTCGAGCGCTGATCTCCAACGCGACGAACTGGAGCAACTTCGAGCAGAAGTGGAAACTGAAAAAGCTCGGATTGATTTGGAGACGTTTCAAGAATTCGAGGCCCCTAAGCAGATCAGGACGCTCGAGATCAGACTCGAACAGGCGGAGGCAGAACTCGGTTACGCTGAGGATCGTCTTCAATCCGCCAAGGAACGTGCAGACAAGATTCGCGAGCAAATCGAGTTCTGCACAATCGTCGCTCCGCACAATGGTTGTGTCTTGTTCATGGATCAATTCTACGGAGACCGCTATCAGATCCGTGAAGGATCAGAAGTCTACACAGGATTAACACTTTTTATCCTGACTGACCTCAACGAGCTTGAAGTCGAAATCGAAGTCCACGAACGGCATCGTCGTTTTCTCGAACTCGGTCAACCCGCCCGGATCACGTTCGACGCCTTTCCGGGGTATAAATCCTCTGGTTCGCTCCGCAAGATCAGTCTCTTGCCCCACCCAGACTGGAAGCACTTTGGTGAATGGCAGACTTTTCTCGCACGAATCAGTCTGGACGATACTCCCGATGGGCTCCTCCCCGAGATGCAGGCGAAAGTCATCGTTCGGACTGGATCGAATGATCCTGTTCTCACAATTCCGGCCGAGGCAGTCACGTGGGATCAACAGGGAGCTTACTGCGTGACGCGATCGAACGGCCGATGGGTCCGGACTCCAGTCGAAGTTGACCGAGGTCGACCGGACCGGCTCGTCCTCCTCCGAGGACCGGAGGAGGGAACCGAGGTACTGCTCGAACCAGAATCGATTGCCGATAATGGAAGCAGGATCGCGCTGCGAACCTCAGTCATGCTTCGTTGAGTTTGACGTCGAACCAGCACTGACGATCGGCTGGGTCGCTCGATCACTGCAGAGCACGACAAGAAGATTGCTGACCATCGTCGCCTTCTTATCGTTGTCCAGCTCGACAAGCTTTTGGTTCGTGAGCATGGAGAGGGCCATTTCCACCATCCCCACAGCCCCTTCGACGATCTTCTGCCGGGCAGCGATCACGGCGTCAGCCTGCTGTCGCTGGAGCATCGCACCGGCGATCTCCGGGGCATAAGCAAGGTGGCTGATCCTCGCTTCGATCACTTCAACGCCCGCTTTCTGGAGCCGGTCTTGAATCTCATTCCGAAGGTGCTCGGCGACTTCTGACGTCGTCCCTCGGAGCGAGAGGATCCCTTCCTCATGAGCGTCATAAGGATAGACGGAGGCTAGATTTCGGAGTGCAGCTTCCGATTGGACCTCGACAAAATGCTCATAACGATCGACATGAAAGAGGGCTTCTGCAGTATCGACAACCCGCCAAACGACAACCGCTGCAATCTCAATCGGGTTCCCATTGCGGTCGTTCACTTTGAGGAGACCGCTTTCGAAGTTGCGGACTCGGGTTGAGATCGCTCTCTTTGTCGTTAAGGGATTTGCCCACCGGAGACCGTCAGCCCGGACAGTCCCTCGGTACTGGCCGAACAACTGAAGGACCTTGGCTTCGTTAGGATTCACGGTAAAGAGACCGCTTACTCCGATAATGCCGAGAGGGATACAGAGCACAGCGGTGACAATCGGCAAGGGGTTTTCATAGATCGCGCCGATAATCAAAACGACAATCGACGCGATAGTGAATCCAATCGATCCGATCAACCAGAGGACTCCTGATTGACCTGACGTCACTTGTTCCAACAACGGCGGCTCCGGCTTCGAAGCCGAGGTATTGACTTCTTCCATCGGTAATCTCTCCAACGACCCGTCCGCCCTCGGAGTGAGGGCGTCTTGGGATCAAGAGAAGATTCGACGCTCGATCCCAAGGATTAGGAGATCATCTCGGAAAAAAACAGCGGGATCTCTTGGCGTCCCGAGTCGCAATCGTTCGTATCGAACGCTTGCTTGATCCCTCGGATGGTTTGACCAATGAACACAGACGCGAATGCTCTCTCACGTGATCAGCGATCTAAGTTGATTGATTCGAGCATCTTCTTGAATGCGGGTCGGGCGGCTTTGACGGTCGCATCAGGACCGACTAACTTGATGAAGTAACCGACGTTGTTGGTCGGCAAAATACCCCCAAGCAGTCGATATCCCTCTTCATCAACCTGATTTGGGAACGAAGTCCGATAACGGCCTGCCGTCTCTACGAAGGTCACTTTTTGACCACCTGTTGCATCCACGGTTTCTGATTTGATTGCCGGATTCGCACCATTGGCATCGGTGAACTGGCTCTGCCAACGTTGGACATTCGCCGAGACAGACCCGGCCCCGCCGGGGAAGGCGAAGATCGCAATTAAGGCGGGCTCGTCATCGCCTCGAACGGGATCGATTGAGATCTCCAGGACGCGCATCTGGCTCGATGGCTTCCGAGTCTTCCAAGTCGTCGGGATCTCGAAGGACAAGCCGCGGGCCTCGACCTTCTTGGTCTCTGTTTCTTGAGCCGCTTCGACGACGCTACCAAAACCGAGTGTCCCAAGACTGGTAACGAGAATCAGGGAGAGATTGAATCGGTGCATGAGCTGTTTCCCAACGTTGTTAGAGGCAGTTCTGCGCGAAATTGATGCGTTCCGCGACTCTGTCTTCACGAATCGCGGCCCTATTTTACTCGTCCTGATGGTCGGGAACACCCGGGGGGACCGACTGAATCGCGGGCCTCAGCCGATCCCGACAACGACTCGGGCGAACTCATAGGGAGTGAGGTCGAGCAGCACCGCATCTCCCTCAAGAGTCAGTTCAATGATCTTCTCGTCGTTACAGTCTGTCTGTCGCGCAGCGACGGGCTCTCGGAACATCCGGAGTCGGGCTCGGACCGACCCTCCCGACGTCTCCAACAGATGGAAGGCAATTCCAGGACCGCCCCCTTCGATCGTGGCCGGCTCAATCCGGGTCACAACAACCGATCGCGCATCGAGTCGAAAGAGCCAACCCGTGGGGACCGAAGGGGCAGACGAAGCTGGGAGCGGTAGGGCAATCGGGGGATTGATCAAGTCGAGGACCGCTTGGAAGCCATGTTCCAAGTCCATCGCGATCCCGATTTCAAACCTCCGCGCTTGTTCACGACCGGCGACCAAGATGGTATCGAGCATCCGATCCCCGTGTCGCTGGTGATGGGCCAAGCCTCCGAAGATCAAACTCGTTCGATTCCGTCGTGCATTGATTTCAAAGAATTCGGCCGTTTCGGGACGTGTTGTGAGAGTTTCTTGCGCTTGGAGCATCGATGAACGTCTGAGCGTGGCGTTCGTGTCTGGCCAGGCCCATCGGCAACCGATGTAACGGCTCCACGCCGGCCCTTGTTGGATCGTGACAAGAAGCTCAGGATCAATTTCGAGCAACTCGATCTCAAGATTCGCCATCGGTCGTCCGGTCCAAAGGCGGATCCGCTGTCGGAATTTGACTAGGGTCCGATCCCCTTCTGGATGGACAATTGATCCTTCAGAAGTTCCGACCAGAACCGCTGGACCACCGGTATCGATCTTGAACCCACCCGCCTCAGCGCGACAATCATGGGCCTCGACCCCTGAAAGCCCCACGACGACCAGCTTCTGAGCCAGCCGAGGCTCGGTTTCTCCTGCAGCCATCACGCCTCGGAGGCCGCCACTGTTCGGATCGAACTCGATACGGATCGATTCATTCCGAATTTCGCGACCTGTCGCTTTCAAGGAGTCGGAGGGGGCATGAGGCCCTGATCCACTCGACTCGAACCCGACCCAACCGAACCCGAATGCCGGAACGGTAGCGATCACTTCTGGAAGTCCATCCACAAACTGAGCCGCCCGGACCACGGTTCCAGCCGTTGGCAAGTTGGAGTCGGCTGGCAACGGTACCGGGATCCGACGGGCGACCGAAAGCGGATTGAGCAAGAGTATGCCGCCTGGTTGATCGTCCGCGTTGGGATCGGACCCCTCTGCACTGTTCACTCCCGCAATCGATCGGCTGATGGTCTTCACAATCGAATCTTGGACGGTAGCGATCATCGAATCAGCATCAGCAAGATCACCGGATTCAATGAGTCGTTCGATTTCGTCCAATGTCGATTGCTGATCATCCCCAGGTTCTAGATGCCCCGAACGCAGTGCAAGCGCGATCGAATGTAACGCCAAGACACCGTCGAGCCGAGCCCGGAGACGCCAATGTCGGCATCGACGCTGGATCGGACTCGGATCACCGCGCTCAACCGCTTGTTCGAGGTAAGGCGTCTTGTATTCGTCAAGCTTTGGCCGAAGCGTCTCGTAGGGTCGATCGCTGAGATGAAAGTAGTCGCCGACCGTCACGGGACGGGCCAGAACGCCTGCGTACTTGAATGATGTCCGGAGATCTCGGAACCAACTCGCGACCTCGTGCGGCCAATGGACGAGCCCGAGAGTCGCGACATGGTCGTTCCGCATCGATTCCGCGATCTTCCAAGGCAATTCAATCCCTCTCCGGCTCCGAGCAGCATCGAGAGGTACACGCGTCAACGATTCCAGATGAGCTCCTTCCGGCGATTCCCAGAGTCGCTTCGATTCTGAGATCAGTGGAAACGAACCGGAGTCGAACGCGAGATGGAGCCCATAGCGAAACCCGAACCTCCGAGCGATCTGGGGCCGCATCGGATAAAACGCAAATCGACGACCCGCGAGCGTTTCGACGGTTCGGTCGTCGAGATGCTTCCGATAGGTCAGCGACCCTCGGCGGAACTGCCAAAGAATGGTCTCCAAGGGACGAAACGGCTCCGCCGACTCTCGGTACGTTCCGCCGATGACATCAGCGACCCCATCGTTGATCGCTTCCCGGAGTCTCGCGACTGCTTTTGGATTCCGCTCCGCCATGGACTCGATTGAGGCGGCGGAAGCAAGCAAGGTGACGGGTGTTCCTTCGTCGAGGAGCGGATCAAGGGCATCCGCCGGGGTGGACTCGTCAAGGAGCCCGAGGTCGATCAAGAATGCCTCGACCGGGTAAAACCTCTCCCGGGCCTCGGCCATTAATTCGAATCCAGCACGAAGTCGATTTTCCGCCCCAGGACGATCACCCTGGATAAACATCTTGGCGGCTCCAAGAGTCTCGGCCCCGAATCGATCTGCATCAAGGCAGTCGACATGCTCCATCGCGACTGTGAGTTCCTGAAGCCAGTAGTGCATCGCTCCGATCGCGAGGAAGACGCTTACGACTGGATCTTCAGTGGGCTCGGCGGCATCATCAGTCGGCGCCAATTCACGAACAAGGGTGCGGATGCTCCCAGGTCGATCAATCGTGCCCGGCGCAAGCTCAATCCAGGTTGCGCCATTGGATTCGGCGGCCATCCGCTTTTCGATCGCCCCATCCTCGTCTGCCGATTGAACTGAGACCCAGACTTCCCCGATCTCAGGGCTAATCGGATCATCGGGATGCCGGACCGTTGGGATCCGATCAACGCGGCTCAAGACGTCAGGATGCCAAGGAGCCGAAATCGCAGCGAGCGTTAGCTCTGCATGTTCGTCCGGAATCTCCGATTCCGGCTTCCGACCGACATATTCCGAGAGCACCACGACCCGGACCATACGATCGACCGCTCCTACTCCAGGGCTCGCCGACGCTTCTGACTCGGTTCCCCCGTCCCGTTCAACGCTTGGTTCCGAAGCCTCTGGGAGCCTGGGATCAGTCGAAGTCGAAACGAACTCATCTTGCATCAGCAAATTTCCTCATGTCTTGATTCGAGTCGAGCCTTCGCGTGAGAAGAGGATCGATCAGAAGGCGTCGAATCGATCCGCAAGCTCTCGGAACTGAGGGCCGATTGGACGGTCGGGATCAGGCCAAATGGTTAACGGACCCGCGTAATTGACTTCCTCTAGGGCGCCGAGGTACTCCTCCCAATCGAGGACACCGCGGTCGAACCCAGTTCCTCTCGGATGCGGTGCGATCGTCCGCTCCCGAGAACCCTCGAACGTTCCATCACGTGCAAACGCGTGCACCAGACGGAATCCGAGCGCCTTGGTCGCTGTAACCGGATCATGACCGTGGCGGAGCAGTTCTCCAGGATCCAGACTCACGGAAACTTCTTCAAATGACTCCGGTCCGTTTTCGAGATATCCCTTCAGGGACTCCCCGTCATCAGGTCCAGTCAGGATCGCCAATTGAAGCCCATGATGTGACGCCCGGCGGCCAAGTTCAATCAAACTCTGCTCAAAGGCACCCCGGCGATCGGCTGACGACTCGGGTGGGACCTTCCCGACGCGTACAAGGGCCACGCGTGCCCCAAGATCAAAGCCCATGGCAAAGGCCGCTCCAGCGCGATTGACCCGCTCGTCGAGTTGCTCAAAGGAGTCGAAGGGGGCTCGCGTCGGTAGATTAATGGCGTCCAGTTTCAACTCGATGGAACGAAAGGTGTGGCGGAGATCGCGACGCCCTGTCTCAGAGAGTCGGTTCGGATTCAGATCGCCATTGGCATCTAGGACAACGCCCCGAGCCCCGAATTGCGCTGCTTCACGAAGTTGATCGCGGAGCAGACGATCGGGATCGGCAACAAGTCGAATTCCCAGCGGAGATCGGATCATCGAGGTTCGGCCTTAAAGAGTTTGGATTGGCGCCCAACGCTTGTGCTGGTCAGATGGATTGTATCGTGAACCGGACCGATTGCGACCGTTCGATCGATTCCGGCACCAAGTCCAAGCTCCGCCTCAACGCATCGAAATGGCCGATCGTATACGTGTCCACGTCGCCTCTCGGACTCCCTCAATGCCGTCAACCGGTCGATCTCAGCTTTGATCAATTGTTGATCGCTGTTGGCCAGATGCCCGGCGCGGCAATTCTCGGAGGTGCCCCTGGCTTTGGTCAGGGAGGACGCTGGAGCATCCTCGCTGCCGAACCAATCGGCCACTTTCAGTTCGATGGTCGGTCTCAGTTCTGGCGATCCCGACTCCCGGGCCGCTTGACTGGGTCGTCGAATCAGCCAGGGCCAACTCTCCTGGTCAAGGTCGACAACCCTTTTCCGTTGCTCAATCAAACTCTCGACATTCTGGATGAACAAGTTTTTGAGGAGAGTGGTCAAGAGGTCGAGTCGTTCGAGGGGTTCCCTCCCTTCCGCGGCGGCTTCATCGGATTCTACAGCTATGACCTCGCGCCCTGGATTGAACGGCTTCCGCGGCAGGCAGAGAGAGACCCGCTCGATCCGTTTCCGGAGATTTTTTTCCGACTCTACGACACCTTTGTGGCGTTTGACCATGAGACGGAGACCGGAACACTCTGGGTCCAGAATCTGAGGGGCGACTCCTCGGCGGAGATCGACGAACGCACCCGACATTGGGTCAAGCAACTCCAGGCGCCCCCGGTTCGGATTCCTACTTCAAGATTCGGCGCGGGACTCACGAGCCTGGTGACTCCGGAGGAATATCAAGAGAGAGTCCGTCGAACAGTTGACTACATCGAAGCAGGCGACATCTTTCAAGCGAACATTTCTCAGCGCTTTGATGTGTTTGGCGAGCCTGAACCACTTGATCTGTATCGAAGGCTCCGGGACCGGAGTCCAGCACCATACTCAACGCTCATTCAGCTCGGCAAAAACCGGGCCGTTGTAAGTTCCAGCCCTGAGCTTTTCTTTGAAACAGCAGGCACTCGGATTCGGACCCGGCCGATCAAAGGAACTCGACCTCGGGGCGCTACCCCTGCGCTCGATGCCGCCAACAAGGCTGCGTTAGAGTCGTCGTCGAAAGACCGGGCCGAACTCACAATGATCGTCGACCTTGAACGAAACGACCTGGGGCGGATCTCCGAATTCGGCTCGGTGCGGGTACTCGAAGCGGCAGCAATCGAAAGCTACGCCACGGTTCACCATCAGGTCGCAACAATCGAAGGCTCCCTCCGAGCTCAGATTCGACCCGCTGAAATCGTCCGTGCTGTTTTTCCCGGAGGCTCCATCACCGGCGCTCCGAAGATCCGAGCGATGGAGATCATCGACGAACTCGAACCGACCCGTCGAAGCCTTTACACTGGAGCGATCGGCTTTATCTCTACCAACGGGCGATCGGCATTCAACATTGCGATCAGGACGATCTTGATCAGTGGTTCACGCGCAAGTTATCAGGTCGGCGGCGGAATCGTCGCTGAGAGTGACCCCCTCCTCGAGTTCGAAGAGACCCTTCACAAAGGCCGGGCTCTCCGAGAAGTGATCGAGGAATGCCGATGATTTGGACCGGAGGGAGGATTGTCCCCGATGAGTCGGTCTCCGTAAGTGTCCTTGATCGATCCTTCGAACACGGCCTTGGTCTCTTCGAAACATTCCGGACCTGGAACCGGCGGGCTCCACTCCTCGACCGACACCTTGGAAGGCTCCAAGCTTCGGCCTCAGCGTTAGGTCTTCTCGTGGATCCCTCGACCCTTCCAAACAGATCCGACGTCGAGCGCCTCTTGGATGCTGGAGGGGGATCGATCGATGATGTGGTGATCCGGATCACCACATCGGGGGGTCTATCGGGCAATCACCCTGCGAAGGTCTGGATGAGAGCGCAGCCTCTTCCTAAGGTAGACAGCTTCAATGGTCGGATTCGGTCATCCTGGCTCATCCCTGAGAGCGATCCCCTCTACGGCCACAAATCCCTGAACTATTGGTATCGCCGTTTGATTTTCGAGCGCGCCAGAGACGACGGCTTCATGGAAGATCTCGGTCGCGATCGAGTTGGGAATCTGCTCGAAGGATCGCGATCAAACCTCTTTGCGGTGATTGACAGCCAGATCGTCACCCCCTCCCTCAAGACTCTTCACGGGAAACCGCAACCGCTTCTTCCTGGGATCATGCGCGCAGTCATCATGGAGCGGGCTGCCGAATTGGGGATGGAGTTGATCGAATCACCAACCGTTTCGATTGCAGCAATCACGACTGCATCAGAACTCTTTCTTTCAAACAGCGGCCGAGGGATGATACCGGTAAGATCCCTTGAGATTGCCGAAGCGTCTGACTCCAGGATAACAACCTACCGCAAGCCTGGACCCATCACCTCAGCATTGTCGGATCACTTAGAAACCTGGCTACGCGCGGAGCATAAACGATGAAGTCACTGCCGTTAGCTTCACTTCTCGATTGGTTGAACGACTTTGCACCCCTGGAACTGGCCGAAGATTGGGACAATGTCGGACTCTTGATGGGGGACGAGAACCAAGCGATCGATCGTGTGATGACTTGTCTGACGGTGACCAGAAGCACCGCGAGGGAAGCGCTTGACGGAGGTGCCCAGTTGATCGTCACCCATCATCCGATCTGGTTTCAGCCGACCCAAAGACTCCGAGCTGATGGCCCCAACGGTTTCCTCTGGTCACTCGCAAGTGCTGGAGTCGCTGTTTATAGTCCACACACAGCTTTCGATAACACTCGTGGTGGAATTAACGACCTTATCGCCACACAACTCGGCCTGACTCAGATCGGTCCTCTTCAGCCCCTTGACCCAGAGCGCGTGTCAAAGATTGTCGTCTTCTTGCCGGAGACCGATCGAGAGCCCGTACTCAACGCCGCATTCCGTGCGGGTGCTGGCCAGATCGGTGACTATCGCGAATGTTCCTACACCGTCGAGGGGTCTGGCACCTTTTTCCCGACTGAAGGAACCAACCCGACGATCGGCAAAACAGGCCAGCGCGAATCGGTCGGGGAACAACGAATCGAGGTCGTTTGTGAGTCCCGTCGACTCGGAGACGCACTCGACGCGATCCGGAGTGCCCACTCTTATGAAGAACCGGCGATCGATGTTTACTCGATTGAGGTTCCCAGCAAGCTCCCTGGAGTCGGACGGATCGGCCAGGTTGAGCCCACGACAACGCAGCGAGAACTCGGGGCTCGTCTTAAGCAATTCCTGAATCCGTACTCAATCCAATCGGTAGGATCGGCCGATCGTCCCATCAACCGTGTGGCGATCGCCTGTGGGGCAGCAGACTCGATGATGAGAGATGCCAAGAGAGCGGGAGCTGACCTCTTGATCACGGGCGAAGTCCGGTTCCACCGCGCTTTAGAGGCCGAGGCACTCGGGCTCGGCCTCTTGGTCACCGGTCACTACGCCAGTGAGCGACACGGCGTCGACTCGCTTGCGCTTCGGCTCCAAGAGTCGTTTCCCAACCTTGAGATTTGGGCGTGTCGAACCGAACGCGACCCGCTCCAAATTCTTTAACACAGAGACTTTCCGGAAGCAACTGGCCGATTCGCACAAACGCCTAAGGATGGAAGGTGGGTCTGGAAGATGAGACCCACGCTACGAACCTCCGACATGATGAAGCGGAGATGGGTCGCAGACCCATCGTTCGGGGCTTACTCTTCGGAAGATCCTTCGGCTTCGGCTTCGACTTCGGCGTCCGCTCCATCAGAGGTGTCGGTACTTTGGTCCTCAGCCGGAGCCTCTTCATCGGTGTTGGTAGAACTTGCGGCTTTTTCCTTTCGGGGATTTGCCGGAACATCAAGGGCTTGCTGATGTTCCCAATGCCCCGACCAAGCAAGGCCGGCCCACTTTTGGAGCGAGATCGATTGAACGGTCGGGCGATCTTCATCACGGATCACCTCACCCCAGGCTCCGACATACGCCGCGCG
>CAZEAN010000148.1:0-14215 GCA_964510225.1 uncultured Isosphaeraceae bacterium
GACCGATCGAACGCCACTGGATCGTCTGAAGCCAGGAGGGGTCGAAGTCCACAGCCTCTGATCCCGTAGACTCTTCCTTCTCCGTCGCTTCGGGCTCCTCAGTTTCCTTTGGTTCTGGATTGGACTGAAGTTGGGTGCGGATCGCTTTCACTTCGGTCGCAAGCGCCTCGATCTGCTCCTGGATCGCGTCCAGTTTCGAGACGACCGGTTGCGGCTCCTCTTCTTGTGCCCGAAGTACGTTGCTCGTGAGCAACAACAGGAAGATTCCTAATCCGGATCGGAACCAATCGTTCCGTTCCATCGTGCGATGGGGGATGATCATCACTTGAATAATTCCTCTGTCGGCATTCGTTTGAGTCTGCGTGCCAGGCCAGCTCAACTCAGGATCAATTACAAAGGGCGGCTCGAGAGTTGATCCTCATACGAAATGATAACGCAGATTTCCAAGGTTAGCCAATTTGTAGGCGTCAACGAACATTAAGCGGTTCCGCACTTTTTTCTGATTCTTCTACCCCCACTGGTGAAAGCAAATGAAATGACCATCCATATAAGAGTATCACCATCTTCAAACTTTTTGATTTAGTCGAGGCTCTGCCATTTTTTTGTGGATCATTCCAGTCAAAGAGCAGGACAAAGATGTTGATCATTAAGTCGATCGCGGACCGTCATCATGACGGTCCTCTCCGATTCAGTTCAGGGACTTAATTCGGTAGGCTTCCGATGAAGATTCCTCGGGTATCGGCAGCATAGATACCGGCGTAATCGAATTGGTCTTCGAAGGGGAGCCGGGTCGAAATCACGCCACCCAAGACGGTGGATTCGGTAGGAAGTGGTATCGGTGTAGAAGGATCGGCTCCTGAGCCCGGAGGAAGTGGCGGTGGAACGAAATCTAGGTTGATTGCGCCGCTTAAGACCAGATCGTCAATCGTCGGATCGAGGTCTTCATCAAAGGGAGGTGCCGTCGCGTTGAAGAACATGATCGGTTCACCGACCGTTCCCCCAACCACGAATCCACCCGGGGCATCATACGTAAGGAACCCGTCTCCTGCGGGGAAAACGCTCGCGGCAACGACGCCATCGATAAGTGCCCCCGTAATCTGAAAGTTGTCGATCCGGGCACCGCTAAGCTGTGTTCCGTTGCGCTCAAGTCCAGCAACGATCCGGGTAGGTCGACCTGAGGTAATTGAACGATCGCTGATGACGTCACCACCAAAGGTCAGATTTCTGATCTGGACCCCGGCACGGATTTCGGAATTCCGCAAGGTCGTCGGGCCATCGGGACCAATATTCGCGTCTTGGAGGAGGGTCGGGGTTCCTCCATCGATCAAGACGCCAGCCGTGATAAAGCTCTCGAAAATCCCGTGGACAATGTCGAGCCCCGTAATCGCCTTACCCGCGTCGAGATCGAGGTTGGCGATGCTTGGGAGCGTTCGACCTCCGCCAGCGACCCTGAGCGAGCCGAGCGTGAGATCCACCCGGATATCCTCATCTTCGATCCCATCACCCCGGATGATTCCATCGACTTCAAGGCTTCCGAGATCACCGAGCACCCGGAGCACGCCACCAGCGCTCAGATCCAGATCACCGGAGACATCGACTGACGCCAGGTCGCGACCGGCAACAAATCCTCCGACGCCGGCCAAAAAGAGGCTCCCTTCGACATCAAATCCTCCATTGAGATCCCGGGCCACGTAGATTAGACCACCCCGATCTGTAATCGCATCCCCATCGACAGAGAATTCGCCGACAAGATCCCGGCCTACTCCGAAGAGGCCACCATCGACAATGAATGACCCTCCGACCTCAATTGGCCCCACGAAGTCACCCGAGACAAACAAGACTCCGGCCGGGCCTAGTCTGAGATCGCCGTTGGTCGTGAGCGACCCGAGATTACCGTCGACTTGGAGTTGTGCTTCAGACCCAATCCCAGCAACCATAATCTGATCCAGGTCAGTCTGGATCGGGGAGATTGGGCCATCGAGCGTCGCGGTGTCGGGCGCAATGATCCCTTGAAGTTTCCCCGTAGGGATGATGATACGGCGGAGGCTAAGATCCGCGCCATCGAAAGTCGCGAAAGTCCGAGTTCGTTCGACACTGAACGAGCTTTCCTCGGTCGTCCCGAGCAAGATCAGATCAACCGCTCCTCTGCCAGCAGAACGAGCGAGGAAGGTTCCCGGACCATCCAGGGTCATTTCATAGAACGCACCAGGAGCCGGAATTAACCGTGTCGCAGCTAGTAGCTGCCGACTCTCAAGAAACTCAACTTGAATCGTTGCTACTCGGTTACGGCTCGTCGAATTCAGTCGCTCGCGGTTCTGGTCGTACGCTCTCGGTGGTCGCTTGAACATCGACGAATCTCCTGAACTCAAGCGGATACCGAGAGCGTATCCTAAGCCATTCGACCAACATGAACTGTATAATCCGAGTACTCCTAGAAGCCCATAATCGTCAGCGCTAGAGTCTTCACTTCAGTGAACCCACGTCCGAAAACCTTTAAAGCGCTAGAGAGGCTTTAGTTGGACTATTCGTATCCTGCGGTATCTTAGAAGAGACCGCAGGATACGGGATCGACGAGGAGTTAAGGATATCGACAATTGAATTACAGTTACCCGTCGCTGTTGCCTTGAAGGTGTGCTTCGAAGAACCAAAGGCGGAGATCAATTTTTCGGACCACTTCGGTGTAAAGATCGGCGGTCCCTTGATCACCCAAGTTCGCTGCGGTATCAATTGCGCTTCTGATACTGTTTGTAAAGAGCCCAATCCGATCAACCAATGCTTTGACGTGATCCATGCTATCTGTCAGATCGGACGGGTATTCAGGGAGGCTGGTGGTTTCGGCAGCCATCCTTACTGTCCCGTGCACGAAACCTCCGAGGGCAGTCGCTCTTTCTGCGAGATCATCAACGATTTCGATAATTTCGTCCGCGAATTCGTCTGTGAGAATATGAATGGAGTGAAACTGTGGACCTTTGACGTTCCAATGTGCGGTCTTCACTTGGCTGTAAAGATCGAGCGATTCTGCGACATGCTGATTCAGGAGTTCGATCAGCGATACCCGATGTTCTTCTGCAAGGTTGACTTGAGTCCGGAACAGTCGTTGCTTGGTTGCAGTAGCCATCTTTTTGATTTCCTTTCATGACTTGCTCAATTCGACCGATTTCGTCGATTGATCGGTCAAACTGAACAAAATCTTAATCATTGAATCAAAATTGTAGGAGGAAGGTTACGGATCGTGTACTGATGGCTCAGCGCAGGAACCATAGGTACGGCAGCGGGGTACGTCGACGTCCAGCAACCATCAATTGTCAAACCTAATCTCTCCCCTGAAGTCAAATTGATCGGAGGAAAGAGGAACGGCCGATCCGTAGTCCCAGCTTCAACTTGTGGCGATCACGTAGAGCTTGACAGCCTCTAAGAGGATCCCCTACGATGTCGCCTTCAAGGTGAGTCGAAGCTGATTGGGAGTGGCCCAATATACCGTCTTGAGATTGCGAATTGAGTTCGAACCAAGATACAGCTCGAACCAGAATTGGGAGCCAAGAAGACCATGCGGATCGTTCTCGACGCCATGGGTGGCGACCATGCCCCCGGGCCGATTGTTGAAGGCGCTGTTGAGGCCGTCCGCGGTGAGCCGGGGCTAAGTGTCGTCCTCGTAGGTGACGAAGCCCGAGTCGGTGAAGAATTGCAAAAGCATTCTGATGCGCCCCGAGAACGTCTACCAATCGTCCACGCTGCTGAGGTCATCGGCATGGATGAGAAGCCCGTCGAAGCCTTGCGACGCAAGCGAGAGAACTCGATTTCCAAGTCGTGGGGATTGATGGCTGCTGGCGAGGTCCAGGGAATTGTCTCCGCAGGAAGCACCGGCGCCATGGTTGCATCAGCTCTTTTTAATGCAAACATGTTTCTCCCGGGAGTGAGACGTCCTGGGATTGCCGCAATTTTCCCCTCGCACCAGGGCCCGGTTGTCATCGTTGACGTCGGCGCCAACATGGCAGCACGGCCCGAAGACCTGTATCAATACGGTGTTATGGGGGCTGTCTATGCGGAGAAGGTCCTTGGGGTTGAACAGCCTCGGATCGGACTCTTGAATGTGGGGAGCGAGGAAGCGAAAGGGACGGATCTCACGCGCTCTGCGGCTGCTCTATTCCGAGCGGGCCCAGCCGCCGACCATTTTGTGGGTAATGTCGAGGGACGCGAAATTTACGAGGGCCATGCGCGTGTTGTTGTCTGCGAGGGTTTTGTAGGAAACGTGCTTCTCAAGGCAGGTGAGGGAGCAGTCGAGTTCCTTTTCTCAGAATTGAAGCAGGAAGTGGCCAAACTACTCCCTGAAATACCCGAAGCTGCGGGTGGGAAAATCATCACCACCCTCCGTGGTCTCAAACAGCGCTATGAATACCATGAGTTTGGTGGTGGACCACTCCTCGGAATCCGAGGCTCGTGCATCATCTGCCACGGTTCAAGCGACGCCCGAGCGATCAAGAATGCTCTTCGGGTTGCATCCACAATGGGCGCCGATTCTGTTAACGAACAGATTATCCGCGACCTCGAACACACACCAAGGCTTGATCAATCGTCTCCGGCATCATGACCGAGGAATCTAATTTTGTTGTTACAGAGGAGTTCACGAAGAGATTCTTTTCGCACGCAAGAATTGGAATTCGATCGGTACTCCACAGAACATGGCTCAAGCCGGTCAGCTCATAACGAAGAAACTCTCCTGGTGCTTCTTCGATTGGCCTGACGTCGCACGAACTCGGTCACTTTATGAGCGGAGATCTTACCACTCTGTACGGCCATCGGGAGCCCTGCGCCAGGTTGAACACCGCCACCGGAGAAGAAGAGACCGGGGATCTCGGGGCGATCAACCCGAGGGCGGAATCCACCGCCGAGAATGTTGTGTTGGCTCCCCAGACCATAAATCGCGCCTCGGAAGGCGTGAAAGCGTGATTGAAAGTCGGTTGGTGTCGTCGTACGTCGAGTCACCAACGAGTCCTTAAGACCCGTCATCCCAGCTCGCTCTAACCTCTCGATCAATTGGTCGGCATACTGGATTTCGAAGTCGGGATCGCGAGCGGAGTCAGCCCCGAGTGGCGGCGCTGCGACCACGATAAAAGGATTACAACCTCCCTCAGGTGCATCGGACGGATCCGTAACACTGGTGACATTGACATAAATTGGCGGGTCTGTCGGGTAGATCCCCTTCTCAAAGAGCTCGTGGTAGACCCGATTGGATCCTTCCGTGAGTATTAAGAGATGATGGGCATTGAGATCCCAAGTCCTTGAGGAACCGAGTTGGATGGTGAAGTAAGACGCCGAAGGTTCAACTTGTCCAGAACGAATTGCCTCCAAGTCGTTGGAAGGAGGAATCGGACCTCGGAGGAGCTGATGGGTGTGGACGTAGTCACTGTTGGAAACGACGGCGTCAAACTCAAAGCTTCCCCTTGAGGTTGCCAGTGACTGAACCCGTCCATCAACACTCAATTCAATCGCCTCGACCTCGACACCCGTCAGAATCTCGACCCCTCGATGCTGGCATGCGGCCGCGATCGCGTGTGGAATGGCGGCAATTCCTCCCTGAGCGGGATACCAAACACCTTCCCGAAGGATTGTCCAGGGGATGATCTGGAGCGAGGCGGGTGCCTCGGTCGGACTAAACCCGGAGTAAGTTGGGAAGCCATAGAGAAGCTCCCGGACCGCACGCGATCGGAAGGTCTTGTCGATCTCTTCCGAATATTTCTGAAAAGGTGAGATGATGGCGGCGGACGTCATCAAACGTGAGGTCAGGATACCAGGCCAGGATTCTACCGGTCGATCGCAGTACGCGTGACCAATCGCTGCCGCGAAGCGATCGAGGCGCTTCAAGAACGGCTTTAGTGCAGCACCATCGGCGGAGTCGATCTCTGAGAAGACTTCAAAAAGGGCATCTTCATCAGCAGGAATCTCTGCGCGGCTGCCATCCGAGAACACGACACGGAACGCCGGATCGAGTCGTTGCAGCGGCAGGTAGTCGTCGACTTCAAGTCCAGCAGACTCAAAGAGCTCTCGATAAACCCAAGGCATTACAACGATGCTTGGGCCTTCGTCCCATCGAAATCCGTTCGTGTCACGATACTCCGATGCCTTGCCACCAATCTGGGCATGACGCTCGAACAAAGTGACCGCAATCCCTCGACGTTGTAATTCTAACGCCGCTGCAAGCCCACCGACACCGCCACCGATCACTCCAACACGCGTTTGTCCCATCGCAGGTCATCCTCAATCGTCCAATTTCCGAATGATTGAACGGAGTGTAGGCGATTCAGAAGTCGCTGGCGATGCGATCGATGCCACCAGGTAGCTTTATCGCCGGTCGACCAGGCGACGACGGGCCTCTAAGATTGGCACAAGCTGATCAGGACGGGTCCGGCAACAGATCGGTAGAATCGCCTCGTATCCGTAGCGTTTCTTAGACTCGGCCCGAGGCGTTACGTCCGCTGGATAGTGGTCGACGTAATCCCAACCGACGTGGCTGACACCTTCGATGGTTGTCAGACCGAATTGGCCGACCTCACTCCAAGCCAGGTGCTTTGGATTAAACATCGTGCTGTAGCGGAGGCCGTCTGGACCAAGGTGGAGAAAGGAACGGCTTGGTGCCAGCCAGACCAGGGACAGAACGAACCCAATCCCTCCGAGCCCAACAACCGTCAGTCCGATTGCGCCGTTTACTCTGAGGGCGAACCAGATACCCAGGGCTAGCGTCACAAGAGTACTGAGGGCTGCGAGCGATCCTAGAAGTCGATTGGGGTAAAGCGTCAATGACTCGCTTCGGTCGGATTCCATAAGCACCGTGACGTGGGATTCGGACGCATTGCGTTCCGGAGGGTGGATATTATTGGTTATACCTTCGAGGAAACCTTTGAAGCGAGGACGGAGTCGAGCCCCTGAGAGAGATCGTGCCAGAGGTCCGCGGGGTCTTCCAAACCCACCGAGAATCGGACGAGACCAGGTGTCACTCCGACCGATTCCAGTAGATCGAGCGGTTGGCCGCGGTGGCTCGTCGCCCAAGGGTAGCTCAAGGTAGTCGAGACGTCCCCGAGACTCGGCGCGAAGGGAATCATCTGGAGCGATTGAATGAGCTGGTCGGCTGTCTCTCGGCTCCCGAGATCGATGGTGACCATGTTCCCAAATCCTCCGGCGAGCATCCGAGAGGCAAGTTGATGGTCGGGGTGTTCGGGAAGACCAGGATAGTGAACTCGATGAACTCCGGGGTGATCGTCGAGCCGCTCACTGAGCCATTGCGCGGACTTGCATGCTCGTTCAAGACGGATCGGAAGAGTTGCAAGACCACGGTTCGCGAGCCAGGACTCAAATGGGTTGCTAAGGAAACCAAAGGTGGAGGCGACTCGTCCGATTCGGTCGATCGTCTCTGAATTCCCTGCGATCAGACCCAAGGTTAAATCACTATGTCCGCCGATCAGTTTTGTCCCCGAATGAACAACGAGATCCGCACCGAGGACGATCGGTTTACAAAGTAGCGGGGCAAATGTGTTGTCAACAATTAATCGTGCGCTCGATTGTTCCAGAATCGCACTGATCTGAGCTAAATCTGTAAGTCTTAAGAGTGGGTTTGAGATTGATTCGACAAAGACCAATCGAGTTGCGTCGGTCAGAATCCCCTGAAGTGACTTGGGTTCGGTCGAATCGAAGCGACTCGATCTCACCCCGAATCGGGAAAGTTCACGCTCGATCAGCGTCGTCGTTTTGCCATAAAGTTGCTCGGAGAGCGCGACGTGGGCACCTGCGTTTAACTCGGAGAGTAAGATCGCTGAGGTTGCAGCCATCCCAGAACTACACGTCAGGGCGTGGGGTGCTTCTTCTAAATCGGCAAGCTTCTCTGCGAGGTACTGGCCATTAGGGTGACCATCTCGCGCGTAAACAAAGCCCTCGAATTCGCGATTGTAGATCTGCTCGACCTGGTCGAGCCCCTCGAAGCAGTGAACCGCGCTGAGTGAGGGCAACGGGACGAGTGGTTCAGTCACCGATCGTGGTGCCGGTCTCGCTTCGGCACAGATCGTCGAGGGATGACGTGAGAGTTTTGATCGGGACATCGCATTTGCGGTTTGAGTCAAGACGTCAACTCATCTTCAGGATTGTCACTCGTTTGACCCATTCCACGACCTGAGGACGCCAAGAGATTGATCGCCTCACCGAACCATCGGATTGCCTGGCGACTGTCTTTCGCCTCTCGCGCGGCGTGTGCTCGGGTCCGACAATCGTTAAAGTTTGACCAATTGACTGGCCATCGGTTATCGGTGGCAATCGTGCAACCTTGATTAATCGTCTCGGCAAGTCGATTTAGCAGTGGCTCCGTAATCTTGCAGGAAGCCGATTGATAGACATGCTCTACGATCTCTTCAGGTTGTGGTTTGCGCTGAAATGCGTTTAGGAGTCCCGAGATTAAGGCTTTCGGATTCGCCTTCTCGGACGAAGCTTGGCCCAGCCCATTAGATTGGACCGAATGCTTCGGATCGTCGGGATCTTCCCAAGGGCCGATCCGCACAATCAAGACGGTAATGTTGTCGTGGCCACCACGGAGGTTTGCGAGTTGCATGAGATAGTTGCTGGCAACTTCAGGATGAAAGTGGGCAGCAAATGCACCGATCTCAGCATTCGCAACAGGTCCCGAAAGCCCATCAGAGCAGATTACATACGCGTCTCCTTCGCGCACCGGGAGTGGGCCCTCAAGATCTACCTCGATCGTCGGATCAGGCCCGAGACTCCGCGTTATCACGTTCCGAGGGACTGCCTTCTGGGCCTCTTCAGGCTTCAGATGGTTCCTTCGGACGAGTTCCCAGACGAGGCTATGATCGAACGTAAGTTGCTCGATCCGGTCATCACGGACTCGATAAACCCGCGAGTCACCCACGTGAGCAATCAGGACGCCGTCGGGGAGGAGGACCATCGTTGACGCGGTCGTCCCCATCCCCTGAAAGTCTTGATTCGCGCTCGCTTTGGTATGGATGAGCTGTGCAACTTCACCGTAAGCCTGAATGATCGCATCCGACGGAGTCGCCGCCTTTTGCTTCCTGTAGTTGTGCGGAATGTTATCACACGCGAGCTTGCTCGCGAGTTCACCGACGGCGTGCGCGCCCATGCCATCGGCCACCATGAAGAGGTGTCCTCGCCTGCGCCAGGCCTCGGCCGTCTTCGCGCGGACCGCTGCAAAGCTATCCTGGTTATTGGCACGCCGCATCCCCGTATCGGTGATCGCGGCGTTTGTCACAATGTCTTCCCAATTCACGGCCGGGTCCCCATGGCTCGACGTCTTGGTCCGGGGCGGTACCCGTCGATACACAATGATGACATCTTGCAAGTAAGCGCGAAAGACTGAAAGTTCAATTTGAAGTGTTAGCGATCAGGAACGCTAAGTTTAAGCATTCTAACGGTTCCTGTCTCGCTTCCAAGTACCCGAGGTTTCAGATCAGGGTCAACGATAGAATACTCCAGGTTTCTTCAGTTCTATTCGAGCAGTGGCCAAGTAGGTCACCATAGGTCGGACGGCTCGACGGAAACTTCGTGACTCAGGTTCGGGAGTAAATCGATTGGCGGACCAGCAAGTTGTGATTGTACCGGAAATTGAGGTCGCGTGTGAGCAACTCGCCAACGGGCTTGATGTTATCGTGCAACACAATCCCAAACTGCCCTTAGTCGCAATGAACCTTTGGTACCACGTCGGATCCAAAGAAGAGCGGGGACGTCAGCGGGGACTCGCGCACTTGGTCGAGCATCTGATGTTCGAAGGCTCTGCCCATTACCCGGGAGATTTCTTTAGCTGGCTTCAACCGCTCGGTGCTCGGATCAACGGATCGACTTCCAGTGATCGTACGAACTATTTTGTTGATCTCCCTGCTCCCCATCTGGAACTCGCAGTGGCGATCGAGTCCGACCGCATGGGTGCCCTGATTCCGTCATTAGATCAGAAACGCCTCGATGTCCAACGGGGCGTCGTCACGAACGAATACCGTCAGAACTATGCAAATCGACCCTACGGCAGAATTTCGAGGATCGTTTTAGAGGCACTTTACGGGCCCGGTCATCCTTATCGATGGCAGACGATCGGTGCGATGGATGACGTCGCTCGGACAACTCTTGAAGATGTCGAGGCGTTTCTGAGTCGCTTCTATGTGCCGAGCAACGCCAGCCTCTGCTTCGCCGGTCATATCGAGCCCACGAAGGCGTTCGAGCTGGCCGATCGCTATTTCGGGCAGATCGAGGGTGGAGCACCAGCGCCTCGGTTACCGGTTCAAATCCCTGCACTCTCTGAATCGATTTCAATCGAACTCAGGGAACAGGTTGAGCTAACGCGCCTCGACTTGGTCTGGCATTCTGTCGAGAGATTTCACCACGACGATCTCGCGCTTGGGCTACTCAGTGATATCCTTGCCAAAGGACGATCGAGCCGACTCTATCAGCGATTGGTGGTCGAAACCGAGTTAGCTCAAAGCGTCTCGGCGGGCCAAACTGGTCGTGAACTCGCGGGATCCTTCGGCATCTTGGTTTACTTGAGACCGGGGGCGAGTCGTTCGCGGATAATCGAACTCGTCGAGGAGGAGCTCCGAACGATCGCCATGGGCGTCCAATCCGAAGAACTCGAACGAGTCCAGCACGGTCGGCTTGCAACCTTGATTTATGCGATGGAGTCGCCGGGTGGTTTTGGGGGTGTCGCGGATCGGCTCAATGCTTTCAACGTCTATCGAGGCGATCCGCGTCAGCTCTTTGACGAACCAAGGCGGATTCTAGATGTCTCATTGGAGGATCTTTCCCGGGTTGCGCGATCTTACCTCGTCGATCCTGGAGGTCAGCTCCGCCCCCATCTGATGCTGACAACAGGTCCAGCCCACAACGGGATGAAAGAACCCCGCTCAAAGGTCCCGATTGACCGCACTAACTCCCCGTCACCAAGAGACCTGGTCCCGTTCCAGCCGCCGGTGCCAGAACGACAGATCTTGCATTCAGGGCTCGAACTCTGGGTGATCCGTCGATCTGACCTTCCCGTGGTTACGGGAAGCATTTCAGTCCCTGCAGGCGCAACCGCCCATGCGACCACCCTCGGAGGGCTGGCGACTCTGACGGCGTCCATGTTATCTGAGGGAACTGCAACACGTTCTGCGATCGAACTCGCGGCAGAAACCGATCGAATCGGATCAAGAATCCAATCGGGTGCGGGTTGGTCGAGTTCGTCGATCAGCTTCCGTACCCTCTCCGCTTTTCTACGTCCGACACTTGATTTAGTGATTGAGATGTTCCGCGCACCGAGCTTCCCCGGACGGGAGTGGAATCGACTTCGGGGGCAGTTGATCTCTGAACTCAATTCGCGACACGATCGAGCCGAGGCGATTGCGTCTGACGTCTTTGCTCAGAAGCTCTACGGAAACGGTCATCCGTACAGTTGTGCACCGCAGGGGACGGTTGAGACGCTGGAGTCGCTCGGAGTCGACCAGGCCCGATCATTCCATGCGGAGCGTTATCGACCCTCTGGCGGAATTCTTGTTATCGCCGGAGATTTAGATCCGGACCGCGTCGCCAGAGACCTTGACCAACTACTTGATAGCTTCTCGGGATCGGTGGAACCGCCGTCGAGACCAAAGGAACCGAGACAGTTTGAAGGACGTCGAATGGTCTTAGTGGATCGACCTGGGGCTCAGCAAGCCGTGATTCAACTTGGTCATCTCGGAATCGCACGCACCGACCCTGATTACGATGCCTTGATCTTGCTCAATCAAGTGCTCGGGGGACAGTTTCAGTCACGGTTGAATGAACGACTCCGTGAGTCAAAGGGGATGACATACGGGATCCGGAGCAGCTTCGATGCTCGACGGGGACCCGGTCCATTCCTAATCGGATCGTCGGTTCAATCAGATCGAGTCGCCGAGGCTGTTTCCGATATCGTCAGCGAGCTGGAGGGTCTCCAAGGCATCAACGCGGTCTCGGCAGAGGAACTCAGCAAGGCACGACGAGGGCTGTTGGAAGGCCGGGTCCGCCATTTTGAGACACCCTCCGATCTCGTTGCGAAATACCTCGCGCTCTTCATTCAAGGCTTGCCGATTGATGAGCACAAGCGATTCGAAGAACGGCTCTCGGGGGTCACTCTTGAACAACTCAACGATGTCGCACAACGTCGGTTGCATCCTGACCGACTTCTTGGGGTGATCGTCGCTGATGCCGACAAGGTTGGCAACGCATTGGAATCGCTTCACTGGGATCACTTCGAATGCCTATCAGCCGACCAACACTGACAACTTCTTAGATCACCAGAACTCCAAGACAGATGGGTGTAATGCTTCCCACGGGAGGCCCGGATGCTACAATTCGTATTGTTATGTCTTTGGGTAAAGAAGTCTCCTTCGAGCATTCAAATCTCCTATCCTACCCAAAGCGTGCTGCTGGGTTTCTGAAGACTCTCTTTCCGAAGCGTTCGGCGCATCATCGTTCAACCAGCTGATTCAGAATCCAGGATAGCGCCTATGCCCTCATCCAGGCGAAGTCTCCCCAAGTTCTACCGGTCTTTCCTGATCCTCTGCCGTCGAGGATTGAATTGGTTTGATCGCCACGCCCCTGCATGGGGTCAGAATGCAACTCCCTGGAGCGCAAGCTTCCTAGTCCATGGCATCATCGTTTTGGTCTTGGCACTGATCGCATTTTTCTTACCGAAGTCGGACGAGCCCAACTCTGCTTTCGATGCATTTAGCGCTGAATTAGACAACCAATTACTCGATGATATCACTACCCTTGAACGCGACGAAACTCCGGGGGATCCGTTTACAAAGCTCTTCGAAGAGACTGCTTCACTACCGCTTGACCCGTCTGAAATCGATCCCGAGGTTGTACAGCTACCGGATCTGATTACCCAATTTGCACCAACGCTTGAGGCTGCGGAGCTTGAACTTCCGGGAAACCCTCGGGGCTCCATCATCAGTGGAATCTCCGAGGCTCCCTCCCGATTACGCGGTGACTACCGACAGTCACCATTCTCGGGTCGGAGCGCTGCGAGTCGCGCCGCGCTTCTTCGACGTGAAGGCGGGACCGCAGAGTCTGAGGAAGCTGTCGAACGCGGGCTGGAGTGGCTCGCACGCCATCAGGCCCCGGCCGGGTATTGGTCCCTAGATATCCGCAATCATTGTACTGAAGGCCCCTGCCCCGGAAGTGCCTCTAAATCTTCTGACACTGCGGCAACAGGACTTGCATTGTTACCGATGCTCGGAGCCGGACATACACATCTGGAGCCGGGACGCTATCGAGCGAGCGTCGAGCGTGGACTAAGGTGGCTCGTCAGTGTCCAGCAGCCCAGTGGGGAGCTTTTCCTCGGCGGGAGTGAAAACACGCGGATGTACAGTCACGCGATCGCTGCGATGGCGATCTGCGAAGCCTATGCAATGACACAAGATCCTAATCTTCGTGGTCCCGCCCAGGGTGCGATCGACTTCATCGTGATGGCACAGAATCAAGTCGATGGTGGTTGGCGTTATGCTCCCGGGATGCGTGGTGATACATCAGTCTTCGGCTGGCAGTTATTCTGTCTCCGGAGTGCCTCACTCGCTGGACTCACGGTCCCCAACAATGTTGTCATCGGGTGTTCGAACTACCTTGACGCGGCTGCGGCTGATCCATTAGGGGCAACTTATAGCTATACACCGGGAGGCCGACCTCGACCCGTCATGACGGCAGAAGCACTGCTTTGCCGTCAGTACCTCGGATGGCGAAAGAGTTCGAGGTCGCTTCGTGCAGGAGCCGGTGAAGTCTACAAGCATTTAATGACCTCAGGCGAACGAAACATCTATTACTGGTATTATGCCACTCAGCTCTTACACAACCTTGGTGGTGAAACCTGGAAACGTTGGAACCGTCGGATCCGGGAGGAATTGATCCAGACCCAGATGACGGGTGATGATTGCGATCGAGGCAGTTGGTCGCCCGTCATTCCCGAGGTCGACCGTTGGGGACAGAGTGCAGGGAGACTCTACACCACCAGCCTTTCCCTCCTCACACTCGAAGTTTACTACCGCTATTTGCCCCTCTACGAAAACCTAGATCGTGATCCCCTCCTCGAACCAAGTGCAGAGGAAGAATCAGATCTCGGCGAACTGGGTGGCGAGTAAGCGGTCCGATTTCGAAGGTTCCTCGAAGAACAGGTTCTGACACAAAGATTGATCTAGCCCAAGAGGTCGACACAAGCTTC
>CAZEAN010000149.1:0-13868 GCA_964510225.1 uncultured Isosphaeraceae bacterium
ATCACCCAGACGTCGCCGTATCCTTTCACAAAACCGAGCTTCGAGCCGTCAGGACTCAGGCTCACTTGGGACTCAAGATCGGCGTCACGAGTTAACCGATCGAGTTCGAATTCACTGTTTTGCCACCAGTAGAGATCAGGCTCGGACGGTGTGACCCGCCAGATGTCCGACTGTCCTTCCGAGTCACTAACGACAACGATCGCCTCACCGTCATCGACGAAAACCGGGGTCCGTTCTTCTTCGGGCGTCTTGGTAATCTGGACCGGCTCCTTGAGTTCCGTGTCCATGACCCAGAGGTCGCCACCGCTGATGAACGCAATTTCAAGCCCATCATCGGTAAATGCGACATCGGTAGCCCGATCGAGCGTCAGACGATCGATCGGAGGACGGACCATCGCCGTGTCGTGACTGATCTCAATCCGGACGGGAGTCGGACGCTCGGCATTGGGATCGATCCGGTAGAGATCAAAGAGGTTCCGGAACACAATCGTCGACCCATCGAGCGCGATGCAAGGGTCGACGACCGCATCGTCATCGAAATTGGTCAGAACGCGTTCAGTTTCAGAATCGATCAGATGCTCAATGAGATTGAAGGCACCATTCCTGACGCCAACGTAATAGAAACCACTACCGTCCGGTTTCCAGAGAGGCGACCGTGCCCCACCCGCGGGACTGGGGAATTCAGTGAACTCGCCAGTCTCGAACTCATAGAGCCAAATTTGACTCGCCTGGCTTCCTTGGTACCCTTTGCGCCACTCGGCGACACCTTCACGGATGAAGAGCAACCGGTCACCATCAGGCGAGAGGGATCCATCGGAACCGGCGGCATCAAACAGAAGCTCTTCGGCGCTTGATTCCTCGGTCGAGATTCGGAAAAAACGTGCAGCATGACGCCAGAAGTGATCGCGACTCGCATTGACCAGAAGGTGGGTGCCATCGCCGTACCAGCCTTCGAGGCGATATCCTTCACTATGGCTTGTGATTTGTTCCGGAGTTCCACCTTGGGCGGGCATCAGATAGATCTGGCGCCCCTCACCCCGATCACTCGTAAAGGCAATCGTCGAACCATCCGGTGAAATGGTAGGCTGATCATCACGGCCAGGGTGATAGGTGAGACGACTCGCTGTCCCCCCACTCGAAGGGACAGTCCAAAGGTCACCAATCCAGGAAAAGACCAAGGTTGCGCCGTCTGGCGAGAGCGTAGGCGAATCAGCGAGTCGGATCGGTTTTGTTTCTTTCGCCCAAGACCAACCAACAAGATTTGATCCGATCAGAACTGCGACCAGCCCTGGAATCATTCGTGAAGAGACACTGACTCGATCCATGATATCTCCGTCAACGAGTACCGACTTCGAAGGGACTTAGTGATCTTTGGTAAGCTATCTTAACTCGTTCGTCGTCCGGTTACAGTCCCTGACACCTTCACTTTCGCTTGTTTTCACTTCATCACTGGGCTTCTTCGGAACTCGGAGCAAGTGAGCGTACCATGACTTGGATCGCCATTGCCGTGGCACTCTCGGGAACCCCAGCAACCTTTAATCTGAAACCGTCGCTCAGTCCGGAACGAAGCTCTCTGGCCTATCTCGTAAGTGAAGTCCCCCGCTGGCAAAATGAGAACGGTTGCGCATCGTGCCACCACAACGGTGATGGGGTCCGAGTGCTCTATCGTGCCCGAAGCCTCGGCTCCGACGTTTCTCTGAACGCCCTGAGTGGTTCAACCGCATGGCTTTCCGAGCCTGATCGCTGGGGCCAGAACGGAGGTGATGGTGGATTCAGTGATCGTCGACTCGCTCGGATTCAGTTCGCCTCTGCATTAGTGCAAGCAACGGCAGCCGGGGTTCTCAGCGATCCCGCTCCGTTGAGCCGTGCTGCAGAACTTCTTGCCGACGATCAGGAGTGGGACGGGTCGTGGCGGATCGATGGCCCCGACGTCATCGGTTCACCAACGACTTATGGGTGGTCCTTGTCGACACTCACAGCCAGGAACGTCCTCAAAGCCGTCGACCCCCATCGCTATGCGGACCGCATCAAATCCGCCGACACTTGGCTCCGGAACCGTCCGATTCGATCCGTCATGGATGCGTCCGTTGAGTTGCTTCGGACCGACCAGTCGACCGAGGCAACGGACCGTCGACGCCTTGCGATCGAACGACTCCAGCAAGGCGAAGGACCTGAGGGCGGTTGGGGGCCGTATGTCACGTCACCTCCCGAACCGTTCGACACCGCACTCGGAATCCTCGGGCTGGTGGCGGAGGGATCGACCGAGGTGATCCCGTTGGTTCGTCGGGGACGCTCAGCACTCCTTGCGCAACAGCTTCCGTCCGGAGGCTGGGCCGAAACCACCAGGCCCGCTGGTGGAGTGAGTGACGCCCAGCATCTCTCGACAACCGCTTGGGCAACCCTCGGGCTCCTTGAGTCCCGACGGTTCCTGGAGCGGAACAACGTGGGGCAGCTTGATCAAAAAGCTCAACCCGACTCCGATCACGCTAATCGATCTGGAACAACACCCTGACCGAGTCTTCTTCAACGGTTGCAGTCACACGATCGAAGACGTCGACCTCAAAGGGACGCCCGACACCGTTGCCAACGAGGTCCTCCAAGTCTGTGCTCACGACCAACTGATAATTCCCAGGGGCCCAAGGATTCTCGGGCTCGAATCGCCACCGGGTCGCGTCCCGATCGACCGTCACTTCTCCCTGAAGAGGGACGCGACTCGGTCCGAAGACTTGAATCAGTCGACCAGCTAACGCATGGTCAAGTGGTTCCGGAAAGATGACCACAAGTGGGTCCCTTGATGATGAGGCGGGAGGATCGATCCGCCAACGCACCGGATCGGGCGGTTCGTCATCGAGGGGTCCAGTCCGGAAGACCTTCTGGTATGATTCGGAGAGTGGTGTTCCGGACGCATCAGGCCAGGCTTGGTCGACTCGGAGGGTGTACTGTCGACCAGCTTTGAGGACGGGCCCCATTTCTTCGTGAGGCACCAGTCCTTGCTTGATCCGACCGGGATCGATCAAGAGCGTGAAGCGGGTGCCATTCGGATCCCAGAGCTCTTCGTCCAATTCCAAGAACGGGGCGACGATCGGATTGCCCCGGTGGTCGAGCAATTTAATGTGCTCATAAGCTTCCCCCTGGCTCATCGGGCTTGAGAACTGAATATAGAACCGGAGGAGATTTTCAGGTAGCAGGTCCGCAGTCGGATAGACGGTAACGACCTCGGTGGCTCTGAGCTGTTTCGGTCTGGGGATTTCGAGAATCTTGGCGATCGGAGAGTCGTCGGGATCCCCACCGGGCAACAGTGCAGGCTGGAACACGACCCGATACTGCACGCCAGACCTCAGCCCGAACCGAAGAACAAAGTGCAGCTGGTTACCGACGATCTGGTATCGACCGATCATCGGAACCTCGGCATCGAGTACAGTCACAGCAAACAGTTCAGAATCAAGGAGTGGTTCTTCAACTACTTCGAGCCTCTCAAGCACCGTTGGATCCAACCCGACGAGCGCGATCGTCCGGTTGTCGTCGAGCAACCGGATGGCCAACTCGGCTTCAGCGGTGGCGGATCTAACGACCGCCAACGAGAGAGCGAGTGCGACCAGGGAAGACTTCCCTGGTCGCGTTGCGGAACGGAATCGACGGCTAAGAAGCATCAGGGCAACTCGATAGTCCGAAGATCGACTGAACCGGAATCGGTTTGCACAACGATCAAGGCATGGCTCTCGTCCAAGCGGTCTAACTGGACAACGCCATTGAGTTCAGAAAGAGTATCGTAAGATAGGCCTGCCGTATCTGGGACTCGTGTCGTAATCCCTTCGATGGAACCAGCCGGGGTGGTGTCCACTTTCATCACACCACGATTCGAATTGGCGACCAACAGGCAGTCACGACCGTCCTTCTGATAGGCGACCATGTCGAGCGGGCTGTTGCGGTTTCCGAGTTCGGCGATCGTGGTTCCTCGGATGTGGCCCCCTGCCGTCAGATCGTCGACCGGGATTCGGACCAACGGCGTGCAAGTGTAAGCGGCCAGGATTGCTGGTTCGCCAAGAACTTCGGTGGCAATAAATGTCCGGATCGGTGATCGTGTTTCGAAGCGACCATGAGCGCCGTGATAGATCTCAAGGCTGGTCGAGTCGGCGTCAGCTTCGAACGGATAAGGCATTGCCAAGAGTCGGGACGAGAATTCTTCGTTCGAGAGACCAGCAACGAAGAGACGGCCATCAGTGAAGACGAGGTCGGTGATTGACTGCGTCCGGAGCGATCGGCCACGTTGTTGCGCACTGGCATCGGGCGGGCTCGGCAGTTCTGCCTTGGCAAAGGCAACCTCGGAGAGATCGAGGATCTCGACCTTTCCGTCAGTGCCAACACAGGCAATGACGGCTTCGGCGTTCGGTCCACGACCTCGAGCAACGGTAAGATAGGCACGCCCCGAAGCAGGATTGACTGCGAGATCATTGATCATGATCTCTTGGACCGGGACCCCGAGAAGTCCTGCGATGGTCTTGTTGATGCCGGTAACTTCGATAGCGCCGCTCTTGGTGCTCTCGGTATCTTCCGTATCGATCGCGAAGACAGCTGCGCCCGTGCTATCACCGACAAACAAGATCCCTTCCGGACCAAAGGTGAGCGCGCCGGCCGACTTCAACTTGGGCGTTCCTTGAGTGAGATCTCCCGCCATAGCAGGAACCACCAGCAGCGCCGAAGCGATGAGGGTTCTCAAGACGGAACGGATGGTCAGCATCATTGTTGCTGTCCCCTTTAAATATACGTGTTGGATGCCAATCGATGGTTGGTGAGGGATCCGACCCTCTAAGAGATGGGAGAGCGCTATCTTGGCCCAACTCGTCCCAAGAAAACAAGGAGAGGGTTCCGTAGAATCATCACTCGCCTTTCTTCGAACCGCCTGGCCCCCTCACATTCAAGCTTGATCTCAGTGAAAATAACACCTCTACAGCCCAAGGAATTCTTCCAAGGAACCTGGCGAGGACCAGGAGAATTGACACCAAATCCTTTGCTCAGAATTCTCCTCCCGAAACGCAGATTTGCATTCACGAGTTGGACTACTCGGCCAACCGAGACAATCTGGGGCGTCAATGACCGGCTGGAGTTCACGTCTGGACGAAGCTTGAGGCGACGGATCTTTGCCGAGTTCATCGATCCGATCGCGGTAGTCTGATCAACGCCATTCGGATGCATTACGTCGGGATCCCGGTGGCTCCGATGAGAACCGGTCCTTTCGAACTCGACTCCGAGGAAGAAAGAGAAATCGCTCGATCCCTCCGGCTGTGCTGTTCCGTCACCTTGTCAACCGTGGCAAATATGACCGGTTTCGCATTCTCCCAGGTTGAAATATGATTTAACAAAGACCTCGCTTCATGCTTCAGCCCGTCTCAGCGGAAGTTGTGGCATCGTCGCATGGGTTTACTCAAGCTTTGGGTGCAGGATCACCAACAATCACAACGACCCGCTGTAGGGAGCAATCAGCCGTGTCCCAGCAAGATGGACTTGGATTTCGTTACTGCGATGGTCGGTCACGACGATCGTTTCTTCGGATCGGCGGGTTGGCGATGGGTGGGCTCTCGCTTCCCCAATTGCTCCAGGCCGAGGAAGCGAACGGCACTAAGAAGTCGCACAAGGCCGTCATCATGGTCTACCTCTCGGGTGGTCTGGCGCATCAAGATACGTTCGACCTCAAGCCCGAAGCTCCCGAGGAGATCCGTGGCGAATTTGCGCCGATCGAGACCAATGTCCCCGGTGTCCAATTCGGTGAACTGCTTCCCAAGCTCGCTGGAGTCGCCGACAAGCTCGCGGTGATCCGTTCGATCGTTGGACTCCGTGACGAGCATTCGAGCTGGCAGAATCTGACGGGCTATCCGATGGGCCAGGCACAGCGGGAAGGGAAGCCGCACTTCGGCTCCGTCGTGACGAAGTTGCAGGGCTCGACAAATCCCGTTGTCCCACCATTCGTGGACCTCTTCCCGACGATGCAGCACCGCCCCTACAACAGCGGTGGGCCTGGTCACCTCGGTCTTGCTTATGCAGGGTCCAAGCTTAGCGGCAACGACGTCGCGCTGATGACCCAAGATGATGTCGAACCCGCTCGGTTTGATCGTCGGCGGGCCTTGCTTGGGCGAATCGACGACTGGCGGAATCGCGTTGAGGGTCGCGAAGTCGCCGGGCTTGATGCGTTCTACCACCGTGCCTTCGACGTCCTCGACTCCGACACCGTCGCCCGCGCTCTCGACGTCACCAAGGAAGACCCTCGACTCCGCGATCGTTACGGGATCGGCTCCGCAAAGCATCTCGGTGATGGTGCTCCGATGTGGAACGACCAACTCTTAACCGCGCTTCGACTAGTCGAAGCCGGCGCTCGGGTTGTCACCGTCGCGTACGGTTTCTGGGATACGCACGGGAACAATTTTGGCCACCTCCGGAAACACCTCCCCCTCTTCGACCAAGGAATCTCCGCACTGATCGAAGATCTCTCTGCCCGAGGTCTCGACCGGGATGTTACGGTGGTTGTCTGGGGCGAGTTTGGGCGAACACCTCGGGTAAACAAGCAAGCCGGACGCGATCACTGGCCTCGGGTTAGTTCTGCCTTAATCGCTGGCGGGGGGATTCAGACCGGCCAGGTCATCGGGTCCACCGATAAGAGCGCGGGGGCTGCAGTCTCTACACCGATTCATTATCAAGATGTCCTGGCGACCGTGTACAACCAGCTTGGGATCGATCCGCATTCGTTCGTCGAAGACATCTCGGGACGGCCGATTCCCCTGCTCCCTGGAACCGCCCGAGTGATTGAACAACTCGTCTGATGGTCAACTCCTACCTAGCGCAATCCGGACCTCGAACCGGGTCGAGGGGATCCGCATGACTGCAGCGAACTCGAATGAAGTCGGACCTCACCCCTTGAAGTCGACGCTCCGGCTTGCATTCGAGGAAGGGACGATCACGGTCGAAGGGCTCCCAGAACACGATTCTCAAGGGATTCCAGGGCTTCAATTTGATCCGAGGCGTCGAGGGATCTACCGAGCCACCGCGATTTTCTATCGTCAGATCGTCCAGCACCTCCGAGCTCATCAGATCCCCTACAAAGACCAGGTCCGGACCGGGCACTACGGTAATCGACCAACCCCCTGGCCGATCCGGATCGACAAACCGGCCTTCCCGCACCAGCAAGAATCGATCGTCGCCTGGAACGAGGCTGGAAAACAAGGGGTCGTGGTCCTCCCAACCGGAACCGGCAAAACCCACGTCGCCAATCTCGCGATCGAGGCGGCTCAACGACCGACCCTCGTCGTCACGCCGACGATCGATCTCATGAACCAATGGTATGATGAACTTATTCTTTGTTTTGAGACCGAAGTTGGTTTAATCGGAGGTGGATATCACGAAGTCAAACCATTGACGGTCACGACGTATGACTCGGCCTACATCAACATGGGCCGGATCGGCAACGCATTTGGCTTGATCGTTTTTGATGAATGCCACCATCTCCCCGGACCAACTTATGCACAGGCGGCGATCTGCGCGGTCGCGCCCTTTAGGCTCGGACTGACGGCGACCCCCGAACGTGCTGACAACGCCCACGAACATCTTGACCGCTTGATTGGCCCGATCGTTTATCGACGTGAGATCACACAGCTCCGAGGTCACTACCTGGCGGACTATCGGGTCGAGACCCGCTACGTTCATCTCAGCGAAGAAGAAACGTTTCGATACGAATCGTGTCGTGAAGTTTACAAGAACTTTATTCGTGACCATGGGATCGACTTTCGGCGCTCCGATGGCTGGGCACAGTTCTTGGGGCTCGCGTTCCGGTCATCGGAAGGACGAGCGGCCTATCAAGCTTATCGGGAACAACGAGAACTCGCCCTTGCCGCACCCGCGAAGCTCCACCTGCTTGGTCAACTCCTCGATCGCCATCATGGGGACCGGATCATTATCTTCACCCATGATAACGCAACAGTTTATGAGATCGCGCGACGGTTTCTCGTTCCGGTCATTACCCACCAAACAAAGACGAAGGAGCGTCGCGAGATCCTCCTCCGGTTCAATGACGGCCGCTATCCAGTCGTCGCCACCAGCCGAGTCCTCAACGAAGGGGTCAACGTCCCCGAGGCAAATGTTGCTGTCATCCTCTCTGGATCCGGTTCCGTCCGCGAACACGTGCAGCGCCTCGGTCGGATCCTTCGAAAGAAAGGGGACAAGGAAGCCGTCCTCTACGAAGTAATCAGCAAAGGGACCGTCGAGGAATTCACCTCCAGCCGTCGACGAAAGCACAGCGCCTACGGAGGCGGTTAATGCTCCAACGTTAGGTGATGGGTCTCAGAATCTCGGAGGCGTGTGACTACCGTTCTTCTCAATTCTCAAACAAGCAAAGAGCCACCTCCCTGGTTGTGGTGGTGGCATGATGCAAGGCTTGGAGCCACACAGAGCCCAGGTAACGCTCGAAGAGACCACATGGTGGGTTGGAAGTACCAGAGGCAGCCGTGATTGTATTCGCGAAACTCGACCGTAGCAGATACTGTCGAGCCCACGCTTAACTCCCTCAATACGCAAACTGAAGCCTCTTTGAAATGTGCATGTGAAACACCGCTATCCACGGAATTGCAATTGAGTGGAATCTAAGACGGATCCTGGACCTGTCACGGTTGACAGATTAGGGTGGCATCGTTAGCTCGCTTGCAATGGGTCAAACTCCCTCACCCACAATCAGGTGAGACGAGCATCCCCGGTATATCCTCAACAGATCCGAACTCGAAACAATCTACTCTCGACGAGCTGAGATCGCTCAACCCACATAAGGACTTTATCCATGATTCGCTGGATTGCGTCGACAATCCTATACGTGGTCGGTAACGCAATTGGAATCGTCGTGGCAGCCAGTATACTGCCCGGCTTTACGATCAATCTGATGTCGATCGTCATCGTCGCTGTTGTATTCACAGTCATCGTTACTGTATCCACACCGTTTCTGATCAAGATCTCGACGAAGAACGTGCCACAGATGAATGGTGGTATTGCCTTAATCGCCATTCTGGTCGGATTGATTGGAACGAATCTATTGTCCGATGGACTCACGATCACTGGCGTGGAAACTTGGATTATGGCCCCGTTGGTCATCTGGGTCACCGCCTTAGTTGCAGGTTTGGTCCTCCCTCTCGTCTTCTTCAAGAAGACTCTGGAGAAGACAGAGGAGTCCTGAAATTTAAGTCCGAGATCTCGAATCCCCAATCGCCTATTCCGCACTTACGACTTCGCCCGGTGAGTAGGGGATCTAGTGCCTTGGTAGAGCTGGCTCGCACGAGATATGCAAGTTGCCTCTGTTGGAAAATCGTGTGCAGCGGCGCGGCAAATGGCGTAAAAAACAGCTCCTACCAAAATTGCTAACCGATGAGAGGCAGCCAGTTCTGCTGGTCGAGCGAGAGACCAGTTGGCGACACTCTTCGATGGGCAGTACCGGTATTGGGTCCGCAAAACGCTTCCTCTGACCATGACTTAACAAGAGAGTCCCATGATGAGTTGCGTCCTTGGTATACCGCAGTTACTGATCGCTTCCTTGGGAATCCCAAGTGACGCATCCCCATTACCGCAGTTACCCAGGCAGGAACGGGTCACTGTGGAATCAAGCTGTACAGGAACAACTCGTGCAGTAACTGACAAGACACTCGTGGCCTGGGTCCTTCTTGAGGAAGGTGATTATGCCGCAGGGAGTGTGCTGACTCTGCAACAGGAGGACCGTTTCGATGCCATCGTCTACGGGGAACTCAAGGAAGACACCTGGATGGCGGGGAGCAACTTTTTCCAACGGACGAGTGAAGATCAAGAATATGCGTCAGAGGTCGAGGGGGGTAACGAGCTGATTCAGGTCGCGATCGTCTACCAAAACAATCGTCTCACACTCCTCCGTAACGGAAAGATTCTGGCATCTTACGAAACGGAGAATATCGACCTCTTCCAAGGCGAGAACCAAGCCGTGGTCTTCGGCCTGAGGCATCTTGGAGGTGGAGGACAAATCCAAGGTCAGATCGAAGACGCACGGATCTACCGCTCAGCGCTCAGTATCGAGGAGATCAAGTCCCTCGAACCGAACCAGCAATCGGAGAGCGAAGCTTGGGCGTGGTGGGATTTTGAGGGGGACGAACTCAAGGATCGAGCAGGACGTTTCAACGAGGTAAAACTGACGGGGGACGCCAAGCTTGAGGATGGCCGTTTAGTCCTCGGCTACAGTTCGGTGGTTGTGGCAACTCGGAACGAAGAGACCATGGACTGGGCTTCAGGAACCTACCCCGTCCTCGTGGGTCCAGACGAATACGAGGTCGAAACTCCTACGATGCCGTCGGAGATTCCGGCGAACTGGCTGACCTACCATTTGGCTCATCCGGGTCCGGGGCGTGCTGTCCCGGGAGATCCCAACGCAGCTTGCTTCTCCAACGGCCGCTACCATCTCCACTACATTTATCGAAACAAGTACGGCTTCTGTTTTGCACACTTATCGAGCACGGACATGGTGACTTGGGAATGGCACCCGACTGTCTTGGCTCCGCCGATCACGGGCCACGGGATGTTCAGTGGGACGGCCTTTTTCACCAAGGAAGGCCAACCGGCGATCATCTATCACGGCCAGGGGTCGGGGCGTAATTGGATCGCTTACGCGGCGGACGAGCAGCTCAACGAGTGGCGTGACCTCCACCCTGTCGTTCCCAAACTGCCGGATGGCTCTGTGGCACAGTCAACGAATTGGGATCCTGACTGCTGGCTGCGTAACGGAACCTACTACGCGATCTCGGGGGGACGTCCTCCGGAATTGTTGAAGTCGGATGATCTCTACGAGTGGGAGTTCCTCGACAATCTTTTTCACGAAGAGACCGACTTCGATGCACTCGGCCTTGATCCCAACGAAGATGTTTCGTGTGCGAACATGTTCAAGATTCGTGATAAATGGATGCTACTCTGCATCAGTCACGATCTCGGCTGTCGCTATTACCTCGGCGACTTCAAAGAGGAAAAATACCTGCCCGAATCACACGCGCTGATGAGTTGGAACGGGGCGCGATTCTTCGCGCCGGAATCACTCCTTACCCCAGACGGGCGTCGGGTGATGTGGGCTTGGGTGACCGAGGAACTCGCAACGACACAGTCGGGCCTGCAATCGTTACCGCGAGAGCTGAGCCTTCCCGAAGACGGCGTTCTCCGGATCAAACCACTCCGCGAGTTGCAGAAGTTACGTTACGACGAAGAAGAGGAGGGCAAGATCAATGTCCAAGCGGGCAACACCTACCGATTGAAGAAGATTGTCGGCAATACAGTTGAGCTTTCGATCACGGTCCAACCAACCGACGCCGACGACTTCGGCCTCCGCGTCTTCTGCGATGAAGAAGGCGGTGGAATGCCGATCCACTATCTCAGCAACGACAAAGTGCTCGCTGTTGGAAACGCCCGAGCGCCGTTGGAATTGAAGCAAGGTGAAGTGCTTGAGCTGACGATCTTCCTGGACCGAGACATGGTCGAGGTCTTTGCGAACGATCGCCAGGCCATCACTACCGGACAACGGGGCGGCTCCGAGAAAACCGGAATCGAACTCTTCAGTAAGGGTGGTCCGATGGAAGCAACTGTCCGAGGTTGGAAGATGCGGTCGATCTACCAATCAGCGCCGGCAGAATAGCCCATCCTGTTTAAGACTCACATCGAAGCTTCACCGGTAACGCTGCAAGTCGAAGAGTTGGAAATAATCGAAATGTCGACATAACCCTTATGTTGGATATGTCGACTAATCACCGCAAATGGCACAGCGTTTTCTTCCTTAGGTTCGTCGAGTCGATTAGTATTTGTTCTGAGAGCTTGGTGAACTCAGCGCACTTACGGGATTCATTGCAAACTGGAAGTAGGACCACTCAGCCATAGGGCAATAACGAGGGTAGTTTGATGACAACCGAACGAGAGACGATCCAGGGCGACGAACGCCCAAGTGATGACAACCCCCGGCAGTTCCCTAAAGACAGAGAATACACCGCTTGGCTCGACGAAGTTGCCCAGCGTCTCGAAGGCTGCCCAGACTGTCAGAAGATTGTGAGCAACTTGAAGATCTCTCCTGATCCTGTACAAGGAGAGCAGGATGGAGCCACTGCGAAGGAAGAAACGAGTCTGCTGGAACGTCATCATTCGCCCACCGAAGGAGGAAACGAGACCGTCTCGATCTCATCGCAACCTTCCGCTGAAACATTAACCCAAGAACCTCTTCCACCCGTCGACGCCGGACCAGACCTGCCTTCAAGATCAGCAACGTTGGACCTTCCACCGGACCGCGACGAACCCAAGCACAGAATCATCCCTGCAGGAAGAATACCGGGGCGCTCCACCCCGGGGCAGGTGATCGCTCGCCGTTACAAACTATTGGATCAGCTTGGTGAAGGGGGTATGGGGACCGTCTACCGCGCTGAGCAGACGAAGCCGGTCAAGCGTCAGGTAGCGCTCAAGTTGATCCGTGTGGGGTTGGACTCAAGCGATGTGCTGGCTCGGTTTGAAGCCGAACGGCAGGCATTAGCGATGATGGATCACACCAACATTGCCCGAGTCTTCGATGGTGGTACCACCGAGGCGGGCCAGCCGTTCTTCGTGATGGAACTGGTGAGTGGGGAACCGATCACCAAGTACTGCGACCGCAAGAAGCTCTCGATTCAAGACCGGCTGAAACTGTTCGTGTTAACCTGCCGTGCTGTCCAGCACGCGCATCAAAAAGGGATCATCCACCGGGATCTGAAGCCCAGCAACGTGCTGGTCACCGAGGTCGACGGCCAAGCGATACCAAAGGTGATCGACTTTGGACTCGCCAAGGCGCTGGAGTTTAAACTCACCGACCAGACCTTGGGAGACACCGGCGTTGTGTTGGGGACGCCGTTGTACATGGCGCCAGAGCAGACCGACCCATCATCGACGGACATCGACACAAGGGCCGACGTTTACGCTCTGGGTGTGCTCCTCTACGAATTATTAACAGGTACGGCACCGATCGACCGGACGCAATTGAATCAGGCGGCACTTCTTGAAATGCTGCGGATGATCCGGGAGGTTGAGCCGCCCAAACCGAGCACACGAGTGGGGGCTTCCGCGTCTCTGCCGAAGCTGGCGGTGAACCGTGGCACCGAAGCGTTGTCGTTGAAGCGATCGTTGCGCGGTGACCTTGACTGGATCACGATGAAGGCATTGGAAAAGGACCGAGAGCGTCGTTACGAGACGGCGGATCGGCTGGCGGCAGATGTTGAGCGTCACCTCTCCTCAGAACCAGTCCAGGCAGCACCGCCGAGCCAAGTCTATCGCCTGCGGAAGTTCGTTCGGAAGCATCGTAGCGGGGTAGCCGCAGCGAGCTTGGTGTTGATCGCTCTGCTCATCGGCATTGTGGGCACGACCTGGGGATACATCCGAGCCGAAAGAGCCCGTGCCTCCGAAGCCCAGCGTGTCAAGGAACGCGATGCTGCGTTAGGTCAAGCCTCACAGGCCCTTGCCGCTGAAGCTGAACGGCTCCAGGAACGCAATAAAGCGAACGACGAACTCCAGCATCGCCTTAGCATCAATGAGTACCTGCTGGCTGTCGCTGCCTACGACAACAATGATGTCAACCTTGCCGCCGAGAGACTTAGCAACGTTCCACCAGAGGAACGTCGCTGGGAATGGCATTATCTAAGGCGACAGAATCGCGGAGGACTATTCACCCTCTACGGGCACACGAGCTATGTGACGAGCGTCGCGTTTAGTCCCGATGGTGAACGCATTGTTACGGGAAGTGACGACAACACAGCAAAGGTCTGGGACGCAAGCACAGGCACACCGCTATTCGATCTCAAGGGGCACACGAGCTCTGTGACGAGCGT
>CAZEAN010000150.1:0-13728 GCA_964510225.1 uncultured Isosphaeraceae bacterium
GTCGCACGTAACCGAGATCCGGAAGCGGCCGATCGTCATCTGATGAATGTACTCCTGGTGCATCGTCAGGACGAGGCGGTTGGTCCCGTCTACTCCGGTGGGCGATCCGAACGCGAAGACCGCGGCGTGAGGCCGACCGATGGCGCCCTTCACGTTCCAACCGGTATCGGGGATGCCGTCGATTGCCTTGGCCGCCGTGTGCCCCTTCTCGGCGAAGTCTTCGGTCGCCCTGGCAATCGCGACCGGGGCCATGTCACCGCCAACGGGACCGGCCTCCACATCGAACTCGGTCAAGAGAAAGTCACCGACAGAGAAGAGCGGGGCCCGACCCGGACCTCCATCCGGCAGGCTCTCGTCGGGGAGGACTTCGAGCCGGAGCCCAGTGATTTCAGACAGATCGGTTTCCAATTCGACCGTGTAGACATCCTGATTCGGTGTGTCGCCGCTGACGAGTACGGAGGAGTCGTCGAGAATCTCCATCGTCGCCCCGTTCTTCGAGACCAGCCGGGTTGGTCTGATCGGCGTCCAGCCGAACGTGCTGAGCGAGTCCTCCCAGGCGGCCATTGATTCGACGAGGTGGCGTTGGCGGAGTTCGTCGTTGGTTAGGGATAGATCGGCGGCCTCGGGCAGGGGGAACTGATCGTCGAGAGCGTCGACCTTCGCGTCAATCTCGGCCTGGATCGCATCGCGGCGCTCGGCGATGACGGGGTCTGGCACGCGCACTTCAGGCTCGTCGGCGTTGTTCAGAAACGCGAAGAGTTGATAGTACTCACGCTGGGTAATCGGATCGTATTTATGCGTATGGCACTGAGCACAGCCGACGGTAAGCCCCAGCCAGGTTGAGCCGGTCGTCGCCACGCGGTCGACGAGGGCGGCGTAGCGAAACTCCTCGACGTCGATGCCGCCTTCTTCGTTGATCATCGTGTTCCGATGGAACCCCGTAGCGATCCGCTGATCAGTCGATGCGTCGGGTAGGAGGTCGCCCGCCAGTTGTTCGATGGTGAACCGATCGAATGAGAGGTCGGCGTTCAAGGCGTCGAGGACCCAATCGCGATAGGGCCAGATCGAACGCTCTCGGTCCTTCTCATAGCCGTTTGTGTCAGCGTATCGGGCCAGGTCGAGCCACTGACGACCCCAACGCTCGCCGTAGTGTGGCGAGGCAAGGAGGCGGTCGACCAGACGCTCATAGGCATCTGGCCGGTCATCACCGAGGAAGACATCGACCTCCTCCAGGGTCGGCGGCAAGCCGATCAGGTCAAGTGAGAGGCGACGGATCAGGGTCGTTCGATCGGCTTCAGGTGACGGCCGGAGCCCTTCGGACTCCAGTCGTGTGAGGATGAAGTGATCGATCGGGTTCTTTGGCCACGCTTGATCGAGCACGTGGGGCAACTGGGGTTTTTCGGGAGCTTGAAACGACCAGTGGTCGCTGCGCGGGGCCTCGGCGGGCGCATGATCGTCGTCATCGTCCCAGGCGGCCCCCTGATCGATCCAAGCGCGGAGCACGGCGATCTGTGCGTTCGAGAGCGGGTCGCCGGACGGCGGCATGGTCGAGAGCGGGTCGAGCCCGGCAACCTTCTCGATCAGAATACTGAAACGACTGTCGCCCGGTTCGATCGCCGGCCCAGAATCGCCGCCGACCATCGCGTCGGCCTGATTGTCGAGCCTGAGACCACCCTTGCGGCGCTCGGGGCCATGACACGAGACGCATCGCTCGATCAAGATCGGTCTGATCTCCGCAGCGAAGTCGATCGTTCGATCAACCGGTCTCGGCAGGCTCGGGTCATCCTCTTGCGCCGTCCCAACACGAACTACCGATAGCAGGATCAAAATCACGAGACTAAGGACGAGTCGGTCGACGCGAGGACGGAGCATCAAATCACCATCCGAGATTCGAGGACAGGCTAGGCGGGGGCGAAGATCGCCAGCAGTTGCGGGTATTTGACGGTCCTGGGGGGTGGATCGCCCGGTTCTCCAACTTCTATTGTGCGGGAATGAGGCCGGTGATGCAATCCGTTCCGATCGAGGGATCGAGGGGCCACCTGCGTCCGAAGTTGACAGCCCTGCTCACGGCACTTACGATCACAGTACCTTGCCACCGTAGCTCAATCGGCAGAGCACCGCTTTCGTAAAGCGGGGGTTATGAGTTCAACTCTCATCGGTGGCTCTTGTGGGGTAATGAGCAGCTCATGTCATGCAGTTTTGACATAATAATTTAATAGATTTTGGTTGCCCTCGAGCCGTAATTCGCAATCCTGCCTAAGGTTCCGGTTTAGTCTATTTTGGCAGGGCGATTGCCAACATCGGTTCTTAGATGGCCTACGACGAACCCTCACAGGCCTTTCAGGGGCATGGAATCGACCTTCGGGGGCAGCTAGGGCCAAGTCACGCACACCTTGATTTAAGCGATCGCAGACTCGATGGAGCGTCGTTCTTGTTCGGTCCGGCAGTGGAAAAGCGCCAGGCGGCATGGCCGTACCCTAGCTCTGATTCGGTCATCCTGTCGATCGAGTTGAAGCCTACCGGATCCGAGTGCCTAAATCGAGAGACATACCCGGGAAAGATCGGACTAAACGCCTGAAAAACACGATTACAGAATATTAGCATATATTTTCTTAACCAGTTTGTGAGACCGCACCCATGTAACTACACCGGAACTCGTTCAAGCTCAAAGTGCAGGCCCTCGAATCCCGTAGTGTCCCCGCCGTCTTCGATTTCCTCTTCCTCAACGCCGACGCAAGTTTGATCGTTAACCAAACCGACCCGGCGGACGGCGGAATTGATTTCGTCGACGACGGCACGACTCTGACGATCGAAGACGCGTCAACCTCCGTGAACCTCGACGTCACCGCGGTCAACAACACCACTTACAACCTCCACCCCGCGACACGGGGAGTATCGATTATCAGCAACTCGGCTTCCGACCCGAGAACGTGAAGTGTAACATCAACAACGACAACGACTTCCGGACGTTTGACTTCAATGACGGCAGAGCGGGCGTCGGAGGCAACTTCACTATGAGGTTCGGCGACGGGGGCATCGAAGTCGCCGGCGACCAACCCGTCAGTATCGACGGCAACTTTGTCGCCCCGGGCGGGGTCGTCGACGACCGGATCGAATTCGGCGATATGGACCTGTAAGGCAGGAGATGTCGACTAGGAGATCCGCCCTGACGGAACGGTGGCGTGGCAACTGAAACTGAACCGGGGGTATGGATGGGAACAAGCCTACCGGTATTGAGGAGCCTGGCATCGCGGCGACGGGTGCGTCGGAGCGTATCGTGTCCGGGTTGACCTTTCTTGGAACGGAGCGGGCTCAGACGTGTCCCGCGCGGACGACACTGATCTGCATAAAAGGTAGTTGTTACTCTTACCCCCCACCCGGACGGTGGGGCCCACCAACATGTTCGACTTTTCCGCCCGGCAGACAGCCGTTGGCGTGTCGATCTCGGGCCCGAAGGTGGGTGGAGTCACGCCAGGCGCATTCTTCTTGGCGTTCATCCAGAACGACGTGTTGCCGGCTGTCGGATTCGGCTTTTTACCGTATCATGCTTACGGCGAATTGAAGAACGAGCACTGGCGAATCACCGGGGGCCTTCAACTCGATGTGTTCACCCCCCCCCGAAGCCGACCCTGCTCTCCTTGGGTGTGTAGTTTGGCTCAACTCCCGAGGTCAGCCCGTCGCCCTCACTTTCCTAAAGCGGTGCTCTGCCGATTGAGCTACGGTGGCAAGGTACTGTGATCGGGAGAGCCGTGAGCGGGGCTCTCAACTTCGGACGCAGGTGGCAGACCAGAATCAAGCCAGAGGTCCTCCGTATCCTTCCATTCGTTGAAGCGTGGGGCCGGAAGTCAATCCAGCACCGGGCTTCATAAAAGCGTCGCATTGACACCTAATTAATGGTAGACTTATAAGACAAGCGTTCACAGGGTGGACTCCTGGAAGTTCAAAATGCAATGGAATCAAACGGATGACCCAAGGGGTCTTCGCCGGGGACCGTTCCCAACCAACTGGCCAGGCGATTGGGTGCTTGATACTACATGGGCTCGGAGGTGGTCCCTTTGAACTAACGCCCCTCATCGACCAAATCAAGCAATCAGGGGCTGAAGTTGAGGCACCGGTTTTCCCTGGGCATCATCAACACTCGGACCGGATGCCTCGATCGGAATGGCCCCAGTGGTATCAAACCGCGTTGGAGTCGTTGAAACAGCTAGCGACCCGTGCCGATCGTCTCGTGATCGTTGCGTTTTCAACAGGCTGTCTGATCGCATTAAAGCTCGCTCTCGAACACTCGGTCGAGCGACTTGTTTTACTCGCTCCATTTCTAAGAGTCCGACACTACTGGTTCTATGGAATCCGGCCCGAATGGGCGATGCAAACCATTGGCCGCTGGATCCATGAGGTTCCTCGGAGACCACCGGCAGTTCGTGGCCAAGCTCTTAAGGAAGAGTTGGATCGTCAGACCAAGTTCAAGACCTTCAATCTTGACGCTGCACGGAGCGCACTCGCTCTAATTGCTGAAGTCTGCCCTCAGGTGGAACAAATTCGACTCCCGGTCCTCGTCATTCAGTCGGAGCAGGATACGGTTGTTGACCCCAAGGGAGCCCACTGGCTTTCGCAGAAGCTCGGCACTCAACCGGCGAACTTGGAACTCCTCTGGTTGAAGCGATCCGATCACCTCCTTGTCTGGGATCTTGATCGTCAGGAGGTAATCGACAGAGTCATCCGATTTCTCTTCAGAACGGATTCTAGTGAAGGGAGCGAGTCCTAAGTCCTTGCAGAATCACAATCCGGAGGTTGCAGGAAAACTCCCCCGGCGCTAAGCTCGATCAGAGCAACCTGAACGACCTACAAGCCGGAGACCTGATCCGGATTGGAGCGGAAATCCATGAGCGCCGAACCATCGTTGTTCGAGCGAATCGGTGGTACGAAGACCATCGAAAACCTAATGACCGACTTTTACGGACGGGTGATGAAGGACCCCGAACTCGCGCCGTATTTCGAGAGCGTCACCATGGATAAGCTAATCCGAATGCAACGTGAGTTTTTCGGTGCGGCACTCGATGGCCCTCAACAATATTCCGGACTATCGCTTGCCCATGCGCATGGTGGCCGTGGGATCAAGGCAAAACACTTCAACCGGTTTTCGCAACATCTGCTGGAAACTCTGAAATCGCAAGGAATCAAAGAATCTGACATCGCTGAAATCATTGGCAGAGTCAACACTTATGCTGACGATATCATTGGTGGTTCGACAGTGAGCGAGTAGGCGCTGCTGAGGAGTACAACAACCTCACTGTCGAACCGAAATCACTACGCTCCTTGAAATGAGTCCGAAAACGCCTGGACTGACTGGTCTCGGAGACGCTGTCGTTATCGATCAGTCAGGGATCCTTGGGTCAAGGGCAGCTAGCTCGAAGGCCGAGGTTGCTGATCCCGATCTAGAGTTGAGGACGTTGGTGGTTCGTCGGTGCTGAGAGGTAAGTCGAAAGGGCTCGGACTTGGATCCTTGTCCAGCTTCGGTGAACTGCTGTCATCAGTCTGATTGCTCTGAGGTGGGAGATCAGGAATCGTCTCGAGTCTGAAAGGGTCCACTGCCTCAGGGAGCGTCAACTCCGGACCTGGAGGTGGCGTTGGATTGTGTTCATTGGTCTGATTATGTCGTGGGCCACCCCCAGGACGATCAGGACTGGTGATCGGTTCATAACGAGGTGGTGTTAGAAGGCTGGGGTCGTTTGGTAGGAGAGGGACTTCTTCCGGAGCTGTTGGCAAGGGTTCCCTGTTTGAAGAAGGTCGCCCATCAGGCTCGGGTCTCGGCGTCATTGAATTACTGGAACCGATCAGCTCACCGAGAAGTCGATGGGCTTGCCAGAGTTCAGATTCAAGCGCACGAAGCTCTTGACGTTTGCGAGTGATCTCTTCGTTTAAGCCTTGCATCTGCCTCAATAAACGCTCAACATCATCGTTCCGTCGGTCACGTACTTCTCCGGCAAATCTCGCGATCGGTGTCGACGCATTGGAAGGCGATTCACGGAACATCTGCGCCCTGTTCCAGTCTCTTTCTGGTTCATCACCGCTACGTGGCGGCTGAGCCGCGACTCTGCTGCTGACCTGTTGGATACTCAAAAAGATCCCACTTGCGAGGACGAGCAAGAGAGCGATCAATCGAAATCGTTGCATCAGAAAGCCTCTGCGTGGTTGGTCGGGCATCCTTCGAACCTGAACTGAATTGAGCAAATCCCGGGGCCAGGAGTATTGATGATAGCGTCATTGGCCTTAATCTGCCTGGACTAGCTCAATGCCGGAATCCCCCTTCTGAGCGATCCAAGACTTCTGCAATGAGATGATCTGCACGATTGTTTTTTTCGATGATAAGCTATCGACAAACAGCAGTAATGACTACAATGTGCTCTAAATGCGTATCAGAGCAGCGATACGTGGTCCGATGATGATTCGTCACGCATCAACGTTGTACAAAGCGATCAAGAGCTTTGAAGACTTTTCAAGCTTCAATCACCTGGCGATAAAGGTCATTCTCTCCCACCTTTCGCCAACCTAATTGTCTCCGACCTTACCTAGCTCGCGACTGCACGTTCCTTCACGCCCCGATCCTAATACGGACTGTCTCACTTCATTACTCGACGAGGAGGGTTCCGTGGCACTCTTTGGCTTCGGAAAGAAAAATTCATACGTCGTTGCCGTGGCTCATGAGGGGCCAGGACGACTTCGGCTCAATGGGAATCGACTGAGCCATTCGAAAATTAAGAAGAATGCCGCATCGCATGACCAGACGGTATGCTGGATCGAGGTCGATGCCCAGGGTGTTCGCCTTGATCAAGGCACGGGACCATCAGCAACTCGGTACCCAAACGGTGAAGCTGACCGATTGCTGCGCGACGTTCCGTTGTCGCAGGCATATCGGGCACTACTTGAAGACCTTGGGAGTGGTCGAGAATTCGCAAGCAAGTGGTACAAACTCCCGAGTCAGCAGCCGGCTGCTAGCTAAACAAACAGCATCGAGGGATGTTAGCAATTCTCTGAAGTAAGCAACGCATCCCTCTCAAGCTAACCCCTCTTTTGGAAAACGAAACACAAGAAATGTCAAAACAGCTTGTGTGAATTAAAACAACGAGCTTTGTATCGTCATCCGTGGTGGTGCCCATTTTCTGCCATGGATGCCATGTACATTAAGCCAAGGCCTAATAAAAGTGCGATTGAGAGTTTGAGGCGGTCGTGCGAATGAAAGTGAATCTCGGGTAGGAGATCACTCAGCGCAACGCACAAAAAAGTCCCTGCTGAGAATGCAAGCGATGGACCAATGAGAGGTTCGATTGGGATTCTCTGTAGGGATTCAGCCCCAAGGATCAAGAGGCCTGCGGAAAGAGGCAGAATTAGACTGAAACCGAGGTTGACCAAATGTGCCACAACCCTCGGAACCCGAGAGCGTCTCATCAAGCTCACGATGGTTAAAGCATCGGCTGGTTTGTGGATCAGTGTCGCTCCAAAGATTCCCCAAGTGGATGCTCCGGGAGGTCGGTCGTTCAGAAGGTCGAGCGCAACGATACTACCTAACGCTAACCCACCAAGTGCGCTGTGGGCAGCCATCCCGATCGCTGCCGCTGTCCAATTTAACGTGGTTGCCTCGGTGGACATCTTGGAGGCGAAGGAGATCCCAGGATCGTGTTCAGCGTGATCGCGATCAGCCGGGTGCTGATGCTCGGCAACCTCGTGCTGATGAAAGGAAGAGAACCGCTCAAGTAAAAAGAGAACAACGAGACCAGCGACGGTCCACCGGAGCATGGAGACTCCGCCTAATGTGATCGCTTCAGGCAACATCTGAAAGAACGATGCGCCCAGGATCACCCCTGCAGCAAAGCTCAGATAGAGCTGCAATCGCGTGTGAGTAAGTGTGTATGCAAGAGGCAGAAAACCGCCGAGCAAGCTCGCAGCGACGAGAGCGAGTCCGGCAACGATCACGAAAAGAATCATCAGCGTCAACGATCCGCTAGTAGGTCATTTGGCTCGAACGTCGGGATAAAGTACTAGTCGCATCTTGTTTGCCATCTGTACGTTACTTTCGCCAAGCTCCCTGGGGAATGGCTACACGCAAGCCAAATGACCTACTAGGGACTGGTTAGCTCTCGGCGCCAGGCCGTTTCGGACCAGATTGTCCAAGCCCCATTTCGCGGTACTTTGTCTTTGGAACGTTATAGACCGGATCACCATGTTTCCAACGACCGTCTGCTTGGAGGATAGCGAGTCGCTCTGCTCGAGTGAGGACGTTACGCTCTCCACCGCCGCTCTTGGATTTCTTCAGACTTTTGTCAATCGACATGAACTTGCACCTCGTTCTTCTTCGGAGCAGGCCCTTCTAGTTGCTCTAGCTCCACCGCAGACACGTTGTAATACGTTACTATAGTGGGCAATCCACCAACTTCGCAAGTCGAGCAATTAAAACCGATTGATCCAGGCCTCAACCATCGAACAGGCAACCATGAACGCTGACCAAATTGATGAACTCTTGGGAAAAACTCTTGAGGATGCTCGGCTCTCACGAAACGAGAAAAAAGCACTCAACACATACTTTGATCAGATCAACGTCGATTCTGCTGATCTCGCAGTTTGGCGGAGTCGTGCGTTCGCACTCGCTCGGATTGAGATGAAAGAAGGCCGAGGGGTTGAGGTCTTAGACTGGCTCGAAGGACTTGAAAAGCTCCTCGCACAGCGGGCGGGTAATACCGTTAAAGAGGTGACCCAGGTCGCCGCGTATTTCACACCCGGTGATGAAGGTCCGGATGCGATTGCGGCCCAGTTTAATCATTCTCAAACCAGTGTTGACGTCTGTGTCTTCACCATTACCGACAATCGGATCGCTGATTCGATCTTCAAAGCTCATCGACGAGGGGTCACGCTTCGGATCATTACTGATAATGACAAGGCGCTCGATCTCGGCTCCGACATCGAACGTCTCCGTCAGGCAGGGATGTCGATCCGGACCGATCACGACGCAAATCATATGCACCATAAATTCGCGATCTATGACCGTACTACGCTCCTGACCGGAAGCTACAATTGGACCCGGAGTGCCGCCGAGTACAACTTCGAAAACTTCCTAACGACCGACGATTTGCGTCTCGTCTCTGCCTTTCAGAATGAGTTTGATCGTCTCTGGAATCGACTGGGTTAGGCGTGAAAGCAACAACGTGCCCTTTTGCTAAGGAGGTCGTGGATCGATGGATAGGGCTCTTCAGGGGATGAAGATTCGGCCCTCTGGTGAAGCTGATGTTAGCAGAGTCGTCAGTTTCTCGCTCCGAGCATGGGCACCGGTGTTTGGAGCGCTTGCACAAGTAATGGACGGAGGTGTATTCCAGACATTCTACCCCAACGGCTGGAGAGAACAGCAGGAGCGATCCGTGAAGACGGTATTCGACGATCCCAGCCATCATGTCTGGATTGCCGAGCTTAAAGGACTCCCGATCGGATTCGTTCCTGTGGTGCGCCACCCTGATGATAACACGGGAGAGATCTCGATGATTGCTGTCGACCCCGACCACCACAACGTAGGCGTTGGCATTGCACTGATCGAGTTCGCCTTGGATTGGGTTAAGAAGGAAGGGATGGCGATTGCGATGGTGGAAACCGGGGGGATCCTGGTCATCCCCCCGCGCGGCGATTGTATGAACGGGCTGGATTCCGGATCCTCCCAATCGATCGGTACTTCAAGAAACAGTAGTGTTTCAACGTGAACAGTTGATCGTTGGGTGTCGGGAATCGCAACAACCACGACCAGTGAGTTCAGCGAGAGAACTCAGCAAACCGCCTTTACGAACGCAGTAAATTGAGCATGTTTCCGCGGAGACTGTTATGGATTGATGGGTTGGCCGCCGCATCGGCCGGTCTGATCGTACTGCTGTTGAGGGGTTGGCTGGTCGACTGGTACAGTCTCCCAGCCGAGTTCTTGCTCCTGATCGGTGCAGTCAACCTGTTGTACTCCCTCTATTCGCTGCCACTTGCGCTGCTCTCCCGTCGTCCTCGACTCTTCATTCTCTTCCTGGTGATAGCAAATCTGACCTGGGCCACCCTCTGCATCGTGTGGTCGATTTATTACGCCGCAACTGCGAGCGTGTTCGGAATGATCCACTTGATCGGTGAAGGCTTGTTCGTTGCCATCTTGGCGGGTCTGGAATGGCACTGGCGTGACCAGCTCTCCACAACGTGAGGCACAAATCGCTCTAATCCAAGATATCGATGTGGTGGAAGAACATTAGCTCATCCAAAAGGGCCCGTCTGAGCCCTGTACCCGTCATTGTTGCAAAGCACATAAGAGCAGACTTCTTCACGTTGCATCGACAACCTTTTGGATTGGATTGAGACGCGAGTACTGACCGAATGAAGCCGCCCCCTCCTCAATTGACTCCGACCACTGCCTCTGATCCCTTCCATCGAGCAATCTATCTCACTGGACCCACTGCATCTGGAAAGACTGGAGTTGGGGTTGCACTCGCGCAGCGGCTTGATGCTGAGATCATTGCGTTGGACTCGATGACACTCTATCGAGGAATGGATGTGGGTACAGCAAAGCCATCGATCGAGGAGCGTAAAGGAGTTCCCCATCACCTGATCGACTGTCTTGACCCATGGGAGGCGGCGAGTGTCGCCGAGTATCGAAGGTGGGCAGCCGACCTGATCCCAGCAATCGAAGCCAGTGGTCGGCTCGTGTTGTTCGTCGGTGGAACACCACTCTACCTCAAGACTCTCCTGCGAGGACTTTTCGAAGGCCCACCTGCGGATCCTGACCTCCGTGACCGACTGGAAGCCGAGGCGATCGAAGTGGGTGACGAAGCATTACATCAACGCCTGAGGACGGCTGATCCGTCTACAGCGGCTCGGCTCCATCCCCATGATCGCCGTCGTGTCATCAGGGCGCTCGAAGTCCAACAGCTCACAGGACGACCGCTTAGTTCTTGGCAACGTGAGCACGATAAACCGGCCCCAGATTCGGTCCCGGTCTTCGCACTCGAACGACCCCGGCCCGTACTCCACGATCGGATTAATCGCCGAGTCCGACAGATGTTCGAGGATGGATTGGTTGAGGAGGTCCGTCGACTCCTCAGACTCCCGGAACCAATTCACTCCGTCCCAGCGCAGGGGGTCGGTTATCAAGAGGTGATCGATTATCTCGAAGGTCGAGAAACGAGTCTCGAAGTCATCATCGGCCGGATCCAAGCTCGGAGTCGTCAACTCGCGAAACGACAGATGACCTGGTTCCGTGGACTCCAAGAGGTCGACTTGTTCCTGGTCGGTGATCACGAAGGGGTGGACCAGATCGCTGACCGGCTGCTCCGGGTGATGAATCGTTAGTGGGTGTCGGAGCCCATCCGGACTAATTGAGTTTGAACCACGGGAGAGGGACTTAAGACTCCTGACAGCGTGATTTTATAGTGGGAAATGTCGTAGAGCGTCTTGCCGTCGATCACGAGCTGGGCAAGGATCTCCCCAATCAATGGGACCATCTTCATTCCCCAACCAGCAGTGAAGAGCGCGAGGTTTTCGTGCCCTGCTCCAACGCACTCAGGAATGAAGTCGAGCATATCTATTGTCGGGCACGTTCGTCTGGAGGCAGGTCCCTGCGTAGTTCGGTTGACCGTCGACTCCTACACAAAGCACGGTGACCAAGTTCGATGTAACGCCGAGATCAGCGTAAAGAACCGTTACGAATTTACCTTGATCAACAACAACGCTGAGGAAAGGATTGCACGTCTTATTTGAACAGATGCTCAATACAAACTTTCTTCTAAGAATTACGTAATATCGCTATTGATAAAGAACACCAATTCGACGTCGATAGTCATCATATGTTGCTTGAAAGAGTTCAGCGGCACGTTCAGGGCCGAGGTGACAGGCGGCGGTGAGTACCAAGGGGGGATCTCCCGCTTCAGTGAGGAGTCGGGCGACTTCTGCTTTGAGAAGATTGATGATGGTGCAGCCGCTGACACTCGAAATGGGAGCAACGGGAGTATCCAGGCCATCGATCCAGACTGCTGAATCACCCGGAGGAGCATGCTGATTGAGGACGAGGTCCGCGACTTCGTGGAGCTTCTGACCGGACTGATGTTTAGACGTTGACGCCTCACTATGGGGGAGTGATGTCAACGCGACCACCGTCATCCCGAGTCGCTTTGCTTCGAGGGCGACGTCAATTGTGACTGCATTGCAACCACTGGTCGAAATCGCGAGCAAGGAATCGGCGGAGTCGGTCACGAAGTTCCGCCAGAGGACGGCGCCGAACCCTTGGACGTTTTCTAAGAACATCGCCTGTCGTTGTCCATTGGCACCGACAACTTGATTATGGTAGGTCATCGAGAGTTCGACGATCGGATGGAAGCCGGTAAAGGAACCATAACGGGGAAACATTTCCTCGACAGCCATCCGTGAGTGACCCGTCCCAAAGACATGAACAAGACGGCCACGCTTGATTGACTCTGCAAAGTGTTGCGCGACTGTCCGGATCGTCTTTAATTCATTCGCTTCAATCGAGCTGATCGCAGTTCGGACTGCCGTTAAGTATTGCTCAAGTACATCGGGGCTCGCATGACTCATCGAATGACCTCAAGGTGTTTCATGAGGAAGTTGACCATCTACAAGCCTCCAACCACCGTCGACATCAAGAGTAACCCCGGTGATGAAATGACTGGTCGGTTCTCCGAGAAAGAGAATCGCCTCCGCAACCGAACCTGGAGTACCAGGTCCTGACGCCATCGGTTGCTTGGCGTGAAGGTAATTCATCACGGCTTGATTAGTAACAGCACGCTGAGCCATTGGGGTATCGATGAGACCAGGGGCAACGAGGTTAAGGCGGATTCTTGATTCAGCATACCGCGCGGCTGAGGCCTTTGTGAGCGCTTCGACGGCCCCCTTGCTCGCTGCGTAGGCGATTGTATCGAAATACTCCGGCGACGGTGCATGTCCGAGAACCGATCCGACGTTTACAATCGCCCCGCGAGTGGCACTAATCGCACTTGATCCAGGGAGAGAGCGTGGTACTTGCCGGAGCATCTGCCGAATCGCGGCTCGATTCGAAAAGAAGAGCCCCCGCGCATTAATTCGCATCACATGATCCCAACCCTCGGTGGTGCAGCTCTCGATCGGCCCATCCCCGAATCGTCGACCACTAATCCCTGCAACGTGAACGAGAAGATCGAGCCGTTGGCCGAGGAACGCAATCGCTTGCTCGAATAAGGAATCGATCGACGATTCCTCGGCGACGTCCGCCTGGAGGGCAAGTAAGCCTTCGGGACAATCCAGTGATGCTGCCGCCGCATCGGCCTCTTTAGATGTGGCCCCCGAAATCACCACGCGCCCACCCTCCTCCAGAAAACGCGCTGCCGTGGCTAACCCGATCCCACCAGTACCACCGACAATAAGACACCTTTGGTCTTGAAGTCTCCCTGACTCTCTCGTGTTCGCCATTCTTGATGCTAACTCCTTCGGTTTGCTCGCATTGGTTTGAGCGAGCAGTTAGAACCGACGACTCTCCTCGATCCTGCCCACAGGTCACCTTCACATTCTACACGGTCAGCGGGATACGACGATTTCCTATTGAGGCAACAGAGACTGGTCCTGAGGGAGTATCGAGGCGCTCGCCGGTGTGAAGTTCGCCGGCGGGGATAAAGGACTGGCGGTCGACGGACCAGAAGGGGTGGTTCGAAGTGACGCCGATGGGATCGGGATCGC
>CAZEAN010000151.1:0-13700 GCA_964510225.1 uncultured Isosphaeraceae bacterium
ACGCTAAGCCGTTGTCGATCATTCGGAAGTCTAGCCTGGGTTTCGTCTTAGCTAGGCGTGTAGTGAGGATACTCTTGGGCCGCGGATTGTCGGCCGCCTGTGTTCACACAAGTTGAAAATTGGGGGAGTTTACGTCTTTGGACTCTCGGCTTAGCGTACGATTTTGCCCGTTCCGAGGTTGGGTTTATTATAATAGCATGTTTTGGAAATCGCCTCACTTTTTGTGGTCTCGACTTTTTTTACGGGTTTGGTTGGTGGGCTACGCCAGGAGTGTTGAGAGCAGAACGTTCTCGTGAATCGATCATGAGGCACCAGGTAGGAACGACGGACTCGATGGTCTGCGGGACTGGTCGCCACTGAATCATCAAATCAAACACTACTGAGCGTACAATTCCATGACTAGAACTCGTCGTAGAGCGTCAGAGAACCTAGGCCAACGAGTAGGGACCGGCAATCCGCGAGGTCGTCGCTATCGGTCCGCGCTAGAATCTCTCGAGGACCGAACCCTGATGGCGTCATCGCCGATCGTCTTTGAGACGATCCAGGAGCCCGACCTCTTCAGGCCCAACGACGCCTGGACTCGTGAAGAAGCTCCACTGCTGCCGCTTGCTTATGTGATGGAATCACGTGTGGAATTGGGGCTCTGGGGGGATGAAACGGAAGAAGAGGACATCATCCAGGTCGAACTTGAAGCGGACGATCTGCTTGTCGCTCGGCTCTCAGCACTCAGCCAAGGCCAACTTGTTCTTGAAGACCCCGATGGTGCGGTCCTGGCAACAACAGAGGGGGATATCAGCGCCTCCGATCCACTTGAACTGATCGTGCCGATTGACGAGGACGGGACTTACTCAATCGTCGTCTCCGACCCAACCCGAGAATATGACCTCCCTGCGTTTGCTGATCTTCGGGTCCGTCGGTTTGGAGGCCAACACGAAGGGCTGATCAACAAGAGCTTGCTCAATGCCGAAACCGACGAGGGAATCTTCGTTACCGAAAACGAAAGGAGCCTCTCGATTGCAGGACCAGTTGGGATCGGGTTCGAACTGATCGCTGATTGGGAAATCGACACTGTCACACAAGAGGATGGGACCCCCGAGCGCCGGTTCCAGACGGAGGAGTCTGTCTTCCTTCGGACAGAAGCACTCGGCACTGCTCCCTTGGCAGTACCGCCGGGCCTAACCTTCTCCGTCTCCACCACCCCGACCGAATTTGGTGATCGGGTCGGCCTCTTGGAGAGCGTCGATTGGCTCCTCCCGCCCGCCTTAGAGGACTTCCTCAATCCAATCCGTGACGCCTTCGACTTCGAACTCGATCTGCCCGTTGACCTCTCGCTTCCTCGATTCGCAACTGGTGTTGAACTAGGCCGAAGTGAGGCTCTTGAGTCGACTCAGGCTCCGGTAAACGACAACATCCCCTACCTCTTTTTCGAGCTCAACGCCGGGATCGGTTTGGAGTTTGGTGGGATCGAGCTGAGCTTCTCGATCGGAGCCGGACTCTCGGTGGTGCTGGACCCGGCCGACGTCTTCCTCTACATCGGTGGGCGTGCTGAGCCGAAGATCGGTCAGGTTGGGGGTGCAGGATCAGAGAAGGGGTATATTCCTTTCGAGCCCGCCACCACCCCTCGAGGTTATGAAGGAGATGGGGTCTTCGGCAACGTCTACATCCAGGGTGAGGTCGATCTCACCAAACTCATCGGATTCCCGCTCGGTGGTGACGTCGAACTAGTCGCAGACTTTGACGTTGATGATGACGGTCGGCTTTTTGGGGGCTTCTTTGACAATCCAAGCCGATTCGTCAGTGGAGGATTCGACAAGGAACTCTTTGGCGAGGATGAAGTCGAAGCACTGACCGACATTGCCTTCGGCCTCAACGGCGAACTCTCCGCCGGATTCGAATTCGGGAGTAGAGGCAACAACGGTGGTGGATCCAATGGCGACAGCCAAAACCTCTTCTCCCTCTCGGTACCCCTCGGTGAAGGGACCTTGATTTATGATCCTGCTGCGTTCGGCCTCTTCGTCCGAGCGGGCACGGTCAACCCGTTCGAAGATACGATCCTGGACTATATCGTCCCAACGACCCGCGTTGATGTGGATGGCTATATTCGATTTAACGGTGAATTTGATGTTCGCTACGAATCAAATTATGAAATCTTTGGATATGACATTGCTGGCTTCCAAGTCATTATTCAGAACTTCCCCAATAACCAGGATAACTCGGGAATCTTTGGGCGGGGTCGGGTCGAAATCCTCGGCTCGAGGTTTACGATCGGCGGAGCGATCCAGTCCGACGGCGATTTCCGGTTTTCAGCGTCGCTGGTCTCTTTGCCCTTGAGCGGACCGTTTGGCTTTACAACGGCGAACGTCCGAGGCAATCTCATCTTTAGAAACGATGATGGGAACGTCTCTTTCAAAGCCAACTTCTCCGCCGATGTCCGAACGGCGATCGAGAGTCGCGAATTTGGTGGTGGACTCCAGTTCAATCTCGACATCGGGAACGACGGTGATCTTCTGACTTACGACGGCAGTGTCAATGGGACCATCTTCTTCGGTAGAGATCTCGACAATCCCAGCGATACTTGGTTCCAAATTGACGCCGGGCTCCGAATCTACGCCGACCGCAACGAGTTTGGCCTGGAAATTGATCTACCAGCCCTGTCAGTGATCGAAGATGCGGTCGGGGGGTTCCTCAGCTTCTTTGGCTTCGCATCCCCTTCGATACCAGACCGAATCCGCGTCACCTTCCCTCGTGACACGGTAAGGCCGGAACCGATTAGTCCCCCAGCACCGCTGCCACCACCGATGGAGCGGGTTGAACTCCGTCGAGAGTTGGAGAGTGATTTCGATGGTGATGGCCGGGCTGACCTCGGTCTCTATCATTTTGATCCCGATACTAATGAAGGTGTCTTTGAGATCCAGTTCGCCACCGGCGAAGCTGAGGTCAGGCGGCTCGACGGCCTCAACGAAAATGATATCCCACTCCCCGGCGACTTCGACGGTGACGGTCGGTCTGATATTGCAGTTGTCCAACCGTTGGCGCGGCTCGGCGGTAGTGAAATCCCAAACGCCAGTGTCTGGATCTACATTCAGTCCTCAAACGGACTCCGAGTTGAGGTTTCTTTCGGGGCGCCTGGAGTCCTCGATCGTCCCGCACCCGCCGACTTTGACGGCGATGGTGTCACCGACATTGCCACCTTCCGCGCCAACAGCGACGTCACTCCTGGTGCTGCGGAGTGGTTCATCCTTCCCTCGGGAACTGGTAAGGCGTTTAGCATCCCGTTTGGTGCCGGTGGTGGGTTCGACTTGCCCGCACCTTCAGATTTTGATGGTGACGGTCGCGCCGATATCGTGACGTTCCGACCGGTCAGTGATCTGGTCCCGGGTGCAGCCCAATGGTTCCTCCTCCCCTCAGGTCAAAACGACTCCACCTTCTCGGATGCCAGAGGTGCATTCCCGATCACTTTCGGTGCTGCAGGGAACGCAGATCAGCCGGTCGTTGGGGACTACAATAATGATGGTCGCAGTGATATCGCTGCCTTCCGGTCAGACAGTGATCTCGCCCCTGGTCAATCACAGTGGTTTATCCTTCCCTCAAGTGGTGATTCGCCCGAATTCGGGTCGGGCTTTCCTGTGACCTTTGGCGTCGCGGGTGAAATTGCCTCTTTGGCAGACTACGATGGCGATGGGATTCCGGACTTTGGTGTCTTCGACCAAGTCGCAGGTGAGTGGCAAATCCTCGACTCGTCGACCGAAAGTGACCGCGGCGTGGACTTTGGTGCCTCGGGAAGCTCAGTGGTGCCGATTAATGCACCACTCTTCTTCAGACTGAAAGCAACCGGTAACCTCCCTGAGGATCCGAGTACTGCCAGCACTAATCGGGCTATGGATTCCTCAGGGATTGGCCTGGCAGTACCCCGCTCGATCGACAGTGTGGCTCTCTACCAAGCACAAGACTTTCTTGCATCCGATCCAGAGCACGAACTTGATCGTGAAAGTGATCCCAGTACCTTGTTTGACCTGGCAATCGAAGGTCTCGGCTTCAATCTTGATCAGATCTAGAAAGCGCTTGGACCGATCTCTGTCCGTATCAAGGAGCGGACAGAGATCATGTCATTTATTGATTATTGTAAGCCTTCAGCCGAATGCAGTGGGCTTGCGTCGCGATGCCGGTCCGTTTCCACTGGGATCATGACGACTTCGAGCGTGGAGACCCTTGACGCCGGATCGCTTCAGGCCTTGCTCGGTGCGCAATTGACCGCCGAGCAAGCGACCCTGATCTTGGAGCAGGGCAAGGATGCGGTCGTCTTCGCCCTGCTAAACCTGGCCAAGCAACTGGCCGAGACGCAGACGACGCCGTCGGCTGCACTACCTGCTGGGGACTACCCTGGCCCAGATCATCGACGTCTTCAACTTCCACCTCCAGTTCAAGCTGTCTACTGGCGGCCTGATCCAGATGTGGCGGCGGTTACGGGAGATCCTCCTGGCCTGGTATCTGGAGATCCGGGACCAGGCCCTGCGAAGCGCCGTGCTGCATGCCGACGAAACCGCTTGGCGGGTCAACGGGGCGACCCACTGGTTGTGGTGCTTCGCGTCGAAGAACGTCACCTATTACATGATCGACCGGCGACGCGGCAGCCCGGCCTTGAAGCGGTTCTTCGAGGCCGAGTTCGTCGGGGTGTTGGTGACCGACTTCTGGGTGCCTACAACGCGCAAGCGATGAAAGGAGCTGTCGGCGGGGTCGTTCGCCTCGCGACGGCGGCGCCTGGACGTGCGGTTGAGCGAACTGCTGGCGCGGCCGTGGGAGCAACACCACGCGTGCCGGCTGGTGAAATGCCTGCGGCGCCATGCCTCGGAGTTGTTCACGTCCTGGACCATGACGAGGTACCGTTCGACAACAACCACGGCGAGGGGCAGATCCGACCGGCGGTGATCGCGAGGAAGAACAGCTACGCCAACGGCAGCGAGGACGGTGCCGAGACCCAAGCCATCTTGATGAGCGTCTTCCGGACGCTGTAGCAGCGCGGTCAGAATCCCGTCTCCACCGTCACCGAGACTGTTCGCGCCTACCTTCGGTCCGGTCAATTGCCGTCACTGCCAGAACCGATCGCTGAAGTCGGCTGATAGCTTACTGATTATTTAAATCAGCATTTAGTCGCTCGACCATCTCAATATACTGTGGATGGGTTCGAATTGAGTCGAGATCGTGATCACCCTCGATAATCCCGACATTGATGTAACCAGAGTCGACGGCCTCGCGGAGGATCGCCACCGCACGATCAGCGAAGAGTGCAGCAGAATCGGGCTCGGCCACGCTAGCACAGAGGGAGAAGTTACAGGCGAGGTTGTACTTGTCGTTCGGCGAGAGTTGACTGATCGATTCCAAAATCTCGGCGGCCTGTTCAAATCCCTGAAGGGCAGCTTGATCATGGCCACGGGCCTGCTCAAGTCGCCCGATGTTGTTGTGGCTTTTCGAGAGGTTCACCCGATAGATCGAGACCTCGGGATGCTCGCGAACGAGTGCCACTTCGAGTTCCCGGGCGTGCGAGGTCGAGGTCATTGCCGCATCAAACTCGCCGTCGGCACGTTGAAGGTCGGAGAGCATGTTCAGTGCAATGCCGTAGCCGACCCGATAATCAACTACCGAGGCATATTCTTGACTTAACCGATCAAGGAACGCAACTGCCTGTTCGATAACACTCCGGGCTTCCTCCGATCGACCCGTGACCCGATACATCAGCCCCAGGTTTGATAGGCAGGAAGCCTCTTTGTAGACGTACTCGGGAACGCTTGGTCGAGCTTCCCGGACCTCCGCGAACAATTTAGCAGCTTCCTCCTGGCGAAGAACCCCTTGATCTGGGTTCAGTCCATAGAAAAACTCCAGGACGGCGAGTTCCTGAAGCCTCTGCGCTAACTCGAATCGAAGCACCCGGTCATCGGGTTCGAGAGCAATCAAGCGCTCACCGATTGTAATGCCACGCTCCAAGATTGACGCAGCTTCCTCGGACCGCCCGAGTTGACTCAGAAGGATCCCGTAATTTGTCAGGGAATTGCCCAGTCGCCGTCGTGGATCGATCGAATTCGGATGGTCGTCAATCAACCTTTCTTGGAGTGCGATTGCCTCCTGAAAGCACTGCTCTGCGGCGGTTGACTCCCCTTCGATGCGATTTAGATTCAAACCAAGGTCGTTAAGTGTGATCGAGAGCAGGAGTCGCGACTTGGATGATACATCCGAGGCCGGGACTGTTCGGATGATCGAGCGGAGGAGTGCAATCGCCTCAAGATTATGGTCGGCGGCATCGCTTCTTGATCCAATCAGCTCGTTGATTAAGGCAAGGCGACGATGGGCCTCAACGAGTTCGGTACGCAGCTCAGGGTCATCACTACGCTGCTCCACAAAGTCGAGGTAGTAGGGCAGCGATGCTTCATAGATTCGCTTACGGACCGGCTGCATGTAAGGGAGGTTTAGCAACTCGTTCTCGGCGACCTCGGTCATCACTTCATCGACGGCCCGGACCGATTGCAAAAAGCTCCGCTCTGCCCGATCACGTGCCTCAAACGCTCGAACCATCCCGATTGTTGTCCCCGTGATCCCACCGACCAGCGTCACTATGAGCAAGATAGCGGCCGCGACCCCGAGTCGATGGCGGAAGACAAACTTACGGAGCCTGTAGCCAGTCGCGTCTTTCCGAGCGACGATCGGCAACCCATCAAGGTACCGGCGAATGTCATCAGCTAGTGCATCGACGGTGGCGTATCGTCGCGATGGTTCTTTCCGGAGCGCATTTAAGACGATCGTGTCCAAGTCACCCGAAAGCCGTCGTTTCATTTTCGAGATCGTGGATGATCGGGCGGCGGCGACTTCAGTCGGATCATCCTCTTTCTCAGCGCTTTTTCGACCGACGACCGCGCTCGGTGGTTCGGGATCCTCCTCAAGAACCTGGCGCTCAATCGCCGAGTAGGACTGCCCTGTCGTCTGGTACGGGGATTGCCCCGTCAACAATTCATACAGCACAACACCCAGAGAATAGACATCCGTCGCAGTCGTCGGCGGTTCACCACGGAACTGCTCGGGGCTTCCGTAGGTAGGAGTCAGCACGCGACCGGCAGTTCCGGTGAGTGAAAAGACACCTTCCAGGCCGGATTCAGAATCGAGCAACTTGGCAATGCCGAAGTCGATCAGCTTGGGAACCCCTTCCTTGGTGACCAAAATGTTCGAGGGCTTCAGGTCCCGATGGATCACCGCATGGCGGTGCGCAAACGAGAGTGCGTCGCAAATAACGAGTAACAGCTTCAGCCTGGCCTCGATGTCTAACCGTTGGGAATTGCAATGCACATCGATCCGGTCACCATCAACGAACTCCATGACAAAATACAGATGCCCATCCTGAGCTGAGGCATCGAGAAGCCTCGCGATGTTCGGGTGGACACCGAGCGTTGCCTGGATCTGAATCTCGTTCCGGAATCGGGCGGCAACTTGATTGTCGGCGACCATCCGTGCGAGGAACTTGATGGCGACCTCTTCCCGGTACCCTTCAACCCGCTCAGCGAGATAGACCCGCCCCATTCCCCCGACTCCGAGGCATCGACCAAGTTCATAAGGACCGAGCCGGGAACCCAAGTCTTGATCCGTCAGGAGCCCTCCTTCGATTTCGTTGGCAAGCTCTGCATTGAGAATTGGTGATTCCTGCTCAAGAAACCGGTGCCTTGAAGCAGTTTCGTCGGAGGCAAGCAGTTCTTCGACCTCTTGCCGGAGCGAGGGATCACCTTTCGACGCCTGGTCCAGAAAGGCCGCCCGCTGATCGGTGGGCCGTTCGAGTGCTTCGGCGAAAAGTGCGTTGATCCGTTCCCAGCGTGCTGGATCCATTAGTCTTGATCCGTCGGGGAAAGTGTCCGTCGCAACCAGGCTCGGGCGATCTTCCAGTCTTTTTCGACGGTTGAGACCGAAACTCCAAGTTGCTCGGCAATCATCCTGACTTCCAGTCCCGCAAAGAATCGGCGACTGACGACCTCGGCTTGGCGTGGATTCAATGCTTCAAGTGTTTTGAGTGCCTCATCGAATTCGAGTATCTCGATCCCATGACGCTGTTCAACCGAGCCCACGAGCTGATCGAGCGGTTCCTCACGAGCCTTGACACCACCCCCGCGACGAGCGGCGTTGCGAGCACGCGCGTGATCGACCAAGACTCGACGCATTGCTCGGGTCATCGCTCCGAAGAAGTAGGCCCGGTCTTGTGCCTCAGCGACCAAGACAAATTCATCGCCAAAGAGCCGAATCGCTGCCTCATGCACCAGGGCAGTCGATTGGAGGGTATGATCAGCACGCTCTCGACTCATGAGGGATCTAGCGAGCGCACGGAGTTCATCATAAGCAACACTGATTAACTCCACGATTGCCTCCTGATTACCGTCCTTCACTTCACCGAGGAGTCGAGTCACCTCTCCGCGCAGCGCGGTTCGGATCTCTGCATCCTCGGTCGAAGCATCGGGTTGAAATCGTGGTGAGGGAACCATGGTGATCGCTCCCACGGCGAATGCAATCAGGAGAGACCCGTTGTTGAGTCAATCAAGCCCCCCACGCTGGTCTACCTCTTGACCAGCGTTGCGGCCATCCTCCAGTCTCATGATCTCAGACTGGCCGGTCAATGGTCTACTTCAGACGGTCGCTATTGCTTGAGGCATCCCGAAGTCCAGTTCAACCTGGGATTCCATTGGTCGATTGGACCGGGATGGAATCGGCTATTCCTGGGACTTGACCCGATTCCGAAACGACCGAAAGAGCAGTCGGAGGAGTCTCCAGGCGACGAACAAGACAACTCCCCCGATCAGGAACCATGGCGCCGCGAACACCACTCCAAGGACGAGGTTCTCGCCGGCTTCGCGGAGTTCAGTGAGCGACTCTCCCCAGGCACGCGCAACTCTGGTTCCGAAGCCGGGAGCTTGCGGAGGATTGAAATCGAGACGCTCCTTCATCGTAATCGTCAGAGTCGAGAGGGTGGTTAGGTCATCGAGGAGTCGGAGGCGCCCAGTCATCCGCTCCAGTTCTTCGCGGACTCGGCTCAGTTCACGTTCAACATCAAGTGTGTCCTTCAGGTTAGAGGTTGAGTTCTCGAGCAAGGAGAGGAGCCGTTCTTCTTCACGGCGTTTGTTATTCAGTCGAGCCTGAACATCAACATATTCTTCAGTAACTTCCTGAGAGTTTGTTGAGCGGCGTTGAACTTCCCCCAGACCAGCGATCTGATCAACGATGTTCCTAAATTGACCGCTGGGAACTCGGGCAGTCCAGGAGCCCGAGCGTCGACTCCCAACCGCGCCTGTGATCTCGCTACTGGCGAGGTAGCCTCCCGAAGACTCGATCAAGGTGGTCAACTCTTCGGCTGCGGCTTCAAGATCACCGACATTCAAGTCGATCTGGGCTTCGTAAATAATCTTCCGTGCTGTTGGCTCAAGCGGCGTACTACCAACTGGATCCGCTTGTTCGGCCGATCCGACGGTACCACCACCGTCATCAAAGGCAGCTTCTTCTGTCGGAGAAAAATACTCACCGAAACTGGGCTCCATCCCAAGACTCATGTCTGCTTCCGCAGCGTATTTCGACGCCTCGGGAGATCCACCGCATGCAATCGCAGCGAGGGCGAGGAGTGCTAATGCTGGAATTCGCCAGTTCACGATCGAGCCCCCCGATCGAAAGTGGATCGGATTTAGGAAGTTGATGGTCAGCTTTCATTAGTTACTACGAGTTGAAGCCACCAGTTGTTAGAAAACTTTAAGAGTTCGAGAGCGCTCCATGATCCGTTATGATCGGGTTCGTCCTCTGGTCAGCACGCTGCCTACTCCAGGTCGGCACCACTTCTTATATCAACGGATCAACGATGATTTTTCGTGAATTACTTCTGCAAACTCTCCTCGGAGTCACCTGCTCTTTCATTGGGTTGGTCCCCTCCCAAGCCTCAGTATCGACAACGACCGAACCACTTGCCGACACCTCAGCCATTTTTCAAGAACAAGGAGGGCTCATCGCCGTTGAAGCAGAGCACTTCTTTAAGCAGACGATGACTGACGTTCGAGCGTTCCACATTACTTGCTCCGATCAAGTACCATCAATAGCCCCTGACGGCGACCCAGAACACATCGCGGGAGCCAGTGGTGGTGCTTATCTTGAAATCCTCCCGGACACGAGGCGAACGCATGGCGACAAATTGATCCGAGGCGAGAACTACCAGCCGGCTCCGGGGAAGATGGCGGTCTTACATTACAAGGTCCACTTCAATCAGGCAGGGCGCTATTACGTCTGGGCTCGGGCCTACTCCACTGGTTCGGAAGATAATGGTCTTCACGTCGGCCTCGATGGAAACTGGCCTGTAAGCGGTCAGCGACTTCAATGGTGTGAGGAAAAAAACACTTGGCGCTGGGAAAGTAAACAACGAACGCAGACCGAGCATTGTGGTGAACCGTACAAGATCTTTCTCGATGTTGAGGAGCCTGGTGAACACATTGTTCAGTTTTCAATGCGCGAGGACGGTTTTGAGTTCGATAAGTGGCTGATGACGACAAACCGGACGTTCTCTCGTCCGCCAGGAAGCGGACCAAGTACTGTCCTCCGGAGCGGCACACTCCCTGAACCCTTTCCCTTCGTTGCAAGACAACGTGCTAACCAAGTAGCCTCAGCATCGAGGATCAAAGTGTCGAGGAGTCGTGCTCCGATGCGGGAATCTAGGGAACAGGATGGCGGTGGGAGTGTTGTGCTGAGTGGTGATTTGAAGCAATGGCACAAAATCACGATTGATCTCGAAGGACCATATGCCCATGAAAAGGACAACGACCCTAATCCGTTTACGGATTACAACATGGTCGTTACCTTTACTCACGACGATGGTACAACCTACAAGATCCCAGGGTACTTTGCTGCCGATGGTAACGCTGCTGATACATCTGCTGAAGCTGGAACAGTCTGGCGTGCTCACTTCACACCCGACCGGACGGGTCAGTGGACCTATCAGATCTCCTTCCGTCAAGGTAAACAGGCGGCACTTGAAGGTGGTGGCGAACCTCTGGAACCATTTCACGGTGCTAGAGATCAGTTCAGAGTTGCGGCAACAGACAAGGAGGGCAGTGATTTACGTGCATCAGGGCGATTGCAATATGTTGGCAAGCATTACCTCCGATTCGGAGGTAGCGGCAAGTACTTCCTCAAAGTCGGCGCTGATGCACCCGAAACACTCCTCGCATACGAGGATTTCGACAACACGATCGCAAGAAATCCTCAGAAAGCACCCTTAAAGTCATGGAGTCCTCATCTTCAGGATTGGAATGAAGGTGACCCCACCTGGCAAGACGGTAAAGGGAAAGGCTTGATCGGCGCGATCAATTACCTTTCCAATAAAGGGTGTAATGCGTTCTCGTTCTTGACGTACAATGCTGGTGGCGATGGTGATAATGTTTGGCCGTTTATCGCTCGCAATAACAAACTCCACTACGACTGCAGTAAGCTTGATCAATGGGGGATCGTTTTCGATCATGGGACTGCCAAAGGAATGTACCTGCACTTCAAGATGCAGGAGACTGAAAACGATGATAACAGGTACGGCCAGAACAACCGAATAGTCCCAGTTGCGCTGGACGGTGGTGATCTTGGGCCAGAGCGAAAGTTGTATTGCCGTGAGTTAATCGCGCGATTCGGTCACAACCTCGCCTTGAATTGGAATCTTGGTGAAGAGAACACACAGACGACCGCACAAAAGAAGGCGATGATCGACTACGTTGCCGCGCTCGATTCCTACGACCACAACATTGTGGTCCATACCTTCCCTAATCAGCAGGATCAGGTTTATCGATCGCTCCTTGGGGACAAATCAAAACTGACAGGGCTTTCACTCCAAAACAGCAGCCTCGGACCCACACACGCCCAGACAGTGAAGTGGGTCACGGAATCAGCGAAGGCTGGAAAACCTTGGGTGGTCGCGTTCGATGAATCTGGCTCTGCAGCACATGGACAGTGCCCCGACCTCGGCTATAAGGGGTTTGATGGTCGCGACCGGTCCGGCAAGATGATCTACACCGAGCACGAGGTCCGAAAACGTACCCTCTGGGGGACCTTGATGGCAGGTGGTGCTGGTAACGAGTACTACTTCGGTTACCAATTTGTCGAAAACGACCTTCTCTGTGAAGATTGGAGGAGTCGCGATCGAAGCTGGGATTACTGCCGGATTGCGATCAACTTCTTCCACGACAATGGGATTCCGTTCTGGGAAATGACCAACGCAGACGACTTGGTGGGAAACCCTGATCATGAGATGGGAACCTTCTGCTTCGCCAAGCCAAACTCCATCTACTTAGTCTACCTACCCGATGGAGGTACCACGTCACTTGATCTTTCTGATACAGGCGGATCGTACGATCTCCAGTGGTTCGACCCTCGTCACGGTGGAGTGTTGCAGTCCGGTTCGGTTGCTACAGTCCAAGGGGGCAATCGCGTTGAACTCGGAACCCCACCTTCGGATGAAACTGAAGATTGGCTGGTGGTGGTCCGGTGTTCCTCGAACGAAGTAACGACTGCCCCGCGCTGGCAGAAAGTGATTGCCCACGATCAGAGTCGTCCCGTACAGCGTCACGAAGCGGGCTACGTCCGAGTCGATGATCGCTTCTACCTACTTGGAGGTCGGCGGATCGAGCCGGTCTGTATCTATGATCCGATCAAAAATGTCTGGACCGAAGGCGCCAGGCCACCAGTCGAGATCCACCACTTTCAGCCGGTCGTAGTTGGTGATCAGATCTACGTCGCGGGAGCGTTCACTGGTGCTTATCCTGGCGAAACACCACTGGATCATATCTACATTTACGACACCAAGGAAGACCGTTGGCAACAAGGCCCTACAATCCCTTCGGATCGTCTCCGAGGCTCAACAGGGAACGTCATTCGCGAAGGAAAGCTCTACATGGCGAGCGGACTTCGTGATGGGCATCGGGGGGATCACAAGACCTGGTTCGACTCGTTCGATCTGAAGACTGGGAAGTGGCAACAGCTCGCTGACTGCCCAAGGGCAAGGGACCACCATCAGGCTGCCGTCGTGGAGAATCGTCTTTATCTGGTGGGAGGGCGTCAGTCGAATGCCCCCAGCAATGTGATGGGCAATACAACCGCAGAGATCGATGTTTACGATTTCAGTACTGATGTCTGGGAGACCCTCGATACTGAGATCCCAACCCAACGAGCGGGCCTTTACCTCACCGTGATCGGTCCTGAAATTCTTGCCGTTGGTGGAGAATCACTCACTCAACGAAGCGCACACAGTGAAGTCGAGGCATTCAACACCGAAACACTTGCATGGCGGACCCTTCCTCCACTCCTCCAGGGCCGTCACGGCACGGGCGTCATTCAGTTTCACAACAATCTCTATATCGCGTCGGGAAGTGGCAACCGTGGTGGTGGACCGGAACTGACGACACAGGAATCAATCAGTTTCTCAAGGTTGTTTGATCGAGCCCCATCATCAACAGATCAGAACTGAAACAACATTAAGAATAGTCGTAAGCCTTCAGCCGAATGCAGTGGGCTTGCGTCGCGATGCCGGTCCGTTTCCACTGGGATCATGACGACTTCGAGCGTGGAGACCCTTGACGCCAGATCGCTTCAGGCCTTGCTCGGTGCGCAGTTGACCGCCGACCAAGCCACGCGGATCTTGGAGCAGGGCAAGGATGCGGTCGTCT
>CAZEAN010000152.1:0-13696 GCA_964510225.1 uncultured Isosphaeraceae bacterium
GGCTGAACATCGGCCGCGAAAAAGTCACCCGGCTCCAGTACACCGATAGGGAGGAGTTCACCTGCGGTGTTAAGGTCGGAAGACTGCTGAGCACTATAGGATGGACGGTCCTCACTCGTGAGTGTACCCAAGATTCGCGCAGTCCGAGGCTGACCTCGAAATCGAAGTTTTGCAGCCTGGCTGACAAGGATATTTGGATCGACTTCGAACTCACGATACCGGAGTTGTTCGGCCTGCTGAAGTGCACGATTCGGATCAACTGGGACCGGCAAGAGGATTGGGATGTTGGCCGTCGCGGGGTTGGCCCGGAGGTCACTTAGTAGAGAGGAAATACCTCTACCACCGGGCATCGGTTGCGGATCGATGATGATTGACTCCACTGCACCCGATTCGGTTGCCTCTGCAAATCCCTCAGCTTCACTACCAGCAAGAACTGGGTCACGACCTAGCAAGAGTAACGCTTGAGCGATATTACCTCGGATGGCCGCACTCCCTGAGATTACGACAACTTGAGGGCGTGTGCGAGGGACAAGAAACCGGGAGAGTGTCGGAACGACGAGACTCGATCCTGCGAATGGTCGTTCTAAATCGAGTTCGACAAGACTCCGAGCAGCCTCAAGCTGTACCCTGGGTGATGGGCAACTAAGCCCTTTGGCGATCGCCAGTACTTCGGTGGGCTCAAGCGTAGTAGTCTGACCAACATCTGTAAGTAAGGCTATAAGGGATTGGGCCAAGTCCCACCGTTCACACCGAAGGGCGAAAGTGAGCGATCGACCAATAAGGGCAGGAGATGCTGACCGTGCTCGTTCGGGTAGTCCTACTGGAACAGTACCGGAAGGGAGTGGAGCTAGGTCGCGCACAAGGTTATTCGCTTCTGCTACATCGAACAGGAGTTCGAGAATCAGAGCATCTTGGTTCGTTGAGTCATACTCTCGGGCTCGATCAGTGAGCTGTTGTCCTGCGAAGATGGCTGCGAGTGTTGGTGTAATGGATTCTACTTGCAACGTCGACTGCACAGCATCCCAAGTCCACCATTCGACTGTTTCCTCAGAGTTAGCACTAGGGTTCTCGACAAGGTATTGGCTTGCAGCATCGAGAAGAGTGTCGGTCGGATTATCGAGTGGCTGCCCAGTGAGTGCTGTAAAGGAACGCATCGCTGATTGGCGAAGCGTTCGGAGTGACGCTCCCTCACGCGCTGCTGCAGCCGCGAGGGAGGGTGCAGCTTCCTGTTCACCAATGCGGCTCAATGCAATCGCTGCAGCATTAGCGAGTCTTGGGTCGCTTGCTTCTAGAGTTGCCTGGAGTGGTGGGACAGCTCGTTCATCAAGCATTCCTAGTGACCATATCAGTACAGCTTCATCATTGGAATTTGGAGCGGTGTTGCTCAAAGAGTCAATGAGGTAGCGGACTGCGAAAGGACTGGAAGTCCGAAGCCGTCCTAGGGCGATGGTCCGTTCCGCTGCCGAGCCGTACAGCAGTTGAATCGCTCCATTAATCCTATTGGGTTCTTGGGCCCGACGTTTTGAGGCGTCCCGGAACAAAGCAAGGACAGTCTCAGCATGATCAGCAGTTGTTGGATAATTAGGGAGTTTCAAGATCGCTGAGATGCCATACTTTGCCTCGATCGTTTCAAGGTCTTCGTCAGTTGGGTTTGAGTCGAGGAATCGGTTTAGCAGCGGGGCAACCTGATCCCAGCGATCGACCTCGAAGAGATAGTCGATCGCCCCCCAGAGTTCGACAGCGGTTTCTGGTGGAGTTGCGAACGCTTCAAGTCCGGGAAATTGAGATTGTGCAGTGCTCTGAGGAAGACTGCAATGTACAGCCAAGCAGAGTACTCCAAGGGTGGCAAGCCACCTCTTGATTCCAAGGCCGCTGGCGTCTATTTCTGAGAATCCCCAATAGTTCCGAGGCATGGGATCTTACCTTGATAATTCGTGAAGCGTTGAACCCTTAAGCGGATCTCGGCGTCGCTCAGAGTCACGCTCGACTTTTATTCTTGTTGAGTGAGTCCACGAGATCGTGTTGCGGCAGTTAGGAGGATTACCCATGCATTTAGACCACTCAATTCTCCATCGCGTTTGTTAATGATTCTAGTCCGACCAGTTCGGGGCCAATGAGGTCTTCAAATGTTTCACGACGCCGGATTAACCTTACCTCAGATCCTTCAACCAAGACTTCGGCAGCTCTCGGTCTCGTGTTGTAGTTCGACGCCATCACCATCCCATAGGCTCCAGCCGAGAACGTCGCAAGAAGGTCACCTCGTTGGAGTGGTGGCAGTAGTCGATCCAGTGCAAGGATGTCACCGCTCTCACAGATCGGTCCCACAACATCTTGAGGGACGGTGTCTGTGTTGTGTTCATCGACAGCCTGTGGTGGTATAGGGAAGCCAGAAGGGACTTCGAGTGGCCAGATCTGATGATAGCCTTCGTAGAGTGCGGGACGGATCAAGTCGTTCATGGCAGCATCTTGAATGATGAACCGCTTTTCACCTGACTCTTTGGTATAGATGACACGACTAACCAGAATCCCTGAGTTTCCAGCGATCGAACGACCAGGTTCGAGCGCAATTCGACAGCCAGTACCGCGCAGAGTGGGAACCACAACTTCGGCGAACGCGGCAACAGGGAGAGCTTCGCCATCGCGGTAGTCTATCCCAAATCCTCCCCCCATGTTGCACCATTGGACTTGGTGACCCATTGCTCGCAACTGGCCGATCAGCTCGGCAGCACGCTTAGCAGCATCAGCGTAAGGTGCTGCGGTCGTAATTTGAGAGCCAATGTGCATGTGCAGCCCGATCATCGAGACTTCTTGGAGATTCAATACAGTCTCTGAAGCGCGTAGGGCACGTTCAATGTCCATTCCAAACTTGGATTCTTTTTTGCCGGTTGTGATGTATCGGTGGGTTTTGGGGTCCACATCGGGATTGACTCGTAGTGCAATGGGTGCAGTTCTGCCAACAGCACTGGCGACCTGGTCAATTGCCTGAAGCTCAGCTTCACTCTCGACATTAAACATTAAGACGCCGGCGCGCAGTCCTTCAGCGATTTCGTCGTCCGTCTTGCCGACACCCGCAAAGACAATCTCGTTGGGCCGACCACCTGCCTTTAGGACACGTCGCAGTTCACCGCCGGAAACAACGTCAAAGCCGCTTCCGTTTTGGGCCATCAGTTGCAATACACCGAGGTTTGAGTTCGCTTTTACTGAGTAGCAGACGAGTGGATCGAGTGCTCGGAACTCGGTCTGTAGTGTAGTCAAGCCGTCCTGAAAACTACGACTACTGTATACATAGAGAGGAGTTCCAAATTGGTCGGCGAGGGAAGCGACCGGAGTCTCCTCACAATAGAGGGATCGATCTCGATACGTAAAAGTTGACATAAAGAAGCGGGATTCCTTGGAGAGGAGCGGGGTGGTCGACTGTCAGTTTTCTGATTCGGGAGATTGAGTCCCCGTTGCACGGCCGAGCGCGGTTAATATGCAATGGTGACGGTTCTTGAGTTCATACTCTTATAGTATCGTCTTGAACGAGCTGAGTCATCTCAAGCAATTTGGTGGTTTGCGCCAGTCCGATTGGTTGTATCGTTCCTCTTCAACTTCTTCGTCAGATCTCTGCGTTGATTAACGTGTTGGGAACGCTTATCTAACCCTTCCGTCGAATCGCTGCACTGCGGATCGGGTCGTGTTGTGCTGATTCTGCGGTTGGTTCGGTTAAGTCTGGTTCGTTGAGTTTTGTCGGTCGTGAGCGGAGCTCAAACCACATCGTCACCGACTGGGGACGGTTGTAGTGCTGGCACTTTCCGTAGAAGGTATCGAGTTCTTGCCCTGTGGTGTAGTCATGAAAGGCGATACTTTCGATCACTTCTTCCCAGGAGAGGGAGAGGATCTCGATCCGTCGGATGGTGGGTACAAACCAGTCGCGGAACCAATCGTCTCTGGCTCCGGCATACTCCTCGACTCGACGTCGGACCTTCCGGATGACCGACGCTCGAGTAAGTTCCTCGGCAAAGATGTTGTCCTCGATCCGACGTCGGGGTGCTACAAGACAGAAGGCCAACTTTTCCATTTCCATCGGATGGCGGTCGGCGCGTCGGAGGAGTTCTGCTGTACAGGCGACTGTCCGTGCTGCCTGGTCAAACCAAGGTGCATTCTTGACACCGCCGGACAACCGACTAAACATCTTCCCTTCGATGACCGTCAGTTGCTTTGCATCAGGTAACACAACAAGATCCGACCATCCTCGGCTCCCTGTACCAAAGTGCCCAACAGCACCATCAGCGTGTGTCCACGATTCGGCAAGCGCGTCCTTGCGATACCTCGGCAAAAACGAAGACGGGAGCCAAGCCTCAGCAAACCAGGTTGCGGAATCGAGTGGTGCGAACGGGTGAGGTGTAGTCTTGGAGTTCCGTGCGAACCAATCAATGACTAGTCGTAAGAGCCAGCTCTCATTGAAGAGTTGGGTGGGTGGTAAGACTGAGTTGTCGCTGTCACATGAATGTAAGAGACTCGCGATCCGCTCAAGGATCATCGACTGAGTCGCTCGTTCCATAGTTGGACCTGCCTTTGGACCGAATCGGGCGCGGTGGAACCATCAGATTGGAAGGCATGAACGACATTCGCAGCACCTAGACTGGTCTCGATGCCCTCCTGGAGTGCGGGGTGGGCGTTCCGGAAGTCATCCTGGTTCAGGTCGGAGAGACGACAGCCCCGACTCTCCGCGAGTGTGACGAGCTTGCCGACAAGCTCATGAGCGGTCCGCTGTGGGATCCCCTTGGTGATGAATTCTTCCATCAGTGTGGTTGCGTCCAGGAATCCCTTGTCGAGACTCGCGAGGATCCGCGGTTCGTCGAACGCTGCACCTTCAACGACGAGGAGCGCAAGATCAAGAGACGCCATAACGCTGTCAACGGCGTTGAAGAGGGGTGGCTTGTCTTCTTGGAGATCACGATTGTATGCAAGTGGAAGACCTTTGACGAGCATAAGAAGCGTTTGAAGTGAGCCAACGACTCGTCCTGTACGCCCTCTGATGAGTTCGAGGACATCAGGGTTCTTCTTCTGGGGCATGATGCTACTGCCCGTACAGACCGTGTCGGGAAGTTTGAGGAAGCCGAATTCGACGGTGTTCCAGATGATCCACTCTTCGGCCCATCCCGAAAGATGAGTCGCGATCAATGAGAGGCAGAAGACAGTTTCAATGAGAAAATCGCGATCATTGGCGACATCCAGACTGTTTGTCGCGACGCCGTCGAAATCGAGGGCTGCTGCGACATATGCGCGGTCGATCGGCAGGGTTGTACCAGCTAAGGCACACGCACCTAGTGGGAGGAGGTTCATCCGCCGTTTGGCGTCGCTTAATCGGTCGCGGTCGCGGTCGAGCTTCTCGATGTAGGCGAGTGTGTAGTGCCGGAACAGGACGGGCTGGGCACGTTGAAGGTGCGTATAGCCGGGTATGGTGAGGGTCGGATGGCGTTCACCGAGACTCAAGAAGGCACGTTGTAGATTCTGGAGTTGGGAGTCGAGGGTCTCGATCGAGTCGCGGATCCAGAGCTTGAGGTCCGTCGCCACCTGATCGTTCCGGCTCCGGGCAGTGTGGAGTTTGCGCCCAACGTCACCAATGCGATCAATCAGTGCAGACTCAATATGCATGTGGATGTCCTCCTTCTCCACGGAGAAGTCGAACCGATCCTCGGCAATCTCAGTCTGGATTTGATGAAGCCCCTCGATGATTTGATCACGTTCTAAATCGGTAATTAAATTGACATGAGCGAGCATTTGCGTATGAGCAATCGAACCTCTGATATCATGTTCATAGAGGCGACGATCAAAGGAGATTGACTCCGTAAACTCTTCGACCCGACGATCGGTCCCTTCCGTAAATCGGCCTCCCCACGGCTTGTCCGCCATCGCGATTCCCGCTCCCCGACCTTCGGATTGGCTCTAATCTGGATGATTCTGAGGTGCTCAGTGAATATGTTAACGCTAGACTACCGGATTACTTACCGTCAATCAGCACAAGTGCACAGGATCTGGTGACCGGGTCTTGTTCTCGGTCTCCTGAGGAGTTGAGGGATTGAGGATTCGGGAGAAAACGTGAACTCACGATGATGCTGGTGACGAAGAGAAAAGTCTGATATGCGGAGCGGTCACACCGGAAAATTTGCGTGCTGAAGGATCACCGATGATTACTTATCTTGAACTCCTCCGCGATGTCCGGCTTCATGGCGAGCGCCAACCGACTCGAGCACATCTGAAGTCGACGGGTGAGCCGATCGACGCTCTTAGCCTTTTCGGTCGCCAAGCACGTTACGATCTGAGGTCCGGTTTTCCTGTGGTTACGACAAAGCGGTTGGCTTTTACTTCGTTAGTTCATGAGTTGATTTGGTTTCTTCGAGGCGAGTCTAATATCGCCTACTTGCGTGAGCATCGGGTGACGATCTGGGATGAATGGGCGGATGAACATGGTGATTTGGGACCCGTCTATGGGAAGCAGTGGCGCGCCTGGCCGACCTCGGATGGCGGAACGATCGATCAGATCAAATATGTGCTCGAAGGAATCAAGCGACTCCGTGATGATCCGACTGATCCTGTCGGGCGACGGTTGATCGTGACTGCCTGGAATCCCGCTGAGATTGATCAGATGGCCTTGCCGCCGTGTCACACCCTCTTCCAGTTTTATGTCGCGGGCGACTCCCTCTCGTGTCAGCTCTATCAACGCTCTGCCGATCTCTTCCTTGGGGTTCCTTTTAATATCGCCAGCTACGCCCTGTTGACCTGCTTAGTCGCTCGAGAGACCGGACTGAAGCCGCTCGAGTTTGTCCACACGATCGGTGACGCCCACATCTACACGAATCATCTTGACCAGGTGGATGAGCAACTCAGTCGGACTCCTTTCCCTGCGCCAGAGCTCTGGATCGCCCCCGAATTCAGGACGATCGAGCAGCTCGACCATCGTCAAGTTAAGCTCCTCCATTATCAATATCATCCGACTCTGAAGGGCGAGGTGGCGGTTTGAAGATCGAGCTGGTCCTCGCGACAAGCCGAGAGGGTCTGATTGGTTCCCAGGGAAGACTCCCCTGGGAATTGCCGGGAGATCTTAAGAGGTTTCGGAAGCTGACGCTCGGATCTCCGATTATTATGGGTCGTCGGACCCATGAGTCGATCGGTCGGACTCTGCCCGGTCGTCTCAATATTCTGATCACGAGGAACCGCGATTACGAACCCGCTACCGGGACGGTTTGTGCCACCTCTGTTGAAGAATCCTTGCAGATCGCGAGGGATTCAGGAGCGGTCCGAGCTTTTGTGATCGGCGGCTCGATGATTTATGACTTGTTTCTGGACCAAGCAGACGTGATTCACTGGACCGTGGTGTCAGGGAGTTTCCAAGGGGATACTTTTTTCGAGATCGACCGATTCCGGACTCCGGATTGGGAGTTGGTCGAGGAATTGATGTTTCCGGCGGATGCGGCGAATCGGTTCGACTGCACGGTCTCTCGACTAATAAGGACTAGCGAGACCCGTGCTCAAAGCGCGACAATCTAGGATCGAACCCTTCGACCAAGGATCAGCCCTGATCAACCTTCTGAGCCATGCCGCGTAAGATCCGACTCCAAAGTAAAGCTAACGAGCGACTCCGAAGCCGGTTCGAGGCCGAGCTAAACGACGAGCAGCGTGCTGCTGCGACAGCGCCCGATGGCTTCAACTTGATCCTTGCAGGACCTGGATCAGGAAAGACCCGAGTGATTACGTATCGGGTCGCCTACTTGATCGCCAAAGGGGTTCCCGGCGAGTCAGTACTCTTGATGACCTTCACTCGACGTGCAGCACGGGAAATGGTGAGCCGGCTGGAAGGGCTGATTGGACCTCGGGCCACGAAAGTCCGCGCTGGGACGTTCCATCATCTCGGTAATCAAGTCTTGCGGCGACACGCCAAGTTGATCGGCTTTGATCCAAACTTCAGCATCCTTGATTCCGAAGATCAACGCGACTTAATGAAACTTGCGCTCGAAGATGCCGGCCTTACCGGGGCTGCAGCGCCGAAACCGGTTCCCGTGGCCAACTTAATTAGTTTTGCCTTTAATGTGCAACGTCCCCTTCATGAACTGATCCAGGACCGTCGACCCGACTGGATTGACCTCACCGAGAAACTTGAAACGGTCGCAGCGTCCTATCGGCGTCGTAAACAAGCAAGCAACTGCATGGATTACGATGATTTGCTCGGTTATTGGACTCGGCTTCTCCGTGAGCGTCCCGACTTCCGCGAGGCTCAAGGGAGGCAATTTCAGCACATCCTGGTTGACGAGATGCAGGATACGAACCTCGCACAGATCGAGTTAGTCGAGATGATTGCCAGGGCGGGCGCAGGGAATTTGACCGCCGTCGGGGACGATGCACAGTCGATCTACCGATTCCGTGGCGCTCACTATGATAATTTGCTCAAGTTCCCCGAACGAAACGTCCCTACAAGTTGTTTTCATCTCGAATCGAACTATCGATCGACGCCCGAGATCGTTGCCTTCACCAATGCCTCGATAGCACACAATGTGCTTGGATTTGAAAAAACGCTCCGATCCGAACGCACGAGCGGTCCGAAGCCAGTCGTTTTGCCTACTGCTGACGCCTTTGAGGAAGCGGAGTTTATTCGCCAACAGATTAGTGAATGGCGGGAGCAGGGGATCGGCCTTTCGAAAATCGCGGTCCTGTATCGGAACCATCATGACTCAATTCTGCTCCAGAGTGAGTTGGTGAACGCAAACATCCCTTATAACGTTCGAAGTGGTCAGCGATTTTTTGAGCAAGCACATATTAAAGATGTGTTGGCGTATCTCCGGGTCTTGGCGAACCCAAGGGATGAACCAGCCTGGGCGCGATTGCTCCCGCTCCTCCCCGGAATTGGGCCCGCGAAGTCGTCGGCAATCCGTCAGTTGATCTTGGAGTCTGAGAACCCGATTTTGGCGATTGAGACGCCGGAGGTCATGGCAAAGGTCCCTGCCAAGTCGCGAGGGGAGTTCGCTGCGTTTGTTGCAGACCTTCGGGCGATCCAAGCGGTCGGCCCCGATTCCGATCCCTCCGCAGCGATTAGCAAAGTGCTCCAGGGGGGCTATCCGGCGATCATGCGGGCCAAGTACGAACAACCGGAACAACGGCTTGCCGACCTCGAGCAACTCGTGGTGCTCTCGAATCGCTACGACAGCCTTGAGAAGTTTATCGCCGACCTCCTCCTGGCCGGAGACGTCCATGGCATGGATTCGTTCAACAACCAAGATGACGATCAAGATGATCAAGAGTCACTTGTTCTAAGTACAATTCATCAAGCAAAAGGATTAGAGTGGTCATTAGTAATCATTCCTCGGCTAATCGAGCACGGGTTCCCCGGCGACCGCGCTACGAGTGAAGAAGGCGGGGTCGAGGAAGAGCGACGGGTATTCTACGTTGGGGTGACCCGAGCGATGGACGAACTCTGGCTCGTTTATCCCTTGATGGTGACACGCCCAGGCTACGGAAATATTTTGACAACTCCTAGCCGCTTCATTACTGAAATTGACCCCGAATTATATGAGTCAGCCCAGATTGAAACGGACAATGACCTTGCTTGGTCTGAAGGGCATCGCCATTAGAAAGGCCTGAGCCGGGTTCAGGAGATCGACTTCCAACACCGACGTCGGGATAAGTGATGAAGAGGAGAACCGACCACATCGATCCCGTTGAATCCGATCCGGAACGGACGGATCGGCTCCCCAATCGAATTGGTGAAGGAGTCGATTCGGATCTGGCAGAGCCTCCGAATCCGCTTCGTGGCCTCTCAATTGATCAATTGACTCAGCGGCTTCGAGGCCCAGAGGGCGACGCCATACTTGATCAATTAGAGCGCGAGAAGTCGTCGGAGTTTCTTGATTTGTTGGCGGCGGTAATTCTAGGTGCTCCCGATCTATCAGTAGAGCGAATCTGGCGGTCGATCGAACTCCTCGAGAATGCAGGATTAGTCGACGCTAACCCCGACCTCCGGTTGCTCCGTGAAGAACTGGTTGAGTCCTTCGATAGTGAAGACGCGAGTCTTGAAGCCCTGATTGAACAAATCGAAGAGGATCCGACCGAACTCTGGATCGCGTTAGAGGGCTTAGCCTCCATCGAACCTCAGGTTCGTCTCGAGATTGTTGCGGAACTCGGGCTTCATCACGAACCTCTTGGTCCTGGTACGGCCGAGTTACTCCGGCTCCTTGCGTTTGCTCACGACCGAGACCTCCAAAGGACAGCTCTCCAGGTGTTGTCTGGAGAAGGAGGAGCGGATGGTCTGGCTTCGAGAAGCTTCGATCCCCATCGCCATCAAGCTTGGGAAACCATCGCAAGGAGTCACCCAGACCCGTTGGTTGTTTCCGAAGCCTTCCGATGGCTTGGTAGCGATCTGGAAAGGTTGCGCGGAATCGAAGCACCGATTCACCGGAATGTTTCGATGGAAGAGAGTGTCGTTACGGGTGTCGACGGATCGGGACGTGCTCGGATCGGTTGGATTGTCGGAGATCTAACGAATCATCGTCGAACCGTGGTTTTGATCGATGCTGATGTCGCCGAGGGGATTCATCAGGTTCAAGGGCAGCATCTTCCTCTACACGACAGAGCAAGTGCGGTCAGTTTGCTCGAACCGTTGAGGGCTCAAGTTGATTTAGATATTGCCGATGGTAATCATGAATTTGCCCTTCTAATGGTTGCGGGTCTCGTAACGATTTCGGGTCCTGCGACCACTCCTGCGTTACAGTACTGGCTTGAAGCGTCAATTAACGCAATCATCCCTCCACGATCTGGGGACCAGGATCACGACGAGGTCGAATCAGGAGCCCTCCCTCTCAGCTCCATTACCGAGGACGCTGTGGAGGTTCTCGACTGCTGCCCGACCTGGCTCGATGATTCCGACCTGACCTATGAGTTGGCAGAAGAACTCAGGCTCCGTTGGGGAAGCTCCGAACCCGATCCAGAACGGGATGCGGGGCTTTATCGCGTCCTCTTTGACCGGAGAGTCCGAGGAGAATTAGAACGCTACTGTCGGATGCTGATCTGGATGGGGCGGCTCTGGCGAGCGGTCGGTAGCCTTGATCTTGCAGGATCAGCTTTGAGATTGGCCGCACAATTGGCCGATCCACAGCACGATGTTCCCGCCCATCCCTTTGTCTCGTTACTATCGACCCGAAGCCTCCGGCTGGCAATCGACCAGTTGAACCAGGGAGTCGACCTTCGGGATCCGACGATCCGTGCCGCGATCGAATCAGGACTTGGTGGCGCCCAACGCAGTTGATACGTCGATCTTCATCATTTCTTCGCCGCTGATTGGTATCTTGTTCTTTGATCCCGGCGATTGCACGATGCCGGTCGATCTCGGCTATGCACTATCGACATCCCTGACGCTTCGCAAGGATTCAGCTCCATGAAACGTGCCTTTTTTACTGTCGCAGCGCTGGTTGCCATCAGCAGCTATGCGATGGCGCACGACCACCACGAAGACGGTGAAGATCACGACCATCTCCCGACGGTTGAGGTGATGATCGAAGAGTCCGACGGTCCGAACCCGTGGAACCACCTCGAATTCCTGAACAACCCGGAGAACTTCCAGTTCTTGATCGTGACCGACCGGACCGGCGGCCACCGCGCTGGGGTTTTTGCCGACGCGGTCCGAAAGATCAACCTCCTCCAACCGGAATTCGTCGTCAGCGTCGGTGACCTAATCGAAGGTTACACCGAAGACCTTGACCAACTGAACTCGGAGTGGGACGAGTTTAACGGTTTCATCGATCAACTTGAGATGCCGTTCTTCTACGTGCCGGGCAACCATGACTACTCGAATGAAGTCATGGCGAAGCTCTGGGAAGAGAAGTTTGGTCGGTCGTACTATCACTTCGTTTACGGTGATGTCCTCTTCCTCTGCTTGAACAGCGAAGACCCGCCCTCAACAAACATCAGCGGAGAACAGCGCGCTTATATTAAAGAGACTCTCGAAGCTCACCCTGACGTCCGCTGGACCTTCGTCTTCCTTCACAAGCCGATGTGGACGATCGATCAAGACACCGGCTGGGCTGAGGTCCAAGAAATGCTCGGTGAGCGTCCGCACACCGTCTTTGCCGGTCATTATCACAACTACATGAAGCACACCTTTCACGAAGAAAACTATGGTTACTTCGTTCTCGCGACCACGGGCGGTGGGAGCCGACTCCGGGGCCCTGAGTATGGCGAATTTGACCACGTTGTCTGGGTGACGATGACTGACGACGGTCCCCGGATTGCGAACCTGATGCTCGACGGGATCCTCGACGAAAACGTCCGGACCACCGAAACCGCAGCGCTCTTGAGCCCCTTCTCTGACGGGACCGCGATTAGCTTTGAGCCCCTGATTCTCGATACCGATTCTTTCGAAACCGCGACTGCGACGATCAGCCTCAACAACCCCGCTTCACTTCCTCTTGAGTTGACTGGGACCTGGGAAACTCCGGAAGGAGTGAGTATTGATGCCGAGCCGATCACGCTGACCCTCCCGGCAGATGCCCGTCGAGTCTTGGAACAGACCCTCACCGCGAATGGGGGCGTTGCAATCGACGACCTCGGACCGATCGTCCTCAACTGGAACGCTGTTTATCGACCTGAAGATCGTGACGAACCGGTGACGATCGACGGCACCAGCCGACTGGTGATCGATCGGCGCTACGCCTGCACCAAATCGGACCGCACCATTGTAGTTGATGGTTCCATCGACGATTGGGACGACCTCTCCCTGGTCTGCACCCGACCAGCGCAGACCTTGACCGTCGGCTCCGAGAACTGGGATGGACCGCAAGATAGCCAATTCCGCTTCGACACCGTTCACAACGACGAATTCCTCTACATTGCGATCGAAGTGACGGACGACCGAGCCTACTCCAAACCGAAGGCGGCGACTTGGGCACAAGACGGCGTTTTGGTCTATCTCGATGGCCGTGCTGATCCGGATCGCTCCGAAGGTCGGGGTGAGGATGATTTCTCCGAGTACCTGATGCTCGGCGCGAGCCCGGGAGAGGCCACGGGTGAAACCACAATCTTCCGTGAGGAAGATCTTCCCGAAGGCGTCGAGATCGTGAGCCGACGAACTCAGACTGGGCACATCACCGAAATTGCGATTCCAGTTGCCCTCTTGGACGGTCCTCAAGACGGTCGTTGGGATGCGTTCCGTCTCAATATCCTTGCCATCGACTATGATGGTGACAACGAAGGTACCGGCCTCTACTGGCGTCCCGACTGGCGTGGTTCGTCCAACGTGACCGGCTCCGGAACCTTCTTCCGCAACTAATCATCGTTGATTGACAACGCTTCGTTGTGCACAACTGCTCGGATCGACCAGCGATCAATCATTGATCGTTGGCGATCTGAGCATGAACACCAAGTAGACTCAATATTGGGTAACACAATTCTAAGAAATTAAGCTGTTTTACGGGTCAGGTGCTGAGGGCTGAAGTATCGAATAATCACTTCTGCAATCCGCTCGGCGGCGCGTCCATCACCGTAGAGAGAGGCAGGTTGGATGGAACGGCCTGGATTGGTCAGAATTGATTCGGCGGCATCAAGAATTCGGTTCGGATTCGTCCCCACGAGTTGCGAGGTTCCGAGCTGAATGGCTTCGGGACGCTCAGTGGATTCGCGGAGCACCAAGATCGGTTTACCGAGGGCAGGTCCTTCTTCCTGGATTCCC
>CAZEAN010000153.1:0-13583 GCA_964510225.1 uncultured Isosphaeraceae bacterium
GGGTTCTTGCGCAATGCCGTCGTTGGCCGCGATCGTGGGCTGTATTCCGCAGAGTTCGATCAAATTGGACTCGGTGGGTTCAGGAGGGTGATCATAGCACCCGTCAGCCGAAGCGCCGAGGGTCCGGACAGAACAACCAAGCTGTCGGAGCAAGGCGGTGCCAAGCTCCCCTCCTGCTCCATGATTTGAATCGAGGACCACTTTCCACTGCTTCAACTGAATCTGATCTTGGTGCACACACTCAAGAACGCGATTGAGATGCTTTCGACGTTGGGCTGAACTCAGATGCGTTACTGTACCGAGCTGGTCGAAGCGAGACCACCGATCCTCGCCTCGATTGAAGCGATCAAGTACGGCCCGACCTTGGGCGGCACTGAGGACCATTCCTTGGGGTTGGAAAAATTTGAGTCCGTTATACTCAGCTGGGTTGTGGGAGGCAGAGATCTGGACACCTCCTTCAGCGCCGAGGGATCGGACCAGAAAGCCGATGGTTGGGGTCATCGCTGCGCCCAGATACTCAACGTGAACGCCCGATGCCACCAAGCCCGCAAGTACAGCGTTAACTAAGAGTTCTGACGAGAGCCGTGCATCGTGGCCGACGAGAATCCGAGGCGATCTGGAACCGCTGATTTCAACGATTTCTGCTGCATAAGCCGCTCCGAATCGGAGAACGTCGACCGGGCTGAGTCCGTCACCAACAATCCCTCGGAGACCTGAAACACTGGCGATTCGCGTTCCCATACGGAGTCAGTCCCTCCTTGATTGAAGCACGTCGATTAGAATCACTAGAAGTCCTATAAGGGTAACGATCTCAGCCGACCGACGGCCATCTAGTCAAGGGATCCCAGACGCAGGAAAGTACCGACATCCTGATGAGAAATCGCGCATCGACGCCAGTTTTCTCGCAAATTACAAGAGAGTCGTTGAATCGAACCGGTTTTCAATGGTCAGGATCTCTGCTTCTTAACATGCTCGGATGCAATGACTTGAAGCTGCCGAAGGCTCATTCTTAGTCACCTGGCATTCAATCTGCATCCTGGTAAGGTAGGCTAACAATGCAGTCGGTTTTAATGACCTCAGCCAACGCCAGGCAAGTGCTTCGTGACCTTGTCGGAACTCGTTGGCGGATTCGACGGTCGAGGTCGAAGCGATGACTCTCAAAGGCCGGATGGGAACGATCGGATTCTTGGCAGGTGGTCTTGCTCTCGTAGCTTGGATGGTGTTCGTGCTGATTTTCGATCCCCCCAAGTCAAACGTTGGCCGTGAGGTTGCCGAGGTTGCGGTCTTCCTCCCAGAACGTGATGATTGGGACGATTTTGTTCTCGGGGTCCGTAAGGTCGAAGGACGCGGCTTAATTCATCACGTTACAGAGGAACATTCGACAATTCAGTTTCGGACCCGGGTGTCGGATCAAATGCTCCGGCTTGTTTGGCATGAAGGCGGAGGGGTCACAGGACTCCCTAATCGTGTCCGAGCCCTCCTGGAGCGTCCAAGAACTCCGATAGCCGTGATCGGCTCCAGCAACACATTCTTGACCGCAGCGTTGGCGGAAACGCTCGGCCAGTTGCAAGCAGGACACCGGGATTCCGTGTCGTTGCCGGTTCTGCTCGTGCCCTGGGCGACGTCGGTCTTGGTTGAATCCCAAAGCTCCGGCATCCGTCCTCTTCTGCAGCTCTATCCAGGCCGGACCTTTCGATTCTGCCCAAACAACGGCCAGATCGCCGACATGGTGGTCCAGGCAGTTCGGGGACGGACTGAAGGATCAATAAACGTGTTGATGGTCGTCGATCAACGCGACCCTTACTCGACGGACCTCGCCAGGGGCTTTGAGAAGGCAATCGAAGAGACCACTGGCGCAAGACTTCTTGGCTCTCCGATCGAACTTTCCGAAGCCGGAGGCGGCTCGGGCGACTTCCCGAGTTCCGCGGAATTGGACGGAGCAGATCGGGTCTGGAGCATCATTTCGGAACAGGTCGATCACGCCAGGGAGCAGGCGACGAATCCTACTCAATTCTGGGTGGTCCTGCCCCTGCAAGGTTCTCCCACACGTCGGATGATCCACGCCTTGAATGAACGGGCAACAGAATTCGAGGCTTCGAATCATACCGAAGTATCGATCCTCTGTGGCGATGGAATCGGTCGAGAGACACTTCAACAATTCAGTGACAGTGGTTCAAGATTCCCGCTCTGGTGCGTTTCATCTGGCGCACTCCCAACGAGACGTACAAACGATCAGGAATTGCTTTCACTTCAATCCTCCGACGTCCCCGCAGAAATCATCGCGACCTTGGCGATTCTCTTAGACCACAGCGACTCGGAAGCAGGCAGAGCCGACCTTGGGGCAGCATTGAGTACAATCGAGTTGAGTGCCGAGGATCCCGCTTTTTTTGGTCGAACGTTGTCATTTGACCCTGAAGGAGAGCGCGAAGGGAACGACTTAGGCTATGTCCTCACATTGGAGTCCAGTGGTTCCGAGATCCTCGCGATCCGTCCTCATAAGGACCGCGAATTCGGTCATCAGTTCCAAAGAGCGAAGCAAGAAACTCCGATGGTCGCCGGGTTATGAGTTCAGACATCGGGTGGTCGCTGGCTGGGGCAATCTCGCGTTGGTTGGTCCTGCTCGGTGTCCCTGGCGTGATCGTCGGCCTTGTTTCGGTCGCGGCATTCGCCTTTAGTCTGATCGTAGTCGGTCGAGAGTACGACCAACTCCGAAAGACCGGGGAACAGGTTGCCGAAGGTGCAATCAGGGAATGGATCAGCAATGCGCCCGTCGGAGACCTACAACGATCACTGGTCGACTACGCCCAAGGTTGGCTCGATGAGCCGACAGAACTCAATATCCAACGCCTTGAGAGCGGCCTGGAGGAGTTGGCGCGAGGAGCCGAACAAGAATCGCCTCGATTTGCGATGGTCACGGTGACTGAACTGCTAATGGAGACGGGAACTGCAACGTCGACAAAGCAGTATGCCAGGACGCTTGAATCTGTTGCTGCGGTTGATCGAGGGCAGCGATTCCAGGTTGGCTTACCTGACGTGACAACGCTCGCTGAGCACCAACCGGTGAGAGTGACTGTCAGTTATGTCGCGGGCTCTACAGCTGAGGATGCCCTCTCTATCCTCGAGACATCCTATCGGCGGTTGCTTCTTGCCTTAATCGGACTCTCGGGTTATTCGTTGCTCTGCCTCGGTGCGATGGTCGCTCAGGGCCGTGCACTCCGTGACCGTGCTGCCCGAGAATCGGCACAACAAGCGACACTCGACCTTGCAGATCGGACCTGTCATGAGCTCGGTAATGTAGTCTTTGTGCTCTCGAACGAGGAGAAGAACCTGACGGACCACCTCGATCTCTTCGAACGATTGACCGCACATCTCCCGGAGGTCCTTAAGAGTACAGTCCAAGAAGCGGGACTCGGTCCCCAAGAGTCAAGCCGGATCCAGCGACTCTTCACACGGGCGTTAGCTGCGAAAGGCCTCGATCCGGAACAAGACCTCCAGTACCGAAGCGTTCTAGCACGTGACGTTGTCCGCCAGATAGCGGTCTGCTCAGATTATATCGGATTAACGGTTCGAGAATTGGACGCATACCTAAAGCAATCGACACAGCCAGTCGAGCCTTCTCCCGTTGATGTTGCAGCCGTTGTGCAGGAAGCAATCACTCTTCTTGGGCCTCGGATTGAGTCGGCATCGGGAATGGTAGAGGTAAGCGATAAGACTGCAATTGCGTTGGCGGACCGAAGACTACTACTGCACGCGCTGGTGAATCTAATCAAGAACGCACTTGAAGCAGGCGCGGGTGATGGGGCCAGACCCAGGATTTCGATTCAGATCGAGAGCGTTGAACACTTCGTCCGGCTGACCGTCCTCGATAATGGGCCTGGCATCGCTAGTACATTGCGAGCCAATCTCTTCGAGCCAGGATCCTCGACCAAAGGCCCTGGCCGAGGGCGAGGTCTTTCCATTGCTCGGGATTCGATCCACGCCCAGGATGGCAGTCTCCGACTCGCCGACCATCCCGGACGCGGGGCTTGTTTTGTGATCGAACTTCCCCGCACAACTCGCTTACAGTCCATACCGGATTCGGTGGAAGGGGCGTGATCTCCAGGAACTCCCGGCGAGATCAGGATCACGGAGACTCGAAGTCCGAGAGGCAGCCCACGCCCGGACTCGATTACTTCGAACCAGAGTTGCCGGCTGGCTTCCAGACGACTGCGATGTCGAAACTACAGCCCAGTTCCTGACAGCCCCCGAGCGACTGGGACTTGCCGCAAAGAGCGCCAAGAGTCGCTCTCGAGCGGTTGTTGGACCTTGGGGCGGAGCAGGCTCGACTGACTCTGCTACTGGACTTGTCTCTTCAGGAGTTGGAACCGGCACCGGAAGTGGTGACGCTGTTAGCAGATCATCCTGATTCAAGACGTCATCAATTAGAGAACCAACCAGGTCTCCAGATTGTTGTTCTGAGTCTTCTGAAGGCTCCCTGTCAGTGATGTCATAGACGACAGCTTCTTCTGGGCGATCATCGACTGTCAACAGTCCAGTACCGGAGTCTTCGGAAACAATGTCGATGGGACCGATAGGTTCCGTAGCGTTATCAACACTCGGGGTTTCTGTAATAGTCTCAACTCCTTCAAGTTGATCAGGAGTTGTTGGTGTCGCTGGTGGCTCTTGGGTCGTTGAACCTGGCTCAGTTGCATCTTCGGATGGAGGTGTCGATACAGTAGGAGTGAGTGGCAAGTTCGAGTTGTCTTCTGACTCTTCCGGCAGTAACTCGACCGTTCTTGGCGCCTCGGGGATTAAGGTAGCAGCAGCAGGAATATTAAGCCTGCCAATTGTGATTCCAGTTACCGAATCGTAGACGGCAGGAGCCCCTCCTTCAAGCCAAGACTCTAGTTGGTCAACTGTCGGGAGTTCACCGAATCGCTCGACATAAATCTCTTGGAGCAATAAGATGCCACCACTAACGAGTGGTGCAGCGAAGCTAGTACCATCGAGTTCAGCGAAGCTGTTATTGGTCCATGCTCCCGTCACGTCCCGTCCTGGAGCTGCGAGGTCAGTCGCATGAATCCCACCAAGCGACTCTCCCAATCGCTGTGCATCCTCCGCAAACTTATTTGGCCCGTCGAGCCCTGTAACGCTAATCGTTTCCTCAATAGTCGCAGTAAAACCGACTCCCTGTGCCCCCTCGAACCGGTTGCCGGTGGCTGCAATGACCGGAATCTTCAGCTCTTCGAGTTGCCCGATCAATGAATCAAGTCGGACTAGTGTAGAATTGTATGGTAGAAACGGAGGTGCGTAGTTCCCGAGATCGGAGATGGAGAGATTGACAACACTGATGTTGTATTCCTCATGATTATCAATCACCCACTGTAGTGAGTCCGCGATCCAGTCGAAGCTTCCTCGGCCATCGTTTCCAAAAACACGGAGTGGGACAACTGAAGCACCTGGGGCTACACCAGGATTCTCAGGATCTTGTGAAGCAATGATCCCGGCAACAGCCGTGCCATGCGGGGCGTTCAGATCGGTCGCGCTGGGATCAGTGTCATCATCCGAAAAGTCGTAACCGCCCTTTATTACCGTTCCATCAGTCTTTTCGAAAGCTGGATGATCCGGAATGATCCCAGAATCAATCACGGCAACAGCTAACCCTGAACCATCAACGTTGTACAGAGAGCGTGTTAGGCTTGCGCCGATCATCTCATCATGAACTGAGGTCGGATTGGTGTCAGAGCCGTAGGACGACTCTGCGAGCGTCGGGTTCGAGTAGTCAGATACATCATCAACGCCACTTGATAGGCTGATGTCGGCACTCATGAGACGCCGAGGCTCGAACTCTTCAATACGGAGCTGTTGGTACCGTCGTTTTTGCTGTCGGTTGTGCTGAATCCGGGGCATCTCTCGAAGTCTCTCTGTACGAAGGAATCGCGACAGCAGCAGAGGCATGCCCAACACAATTTCCGGGCACAACCTAGTCGTTGGATAGTCTGGAGCACGACGGGAGGCCGACTCCGTCCTGTCTTGACTTTCGCTGCCGAAGTGGGGGAGAGCGAGTCGCGAATAACGATCATCAACCTCGCGAGACCATTGGAGTTTCAACTCCCTTAGCAAGCGCTTGGTTCGATCGTTCCATGACCGAGAGACTGCCTAAACCGAATCCATCGGATGCCCCTATGCAATTGTCTTGCAACGTACATGCTCTGAGGAGGCATTTTGAACGAGTGTTCTCGGTGCACTACTTCGATCGTCTCTGTGTAGAAACATCCTGAAGTACTCAGATCATTTCTTCCGGGCTGTTAACCATCCAATCGCATCCAAACTCAAAAAAGAACTCACACTACTAATCCGCTCTTTAGTCCGAACGAGACAAGCTCGAGTGAAGTATCGCTCCCCCTGCGACCTCCCCACCGATGCCGTGTTTTGTATCGTCGTACACGGTCTTGAAAAATGGCCTTGTAGTGATTTGAAATTCTGGGGTCACCTTAGAACCGGCAATAGCAGTGCAATCCAACACAACTCGACTTGACTGCACTCCTATTTCCGCTATATCAGTCCTATTTTCACCTCCGGTGGTTTTTCCTTTCATCGTTTGATTCCCCGAAGTCAGCTGTATCATTTCCAAAAGTTACAATATCGAGGCTCGACAATGAGAAACAAGAGTGAAGGTAGAGTCATTGTCGTAATCCCAGCTCGATTTGGCTCGACACGATTACCGGGCAAACCACTCTTGGCAGAGACCGGCAAACCCCTGATCCAGCATGTAGTCGAGGCTGCTCAAGCGGCAACCCAGATTGATCAAGTCATCGTTGCAACCGATGACAGGCGGATTCTCGACGCAGTCCATCATTTCGGGGGAGAGGCCGTCCTGACCGATCCAAGCCATCCGAGTGGTACAGATCGAGTAGCGGAAGTAGCCCATCAGCTCCTCGACGCTCACGTCATCGTTAATCTGCAAGGAGACGAACCCGAAATCGAGCCTGCGGCAATTGATCGCGTGGTTGGCCTCCTTAAGGATGATCCAGACGCCTCAATGGCAACACTTTGTACCCCGATCGTGGATCGCGCTATCTATGAGGATCCATCCTGCGTCAAAACCGTTGTTGCCCGAAACAACCGGGCTCTCTATTTTTCCAGGAGTCCCATCCCCTGTTATAGGGACTCAGAGTCAGTACCACCAAGCGGTCCACTCACACTTCTTCATCTAGGGATCTACGCATACCGGCGGCCGTTTTTGATGAAACTAGCGAGAATGCCTCCTTCACCACTCGAACTCGCGGAGAAATTGGAACAACTCCGTGTTCTTGAGGCGGGTGAGGCGATCGCAATCGCCACTGTCCCTCACGCAACCGCCGGTATAGACACCCCAGATGATTATCAGCGCTTTGTTAAGCGTTGGAGCTTGCGTACTGACCGCGCAGCTTAATCCAAACGATACATTAAGTCTGCTTCATCATCGATAGCGAGCTCGTAATAATGCACCTTCGTTACCCAGCCTGTTTTCTGAGGAGAAGAAGACGGTGTAGCGGATCGTGCCGATCAACTACACCGTTTTCGTGAGGTCAGACTAAGAGATCGATGATCAAGTCTTCCAGCAGAGAAGCTTCGATTGATTGCTCATCGTCGTCTTCTGGGGAGTTATCATGTCCTGGGATTGGGTCTTCTTCGGCTTGACCTCGATCAAAGTGAGATAACGTCTCGTCCTGGAGAACAAACGAGTTTCCGAAGTCGATGAACAGGGGTTGAGCAAACACGCCAGGAGCGAAGGTACCTTTGTCCGGTGTCATCCCGAAGGCGAACCCAGCGAGTTCGATCTCAGGGACGGGTTGGCCAACAGTTGTACCGATGGGTTGTGCAGTCCCCTCTAGCGACAACTCGGCGGAAGCAGTGCTATCTTGATTTCCGAGAAGAATGTAAGCAACTTGCTCTTTGGTGTGTGAGCGTTCCGCGTCACCGATGACATCCTCGTTGATCGCTAGACCAAGATTGTTCGATGAGATCGGATTTGAACCATAGAGGACCGGCCATCCACCATCACCTCCGTCCATCGCTGCCGAGCTCACTATGGCATTCGTAGCGTTGGAAAGCCCATGGCGATAACTGAAGGGTGGGTTATTGTCGACACCTCGGACGGAGTCACTTCCAACAGCAGCCTCGAAGGCAATGCCATCGATCAGACCGCTACCAGCCTCAACCACAATGTAGCCGATGGTCTCATCAACTCGGGTTTGGTCGGTATCTTCGCCTACATGCTTGCCAACGAAGAGTGTTGAGGAGGATGGTACGTTGGTACGTTGATCCCCGCGAGCCCAGAAGCTTGACCAATCGCTATCGTTCTCAGTCATCACTTGGCCAACTACGACAGGACTGCTGTAGCTGTTGTTGTAGCTGACTTGCTGTCCAACCAATGACCCCCGTCGATCGGTGACGGTCGATTCGAAACGCACTGCTTCCATGGTCACTCCATGGTCGGTTTCATTGTAACGACCTTCTTCAATGACCATGTAGTGCAAGTCGGCGTTGATTGCTCCTCCTGTACCATCACTCGTCGCTCGTTGAACTTTGATCTCAAAGCTACTCCCTGTCGCGTTCCGGACCCGAGCGACCAGAGGATCATTCCCTCCTACAACACCTACACTCGCAACGACGACCATCGAGTCGTAGTCCTGACCCAATGTAACGAGCTGCCAGTCATCGTTGGTCACGAAAAGTTCACCGACAGCCAGTTTCGGTGTCAAAACAGGTGGAGCAACGTCGTTGATAGTGACAGTGGTGCTCGCTGAATTGTTCCCAGTGTTTTGTTCGTTGGTGAGAGGATCAACTGAAGCCGTGAGTGTGTGGGTTGCGGTGGATGCTGAACTCGTATTCCACGTGGTGTTTACACTCGTGGAACTTCCGGATCCTAAGTTAGCCACGTCGAGAGTCGCGATCACGAAGTCGTCGGTGGTTTCCACAGTCCCGTTGTCCGAGACAATTTCGACGCTAAATGATGCTGGGCTGTCTCCGGTATTAATAACATCAACAGTGATCTCTACATTCTCGCCGACTTTGAGATCATCGGGGGTTGCGTTAATGTTTTGGATGGCGATGTCCACCACTGGATCCGGCTCCAACGCGCCAAGTGCCCCGGCCAGGTTTAGTCGACCATCTGTCAATGTGCGTCCGGTTGCACTCAGATCGTCGACCGAGTTGAGTAAGATGCTCTTTACTTCTTGTGGTGTAAGTGAGGGATCTTCAGCGAGCAATACGGCAGCAGCCCCAGCAACGTGGGGTGATGCCATTGATGTTCCAGAGGACCAGACATATCCTCCACCGTAGAAGGTACTCGCGATGTCAACTCCAGGGGCGGCGAGATCGACCGAAGTTACTCCGATGTTCGAGAAGCCGGCATAGTTATCGCGATTATTGGTCGCCGCCACTGAAATAATGTTGTCGAGATTGTACGACGAAGGGTAGTGAGGAGATAAATCGTTGTTCGCTCCAGAATTACCTGCGGCCGCAACGAAGACTTGACCAGCATTACGTGCTGCAGCAATCGCATTGAATAGAGAGTTGCTGAATCCTCCCCCACCCCAACTATTATTGGTTAGGGTTGCCCCGTTCGAAACCGCATATTCAATAGCACCAATGGCACCGAAGGTTGAACCTGATCCAGTCGGGCCCAGAAATCGGAGGGCCATAATCTTGGCCTTTGGGGCAACTCCGATGATTCCAACATTGTTGTCGACACCTGCGATCGTGCCAGCAACATGGGTTCCATGGAAGTTCTCATCCATCGGGTCGCTGTCGCCACGACCATAGAAGTCATAGCCGTAGACGTCGTCAACGTAGCCATTCAAGTCGTCATCCAGTCCGTTGCCCGGGATTTCTCCATTGTTAATCCACATGTTGTCTGCAAGGTCTTCATGAGTGTAATCGACACCAGAGTCGATCACTGCGACAATCACTCCTTCGCCAGCGTTTGGTGCCATAGCCCAAGCTTCCGGGGCATCGATATCGGCGTCCGGAGTCCCACTGACATCGCGAATTGATTGACCGGTGTTGTGCAGTCCATATTCAAGTCCGTAGAACGTATCATCGCTTGGATTAACAGTCGTGCTGACGATGTAGTCGGGCTCGGCATAAAGGACGAGAGGGTCTTCCTGATATGCCTGGAGCGTTGAGAAGTAATCGACGCCTTCATCTAGTTGAACAGCGTGGAGTCCAGGAACCAGAGTGAACTCATGTTCGAACGACGTACCGGGCACTGGTTCGAGCTTCACGTCGGCGGCCTCGTCACTGTACCGCACGAGGATTCGAGTCGGTTCAAATTCATCAAGATCGAGTTGTAGCGGTTCACGTTGTTCCGATTGCTGAACCTCAGCGAGAGCCACGCTCAATAACGCTTTGAGTTCGAGCGATTCAACCCTGGGGACCACGCGATCGGAACGCTTTGAAGTGCTCATGAAAGCTCCCAGCAACCTGGATAAAAATGGGCTTTGATCTGTTGAAAATTGAGTTGAAGTGAGAAAGATTGGCTCGGTACGAGTTGACTCGTGCCTAGGCCTTCGGAAGGCACTTTACAACAGCACCCGAATGAAGACCGCCTCGACTTACCCGCTCTTCTGGAAAACCCTACGATGTCGAGAGTTACTGAGATCAGGTTCCCTGAATTGCAAGGGCGGATAGGGTAGCCGAAGTCTTGAGCCGAAGCACCAACGAGTTCCGGACTGAGAAACAGCACGGAATGTTGAAGTGTGGATGGATGCCTCTGTGTCCCTCGTGGTAGTGTTCGACCAGCACTTACCCTAGGGCAGAGTGCCGATCACCCCGAAGGCCAAAGCACCACAAGTAGCTTACCGACCTAGATGCGCAAACACTAGCTCTCTCCTGGAGATGAACACAGGTCAATCCAACCTTGAGTTCAGCCACAACAGTACAAGGACATTCAATCAATTACATTTACTATGGGGCACAAACAACTGAGGACTTTCCCGATAGAAGCGGGTAGGTTCGCAACTCGACTGAAATCCGTGCTGGTTGTCGATCGTCACGGCGCTCAGACTGTACCTCCCCAAATCGGTCTGGATAGGGATAGGTTCCCAACGACGGCCCACCTAGCGTCGCGATCGGAAATGGTTAGCAGTCATTAGGAGAGTACTAGGGTGCGTCTGAGTGGCCCGACAATGCCAGGAATCGCTGGCTCATGACAACACTCATGCAAGCGGCATGTATAGCCCGCCTGTCATAGGGAGTATCTTGGCCGCAAAATTCAACAGGATCGTAAGGGGCCGAGGGGTGAAAGGCGACGCCGAAGGAGCCAGTCACCTCCGCAATACCGATAAACTTGTATAATTTACTATTTATTGTATATTTATTTACAGTTATCGAATCGACTGGAGCAGATTATTACAGGGGTCTGTGTGATACAACTTAGGGGCCCAATCCAACGGAGTTGGCCTCAGTAAGATCACAGAGGAGGAGTTCAATTAGGTTTGAGGCCTCGAATCGCCAACCATGGAACTCGCCCTAGCGTTTCGCAGTATCTGGATTTCCGCACAGCAGAAGAACCACCCTTAAGCCATTCTACGGAAACGGCTTACGTCTTGCGCGGCTCCCACATCCGTTGTTACTCGTAGGCTTTATCTGTCTTCCTAGTCGTCTCGTTGTCCCTTTTGGGAAGTTCCGGGACAATAACTCATTGTTCACGGCGAGCCGACGGAGAAGATGGAAGCCGAGCCGGGGCGAGGCAAAACATGGACGCAAAAACTTTATTCGAAATTATGATCCGTGAACACACCGACATGCTCGTCGCCTACATTCGAGCTGGCGTTCGTGATCTCCATGCAGTGGATGATATTTATCAAGAAACTGTCCTCACTGCATGGAAACGGATCGATGACTTTGATCGAGAAAAATCTATCGGCCCCTGGCTGCGCGGGATTGCCGGTAAGATCATGCTTGCTTTCCACCGGAGGACTTCGCGGGCGCCTCTGCCGCTCGATGGCGCAGCGCTGGAGTGGCTAAACGATCGCTTCGAGGCAATCCATGATTTGCATGGCGACACGTTTTACGAGAAGTTGGGCGCGTTGCGTGAGTGTCTGGCGGAGTTACCAGAGGCCTATCAGCGACCGATCAAGTTGCGCTACATCGAGCAACGGGCCCTGGCGGAGATTAGATCGCTGCTGAACTTGGCCGGGGAAGCTTTGAAGAAACGAATCTCGCGCGGCAAGGCGCGTTTGGCAGAGTGTCTGGAGGGGAAGTTGGGGCTCGCGGGGACTCCGGGATGAACGACAATGAGAAGGCGAAGTGGGACGAGTTGCGGGAATCTTGGATCGAGTCTCTCCTCGTGAGTGCGGCCGGGCAGTCGGCCCATACGGACCGGATCGCGCGTGCAATGAGCCAAATCGAACCCGGTCCGGCCCAACCCAGTCTGTCGCGCCAAGTTAGGAGGCGGCAGTGGATTCTCCGAGGCGGGTTGATTGCAATAGCCGCCTCTCTATTGTCGTTGCTGTTCTTCCTCCGGGGAGGCGGGGACTCTACTGCGATGGCCGCCATCCAGCGTTCGTTGGACGTGGCATCGGATCAAACAACTCGCAAGTACCTGGCGGAAGTCGATTATCGGTCGCCGATCGGAACGTCTCTCCGAATCGCCTACGAACTGTACGTTCAAGGCAGCGAACGTTTCGTTTTGCGACAGCCTGGCCTGCTGCCGGGCAATGGTTTCTGGCTAGGCCGGGACGGGTCCGAGGCATGGGTGGTACCTCCCGTTGGCCCGGTCATGAAGGGTGACTTGACGTTACACCGACTGTGGCTTCGCCCACGTGAAGATCTCGGCACACCGTATTTGCACGTCACGACGATGCTGAAGCGGATGTCGAGCGGGTATCGGTTGCGCACGTTAGATGACGAGACAGTGCTGATCCCGGATGGGAAGTCAGTTACTTGCCAGCACATACGAGCCCAATTGAAGACGTTCGATGAAAAAGACCTTCCCGACACGATTGAACTATGGGCAAGTCGGGAATCTGGGATGTCGATTCAGGTAGTCGCGCGTTGGGAACTGACGAATAGCGAGGTCGGGAGGAAGTCAATCGTGTTGACCTTCCAATCCGAAGAGCCTCAGCTTTCGAGAGATTGGTTCACTCCGGAGGCTCATGCCTCCGCCCGTTGACGTTCGCGCGGCGCTGCCACCGACTTTACACGGGAATACTGCTTGAGGATGTTGTTGCGCGCCTACCGTTGGAAATCGATTCTAAGACTTGAATAGGTAGGAAGACAGTCGACCTTGAGCTTCAGCTCATCACACTCTCCTCTGATATTTTTGTCTACATTTCTGTCCCCTTTTATTGCCTTCTCGACAATTACTCGTCAGCACGATCTCTGTTCAGATTCCGGGTCAAAAACTGATGGGAAGTAACCCATGAAGCCTTTCCTTACTCTCGGCCGATCCATCGCAGGATACCTCAGTGTCGTAACAACGAGACCTCAGAGACGTCCTGCTCGGCGAGCAAGTCGTGGGTTGGAGGCGTTGGAAGCGCGGATGGTACTGTCGTGTGTTTTCGGGGTTGGGGAGACGATGTCGGGCCACCACGAGAGTCTTAGCCCCGGGGGAT
>CAZEAN010000154.1:0-13531 GCA_964510225.1 uncultured Isosphaeraceae bacterium
CAAACGTCTCGGTTCGAGAGGATAGACTGGCAATGATTGCTCGGATCATGCAACACGAAGCTAGGGTTATGGCCGCTGACCGGACACTCTGGTGTCTGGCCGCTCTCCTCGCAATCGTCGTGGTCTATGGGTTGTATAATGGGATTTCCTGGGTACAGTTGCAGCAAAAGACCCTCACTAGCGCCACCCAAGAAGAACGGAGTCGTTTCGCAAAGCTCCGCGAACAAGTCGGCGTCCCTGGCGAAGCGATGGGACTTGGCGCACTTGAAGTCGGCCGCTCGTCTGGCTCCCGATACGCTGCACTTCCGCCTGGTTCACTCGCTGCACTTGTCGTAGGACAATCCGATCTTTTGCCCTCGTCGATCCAGGTCACGACAGAAGGCCGAGCTTCACTGAATGGCACCGACGAGATTGAGAATCCGACCCATCTCCTCACTGGTCGATTCGATCTCGGCTTCGTAATTATTGTACTCTACCCACTTGCTATCCTTGCACTGAGTTTCGACTTGCTTTCCGACGAGAAAGAGCGAGGGACGCTAGCCTTGCTTCTTTCACAACCCGTGTTGCTGAGAGACTTGGTCGTTGGGAAGGTGCTGATGCGAGGACTGCTGATCACCGGGCTCGCTATTACTATTTCACTCGTGGGTCTTATTGCGAGTGGTGGCTTGTCCGAGCCCGGCCAAATCGCGCGAGCGGGGCTGTGGCTCACGCTTGTAGTGTCGTACGGTGCCTTCTGGTTTGCAACGGCGATCACCATCAACGCGCTCGGGAAAGGATCTGCATCCAATGCTCTGATTCTCGCAGGGCTCTGGTTGGCGTTCGTTGCGGTCGTACCGGCTCTTGTCAATGTCCTTGTTAAAGTGTCGTATCCAGTTCCCTCCCGGGTCGAACTGGTCCAGGCCCTCCGAGCAGCATCCGACGTTGCACAGGCGGACGGCTCGCGATTGAAGGCCCGCTACTTCGAGGACCACCCTGAGCTTGCTGGCGAGTCAGTCGATCTCGACGAATACGCGATCCAGGCGCTTGCCGTCCAGGATGCCATTGAAAAGAGCGTCAGTGAGGTTCAGGTCCGCTTCGAGAACCAACTCCGACGACAACAATCTATGGTCGACCGGCTTCGTTTCCTCTCTCCGTCGATCGTGACCTTTGAGGCACTTCAAGATGTCGCGGGAACTGGCTCGACACGGTTCCACTCGTTCATGGACCAAGTTAAGATCTTCCACGATTCGTACCGTGGGTTCTTCCGCCCTCGGATTCTGCGTGCTGAATCCATTAGTCTTCGTGACATCGATTCCATACCAGCGTTTACCTTTCGCGAAGAGCCGTTGACGAACGTGGCTGGTCGAGTCGCGGTCGGGCTCGTTGGCCTCCTCGTACCAAGTCTCGCCGTCGGGGGCTTCGGGCTTTGGGCGCTACCTCGCTATCCCATTGTCGGCTAATCGGTTTCTATTACGCATTCAACCCCAGGGAGTTCACCTCGATGGTAGCGACTCTGAAGTACACGTTTCATGCAATAACTCTGGTTGGAATCCTCACCGTCACGTCAGCCAATGCCGAGGAATCGTCATCTACCGTCGGCGAGGCGATCGTTATGATCGATGTCGGTCGATACGAAGAGGCCGAGAGACTGCTCGCGCTCATCAAAGGGGACGAGCCGAGAGCTGTCGTGCTCTACTGCCTTGCACGTCTCGCCGAGATCCATGGTGACCTCGAAACCGCCTTGAGCCGATCAGCTGAAGCCATCACCGTGCGACGGAACGAACTCACTTCCGTGACTTCGCTCGATGGTGCCAATGCGCTGGCCAAGTACCACACTGACTACGGAAAACTAGCGCTCCGTTATGGTGAGGTTGATCGAGCAGAGACACAGTTCCGGGCAGCGATCAAACTCGTCAACGACGCCCATCAGAGACTCCACACTTTGGGTGTGCCCCACGAGGAAGGGGATCCCCGCCTCATCGCCAGCGCGGCAACCGATGGCCTTGCGCGTGTCTACGCGACTCGGGGAGACGCTCGACGAGCCGTACGCACCTGGCGGAGTGTCGCTGGCCGGACAAAGGACCCGGCGATCCTGATCCGATTTGGCAATTTTTACACCTCGATCGGCGAGGAGCGTCAAGCACAACGCATGTACGCTCGAGCAGCAACACTGGCTGACGAGAGACCCGAGCACTGTCGAATCATCGCACTTCACCTTGCTAACCAAGGGACCGATCTCGATCGCGCTCTCAACCTTGCCCAGACTGCACTCGAAGGCAATGACGACATCGAAAGCCATGATGTCCTGGCATGGGTCCTCCACTGCCAGGGCAAACACGACCGTGCGGCCGAGGCAATCACCAAGGCCTTACGGACGGGGACTCGAGACCCTCGGATCCTCTTCCACGCGGGATCGATCTTCCATGCACTCGCACGCCTCGATGAAGCTCGAGAGCATCTCCAGAACGCATTGAAGATCAACCCAAACTTCGATCCTCTCGATGCCAAGCGTGCACGCGAGGTGCTTGACTCTCTCGACTAATCCGAACCCCCTCTGTACCGTGTACAACAGTCGATTCTAACGCACTACAAGGAGTGTCTTCATGATTACCTTGAGACGACTTTTCTCAGTCCTCATCCTGGTTTCGGTCACCAGTCTTTCGCATGCGCATACGACTTGCGTCATTGCCACTCGACCGGTCGTCCTTGAGGGCGGCAAAACGACGATCTTCATCGGGTGGGGCCACCTCTTACCGGTTGACGAACTCGTCTCGGCCGAGGACATGAAAGCTTATAAGCTCCACACCCCTTCGGGCTCCACCACTGATCTCGAACTTTCTGGACGGTCGCTCCAGGCTGTGGAGGTTACCCTCGATCAGCCTGGCCTCTATCAAGTCGAAGCCTCCCGCAAGCCGACCATCTTCACCAGGTATACGAAGGCTGATGGCGTGCCCGTTTTCGCCCTGCAGCCCAAGAATGAAGTCGAACTGCCCGAGGGAGCCAAGATCGACATCTCTGCTCGAAGTGGTCAATTCGCGAAGGCTCTCATCATGTGTAACACCACTGGAACATCCCAGCCACTCGAACCAATGGGGCACGCACTCGAAATCATCGTTGAGTCGACTCCAGGGCCAACGGGATTTTCCATTGACAAGCCGGTAACCGTTAAAGTCCTCTTTGAAGGCGAGCCTATCCCTGGTGCTCGAGTCTCGGCAGCAAGTACGACGCTTAATCCAAGCGGACGACCTGAGATCACGGCCGAAACAGATGCCGAAGGACGGGCCGTACTCGACTTGTACGAACCAGGAACTTGGGTGCTCATTACTTCACACAGGATGGACGCCCCAGAGGAATTGCGCTCCTCGTTCGACAGCGATTCTTATCTGGCTACCTATAGCATTCCCCTGACTGACGACGAATGACCACCGTTCTGAACGATCGATCTTCGAGCACTTGCGGATCCTTCTCTGACAAGCTGCAGGACCTGTGACAACCTTAACGAGGCGAGCCTACCTCACCCTCAGTTCACTGGGGCGAGTTGTAGGTAGGTTCGTCATCGATTTCCCTCTCATCGACTACATCGACGACGAGGCGTGCTATGGCAAGCTTGTCGAGTTGCTCCACCTCGAAGGCCTGGTGTGTCCCAACTGCGGGGAGCGTCGCCAACTGCTAATCGAGCACCGACACCGTGAGCCGGTGCTCGATAAGCAGTGCGGAGAGTGTGGTCGTGTGTTGAAGAACTGGACGGGGACCGTGCTGCAGGGAACCCATCGACGTCCCTCTCAGCTAATGATGATCCTGCACAGCTTGGCCACGGCACGGCCCACCGTTCTGTTGGACCGCGAGCTGGGGTGCGATCGCAAGCACCTGCTGAAATTCCCCCACCGGCTCCAGGAGAACGCTCGACTGGGGCTGGACGCAACCCGTTGGATGACGCGGTAGTCGAGGCGGACGAGTTCTAACGGTCACCAATAAGTTTCTGCGCGTCCTCCTGGGAATTTCTCCCAGCATTGCAATCGCCCCATGAGCCAAAGCTTCTACTCGGGGCACGGTACAAAGGTCGGACAATTCAAACCATTGAATCCCCAGCATTCGAGATTAAGGCAAACTTGGATAAATTGATCCGACAACGTGTTTGCTACCTCCTGCTTGCGATCGTCGTGATCCCGCTAGGGCTGGGGACTCGGCGATACCGTGAGAGCCTCCCTACGATCGTCGTCGAGTATGGCGGCGATACGCTCTGGGCCTTGATGCTGTACTTGCTGGTGAGCGCAATCCTGGTCGGCCACTCCCTCCCCTTCCGCGCGGGGATCTCACTGCTCCTGACATTCGCTGTCGAGATCAGTCAGCTCTACGAGGCGCCTTGGATCGACCATCTCCGTGAGACAACCCTCGGTGGGCTCGTCTTGGGATTCGGATTCCTCTGGTCCGATCTCATCTGCTACTCGGCTGGGATCGCTCTTGGGGCCTTCGGAGAGTGGTCACTTGTCCGAGTTATCGGACAGCGTCTGGGCCGATCGAGCGTTCCTAAGGTCGAAAGTCAATCCACTCCTGAGACGCTTCCATCAACTGGTTCGGAGTGAACCGCGACTTGTAAGAGAGTGAGCGACAGTCAGCGACATAGTAACCTAGATAAAGATAAGGGATTTTCAAGCGTTTTGCCTGTTCGATACCACAAAGGATGTTCCAGGTTCCCGGCGACAACACACGTTGCTCAGGATCGTAAAAGCAGTAGACGAGCGAGATCGCTTCTGGGAGTTGATCGACGTAGCCGACAGCGATCAACTGACCTTCGTTCCGGTAGAGCCATTGTTGCGCAGGGAACGGATTATCCAGGAAGCTCTCGACAAACTCATCAGGATTGTCATCGTCATGCGACTGCCAACCGCGACGGAATTCCTGGTCGCGGTGATAGCGATGGTAGAGATCAAAGACCTCGTCGCTCGGAAGACCGGCCGCAGGCTCGATTTCGAGTGCGATGAGATTCTTGTTCTGAGCTTCGAGCCGTTTCATGCTACGGTTGGGGTGGAAACGCTCGACATCGACTCGGAGCGATCGGCATTCATTACAACTAAGGCAACAGGGCCGAAACATCGTTCGCCCAAAACGCCGCCACCCAGCGAGCAACAACTCTTGATACTGCTGGGCGGTACAACTCGTAATCCGCCGGTATTCCATCTGTGAAACCTGGCCAGGCAGGTAGCCGCAGGTCATGGGGACCGAGATAAACCGCATTGGTAGACTCTACTCACAACAGGCCGACATTGATCTGAGAATCATCAATCCTTGAGGTTTCATTCCCAGCTCTATTCTAAATGGTGGACAAACGGTCGACCATCGAGGAATCCTCGAGGAGGATCAGGAGCGTGATTCTGGCTCGATTACCCGGCGAAAGATTGCCGACCCCGAGTTGTTCCGCGGATAATGCAGTCGAACAACCAAACCGAGTTCGAGTGACGCCGGGAGCGGTCGATGCGACTTGCCTTTAGTACCATTGCTAACATACGATCCTCCTTCGATAAGGCGACGCAACGGCTCGTCGCGCAATCCGTGCGACCGATTACGACGATTGGTTGACGATCGAACGCCATACGTTTGTCGATGACCCCACGAAGCCGCCCGTCGTGCCTCTGTCACACTGAAAACGCATCTAGAACCAAGTCCAGACCCTCCGACCGCCTGATTGAACCCTCCATGTCTTCTACTCGGATTAAATCACTCTGCCAGTTAGTCCGATTGCCGAACGTCTTTACCGCGGCCGCGGACAGTCTCGCCGGATTTGTGATCGCGGGAGGCCGCTTCCACGATTCGATCGACTGGATCCCCTTGGCCTTCGGATCAATGGCGATCTACGCAGCCGGAATTGCGCTGAATGATCGGTTCGATGTGGAGGTTGATCGCGCGGAGCGACCAGACCGCCCGATTCCTTCGGGAAGGATCTCGATCCAGTTTGCGACCCGGCTTGCGATCTTCCTCTTTGGTCTTGGATTTGCATCCACTTTCCTCGTCGGTCTCAACACAGCATTGGTCGCAGCGGGACTGATCATCGCGGTGATTTCGTACGATGTTGGTATCCGAAAGTCGGTCTTCGGGCCCGAACTCATGGGCCTCTGCCGGGGCTTAAACCTACTCTTGGGCCTCAGCGCGGGGAGCACTGGTGTCGATCTTTTCGGTGGACTCATTGCCATCGGGCTAACGATTTTCATTACAGGTGTGACGTGGATCAGTCGCTTTGAGACTGAAGTCGGCCGTCGAGGCCCTGCACTCGCAGGGGGGCTCCTTCAATCCATTGCCCTTACACTGATGATCGGGCTCAGTGGGTTCGCCGTCAGCCAGGAGCCTCCCTTAAGCCTTCCCCAGCTCGAAGGAATCGTTGGACTCGGTGTTCTGGGGCTGGTTTCGAGTCGGATCGGCCGGGCGACTGTTCGGGCAATCCGGGCTCCGTCACCGAAAACACTCCAAACGGCGGTCAAAGTTGGGGTTTTGTCACTGATCTGGCTCGATGTTGGCGTGGTGATTGCCATCGGCGGGATCCTTCACGGTCTCGTGATCGCCACACTCTGGATTCCGGCATCGATTGCCGCGCGATTCATCTATTCGACTTAGCCAACGTCGCCCAAAGTCAAACCGAGCAATGCCAAGTTTGGCACGATCGCCAGAATGGTCCGGCGGCGAATCAGTAATCGGCGGATCGCTGCTACGATTGGGAAGGGTCTGAGAGTGGTCGGTGGTCCTAGCAAAGATGGAGGCAGAATGGCCGAGCGCGTTGTCCTCCTCGTCATTCCCCAGTTACGGAGTCGCGACGTAACACCCGGTGGCCTCAGCGTTTTGGAAACGCTTGGGGCGAGGGGTTCGATGGCCCCGTTGCTCCTTCCTTTCCCAGCGCTTCCTGGGTCTTCGGCTGCAACCTTCCTGAGCGGACTACTCCCTACCAAACACGGGATTCTCGGAGCCGTGACTTATGACCGGAGCACCCGGCAGCTCGTTCCGATAGTGTTTGATCGATCTCGTTCTAACCTTGCTGCCCTGATCCGAGAACGGAGACCCGACCGTCCCCAAATGAGTTGGTGTCTCCCGGAGATGATCGCAAACGGATCGGAGTTAACGGTTTCAGTTGATCCGAGAGGAGGCATTCAGTGCTCAAACGAATCGCTCCGAAAGTTTTTGCAGAACAAGCACAGCGCTCTTCCGTCGACGGACCCTCATGAGCTTGAACCCGACGAGACATATGCGACTTGGCAACTGGACTCGTCATCACGAGTGATCGCAGAATTCCGACCGTCGTTTGGGATTCTCCGGGTTCCCTATTTGGCACAAGTCGCCTGCCGATTCGGTCCAGAGAGCAACGCGGCGGGTCGCGCAGTTTACTTCTTAAATCGCCAACTCGAATCGTTCTTAGAAGCGTTACCCGAGAGGACCGCGGTCGTTGCGGTCACGGAATCAATCGTTACGTTGTCTACAGACACCGTCTTCCCAAACTCCATCCTCCGCGATCGTGGACTCTTAAAGCTCCAGGATCTGCCAAGTGGCGGTACGGGGATCGACTTCAAGAACTCGGAGGCTTTCGCGATCGTGGACCACCAGTTTTGTCGGATCTTCGTCAACGATCCGAGTGTCCTAGGGTTGGTCGTTTGGACCTTTACGGGTGACCAAAGCCGAGGGATCCAACTCGTCTCGGCATCCAACCAACAACGCGAGATCCTCGGGATTGATCATCCGAACGCTGGTGAGGTGACCCTCGTCGCCACCCCCGATGCCAGCTTCGAACCTTCCTGGTGGAAATCGAAGGAGGAAGAGCCCGTCATCCCTTCAGAGGCGGGATTACGCCAAGGATTGACGTCAGGGACGCTTCTTGGTTCCTTTGGCGCTCCGCCACCCGACGAACTCTACCGAGGCTTGATCATTTGCTCGGAGCGCGATCGATTCAACAGTCCGGACGACAAACCGATTCATGCGGAAAAAGTCTTGGGGATTGTCAGCAGCCTCTTGGACTAAGAGGAGGGGCATCCGGCGGTTCAGACCAGCGATCTTGGTTCAGACGATCGTCGACGCCTCCGAAACTTCGCGAGGGGTGTAGGAGAACCGCCGGCAACCGGAGAAGAAGTTCAAGGGATTCTCGAAGACGATCTTTCGGATGGACTCTTCGCTGTGCCCTCGAGCACGCATCTCGAAGATGAACTCAGGGACCGCGAGTGGATCACTATGGCCCCAGTCGCCGGCGGAATTCACCATGATCCGCTCGGTCCCGTAGCGCTCGATCATGTCAGCAGCACGCGCGGGGGTGCATTTGGTAATCGGGTAGAGCGTCATCCCAACCCAATGCCCTGCATCCAGTGCGTGACGAATCGTATGTTCCTCGACGTGGTCAATGCAGACACGCTCAGGAGTGATCCGACCGTCCGCTCGGATCATATCCAGAATCATCCGCGTACCTTTGTACTTGTCGACGAGGTGAGGGGTGTGGACGAGGACGAGTTCGTCTGTTCTGGCCGCTAAGTCGAGGTGCTCTATGAAGACCGTCGCTTCATTCTTCGTATTCTTGTTGAGTCCAATCTCACCGATTCCAAGGACCTCGGGGCTCTCGAGGAACTCTGGGATCATCGCAATCACTTCGCGCGAGAGGTCCACGTCCTCCGCTTCCTTTGCATTGATGCAGAGCCAGGCCCGATGTTCGATCCCATGTCCGAGGGAGCGTCGCCGCTCGTATTCCGTAAGCTGCCGGAAGTAATCACGAAACCCTTCAGGACCGGAACGATCAAAGCCCGCCCAGAAGGCTGGCTCACTGATCATCACGCAACCAGCAAGAGCCATTCGCTTGTAATCATCCGTGGTCCGGGAGACCATATGAATATGCGGATCGATGTAATCCATCACGGCGCTCCCTTCTGAATCGTCTGGAACGAATCGATGCGACGGGCCGAAAAAATGAATGAAACGGTCTGTTTCCGAAATATCAGCGTCGAAAGGCTGGCGCCATTGTATCGAGCCAACCGGTTTGATAAGGATCCGAAAAGATAAGTTGAACCTGTTCGGCCCGATCACCGTCGGGGCTTCCGAGCATCCTGAGGGCTTCGATGAGCTGGATCCATCGTGGGTCCTCTCCGATTGTCTCTCGATCAAGGCCGAGGTCGAGCCGATCGAGCGCTGCCGCCAATTCGAGGACCTTGCCACGAACTTCGAGGAAGTCACGGTCCAAGATTTGCTTTGCAGTCCGAGGGTGATTCAAGCGACAAGGCTCCGAAAGCGAATCGTCGAAATGAGTCTTTTACCCTTCTATATCATGGCCACCTCGTCCTCGCTTCGCAACCAATTGCTGAACGACTCTCTCCGAGTAAAGACGGAGACGCCACGATCTTGGTCCCAAAATCGCGGACTCATCCCGACCAACCGCTTGTACCGAACGTACCTGATGGTATGATTATATGGTGTACATTGAGTGTCCGCGAATCGCTTCGGACCGTTGGGTTGTTGTTAGCGATCACCGCAACCAGGAGTTGCTGCCGATGATCAAGTCTTCGCATCGTTTCCTCGGAATCGCTCTTCTCTCCTTTGCGATAATCTCCGGAATCTGTTCACTCAGAACCGCTTCGGCAACCTTCCCGCAGTCGGTCTTCGTAAGCCCGATCGAAACGCGTTACATCATTCCTTCCGAAACGCGGTACGTCTCGAGTACGTCATTACTTCTACCGACCAGCTCGACGACTTATCTATCACCAACCCAATATAGCCTGGCACCGACAACCTACCGCGTCCGCTCGACCAGTTTTATCGACTCTCTCTACCCCACACGTTATGTCGTCGATCGTCCGTCGATCACTACGACCGGTTTCTCCACTTATGATTCGGTTGTTGTTCCAACGGTTTCAACCCGTCGGGTGCTCTCGACTTCTTATCTTACACCGACCTCGTATCTTACACCGACCTCGTATCTCGCACCGACCTCGTATGTCATTAGGCCGACCCGATCTACAGTCGTCCCAACCTATTACGTGGAAAGCTCGGATCTCGACTGCGTTAATTCGACCCGATATATCGTCGATAGCAGCCCAACTACGATTGTCATCGACTCCGATACGGCAAATCGGATTCGTTCAAACCGATCCAGCGGTGGGACCCCAAGCCGCCGCGATCCTGAACCCCCTCTCGACGACCGAACGCCGCAAAACTCTATCCGAGACAACGAGTTGGATCGCTTGGCTCCGGGACAGGATGAGGGCAACGCTCCAGCAGTTCCACCACGCCTTGATGTTGAGGACCCGTTGTTTGGTGAGATCCTCCGAGATCAGCGTAATCGCCCTGTTTTTGGAAATGGGATCGCTTCGAGAGCAGAATCAGAGGACGTTGGGTTCCTCACGGGTCGCATCGAGGATCGCTCAACTGGCGACCCGATTCCTGGGCTCACCGTCACCTTCAGCAACGCAACCTCGACCTTCCAAGACATCTCCGCCATCACTGATCGCAACGGACGTTTCCGAACGACCCGGTTTGTTCCCGACGGGGATTGGATGGTCGTCGTCACCGACGAACAACAAGCCGACCTCCCTGATAAAAGCTATCCCGAGATCGTTGTCATCCGCGGCAAGATTTATGACAACCGGGGACGGGTGTACTCCCGACTTGTCCTTGAATACTAATCCAGCTCCAGCGGGAGCTGGTCATGTGACCAACTAGCTCACTGAGGGCGGAGCGACTTGATACTTCCGCCCCGGTTCCCCAACGCGAATGAGTCTTCCTCCGACTCATTAGGTTCAATGACCTCGTTCGCTAATGACAAAGAGAAGGTTCAGGGTTTGTTACGTCCTGGCGTATTTTCACCCGTTTGAATCGGGGGCGGAACGCCAGGCGATGGTTCAAGGGGCTGAATTGGTCCGTCGGGGACACGAAGTTCACGTCGTGACCCAGTCAGTTCCGGACTCAGCTTTACCCGAGGATGAAGTCGTCCATGGGCTCCAAATCCATCGTTGGGTGAAACCGATCCGTCGTGGTCCACTCTTCGGCATCACCTTCGTTGCGAGCGTTCTCAAGAGTCTCCGTCGGCTCCAGAATCAGGTTGATCTGATTCACACGCATCAAGCCCTCTGGGAGTCGATCTCAGCGGGACTGGGCCAAGGTTGGCTCATCAACATCCCGACCCTAATTCAGCCCGCGAGTTCGGGCTATTACGGTGAAGCCCAGGAACTCTTGAGGACTCGGGGCGCACCGATTCTCCGTCGATGTTCGCTCCGAAACACCGCCTTTGCAGCTATCTCCGCCGAGATCGCCGAGGAGTGGAGCCAACTCGGGGTACCGTCCTTCCAAATGACCCGGACCGTCTCCGGTGTCGACACGAGACGCTTTCATCCTGGACCGACCGCTCTTACCGAAGATCAACTCCCCGGACGTCCCCGAGTTCTCTTTACCGGCCGACTCCATCCTCAGAAGAACCTCGGACTCTTGCTCGACGCCTGGGCGATCGTCGCTCGCCAAGCCACTGGTCACCTCATCCTTCTTGGAGACGGACCGGACCGGGAGGCGTTGATGAAACAAGCGGAAGGGCTCGGGATTCGAGACCGCGTTTGCTTCGCTGGCCAAGTAAGTGACCCCAGCGAATATCTCCGCGCTGCCGACGTTTTCGTGCTTCCTAGCGTCGCCGAAGGGATGAGTAATTCCCTCCTGGAAGCGATGGCGACCGGGCTCCCCTGCCTCGCCTCGGAGATTGGCGGCAACACCGATCTGCTCCGCGAGGGTCCCTGTGGTCGACTCGTTTCGGAGAATCATCCGGAAGCCTGGGCTTCAGCGATCCTCCAGGTCTTGAATGATCTGGAGGGTCCGAATGGGGCGGGCTTGGGAGCTGCTGCGCTCCGTCGGATCGAGACTGAGTTCGCGATCCCAGTGGTGGTCGATCGCTACGAATGCCTCTATCAAGCGATCCTCGAGGGTAAGACGTCATTAGATGTCGCTACTGATTAAGGTCCTCGACCGTCGATTGAGCAGAAGGTTCGGTCTGATCGATCAAGATTGCGACCGTCATATCGCCGAGGACGTTGATGGTGGTCCGGCATCGATCGAGGAACCAATCGAGTGCCAGCAGGATCGGGATCCGATCCGTAGGGAGACCAACCGCAGCGAAGATCAGCGGGAGGGTTACGAAACTCCCGGAGGGGATTCCTCCGGCCCCGACGCTCGCCAAGAGCGTCATCACCATAATGATCAATTGGTCCCCGATCCCTAGATTCGCGCCGGATGCTTGGGCGAGGAAGAGAACTACCGTCGCCTGATAGAGGGCGGTGCCATCATTATTGAAGTTGGTGCCGACACACGCGGCAAGCTGGCTGGAGACTCGACTGATCCCAAGCCGTTCCGTCAATCCTTTCAAGGTGATTGGCATCGTTGCCGAAGTACTCGCGGTGCTCATCGTCATCGCGATCACGTTCGCGGCGCCATTCAGGAATCGAGGCGGTGACATCTTTGCAAAGAGGCCCAGCTCGCCGAGATACCAAACAAGCTGGATCAAGAGCCCAATGACTACCGCCGCCACGAACCAACCGAGTTGGAGGAAAAGCCCGAATCCTTCACGGGCGAGGCTGGTCGTCACAACGCCAAAGACCGCGATCGGAACGAGCCCGACGATCCAGAGAAGGACTTTCATCAGCAGTTCGAACCCAACCGTGAACAAATCGACGACTGTCCGATAGCTTGATTCTCCGCGACGCTCTTGATCGTCGCGGACTCGATTCATGGCAATTCCGACGACGACCGCGATCAGGACAAGCTGCGCCAGGTTATTGGTCGAGAACGCATCCCCGACACTCCGAGGGACCGTTTGGGTGAGGATCTCGCCAACCGTTGTTTGTGGCTCCAGTTGCTTCGGGTCCGGTCGTTGGATCAACTGATCGATCAGCCGGTTTTGAGCCGGTCCCGTAGCCACATCCTCGATACTGGCACGGCCGCCGGGGTTGATTAGATTGGTCACGATCAGCCCGATCGTCATCGCCACGGCGGTGTTGCTGAGGTAGTAGGCCATCATCCTCAGGCCTTGGCGACCTTCGACACGATTGGTGACCAGCGCGCTGAGAATCGCTAACACCACGAGCGGTGCTGCCAAAGCGCCCAGTGCCCTGATAATCAATCGAGGGGCCAAGTCGGTAGCCGTGACGATCGCAGCTAATCCCAGTCGGACTGCACTCGGCCACTCCTTAAACTGCGCAGGATCGACCTCGATCCCTAAGGCTAATCCCGACGGCACCGCCAGAGTCACGGCGATTAACACAAGCAAATAGAGTGGAAACTTCTTCGAGCGATGCTGCGTCGGGTTCGTCGCGTCGGTCGATTGCAGCGTCGGATCGGCCATCAGAAAGATCTCCCGCGTCGGTTCGTTTACGCCCGAAAGCGTATAACGATCCGGGATTGGATCACCCTTCGCAAGACCGTCCCTGAGTTTATCCCAGGCAAAAAAGCGGGCCGAACTCGTTCGACGGGATTCAGATCAACCGTTCACCACAACGTGAAGAAGACTCAGTTCCCGTAGGATGGGTCCGCTGGCGAGACCCATCTCAGCATCACCACGGGGCTT
>CAZEAN010000155.1:0-13523 GCA_964510225.1 uncultured Isosphaeraceae bacterium
GTACGTAGCCACAGCGGTTCCGTTTGAGTTCGAAGACATCTCCGCGAGCGGAACGGCAATCTTCTTTCCTTTCAATATTGATGATGACTCTGCCGAACTCACACCGACCGACCTCGGAGGCTTTACCTTTGACTTCTACGGGGTTACCTACGACACCATTTTCGTCAGTACCAACGGACTGATCACCTTCGGAGCTGGTAATAGTTCAATCGCCAACGGCGATCTGAGGACCGCCCCCGCTGAGGCGTCGATTGCGCCTTATTGGGACGATCTCGTAATCGATAATGAAGTCTACTTCCAGGTTCTCGACCGCGGGACCGCTGATGAACGACTCATTATCCAGTGGGATGAGGCGGGGCACTTTAGCGGCGGTATCTTCGAGCTAACCTTCCAAACAATCCTCCAGGCCGACGGGGTAATTCAATTTAACTACCTCGATCTCGACGATCCGGGCGACTTCTTTAGTACTGAAGGGGCTCAGGCGACCGTTGGCATCAAGGACGCTGGCGTTCAAGGGGCGAATCGTCTCCTCCTCGCTTTTGACGAGGGACCCAACGAGTTTGTCGGCTCCAATCAGAGTGTCTTGATAGCAGCGGTGGATTCTGGGGAAGCGCCCATGAGTGACACCTACGAAATCACGCTCGAGGACGGTGATCAGCTCTCCATCGCTCTTACCAAGCTAGCCGAGGAACTGGGTAATACCCCAGGGCTCGGGATTGAACTCTACGATGCAAACGAGAACTTACTGGCTTCGTACGTTCAAGAACCAACCGAGGTAGTCCTCAACGGTGGTTTTGAGTCTGGTAACTTCAACAACTGGAACACTCTCGACACCGGAGATCCGTTCCTCCCCTGGACCGTCTCTACGGCCGGGGCCGGTAGCGGGTTCTTCCCTGGAACCGATCCGCAAGAAGGGAGCTTTAGTGCGCTTAACGGATTCGATGGGGACGGCCCAATGGTCTCGGAACTCACGCAAGAGGTCACTATTCCGGGGTCGGCAACAGTCGCAACCTTAGAATGGATCGATCGTCTGCACTGGGACTTCACATTTGCACCTGGGAATGCGATTGCGCGTGACTATGCGGTCGAGATCCGCGATCCCGAGACGGATGTCGTGCTTGCGACCCTCTTCAGCTTCTCAACCGGAGACGAGATCTCGAACCCGATTGGCGATACGGGGTATCTCACTCATTCTGTTGACGTCTCCGCATTTATTGGGATGACGGTCGTCATCGCCTTCACCCAAGACATTCCGGAGAGCTTCACTGGTCCCGGACAGTACGAACTCGATGAGGTGAAACTTTCAATCGATGTCGAGACTGGTCTCGGTCGGGCTACCGAAAATCTCGACGCCTTGATCAGTCAATTCGAGGTTCCAACTTCGGGGACCTACTACATCCGAGTCTTCAGTGACCAGGACTACAGCCTGATCCTTACCCGAAACGCCGAGTTCGATGCTGAAGGGAACGACTCCCTCGAAGAAGCCCAAGACTTGTTTGAGTCCGATCCCGGACGCTCTGAAGTCCTCGGTGCTATCACCGAAGGTTCAGAACTGGTTCAGCTCGAATCCGAAGATTTTGAAATGGGCTCGATCCCTAGCTCCTTCTCGATCAACTCGAGTGCTAGGCAGGGGCGGATCCAGGTCACCGACGCCTTCGGAGCTGCGGAAGGGTCTAATTTTGCCCTCTTGATGGACGTCTCCTTGAATGGAGTCTCGAACTTGAACGAGGCCGATTGGACCGTCGATCTCACCGGGATCAACGATCCGATCCTCAGCTTCTTCCACGCCGATTACGACGACGAAGAAACACCGTTCGACGGGCCATTCACAGGGAGTTTTAACGCAGACGGAGTCGCTATTAGTGACGATGGCATTAATTGGTTCCCGATCTTTGACGCGCCCGCTCAACCGTTTGGCGAGTACCGCCAATATGGGTTCGATCTAGGAGATCTCGCTGCCCAATTTGGACTAAGTCTCGGTGCAAACTTCCAGATCCGCTTCCAGCAGTTTGACAACTTCCCCCTCGATCTCGACGGCCGTGGCTACGATCAGATCTCGATCAACACTCGTGTCGGCCAAGCCGACTGGTACCAGATCGAGTGGGATCCGGGAATCGAGGATCTCGAGATTAGGACGGGGACTCCTGGGGACGGACTCGGTGATTTTAGGAATGGTCTCAACCCTCGGATCGAACTCCTCAATGACCTGGGTCAGCTCCTCTTCAGCGGAACTCCACTCGCGGACGGTCGTAATGAGTCGATTACTATTCCGGCCGGATCGATTCAGGGATCGGCGGGAGCATACTTCATTCGGATCACGGGCGAAGCGGAGACCGTTGGCGAATACGTTCTTGCCTCCAGCGTTCTCAATGTTTCGGGGTCGGGTGTTGAACTCAACACCGATGACCGCTCCTTAGGGCAGCTCGATCAGGAACTCCTCAACGAGGACCGTTCGTTCGGAGCAACTCGCGAGTCGAACATCGCCTCCCTCGTCACCAATGAACGCAATCGAACGATGGACCGGTCCGACCGGTCGATACTCGGCACGACGGTGATCTCGCTCACCGCACCCGACTCGATACGTGAAACAGAGTCGATCTTGAATAACCCGGTTTCAGTCTCGGTCGTCGATGAATCGTTACCTTGGCTCGTGGTTCCAGACGACCGAACGACCAACAACGTCGTCACGATTGACTCCGGTTCAGCGACCACTGAGGAGAATGCAACGCCACAAGTCATGATGAGCCGAAACGCGATCGCCGACGATGGAACAATCGATGCGTTAGTCGATTCGATTGTTAACGAACCTCTCAGCTCGATCGAATCCAAGGAAGAAAAGGGCTTAGGAGACCCTGACCTCGATCAAGAAGTCTTGCGTGAACTCCAGATCCTCCGATCGAAACTGAGAAAGAAGCAATAGATCGTTCCTGTACGGTCACCAATTAAGAGCACGCACTGTGTCACCACAGAGGCGTTGCGTGCAGCCGCTTCAAAACCCAACCTATCCTCTTCCGCTCGGATGTTCCAAAAGAGCGGAAGAGTGATCGCTCGATTTACAGTCAAATCAATCGATCAAATCTGCGTTACACGATTTTCTTTACTGGTTCGCAAACATCAAGCACGTTTTCAGTGATTTTAAGCTTCAAAGGAGATGATACCGATGCGACACATGAGGATTGAGCCAATCTGCATCCTCTTGATCATGATGGGCTTTGGTTTCGGGAACCAAGTCGCTGCCGAGATGCTGACCAATCCCGGCTTTGAAAACGATCTCAATGGCTTCTTGATCGAAGGAAGCATGGATACCACCTCTACAAATGTCCCGCCGCCGACTTCAACAGCAATTCCTGGAAACGCCATCACCGAGTCTTTTCTCGCAGGAGACGGTGACCCAGTTCTCACCGATGTTCTTCCGACCGAGGGAGACTTCTTCGCGGTCTTGAGCACGGACGGTGTGACCGCGACAAAGATCTCCCAGACCTTCGACCTCACCAATAATGCCGATATCCTTTCATTTGATTTCCGACTCTTGACGGACGAAATCGGGACCGGTCCCGAAGGGAATGATGGGTTTATGGCGATCCTCGAGACCGATGATGGCTTCCGAGTCGAACGCGTAATGAACCGTGAGATGCTCCAACCGGGAGGCTCCGGCCCGTTATCGGATTCAGCGATCGCTGGGGTCGGTGGCCTTCTCGCAGGAACTCCTTGGCTAACTCACGAGTTCGAAGTCAGTTCGATCCAAGGCCAGACAGTCACGCTTTCGTTTGTTGTTTACGATGTTTTCGATGCATTTGTGGTAACTGAGCTGGTACTAGACAATATCAGAGTCCAGGCGGTCCCCGAACCAAGGACCTCGTCGTTGCTCGGTCTCGGACTCCTCTCGATCGGCCTCGGTCGACAGCTAATCCGAAGTCGAACGAAAGCCATCCGAGGAGTCTAGAACGACCACGCCTTCTGAACACGATCCGGATCCACCGAATAGCCGAGCGAATTTAAAGCAGTTACCCTAGGGGAGGTTAATTCGCTCGTGATTGTTGAGGAGGGGTAATGCGGATCGTGGTCTGCCCGGACAAATTCAAGGGGAGCCTCTCAGCAATCGAGGTCGCTGAATCGATCGCGCGAGGAGTCGCCCGAGTATATCCGGATGCCATCATCGATCAGATCCCAATGGCCGATGGAGGCGAAGGGACCGTCGAGGCCTTGATCGCAGCAACTGGTGGTTCGGCAAAGACGGTCAGCGTCACCGGACCACTCGGTGATCCCGTTCAAGCTCGGTTCGGATTCTCTCCCGAGGGCTCTACCGCATTCCTCGAAATGGCTGCGGCGTCGGGACTCGTCCTCGTCCCGGAAGAACGTCGTGACCCGAGCCAGACTTCAACCTACGGAACTGGAGAGCTGATTCGGGCCGCCTTGGATCTCGGTGTCCGTCGGATCGTGATTGGGATCGGTGGGAGCGCCACCAACGACGGCGGTGCTGGGATGGCGGCTGCGCTCGGTTATCGGTTTCTCGATGCTGAGGGCCGTGAAATCGAACCGAGCGGGGGTGGACTTGCGTCATTAGCCAGGATCGATCCTGAAGGCCGAGACCAACGACTCGATCACGTCGAGATCGCGGTGGCCTGCGACGTCGACAATCCACTCTGCGGTCCAGAAGGCGCCGCGGCGATCTATGGCCCCCAGAAAGGGGCCAATGCAGCGATGGTCGCTGTTCTCGACGCCAATCTGGAACGGCTTGCGGAACGGATCGAGGATGATCTCGGCAAATCGGTAGCGACCATTCCAGGCGCGGGTGCTGCTGGAGGACTCGGTGCTGGTCTCGTCGGATTCGCGGGGGGGCACCTCGGACCTGGAGTCGACTTCGTCGTTGAGGCAGTTCAACTCCGCGACCGACTCCAAGGAGCCCTGCTCTGCATCACGGGAGAAGGGCGGATCGACCAGCAGACAGCGCGGGGGAAGACAATCGCCGGCGTTGGAAGACTCGCCGAATCGGTTGGTGTGCCAGTACTTGCCCTCGGAGGATCGTTAGGTGACGCAGCCGAGTCGGTCTTGGACCTGGGTGTCGACGCTCTTTTCAGCATCGTAGATCGTCCGATGAGCCTCACGGAAGCGATCGACGAAGCAGCATGTTTACTCTCCCGGGCCACCGAGCACGCATTTCGGGCGTTTCTGGCGGGTCGTTCTGCGGGCAGTGCATGATCGTCCCTTTGTAGTCTCCGGATCGAATCGATCATCATGGCGGATCAGATACGTGGCGAGTTCGACCTCATCGATTCGATTCAGCGTCGGGTCTCCGATCATCCCCTGGTCCGGATCGGGATCGGTGATGATGCAGCAGTATTACATCCGCTTGGTGACCTTGAACTAATTGTCACGACCGACATGCTCCTGGACGGTCGGCATTTCATCTTGAAGGATGCAGGTCCCAAACGAGTCGGTTACAAGAGTCTCGGGGTCAATCTCTCCGATCTCGCCGCGATGGCTGCGCAACCAGTCGCTGCCTTTATTTCGGTAGCATTACCCAAGGAAGCAGCGTATCAGATTGGGAACGATCTCCTCGAAGGGATGCTCCCGCTCGCTGATCGCTTCGGCGTTGGGATCGCTGGTGGTGACACCAACGTTTGGGAAGGCCCACTAGTGGTCAACATCGCGGTCCTGGGGACTCCTGTTGGGCCCGAGCCGGTTCGACGTGATGGTGCTCGACCGGGTGATCGAATCCTCGTCACGGGGCCACTTGGAGGGAGTATCCTCGGGCGTCATCTCCAGCCCGAACCCCGGATCCTCGAGGCGATTCAACTCGTCCGCGCCACAAGGCCAACCGCGATGCTCGACATCTCGGATGGTCTCGCATCCGATCTCGGGCAAATCCTCAAGGCGAGCGGAGGACTCGGTGCGACCCTGAATTCTGAAGCGATTCCGATCCACCCCGACGCCGAGCGTCTCTCTCGACAAGATGGAGTGAGCGCGATCGAACATGCGATGACCGATGGCGAGGACTTTGAACTCTGCTTCACGGTTGACTCTGAGGAGGCGGCCACACTCCTAAGCAACCCTCCTGAACGCTTGACGCTCAGTGCGATCGGATGGATCACCGAAGAGCCTGGAATCCGCTTCGAACATCCCGATGGCAGTGTTCAACCTCTCCGTTTGAGTGGGTTCGATCATTTCCGACGTTAACCGACAACACCGAGATGCGAGTTGACCGAAGATCTCCCGACGACTTGTTGATCCAAGTCGACTCGGAATCAGAAACTGAATCCCTCGGCCAAGCGCTCGGGGCAATGCTCCAACCCGGCGATGTCGTTGGGCTCGTCGGACCGCTTGGAACCGGCAAAACCCGGATCGTTCGTGCCATTGCCGAATTCCTCGGTGTCGATCCTACTGCGATTGTAAGCCCAACGTTTTTGCTAATTCTTGAATATGAAGGAGTTTTCCCGATCTATCACTTCGATACTTATCGTCTTGAAGAGAGTGGAGCATTCGAAGAACTTGGAGTTCATGATTATTTCGACCGTTCAGGGATCTGCTTGATTGAATGGGCCGATCGAGTGGTAAACTCTCTCCCTCAAGACACCATCTGGTTAACAATCGAGTACGACGGCGTTGAAGGCCGACGACTCATGATTCAGGCCGACCCCGAACGACTCGATCGGCTCGCATCGACGTTACAAAGTGAGCCGACACCGAATTGACCAACGTCCCGCGGTGACCTAGAGATTAGGAAAAGGGATAGTGTAACGACTTCACAAGAATCTTTGGTAGGAGTGCCGTGATGGCGCATAGTGCACCCAGTGTTCTCCCTTCCTTTGATACAGGGACCTCGGAGACCTTTCGACCCCGGCCTGCCGGAACATTCGAGGACGCAGGGCTCACTCCGGCACTGGTTGAATCCCTCGTCCTTAAGTTCCTCGTCGGCGCCGGTGAAGCGAGTGGTCGACGGATTGCAGACGAACTCGGGCTCCCCTTCAGTCCATTTCCGGAATACCTCCGCCATCTCAAATCACAGCAGATCGTTTCCTATGCAAATACCGCGACGGCAAATGACTATCGCTATTCCCTGACCGATTCGGGCCGTGCCCGCGCCCGGAAGCATCTTCAGGAGTGTGCTTACGTTGGAACAGCGCCAGTCCCGTTTAAAGATTACCTCGAGAGCGTTGCCGCCCAATCGATCGCCAAAGAACAACCCACCGAGGCTGATCTCCGCCAAGCCTTTTCTGACCTCTTGATCGACGACTCGATGTTTGAATCCCTCGGGCCAGCGATCAACTCGGGCAAGGGGCTCTTCCTTTATGGTTACCCGGGAAACGGCAAGACGAGTATTGCCGAGCGGATCACCAAGTGTTTTGGGACGAACGTCTGGATCCCCCGCGTCATCAACATCGAAGGCCAGATAGTCACCCTCTTCGACAGTGCTAAGCACGAACCGATCCGACCCCGGCGGGGGGGAATCTTGCGTGATGATGCTCAAGATGATCGCTGGATTGAAATTAAGCGCCCGACAATCGTCGCTGGTGGCGAACTCACGATGGAGAATCTTGAGATCTACCACGATACCGCAAACAACATCTGCGAGGCCCCGCTCCAATTGAAATCCAATAACGGTACTTTCCTGATCGACGACTTCGGCCGACAGCGGATGGCCCCGATCGAATTACTGAACCGTTGGATCGTCCCACTTGAGAAGCGTTACGACTTCTTGAGGCTCCCGAGCGGCAAAACGGTCCAAGTTCCCTTCGATCAATTGATCTTGTTCTCCACAAACCTTGAGCCAAAGGATCTCGTGGACGAAGCGTTCCTCCGACGGATCCCATACAAGATCAATGCCGCCGACCCGACGGAAGAGAACTTCCGAAAGCTCTTCTCGATCTTTGCGCCTAAGATGGGATTTGAGGCATTCGACGACGCGGTCATTGATGACTTGATCAACCGGCACTACAAGGCCGTTGAGAGACCGTTCCGGGCCTGTCAACCTCGTGACCTTCTGCTCCAAGTCCGGAACTACTGTAACTACCACCAGTTCCCGCTTCAGCTAAAATCAGAATACTTTGATTTTGCGGTAGGGAATTACTTCACGGTGATGTGATCTCCCGATCGCTAGGAGCGGGAGCACTTCGAGGCACGGTTTGGATGACTCCAGCGTCCCATTCGACGTGGTGGTGATCGGTGCTGGTGCCGCTGGTCTCGTGGCCGGCATCCGTGCCGCCGAACGAGGGCTCCGCGTCCTGGTCTTAGAGAAGAACCGCAAACCCGGGGTCAAAATTCTGATCTCAGGAGGGACACGCTGCAACATCACCAATGCACGAGGACTCCGCCGACTTAACGTCGTTAGTGGTCCCATCGATCCCGCATACGACCCTGATCAATCAAAGGGATCTAGCAAGATCGCTAAGGCGTTTGGTCCCGGTGGGCAATTTCTCGGTCCAGCGCTGAAGGAGTTCAGCGTTGAGCAATCGATCGCCCTCTTCGAGGCCGAAGGGGTTGCGACCAAGATCGAAGCCAACGGAAAGGTCTTCCCGGTTTCCGATAAAGCGATTGATGTCTTGAATGCACTCGTCGGTCGACTGAATCGATCGGGTGCCGAACTCCGACTCCAGTCCCCTGCTCTCAAAGTCAGCCACCTTGAGTCTGGATCTGAGACTCCATTTAGTATTGATCTTGGATCCGGATCAGTCCGGGCTCGCCAAGTAATTCTGGCGGTCGGTGGGAAGTCATTCCCGGGAGCGGGGACCGTCGGAGATGGCTACCGCTTTGCAGCCGAACTTGGGCACACCATCGTCCTGCCGAGACCGGCCTTGGTCCCAATTCGGGTCGAGGAGTCTTGGATTACAGGGCTGAAAGGGATCACGATGCCGAAAGTCGCCGTCGCCGCCTTGGCTTCGGACGGTAGCGTCGCTGCCTCACGAATCGAAGCGGTCCTCTTCGCCCACTTTGGACTCACGGGGCCAGCGATCCTCGACATTAGTGAACCGATCGCTCGTGCGGCCCCCCAAGAACGGTTCCGAGTCCGACTCGATCTGCTCCCTGATTCAAGGTGGGATGCGGTTGATCGGACCCTGGGAGAAGCCGCGCGGTCGGGACGTCGGACTGTCATGAACCTTCTGCCAGACTCAATCCCGAAGCGACTTGCCGAAGGGATCGTCCGCGCCGCTCAGATTCCAGAGCATCGGATTGGTCCAGAACTTTCAAAGGTGGAACGGAAACGCCTTGTCCAGCAACTTAAGGCTCTTGAGCTAAGAACTACCGGGACACTTGGATTCGAAAAGGCTGAGGTCACCAGTGGTGGAATCGCTCTCGAGGAAGTCAACTCGAAGACGATGGAGAGCCGTCTTTGTCCGGGCCTCTTTGTCATCGGTGAAGTCCTCGACCTCAACGGACTCATCGGCGGATACAACTTTCAGGCCGCCTGGAGTACAGGTTGGCTTGCGGGGAGTTCTGTATCGAAATCCTCGGTAATCTAATGTAAGAGTCGGCCGACCTCCGACTCAAATACTAAGATAGAAATGTGACAGTTCTCAAGGCAATTGCGTCGTGTCATCAGTTGTCGGCTTGATCGTAACAATCACGATTAAAGTTGCGTAGCAGTCAGTCGCACATACGTACTCGTTCAAATCTCCGCTGTAGGTGATGACTGCAGTCTGGATTTAGCCCGATCAAAACTTTCCCCACTTGTCGACTCCAGGAACTTCTCATGAATGACCTTTTTCTTCCCTCGAAACGATCAATCAAACTTCCAAACATCAGCTCGATCCTGATCGGAATTCTTGGGATTCTACTTACCGTGATCGCCGGTTGTGGTGGGTCAAGTAGCGAGCTTGATATCGCCCGACGCTCCATTCGACCGGGAACCCCGTTGCGGGTGGCGGCACGATCTGTGCCGATCTACACCTACTCTGAAGATCTGACCGAGCCATGGCTTGCGCCTACTGGTGAGACTCTTGATGTTGATTACCGGCTCACCGCTGAAGGCGAGATGCTTCAACTTCCGGTCGGCCCTAACGGCGATGTGATGGAAGTCGTTCCCATCGAGCAAGGTGATTCGCCACGTTATCTTGCGTTGCAAGACATCGAATTCACTCGGATCGATTGATTGCAATGAATTGTGATGTTCGATGAGTCAGAGGATGTAGCGGCGAAGATCCTCGTCAACTGTCAACGGTCCGAGGATCTCGCGGACATAGTCTGGTTCAATCCTCACCTTCTTTTCCGAACGCTCGGGCGCATCGAAGCTGATCTGCTCGACCACTCGTTCCAAGATGGTGTGCAGGCGACGGGCACCGATATTCTGGGTTGATCGATTGACACTGAAAGCAATCTCCGCCATCACATCGATCGCCTCGTCCGCGAATTCGAGTTCAAGGCCTTCGGTACCCAGGAGCGCTTCGTATTGACGGAGCAGCGAAGCCCGAGGCTCTCGGAGAATCCTCGCAAAGTCGTCACGGGTAAGGTCACTCAACTCAACCCGGATCGGGAACCGACCCTGCAACTCAGGCATGAGGTCGGACGGCTTGGCACGGTGAAACGCCCCCGCCGCCATGAAGAGGATGAAGTCAGTCCGGACGGGCCCGTACTTGGTGGTCACGGTTGTTCCTTCGACAATCGGAAGGAGATCGCGCTGCACTCCTTGGCGTGAGACATCCGGCCCTCGACCCGATCCTTCATCACCGGCGACCTTGTCGATTTCGTCCAGAAAGACGATTCCCGAGTTCTCAGCGAGATCGACCGCCGTCCGATTAATCTTCTCCGGATCAAGCAACTCTTCTACTTCTTGTTCGATCAGGAGTGGCCGAGCCTCACGGACCGGAAGTCGGCGCTCCTGCGACGGCTTCGGCATCATCTTTTCGAACATGTTTTGGAGATCCATCTCGAGCTGCTCTGTGTTCGCAGCTCCGAGAATCGAGACCGGAGCCCCAGTACGTCCCGGAACGGTGATTTCGACCTCAGCGTCCTCCAGCTCTCCGGCCTCAAGCCGCTGTCGGATCTTGGAACGAGTCCGCTGGTAACGCTCGGCGGGGTCATCTTCCGCCTCCATCCCTTCCTCTGATTCCTTCATGACCCGTCGCGATCGAGGTGGTTCCGGCGCGAGCAGATCGATCAGCTTCGATTCGGCACGCTCTTTGGCCAAGGTTTCCACCCGGACGCGTTCCTGCTCTTTCACGAGGAGGATGCTGGCCTCAACGAGATCACGGATGATCCCCTCAACATCCCGACCGTAATACCCGACCTCGGTGAATTTGGTCGCTTCGACCTTGATGAAGGGCGCACCGACGAGCTGGGCGAGCCGCCGTGCAATCTCCGTTTTGCCGACCCCAGTCGGCCCGATCAGGAGAATATTCTTCGGAGTCACGTACTCTCGGATCGACTCTTCAAGCTGTCGACGTCGCCAACGATCACGGAGAGCCAAGGCAACAGCTCGTTTTGCGTCTTGCTGGCCAACAATATCACGATCGAGTTCGGCAACGATCTGCCGAGGAGTTAAGTCGTCGCGCACGGTAATTCCTCCACCGTGAGCTGATCATTCGTGTAGATATCGATCCCGGCCGCGATCAGGAGCGACTCGTGGACGATTTCGGCAGGTTTCAGATCGGTCTTACTAATCAAGGCCCGAGCGGCCGCTAAGGCATAAGGACCACCAGAACCAGCCGCAAGGACTCCATCGGTCGGTTGGATCACGTCTCCGGAACCGCTCAGCATCAGACTGACCCGGGCATCGGCGACAATCAGGATCGCCTCAAGGCGTCGGAGGGCGCGATCAGTCCGCCAGAGTTTTGCCAGCTCAATTGCTGCACGCGAGACATTCTCCGGATGGTCCTTCAGCTTGGATTCGAACCGTTCCAGGAGAGCAAAGCCATCGGCAGCGCTTCCGGCGAATCCAGTAAGGACTTTCCCCTCATGGAGCCTCCGGACCTTCGAGGCATCCCCCTTCATGATCTGGGTTCCCAAGGTCACTTGCCCATCACCGCCGAGGGCAACGTGACCATCACGTCGGACCGCAAGGATCGTCGTCGCGTGCCAGCCTGGGTTTGTCGGACTCGTCGAGTTCATCGAGGGACTCTGCATGCGGATCACGTTCCAGAGCTTCAAGTGGTTATTGCATCGTACGGATATTGTCCAATGGACACGAAGGCTCGGTTCCCTCGATCGTTAGAGTCGACCATTAGATTGCAGGTCCCAGCATATCGAAGTTAGGGTATTGGTCATCGGCCGGCAATCCAACAATTGAAATGCGATTATGTTCACCTTTGAATCACACCCAGCAAGACTCTCTGAGTAGTTCAAACCTCCGTTCACAATGCATGAAGACCCAGCATGTAACGGTAAATTGCTTCCTGGCGGTCCCCTTGGCTCAGCGGAAACGACAACGGAGTGGACGAGGGACACTCGCTTACGACTGTCTTGTCCCTTCAGAGACCTCTGGAATTTCTTCGAGCGTCTCGGAGTTGCCGTCGGATTCTGGGGGCCCTAGCGAGAAGCACCTGGTCAGTGGTCCGAAGACGGGCCCGATGGAATCATACCGATGTCCCCACTCGATTACTGCTGGGCGATCTGCTAGAACGAGTTCGCCAGCAATCGGCACCTGTCGCCGGTAGGGTATTTTTCCGTCGTGGCTTCGTCCACGAACTCGTCACGGAGACACGCACCTTGATGACAACACGCACCATGATCACCGCCACGACTGCCTGTGCAGTGCTCATCTCATTCGGCTTGTTGCTTCCGACGGTGTCCCCAGGCCAGAGCAAACAACCAGGCGACGGACCGCAGGATAGATTCCCAGTCAAAGTCGATCGAGAGAGCTACCCACGTCCGGTCTACCGCTACCCCAATGCGAAGATCGGCCTGACCTACGAGGACTCCACGCCCGACTTCCCGCCACAAGTCTCCGCGCCCGAAGGGGCGCCGAACATCCTCCTCGTGCTGCTCGATGACGTCGGCTTCGGCTGCTCCAGCGCGTTCGGCGGGCTGGTGGAGATGCCCACCGCGGAACGGCTGGCCGCCCGCGGCCTGAAGTACAACGCCTTCCACACGACAGCCCTCTGCAGCCCGACCCGGGCTGCCCTCCTGACCGGCCGCAATCACCACTCCGTCGCCACCGGGGTGATCCAGGAGATCGCCAACGGCTACCCGGGCTACTCCGGCATCATCCCCAAGAGCTGCGGGACGATCGCGCGACTGTTACAGGTCAACGGCTACGCCACCGGCTTCTGGGGTAAGAATCACAACGTCCCGGATAACCAGACCAGCGCCGCCGGCCCCTTCGACAACTGGCCGACCAGCCAGGGCTTCGACGAGTTCTACGGCTTCATCGGCGGCGAGACCGACCAGTTCTACCCCGCGCTGGTCCGGGGCACGACGCCGGTCGATCCACCCGGGACGCCCGAGGAGGGTTATCACCTCACCACCGACCTGGCGGACGACTGCATCGGCTGGATCCGGGAACAGAAGGCCATCGCCCCGGATCGCCCTTTCTTCGCCTACTTCTCCACCGGCGCAGCCCACGCCCCGCACCAGCCGCCGCTCGACTGGCG
>CAZEAN010000156.1:0-13520 GCA_964510225.1 uncultured Isosphaeraceae bacterium
CGCACCATTTATTTTTGACGATCGGATTGTGGGGTACGAGCCCGCCGAATCGATCTCAAAACTAAAGGGGGGGAACTCCAATTGGCGAGGCCCAATCTGGTTCCCCACCTCCTTCCTCTTGATTGAGTCACTCCGGAAGCTCGGGAAGGCCTGGGGGCCTGCCGACCGTGTCCGGATCCGAGGTCGACAATTTACCTACGGCGCCCTCGCCGGTGATCTCGCTGACCGACTGATCTCGATCTTCCGACGCAACAAAAACGACCAACGTCCTGTATTTGGTGGGAGTACCAAGTTTCAGGAAGACCCCTATTGGCGTGATGAACTTCTCTTCTACGAGTATTTTCACGGCGATAACGGCGCCGGGCTCGGGGCTTCTCATCAAACCGGCTGGACTGCCCTCGTCGCATCCCTGATCGACGAATGGCGTGATCAAGCAAAGGTAATCGATCAGTCGTAACAAGCCTATCGTGCCCTCAATTACGATTACTCGCCGGGTTCTTCGGAGATCAGGTTGTTCCGGTAGGCCTCGCAGAGCCGTTCCAGCAGCCTGATCCGATTCCGGAGATCTTCTCCACGCTCGGTGTCTTCATTCGTCCGAGCTGAATCCCGACGACGAATCTCGGTCACCATCGGGATGATATCAACTCCATCGCGGACGGCAGCACCGACCGATTCGAAGTGGTGATGTCGGGCCAACATCGAGCGATTGGGTTCCAAGACAAGCGTGTAGCCGTAGTCACCATACGCCTCAGAAAAGGCGCCGTCGATGGTGATCGCCTTCCCTGATCGCTTGATCGGTGCCTCCCCTTGCTCAATCTTGACGGGGACATGCCCATTCACGATCAGGCCATCGTTGGGATCAAGACCAAACTCTTCAAGGACTTTGTTACAGAACCATTCTTCATGAATAAGTTGAAAGTAGGGGTTTTTGGTTTCGACACGAATATCATGATCATCGACCAAATCGTTTTCGAACGTAGCGATCTTATTTTTTCCGAAGAGCGGCGAACGAGGCCCGCTCCAGAGGTACCAGAGCAGATCGAGATCAGCAGTCTCTCGCTGGTGGAGCGACCGCGCAATGACGGTGTCGAGGGCATCGAAGAGGGCTCGACCTCGTCTTGATTCCCCGTCAACAACAAAGGACTGGAACTCGCCATCCTCATCCACCGGGAGGCAACCATGAAAAATCAGATTGTTATCCCTTGTCACATACATTGATCCGTGTGAGACCAGAAATTTCATATGGTCCCAGAGCGTCTGACTCGCCATAAAAGACTGCCGGATCCGGTCCAAACAGTAGCGCTCCTCCGCCGAGAGTTTGTATGGGTCGATCGGGTCAATGGTCGGAAACTCGTTGTCCCGGAGTCGGTAGGTGGTACCATCAATCTCGATTGTCCCGGTCTCGAGATTCATTCGGTGAAGGAGACGCCGGTCGTCCATCTCGAAGGCCGGATTGCGTTCGATCAGCTGACCTTCGAGCTTGAATTGCATCACGGCCGCGGCTTTCTGAAGCCGGGCAATCGTGATCGAATCTCGGAGTCCAACGTCCGATTTCGGCCGATACGATGCTGCGGGATCGTCGCTGTAAACGTGTCGGATGAGGTGCTCGAGAGGCTGGAGCGTAATCCCATATCCTTCTTCGAGTTGGGTAAGGCGTCGGTAACGCGCCGAGATCCGGAGGACGTGGGCGATCAAGGCGTGGTGGCCGAGACAGGCACCATACCAAGCGACGTCGTGATTACCCCAAATGAATGAAACACTCGGGAGGTGAGTCAAGTACTCGACCACCTGATCGCCTCGGGGACCGCGATCGTAGCAATCTCCGTCGAGAATCAACTCTTGAACCGCTAGGTTTCGGAGGACGCGGACTGTGAGCCGAATCAAGTGGAATGCGCGATGGTGCTTGATCAACGCATCGATCATCGCGTCGAAGTAGGCGGTGCTCCGTCCGCTTGATGGCTGGTGCAAGAGTTCGTGAAATAATTCGTCATAGTCTGGTGGGAAGACACGTGCCGCACTCGCAAGACTCCGACCCTTCGCAAGACTCCGGACCACATCAAAGAGATCAAGTAGAATCCTTTTGATCAATGAATGATTATCTTGTGCATCCGGATTTTCAAGTAGCAGAAGTCCCAACGTCTCTTTGGGATAAAAAACCAGTTTCAAAAACTCAGCGATCTCCTCAGGAGTCCGACGTGGCTCAAGTAAGCGATCTACTAACGGCCGGATGGTCCCGGAGGCGTTATTAATCACATGACGAAACTTGGCAAACTCCCCATGGACATCGCTGATGACGTGGATCGTCCCTTTTTGGAGGGTCAATTCAGCCGAGAGGCGTGCGATCTCCGCAACTGCAGCGTCGATTGTGGGGAAGTCTTGGGCGATCGGACTGAGGATCGCGCGTTCCCAGCTCGCTGAATGACGATCACTCGCGGCTTCCGTAGGCATCCGAGAGTCTCCGAGGGTGAGGCGAAGGTCTTCCGACAATCAGTGCTAGAATTTCATCGAAGTGGAACAGAGAACAACGGCTCAACAGAACAGCTGATCATCCTCGGTCGCGGGACAACTACTTGAGCCCCCTGATTCGTGAGTCGAGGGGCTCAGAAGCCGAGCGTGTTGCTTGGTTCGGACCCGTCAACTCTTGTACGCTACTTGTATTGGTTGATTCGAGAGGTATATTAGCCCTATTGGGCAAACTGGAGGATTGCGACATGAAAGTCACCATGGTTCCCTCTACCGTCTCCGGCGTCGTTGGAGATCCGGTCCAATACGGGACTTCCTACATCATCAACGATACCTTGGCGATTGATGCGGGAACACTGGGTTTCTACCGTGGACCGGCAGAGCAAGAGCGGATTACCGATGTCTTGATCTCGCATTCTCATGCTGACCACATCGCGTCACTCCCTATTTTCGTTGAAAACGTTTTCTCGGCGAAGCCGAACTGTGTCACGATCCACGGCAGCAGCGACGTCCTAAGCTGCCTCCGATCGGATGTCTTCAATGACCGCGTCTGGCCGGACTTCCTGAAACTCTCGGAAGGTCCGATGAAAGAAACGCCGTTGATGAAAGTGAGCCAGATGGAAGCGGGGCAGACGCTTCGATTTGGCGACCTCGAAATCACGACCGTCGCTGTCGATCACCTTGTCCCGACGCTAGGGTTTATTATCCGCGAAGGGGATAAGGTCGTCGTGATTCCGTCCGACACAGGTCCCACGGAGGAGATCTGGCGGCAAGTCAATGCATTGCCGAGAGTCGATGCAGTGTTCCTCGAAGTCTGCTTTCCGGACGCCATGATCGGACTCGCCAACGCTTCAAAACATTTTGTGCCTTCGACCTTCAAAGAAGAAGTGCTGAAGGTCAACGGTTCCGGAGTCAAGTGCCCCTTCTTTGCTGTCCACATCAAGGCAAGATTCCGCGAGGCGGTTCTGAAGGAACTCCAAGAATTGCAAGTCCCTGGGCTCGAAATCGCACGGTTTGGTATCCCCTATGTCTTCTAAATCTTGAACTCACTCATCCGGTTATCACCGTTTCAACGCCTCAACTGGTCATTGATCTTAATCACCCTGACCGGTCTACACTGCAACTGTGGAGCTTAACGCTTCAACTCTTACGATGTTGCAAATCGCCCTCGTTCCAGGGTCTACTCCAGCCCGATAGCAAGAATATGGCAGTCAGTCTCGGGATCCTCTGGCGTCAGCACCTCTCACTCCGGGATGAGTTCTCATGGTCCGACTTCATTATGTCTGGTCCCTTGCATTAGTCAGCTACATTGGGTTGGCAACATGTCAGGCTCAGCAAACACCACTCGACCTTACGCGCCCGATTCGTGGTGAAGCGCCGAACGGGGTTCCACTCCGCTTCCTCGGGACCAACTCTTGCAGTTCGAACGCTTGTCACAATCGTGGTAATGAGCGCGGTGCCGTTGAGCTGAGTCTGTTTGAGCCACGGACCTATTGGGAACACGGCTACTGGCGGCGCTTCGACCCCCATGCTGAGTCGTTCAATGTGCTCGGCAATGACGAGTCAGAACAGATTCTCCGGTCGTTCCGTCGACTCGATCCCAATCAGCCTGCTGATGCCCGTTCGGATGGCCTCTGTCTAAGCTGTCACGTCCATCAGAATTTCAGCAACTCCTTCCGTACTCCTCAGTTTGCCCTCACCGATGGCGTCGGTTGTGAAGGATGTCACGGGGCCTCCGAATATTGGTCTGCTGCCCACGTTCGTGGCGACTGGGATTATCGGTCACGTGAAGAGAAGGCCGCGCTGGGATTTGTTCCACTCGACTCACTCGCTGATCGTGCCCGATCGTGCACCCCTTGCCATGTCGGTTCTTCGTACAAAGATCCAGTTCATGGACTTGTAGAGGTCAATCACGATTTGATCGCAGCTGGCCACCCAAGGCTCCAGTTCGAGTTCTCCTCCTACCATGCCCGTTATCCTCGTCACTGGAGCGATCTGGATGAACGAGCTGCCGACCCCACGTACGAACTAAGAGCATGGATCGTCGGCCAACTTGCGACCTCGGAGGCTTCGTTAAAATTACTGGAGGCCCGTGCGGCACGAGCGTCCATGCCATTAGAAGCGTCAGCTGGATCTTCGGACGACTCGGATCTGATTCAGCGCACGGACTACGTTCACACTGGGCCATGGCCTGAATTCTCTGAATACAATTGCTTTGCGTGCCATCATAATCTCAAGGGCGGTATCCGTGATGGTGTTGCAGGACTCGGAGGATCGCCAGGATCAATGCCTTGGGGAACCTGGTATCAATCGATGCTGGATCCACTTGGATCGTTGATCAGACCAAGAGCGAGCGACTGGCCTGCCTCGTTGCAATCCCTGAGGGCAGAAATGGGGTTGCCGGCACCAGACGAAAGACTCGTCACTGAGCGAGCGGGCGCCGCGAGTTCGGTCATCGGGCAATGGCTCGATCAAGCAAACAGTACCCAGCTTGGCCTCGAAGATCATCGCGAACTTCTTGAGTGGATCGTGGCAACAGTCGGCGACCCAGAGAAGAACCCAACCTGGGAAGAGAATGCTCAAGCTTATCTCGGCCTAGTTGCCATCTACGTTTCCCAGTCCGAACTACGATCCGATCCGTCCGACATTGTGCTCCGAGCCCAGCTCGAAGCCATAGCAGAAGCGTTACGATTTGAGGTAGGCTCAGGGAATCCTGAGGATTATCGATCGGACGTCCTTCCCAAGGTCCTTTCCGCCACCGATCACGGCAATTGAGGGAGATCCGACTATGAATGCTCGGTGGTTTCAAGAACAACAACGATCGATCTACTTTGGGTCCGCAGTGGGCTTCCTCCTGCTCATGACCAGTGCCGCGCTCGGTCAAGAGGACTGGCCTCCCGGACTGAAAACTGAGGCGATGCGGACCAATGTATATCGGGGAGCAAGTGATTGCGCTCGATGCCACATTCGTCCAGGCCCAAACGATAATCCTGAGAACAATGAAACGGGTAGCTTGGAGTGGTGCTTACTGACCGAATTCTCCACATGGAGGACAGTCGATAAACATTCAATGGCTTATGTTGTTCTCTTGGGTCCCCGCGCCGAATTAATGGGCAAGAAGCTGGGAATCGAAAATGTCACGAAGCCAGAATCCGGTTGCGTAAGTTGTCACGCACAGAACTTCCCCGAACAGCAGCCAGATGGGGGCGGTTTTGATTTCCGAGATGGGATCAATTGCGAAGTGTGTCACGGTCCCTCAGGACTCAACACCGGATGGTTTGGCCCCCACTCAGAAACTTCCTGGCGCCTCAAATCACCCGCTGAAAAAGAAGAAGAGTTCGGGATGATCGATCTCCGTAACCCAGCCACGAAGTCGGAGATCTGCCTCTCCTGTCACATAGGTAATGCTGAGCTTGGCCGAGTCGTCACTCACCCAATGTATGCAGCTGGCCATCCGCCATTGCCTAGCATTGATGTCGCCCGGTTCATCAAGAACATCCCCAGACACTGGCGTGATCTTGATGAAGTTCCTTGGTGGGAGTCTCAAGAGGCTGCTCAGGTCCAAGATGACTACGGATACAGTTCGACAAAACATGTCGAAACGGAACTAACAATCGTAGGTAACATCATCGCTCTTCGAGACTCAATGGGTCTTCTTGCTGCTCGAGCCGAGCTGTCTGACGCATCGAAGGAAAACTTACACAAGTGGCCGGAGTTAGCTCTGAACAGACAAGTTCGAGACGATGACCGATTCAATGACCCGAATCAATTTCCGCAACTGGCAAAGACTCGATGGCCAGAGATGGCACTTACTCATACCGACTGCTCTGCCTGCCACCATGACTTGCAGGAACCGGGATGGAGGCAACTCCGTGGCTATGTAGCAACTCCCGGTCGTCCTCTGCCCCGATCCTTCCCGACGGCTTTGATTGACATCACGATCAAGCAATTTGGTGACCATACGGATCAAAGCAATTTCGATAACCGATTACTCAAATTGATTACTGCCTTCGATCGTCGTCCGTTCGGCGACCATCGGACCGTGGCAAGCGCAGCACGAGAGCTTCAGCAATGGGCTGATGAGTTTCATGAGACACGTTTGGTCGGACAGCCGTTCGACGAAGCTACTGCTCTTGAGATACTCAGAGCAATTTGTGCTCAGACAGGCGATCAGATTCCTGACTATGACACCGCACGCCAATTGTCGTCCGCCATCCAAGTCATCTATCGCGAATGGGCAGATCGTCGCTCGGATGATTCGGACGAGGGTGGTGACGCGATCAGAGAGATTATCGACCCTTGGAGCGATCAGTATGTCCTTGGTCGGTACCCCAACAGTTCGGATCGCGATCAGCTTTCACTTAAGATTCTGCGTGAGGCATCAGGACAGCCTGGATTGTCTGACTTGCTCGCTTGGGTCCCGGAGTGGAATTGGCAGTTTGATGACCTTGGCCAATATTACGAACTGACTCGAAATAATAGTGTTCTTGAGGAACTTCAAGGTACTCTTACCACTGGGAAACTCCGAGAAGAGTACAGCAAGCCGAAGTTCAGTGATCCCCTCCAGGACATCAACGATAGTGGGCTCTCAATCGCGTTAGAGTCATCCGCCGATTACGATCCGATGGTGTTCGTCATCCAATTGCAAGAAATCCAGCGGCTTTTGGATGATATCGACGAATGAGCTATATCTGTTAGTAAGCACTACCTATTGAGCACTCGACAAAGCACAAGACGCATGAGTCATCGCTCATGCGTCTTGTGCTTTTTATGGATCTCATCCTCATTGATTACCCACAACTCGGTGAGCCAGATCAAAGCCGAGTTCTGAGTAATTGAAAGATTGGATGAACGAGTACGAATCGCAGGTGCGTTCTCCAATCGTCGGGAAGGGCCCCTCAAAACTAATCAAGCAAAGCGACGAATCTTCAGGGAACATGTGGCGACGTCAATTCTAAATTGCATCCAAAACCGTTTTCCTAATTGCAGGAAGAAAGTGAGAGTCTAGAAAACGAGGTCATCATCTTAACGCATTCAATAAGGAAAGACTGTCACAGAGGCAGGCCAGGCCTCAGTGACAGTCTTTCCGGTGAAGAGGCGGACTATGAGTCTAAGGACTTAGCGTCGACGCCGATTCGCTTCCGGCTGTGCGATTTTCACCGGGAATCGAGGTCTCGGTGAGCCGAAGTCGAGCGGATCGTCAGTGACCCGATAGAGTCGCTCATCGTGGAGGAAGAGCTTCCGCTGCTCCTCGAGATTGAGCGGACGAGCCCCAATTCGACCGAAGACCGAAAGTTGATTGCCGCTTTCGTCGACGGCTCGGTCGCGATCCAACGTATCCGTGATCGCAAGTGCGTGGCCTTCTTCAGGGATCTCGAACGTCGCAACCAAGTGCGGCGTCGGCCTCGGACTGAAACCGTCATTGCCCGGGGTCTCGGGTGAGGTCAGTTGGACCACTCGCATCCCGTTCTTACCATCAGCGAGATAGGCGAATTCACTGTTATAAGTGATCGCCAACTTCACATCATGCAAATCATTGATCTCGCCACCGGCGTTATAGACCTGATCAATGAAAGGATGTCGAGGCCGTTCGATATCGACAATCACGAGACCATGCTCGCCAGCGGCCACATAAGCATAGGTCCGAGCCACAAAGATCTTGTGGGCACCTTCGAGATGCAAGGTGGTGACATACTCGGGTTCCGTCGGGTCCGTTATGTCGAAGACTTTGATCCCTTCGGCGTCGCACGCGAAACCGTAGCGGAACTGGGCTTGGAAGTCGGTCGGTTCCTCAACCTCTTCGATCACTTTCACAATGCTCGGATCAAGTGGGTTGGAGAAGTCAACGACGACCAGCCCGGCATCACAGCAAACGTAAGCATACGTTCCGTAAAAGGTGATCTTCTTGGTCCCACAGAGGATCCCGTTCGGGTTGTAGGTCAAATCACGCTTCAGGAAGTTGTTGAGCGGATTACCGTCGAGCAATGTCGCGGCACCCACCAGGATGATCCCTTCGTACTCGTCGCCAACGTACAGGAAGGCATACGTCAAGCTTATTGATGGTTCACGGTTCTCGGGGTCGTGATGCCGTGTGGGGTCCGGAGCGAGTGTGGTCGGGGCGGTGACACAGTTGGCGTGTTTCGTCCGGACGTAGAACTGTTGCCCGAGTGGCGAGAACGGTGCGGTCACGATCCGTTCCGAGAACCCCTTGTGATCGATGAAGGCGACGTCAAAGACCCGAAGGCCATTTTCACCACAGGCCGCGTAGAGGTATTCACCTCGGGCCATCACATCGACAATCTCGGGTTTGCGGTAACGGAGCGAAAGATTCTCCACAATGTCCTTACCGGGGTGTTCGTGAGCCTTGATCAGCTCGCGTTCGTGTTCGAGGTGCTCCTTATAGCGATCAGGATACACCAGGCGGTGCATCGAACTCCCGATCACCGTCTGAGGTTCATCACGCTCGGTGACCTCAACCCCGAAGAAGCCGTGCTCCCCAGCAGCAACCCAAGCATAGCGGCCCATGAAGTTCAGGTAGTTGGTCCCCTGCATTAAGAGCTGCGCCATGATCGCGTTGTTATCCTCGTCCCTCGAGACGTGGCAATCCGTGCATTGCTTGGTCTCGTTGCGGCCCGGCAGGTAGGTTGCGGGGTTGAGCGATCGCCCCGTGTTGGGATCCACCGGTGGTCCACCGCGGACGGTATGAGGTACATTCGTACTGAAGGCAATTCCACTTAGACCCTCTGAAGAGATCGTCTGCTGCAAGACATAGATCCCCTGGCGTTGCGCATCCGAGGAGGAGACGTGAATGGCACACGAGGAGCGTGAGGGGTTGATCCGATTCCCCGTGACATCGCCGTCACGGCCGAGCATAAAGACGTCATCTCGAAGGGTCTGCCAATTATAAGAAATGTAGTTCCTAGAAACATCGCCGCCATTATGCAATTCAGGCATCTTCATGTTAGCCTTCTGCGGGAGGTGACAACCGTAGCAGCTAGGGTTCCACGAAGAGTGGCACGCGATACAGCTCATCTCACTGTTAGCGTGTGCACAACGCTCGTCATCACCACCAGGAAGGTCACCCCAGACGATCTCTCCGTTCTCGAAGCGGACCGTCTTCGCGATGTGCGACTTCTGGTTGTAATCACGGTCGCCCGGAATCGTGGTGTCGGCGGTCTGCACACAACGCCAACGGAGCCCTGCTTCCACCATCGAATTCTGCCAGAGTTCACCGTCGATAATCTCAAACCGAGGCTTACCAAACGGGGTCCGGAGGGATGCCAGATCCATCCCACCTTCCGGTGAGGCTGGACCCGATGTCTTCAAGGTCGCATAACGTTCGGTCGTCCCGTGGCAGTCAATACACTGGATCTCGATGGCGTTACGGACCTCACCATAGAGCTTTCCGTTACCATGTCCGCTGATAATGAAGTGGCAATCGACACAGTGCATCCCTTTCTCCATGTGGATGTCCATCAAGTGGAGTGGGATCCCATCGCGGCCAGCTTTGCTGCCATCAGTGGTACGTTCGAACGGTGTCGGAGGTGCCATCGCGGCTTGAAGGTGATCATTGGTCACGTGAGGAACGAGATCCCCGTCGGCATCGAGAAGCTGCCCTTTCCGATCTTTCTTGAAGACCGCATCGTAGACCCAACCGTGACCGTGGAAGTCAGCAAACTGGGTGTGACGGGCTTCGGGGTTAAGCTCGGAGACGCGCGCCAGGAATTCGGGGTCGGACCACAGCCCACGTGCACTTGCCTCGTTTGGATCGTTCATAATCGCCGCGACGAACTCTTCGGCGGTTGGGTTCCGCTCTTCCTTCGGGTAGAGGAGTTCCCCGTCGGTTTCCAGATCCCACCACATAAACCCTACATAACTGTTCATCACTGTCGTACCGGGGTGGATATGGCAGACGTTGCACTGGCTTGTCGGGGGCGCCCAAACAAACTCATGCTTGATCGGGTGGCCCGACTCGTTCTTGGGGATGGTCGGGTCCGGATTGAAGCTAAAGCCTCGGTTGCCATACTTCGCATAGGGTCCCGAATGGACCGGTGACCGGTCGTTGGCATAAACAACGTGGCAGGCGGTACAACCGCTCGACCGATAGTCACCGGGATGGTCGTTCGTTCCGAGAAAATTCAAGGTTGGGTCCAGGAGCCGTGTCTTCTGCAGCCCGAGCATCGTGGGGTCGGTCCTCGTCTTCGTCCCGAGTCCCCGGTTGGAAAGTCCAGAAATCGGCTTACCCGGAGGATCACCACCGATGTTGATCAAGCCCAGGTTCGTGACAGGAGCAGGAAAGCCAACCTCGGCGGGGAGGATCCGACCGCGCTCGAAGATCCGGAGCACGTTACCCGGCTGTGAGACCTCAAAGCGTGGCAACGGATCCAAGAACGGAAGAACCCCTTTCACGCTCTGTTCGTAAGGGGTCGGCGGCGGATTCTGTTGGATCCGCTGAGGGGCGCCGTGCATGCTGTAGCTTTCGCCAAAACGGGCCCGCTTTGAAGGGTAGGAACCATTGTTGTAGAGGGCAGCTTCCCAGAGCATCGAGCCGTGGGTCATCATGCTCGAACGGACATAGTCAACGATCTCTCCGTGGCATCCACTGGTCCCGCAGCTAATGTGTGCAATCCGGAGATCCCCGGGGTTCACGAACTGGATGAACTCAGGCGACTCATGATTGAGCAAGGTATAAGAGCGGACCGGATTTGCCGATGTTCTCCAGGCGTCTGGAAACCTTGGCGTCACGTGCGAGATCTCTTTGATCGGTGAGGTCGGGTTACCGCCATGGCAGTCGACACAACCGAGCCGGACCGTGTCCTTCCGGTGCGGATTTCCGACATTTTGGTGACAGTTCAAGCAGGTCCCGCTCTTCCGGAAGACGTCTTCGTCGGTTTGGCTCAGCAGATCGATATGCTCGAAGCCTGGAGGAAACGGGTAGCCTCCAGGTATCACCCCGTGATGATGGGCTGAAGGAGCCCTCGGAGGCCCATGGCCGGTTCCCGGATGAGGTGGTGGTGCTTGCGCGACGGCTTCGATCCCGGTGATTAGGACGGAAGCGATCACGGCCCCGAGCACTCCCGGGACTCGCAACCATTGAGAACACCCGCGTCGACTAGGCATAATCCGTGACTCCTCCCTGACCGGGTTCGAACATGATCCCATCGAGCGTTCCATCGCCCGGTTCAAACTGAGTTTGGAGCAAATAGCTGGCTGATTGTCAAGCTGAAACGAATCGTATCAGAATCTGGCTGCTGCCAGTATTCAGACGATCTTAATAAGTTAGGACCATGGTCCCAAATCCTTGGACGAACGGATCGACACGGTCGTACACATTGTTGTAGAGGTCCCGGAAGCCCTGGCCTTGGATCAAGGTCGCTGCTCCGAAGAGGAAAACAACGTTCTCGCTGACCAGCGGTCGGTATTCGATCCCGACACTTAAATCTGCCCCAATGTATTGATCGATGTTACCGTCGAAGAGGAACTGCTCTAGCGTGGCGGTCTGGTCAAACCAAAGCAGGTTCGCATTATTGAACATCTTGATCTTAGGGGTCAGTTCAAGGTCGATCCCGGCATTAGCAAGCAAGAGCCCAGGGTTCACAAAGTTCGCCTGGCCTTGGACTTTACTCGAACTGAGGTCGTTAACAAAGCTATTACGTTGTGTCAGGAAAACCCCGAAGAGTGGAATCCCTTGACGCTGGTAGAAGCTGAATTGTCCACCTGCGAATGCCGGGTTGTCCAAGATCGTGTCGAACCCGGTTGCCCGTGCGTCGTTTGGGTTCCCATCTCCTGATTGCCAAAGGAAGGAGAGCTTAAATCGAGCCCAGTCTCGGTCGTAAGAGCCTTCGATCGCAAAGAACTGGCCGTTAATCGTTTGTGCACGGTTAGCGATCGGGTTGTTCGAGTCACGACCGAACGCCCAGTAGAACTGGTGGCTTACGTTGTAACGTCCGAAGTGTCCTTCACCACCGAGACCAAAGTACCCGACGTTTACCGAGTGCGGTCGGAAAATACCGATCGGGTCGGGTCGGACAAGGAATCGGTTGGTGTCAAACTGAACACCTCCGTTGTCATTGTTATATGCCATGTTGAACAAAGCAGTGTAACCGGGAACGATAAAGTCTTGGCGGAACAAGTTAAAGAATAAGAGGTTCTGATCACGCCATTGGAACGGTTCGTTGAGCAGGCTGTTCGTATTCTTTTCAAGTTGGTGGAAGTAGGCGAGGTTGTATTGCGTCCGATTCGAGTCTGCGTTGCCGAAGATCCGGACCCCCGAGTTCACATCAAAGAAGAGGAATCCACGAAAGTCAGAGATGAAGGGCTGCGAACCGACCCGAACCGACATAAAGTCGTAGTAGGGACTCAGATCAGAGATCTTCTTTTCCACAAACCATTCTTGAAGCGTCCAGAAGGTCCGAGTTCGTTCCGTACCCGCCAGGACGTTCGGACTGACGACCGCCAACTCTTCCACGTTGAGGTGATTGACATTAAAGACTGGTGTTACCTTGACACGCCAATCGACCGGCTTGAACGCAGCGTCCCCGTGAAAGAGATCAGCACTTAAGATAAAGTTTTGGACCAAGAAGAATTGATCCGGATGACCGAAGAAGTTCTCCTGGCGTGGCCTTGCGGTGCTCTCGAATGGGGTGGTGGCGACTGGAAGCTGCCTTGCTTCATAGATCCCAATTGTAGACCCCGTGAGTTCAAGGAACGTGTGCTGCCCGAAGATCGGGTAGTCGCCCTTGAGCACGTTTTGATTAAACGGATCAATCAAGCGTCCAGGGTCGAACGGATAGTCGTCGTCGATCCGATTGCCACGGTCGTAGCGATCCCAGAACGGATAGCCAATCCTCCAACGGTCTTCACGAGGAACGTACCGACTATCGGCCTGAACCTCGGTCGGCGCAACACCTGAGCGCCCCGAAAAACCGGTGGTCGGGAAGTTCGGCCATCGGAACAAGCCAAGCTGAAATGGCCGGGAGAATGAATCGTCGGAGTCCTCATCCTCCCCAGCAAGGCCGAACGGAGTCGATCGAAGCGGCCGTCCAAGCACGCCGGGT
>CAZEAN010000157.1:0-13026 GCA_964510225.1 uncultured Isosphaeraceae bacterium
CCGCTTCGAGAGCTTTAGCGAGATTCAGGGGCGTCTGGCCACCGAATTGGACAATAACGCCGATCGGGTTTACACGCTCGTATACATTGATCACATCCTCGATTGTCAGCGGTTCAAAGAACAGATGGTCCGAGGTGTCGTAATCCGTGCTGACGGTCTCGGGATTAGAATTCACCATAACCACTTCAAAGCCATCGTTGCGTAGTGCGAAAGCTGCCTGGCAGCAACAGTAATCAAACTCGATCCCTTGACCGATGCGGTTCGGCCCGCCACCGAGAATCATCACTCTGGGGCGATCACCGACCCGTGATTCGTCTTCATCTTCATAAGTTGAGTAGTAGTAGGGTGTGTAGGCTTCAAATTCAGCAGCGCAGGTGTCCACAAGCTTGTAGACCGGACTCAAGCCACGCTGCTTTCGGACCCGGCGGACCTCCGACTCCTCTGATCCCCAAATAATCCCGAGTTGGCGATCTGAAAAGCCCGCCCGCTTGGCCTTCCGAATTAAGGCGTCAGGCGCTTCAGAGAGTGACCCAGCCTGGCTAAGTTCCTCCTCCAGCTTGACGATGTCGGCGATGTTGTGGAGAAACCAGGGGTCGATCCCGGTGAGCCCTCGGATCCGATCGACGGAAAGTCCTGCTTTGAGCCCGTCGCGGATCAACCAAATCCGCTCGGAGTTTGGCTGTGAGAGTTGCTCGGTGATTTCTTCGAGTGTGGGCGGTTGAGCCGTTCTCCAGCGGTCCTTGGGATCACAGCCCAATCCCCAACGGCCCACCTCAAGCCCTCGGAGAGCCTTCTGGAGTGACTCCTTGAAGGTCCGACCAATTGCCATCACCTCGCCGACCGACTTCATCTGTGTCGTCAAGACTCGATCGGCATCGGGAAACTTCTCAAATGCCCACCGGGGGATCTTGGTGACGACATAGTCGATTGTTGGCTCAAAACATGCAGGAGTTTCTCGCGTGATGTCATTCCGGATTTCATCGAGCCGGAATCCTACGGCGAGTTTTGCGGCAATCTTTGCAATGGGGAACCCAGTTGCTTTACTTGCGAGGGCACTCGAACGACTGACCCGCGGGTTCATCTCTATGACGACCATCCGACCGTCGTCAGGATTGATCGCAAACTGCACATTGGAACCACCCGTCTCCACACCGATTTTCCGGAGAATCGCCAACGAGGCGTCACGCATAATTTGGTATTCTTTGTCAGTCAAGGTCTGGGACGGGGCGACGGTAATGGAATCGCCGGTATGTACTCCCATGGGATCAAAATTTTCAATAGAACAAACAATCACTGCGTTATCGGCGCAGTCACGCATCACTTCCATCTCATACTCTTTCCAGCCAAGCACACTTTCTTCAATGAGGACCGATCGAGTTGGGCTCAGCTGCAGGGCGTAGGTCACCATCCGATCAAATTCCTCGACGTTGTACGCAATGCCACCCCCCGACCCACCGAGGGTGAAACTCGGCCGGAGGACACAGGGGAGCCCGATCTCCCCGCGGACTCCCTGAGCTTCGGATAGGCTGTGAACGAGTCTACTCCGCGCCGATTCAAGACCTATTTCGTCCATGCATTGCTTGAAGAGTTCCCGATCCTCCGCACGACGGATGGTCTCCGCGTCCGCTCCAATCAATTCGGTTCCATAGCGGTCGAGGATTCCGGCGTCCGCGAGGGCGAGCCCAACATTGAGGCCGGTTTGCCCTCCGAGAGTGGGTAAAATAGCGTCCGGGCGTTCCTTGGCCACCACTTTTTCGAGAAACTCTGGAGCGATCGGTTCGATGTAGGTTCGATCGGCCATTCCGGGATCAGTCATGATCGTTGCAGGATTTGAATTGACTAAGACAACCTCAAATCCTTCCTCGCGGAGTGCTTTACAGGCTTGGGAGCCCGAGTAATCGAACTCACAGGCTTGACCAATCACAATCGGTCCCGCGCCGATGATTAGGATCTTCTTGATGTCCTCGCGTTTTGGCACGTGATGCGCTCACTTCCAGGGACGGTCAGCGTTTACTGCAGATCTGGGTTGTATGGGTAACCCACCGAGAAGTTGTCATCGCCCGAGAATCTTGGGATGAGCAACGCAAAATCGCCCGAAGATACCAAGGAATGGCAGCTTACAACAAGTCTTCAGGATAATAATAGCAGAGTGGCACAACCTAAACCTGAGGAACACAAATTCTAAGTCGAACCGAGAAATCTTGATTTGGTCCAAGCGTTAGCGCGAAGCGTGGAGGATTCGGACAGGTTCGCGTCGATGACGACCGTTCTTAGTAAGAGCACCTCCGAGTCGTCTGTCGAGTACCCCCATTGCCTGATCAAGGACTTGCTTCGCCGTATCGAGATGCTGAGGACGAAGGGCGTAGGGATCTTGAGGAAGTCCCGTCCTGGGATATCGCAATTGCGTCATTTCGAGATCGGCGACCATTGGCAGTTGTTCGGGGGGGATCGGATCGAACGAACTGCCGTCGGGCGAGGCAATGTAGTAGGCCTTGCGGGCTTCGGGTGGACCGGGATAAGCCCATGACGTCCGTAACGCAACGAGTTCGGCAAACTGAGGCCAAGGTGCGGTTTTGAGGTCGAGCGCGGGCGGCCGTTCTTCGGCGACAATCATCGGCAACAACGCCCAAGCTTCCCCGAGTGGCATCGGGCGATGCGGATCCGCGATCAAATGCACGTGTTCTGGACGAGCCAATTCAACGGCGGCCTGATGGAGTAGGGCCTCGGCAGATTCGAGGTAAAGAAGCAACGCCGCACGAGCGAGCCGGCTCGATTCGCTCTCAGACCTCGGGAGACGGAGATGACTCTGAGTATGGAACCAAAGTGCATCCTGATAGAGGCAATGGAACGGACTAATCGTCGTCTCGACGACCTGGGGATCAGCTGAATCGAGAAGTCCTCCAGCCGTTCCAGCAGCCGACTTTCCTCGCTGAATTGCGCGTGAAGGATCGAGCCTCGAGTAGTGATCACCGTTAGACATGGTTCTTTCCTTACTCGACTACTTTCTGCGCGTCGGAGTCGCTTCTGCCTAGACCGACGCAAGACCCTGGACTTTTCCCACTGAACTGTTCTTGAAAATGATTCTATCCCAATTCTTGATGGGGAAAGGCAAGGCGTGCAGAATCGAGATGGATCGGTGGTGTCATTAAGTGATAATTCACCTGAGTCATTTGACTTCTCTCGTGAGACGGGGTCATCAATGAAGTTCGATAACCCATCCCAACACGCTCTGACCGGGATCCTCCGAATTCGTTATCATCCTATGATCGGATTCTAACATCCCGCTTCACTTGATTTTCATGAAAGTCCCATGGCCGACCAGGACCAGTCCAACGATAGCAACGCAATTCGACGGGTCGCGATTCTCTTCGCTGGAGGCCCGGCTCCCGCCGCGAACGCCGTGATTTCCACCGCTGCTGCCTCGTTTCTCCGACATGGAATCGAGGTCATCGGCATTAAGCACGGATACTCTCACCTGGTCGAGTACCGGCCTGATCGACCGCTTGAAGAGGGTCGAGACTACATTATTCTCGACAGTCAGCGGTTACGACGAACGCGAAACAGTCGGGGCATCATGATCGGAACGGCCCGCAGCAACCCGGGCAAGTTCGTCAATAATCCTGCTGATCTCGACGACCTTGAAAAGTCGGGTCCGCTCCGGACAGTCCACGAAGCGCTCGGGTCGATCAATGTCGATGCGCTAGTTTCTATCGGTGGCGATGACACACTTAAGAGCGCTAACAAATTCAAACTGATCCAAGAACACCTCCCGCCGGGTTCCCGAAACATCGCCGTCGTTCATGTACCGAAGACGATTGACAATGATTATCTCGGGATCGACTTCACTTTCGGTTACTTTACTGCGGTGGAGACTCTAGCCGGCGAGATTAGAAATCTCTTGGCTGATGCCGAGGCGACTCAAGCTTACTATCTTGCCGAAACAATGGGACGGAGCGCTGGTTGGCTCGCTTATGGTGCAGCGATTGCCGGCGAAGCAAGCCTTGTGCTGAGTGTTGAAGACATCGTCGGTCGATTTCGGTCGGACGAACCAATCGCCAATCCGAGTCCAGGCGGGCCGACCACGCGGGTAGTCATGAATCTCGATGAAGTCGTTCGTTATGTCGTTGCGGCGATGCTGGCGCGTGAACGTGACGGGAAGCAGTTCGGGGTCATCGTTCTAGCCGAAGGTCTCGCAGAATTCCTTCCGACGAGTCACCTCGCAGGAATTCCGCGTGACGAGCACGGACACATTTCGATTGCACAAGTCGATCTCGGTCGGACCTTCGCCAAGCTCGTCTCGAAGGAGTACAAGGCACAAACCGGTCGCTCACGAAAGATTACGGGGCTCCAACTCGGTTATGAATCTCGCTGTGCCGCCCCACAAGCTTTCGATGTGATGCTGGGTAGCCAGCTTGGTGTCGGTGCTTACCGGGCCTTGGTCGAGGAGAAGAAGAATGGCGTGATGGTATCGGTCGCGGGGCAACTCGAGCTTCATTACGTCCCCTTCGAAAAGTTGGTTGATCCCCGAACGCTGATTACGGTGGTCCGTTACATCAACCGAGAGTCAGACTTCCATCGACTCGCCCGCTTCTTGGAAACACAGGTAAGCTATTGATTCAGAGGCCGGGATGAAAAGAGGAGCAGAAATGCTGATGAGTTCTCTACCCGGCCTTTTCGTAACTGGGACAGACACAGGTGTTGGCAAGACGCGGGTTTCGGCAGCGATCGCCGCGTCCATAGCCACGGCGGGTCGTCGCGTGGGCGTCCTTAAGCCAGTCGCCACCGGGGCGGTTCTGGACAGTGCGACTGGAGTTTGGCACTCGGAGGACACCGATTTATTGATCGACGCCATCGGAACCAAGCCACCGACCCATCAGGTCACACCAATCGTATTCGAGGCCCCACTTGCACCCCCAGTGGCAGCGCGATTGGCGGGCACTCTATTAACTTCCAGTCGACTTGAAGCAGATCTCCGGTCCTGCCTCGATTGGTGGGTCGGACCAGGCGAGGCAGAGGTGGTGGTCGTCGAAGGGGTCGGCGGTTTGCTCTGCCCGCTTACTGAAGATACAACCGTGGCCGATCTAGCTGTTTCCTTGGAATTTCCCTTAATCATCGTTGCTCGGAGAGCACTCGGCACATTGAACCACACGTTGCTGACGGTGGAAGCCGCCAAACTCCGAGGACTCCGGATCGCCGGAATCATCCTCAACGGCGCGGATCCGACGACCGATCCGGTAGCGGAGGCAACCAATCCTGCTGAACTTGCACGCTGGATCCCTGATGTTCCGATCCTCGGAGAGATTGAGCACCAACCCTCCGGAATGTACCCCGACTCCTTGGACTTACCGCTCCTAGGTCTTGACTGGTCCTTGGTGGCCGCGACCTCACGGCTTGATCTCCGATCGCTAGAGGGATGAGAAATGGTGGCACAGTTCCAGATCCTTCGTCCCCGCGCTCTGGGTTACTCGATCCCAAGCGAGGAAGGGGGTCTCGACGAAGGATCCGGAGGCCATCAAGTGAGAGCCCGGTTGGCTTGAAGGTAGACCCTCGGGGTCGATAAACTAGCGATCCAGGTTGAGGTTCGGCGCCGAGGGCCTCGGCCCGCGTGACTCGAAAACCATCTGGCTTCGTATTTTCGTCATTTGTTGATCGATCAACGCAAATTCACTCCCCCTTACTCCAGGAGACTCTCCAACCATGGCAATCGTCACCGAATCGCCTTCCAAAATCGGCGCTACCGCCCTGATCGGCCGCGGCCTGACCCCAGGAAAGATGCGTGGTTTGCAGCGGATCAGCAATCCGAACGGTACGCTGACGATGGTCGCATTCGACCAAAACAGCTCCATGATCGATCTTGCCAAGAAAGGGCTCGCGGCTCGTGGCGAGGATCGTGATCCGACCTTCGATGAAATTGTTGAAGCCAAGCTTGACCTCGTCAGCCAGTTGGCTCCAAAAGCATCAGGGATTTTGATCGACGCTTACTACGGTGCTTGGCCGGCCATTGCCACCGGCGCTGTTCCTGCCGACCGTGGTCTGATTGTCCGGATCGAGAAGTCGGGTGCAAAGAAGAACAAGGCGGGCGGAACGCTCGGTGAGATTGAGCCGGGCATGAGCGTCGAGAAACTTAAGCTGATGGGTGTCGACGTCGTCAAGCTCCTCGCACAATTTGAGCCGACCGAGCTTGAATCGGCACAGCATCAATTCGATTTCGTGATGAAGATCTACGAGGACTGTAAGAAGTACGACATTCTCTTACTACTGGAGCCGATCGCGTTCACGATGAACGGCGAGAAGAAGAACGATAAGAGCTTCCTCGACCGCAAGGCAGAAACGGTAATCGAATCGGCACGACAACTTAGCCACTGGTGCGACATCTACAAAGCTGAGTTTCCTGGGACACTCGGCCATGAAACCGAAGAGCAGCACCGCGATAACCTCTTGGCCCTCTCGGAATGCAGCGAGAAGCCTTGGGTATTGCTTTCCGCTGGTGTGGACTACGAAGACTACCTGACCCAAGTCAAGATGGCGATGGATTGCGGAGCTTCGGGGATCCTCGGCGGTCGTGCCTTCTGGAAGGAATACTTCCAACAGGCGACGCCAGAAGAGCGGTCCCGATTCGCTGCCGAAACCGGCGCTAAGCGGGTTGAAGAAGCCGATGCTATCGTCAAGGCAAGCGGGACCCCTTGGTTCGCCAAGTATGGCCTGAACCAGGACGACCTCACTCGGATCCGGGTTGCTGAAGGTTGGCACTTCAGCTACGCACCACACGCTGAAACGGCTGGTGGAGCCGGTGGTCACGTCGTCCGTGCCGGTGAAGTTTACTGATCTACGAGCGACACGACTTGCAGGGGAGGTCGGCAAGACCTAAAGCCTTCCCTGCAAGCGAGTTTCGACAACGATCACCAGCCAGAGATTGATGTCGCGAAATCAAGTGTAATAGACAAATATGCAACGAAGCTGTGCAGTCAGCCGTTGCTGTCCGGTCTTCTGATCGCATCGGTTTGATCTCCAACTTGTTGTCGAGTTGCAGGATCCTCTGAGCAGGATGCCGATCAGGTCTTGGCCTCTACTTCATTGGACAGCCGATGGAGACTACCGATTCCTCCGATCCAGCCAGTTGGAATCTGGCAAACCCTACCGATGGATCGAAACGCAAGGAGTCTCAGAATTCAACCGGGGAGGTGTCGACCTGCGAGCGCGAGGACGGCATCATGCAGCTTGCTATTCGAGGCAAGAAGTGTGGTTGCACCAATCGGTAGTGGGTTGCCTCGACAATCGGTGACACGCCCGCCAGCTTCCTCGACGAAAAGCCGACCAACGGCGAAGTCCCAAGGGGCGAGGTGGTACTCGAAAAAAGCCCCAAACTGGCCGCAGCCCACCATACAGAGGTCGAGTGAAGCCGTACCAAAGCGCCTAATTCCGTGAATGTTCTCACGGAAAAGATCGGCAATTGCGCGGAGCGTTGCTTCCATCATTGCTCCTCGATCATAAAAAAAACCGACGCCGATGAACACTTGATCAAGCTGACTGTGATCGGAGACCTGCATCGGCTTGCCATTCAGGAAGGCACCGCCGCCCCTAATTGCGATAAAACGGTCACCCCGAGCTGGGTTGAGGACGACACCACACTGGGGTTCTCCCCGATGGTAGTAGCCGATCGAGACTGCAAAGTGAGGGATCTGATGCGCGAAATTATTTGTTCCGTCGAGCGGGTCGACGATCCAGAGATGTTCGGCATTCTCTGCACCTCGTAATCCCTCTTCTTCCGCGAGGATCGCATGCTCCGGGAAATGAGAGTGAATGAACTTGATGATTGATCTCTCGGCTTCAAGGTCTGCGTCGGAGACGAGATTTGCGACATCTTTCGACCGGATCTCGACGCCATCATGAAGATGACGCATGAGGATTTCGCCCGCCTGGTCGGCGGCAGTCACGGCAACCTCTAACTCCGGAGTCATCTTCATGCGTTCACCTCGGTGCAAGCTGGTTTCGGGACATCCGTGTTGATGACTTCATTCTATAGAACGGGAGTGGTTTGCGCGATCGCCAGAGGTCGAGAGTTTTGGAAATTGTGCGGCTTGGTGATCTTCCGCGCGAGGCTCCGACCCCTGAGGGACGATGATGAAGTTCAGTAAGTGAACGGCCCATGAACCAACCGAGATCACTCTAAGCCACTGAGTGGATCGAATGTCTTCAAAAGCACGACAGATTTTTAGCTTTAACTTCCAGCGTCGGCGTGCAACTCGGCCTTTCCTCGAGTCCGCCAATGAACCGTTCCAGGGCAAACACACCTTCGAAGCAGTCCCGGGCAAGGTCCATGCCTTCGAGCTTCGACTTATTTCAGGCAACGGAGCTTTAGTCCCGACATTTGAGGAAGGGCAACATCATTATCGCAGCGACTACGAGGTCCGGTATACGATCCCACCGGCTCTCCGACGGATTACCTACCAACTTCAGCTCGAAATCGAAGCGACGGTGGAGTCGTTTCAGATCGACGATGAGTTTCAACGTAATGGACTCCACCTACTCGGGCATAACCTCCCACCAGGAATGGTCGCTGCATACGACCTCGAAGTCGAGGAATCCAGGAAGATCAAGCGGCGACACCAGGTTCCAGGCTCGGTCTTGCGACCGCTGTTCCAAAGGAACGATCGAATCCTGAACGGACAGTATCGCTGCGATCTCGTCGCTTCGGGAGAGGATCCAGATCGATCGTTGAGAGTGACGGGGTCAATCAGTCTTGTACGCCTTTGAGTAAGGAGTGACGCCTGAAGATCGTAGGAACAACTTTCTCGGTTGAGACAAAAAGTGTTCGAGAATCTCCAACAGCAGTTCCCAGAACTTCAAGAAACCAAAGATGAAAAATTCTTCGATTCCAACACTTGAGAAGAGTAGGCTGTCTACCCGAGGAATGGTAGCTGTACTGATTCTCTGCCTGGGGGTTGTTACCCTGGTTCAAATCAACGCTCCCAATCTCCTCAATGGAACTATTTGGTATCTGACAGTCTCCCTCAACCATGTTTTACGACACCCCGTTCCGTTGATCCCACTTGCTCTAGTCTTGACATTCTTGAGAGGGGCAGGGCGCTCATTTGGTGTGTACTGGCTCTTCTGGCATGAGCAATCGCGCAAGCAGTTTATAGTGGGAGTTTCGGCGGGGATTCTTGGACTCGTGAGCTGTGTTGTTTCCTGGTCGTTTCAAGCCGACCAATGGTACTTTGACAGCCGAGTGGTCGATCTCTGGACTTCGCTTTGGGACTGTTACACCCCAGCTTTCTTAAAGTCACGACCTTTTCTCTTCGGCTTTACTCGGCTCTCATTTGAATTGCTGCTCTATGCCCTGCCGATTCTGCTTTTGCTACTCATGTTGACAATTCTCTTAGCCCCGAAGAATCGACTTCGCTCATCGGAAAATGAAGAGGATCGTTCCCCAACGTCGAACGTAGCACTGAGGGGACGAATCGTCCGGAGATTACCGATGCTGTTGGGAGTCATTTCGGGAATCTTCATTACCCTTCTAACGGTGGAGTTCATCGGTTCCAGAATTGGCCTTGTCGATGCAGCGGCGGACCCACGATTTGACTCTGTCGGGCCTTGGACGACCCAGATCAGGGGTAGCCTCGTGATTGCGGAGTTAGCAATCGCTGCCACACTTATCGTCTCCTTTGGAATTATCGCGAACTTATCGGATTGGTTCAGGGCTTTTCTTCTGCACCATCTCAGCCCGGCGGCATCCTCTTGTATGCTCCTGACGGCCATGGTCCTCATTTATGGGGGGGGACTTGCGGGGCTGGACCTTCTCTATGGTGACTTAACAACGGTTCTTCAAGTAGGTAGCGATCGACCATTCCTGAGTTCCCGTCCCGACGGCCTCTGGGGCCTCTTGATTGGCCTCCTTGTCGTTGTGCTCGTTACGCTTGCGGGACGAGGACGCTACACAATACGGATTATGGAACTCGAACGTCTCGGGTATTATCGGAGCCGTTGTAAGAGTTCTTGTGCCCCAGGTAATCGACAATCGGAGGGATGCCAGAGTGCGGGGTTTGTCCCCCTTCCACTCATCAATAACCAGCAAGGATCGATCGAACTGATCCCCGACACGCTACATTCGGTGGACGGAGAACAGCCGCTTCTTGTTGTGGCAACAAGTGGGGGTGGCATTGCCGCCGCCGCATGGACCGTCGGTGTCCTCAACCGACTTGAAGCGGACCTCGGGAAGTTTCACTTCCCACAGAATGTAGCGTTAATCACTGGGGCCTCAGGCGGGATGATTGGTGCAGCGCACTACGTTGCAACACTAAAGCGGCCGACACCCTCACTTCCGGTTGCCCATACGGTGACTTCTGAGCTAATGTATGACCAAATCTGTCGAGATATTCTCTCTGCGACACTCCACCACTTCGCTTTCCGGGATCTCCCCCTCCAGGCATTGGGGTTCCGACCAGGCCGCGACCGCGGGCAAGTTCTCGAAGATTCGCTTATTGAGACACTTGGCCCGGAATTCGGGCAGCCATTGATGGATCTCGCCGATGGCGAACGCGAAGGATGGAGGCCGTCACTTGTCTTTTCCCCCACTCTTATCGAGGATGGCCGTCGTCTCTTGATCAGTAATCGTGATCTTTCAGGAGTCTATCCCGCACAGTATGGTCCGGTACTTCCCTTTTTCCATGCTTTTCCGATGGCCCGACGATCCCTCCGAATTGCGACTGCCGCCCGAATGAGTGCAGCCTTTCCCTTAATCTCGCCTGCTCCTGTTTTGCCTACGGTCCCGCGTCGACGGGTCGGGGATGCAGGGTACTACGATAATTATGGAGTCGACCTTGCGGTCGCCTGGCTCTATAAACATGCAGCGGAACTAGGCAACACACGCAAAGTAGCGCTGATCGAGATTCGAGCATTCGGATTAAATCAGGGAGCCCTCGGGAAGTTCGAGGAACAATCCAACAGGAGCAGTCGGGGATTGGAGATGCTGACCACCCCAATCTCAGGTCTTCTATCGACTCGACAGTCGGTCATGGCGTTTCGGAACGCACAGGCTTTTGACCGAATCCGATTTGCCCTCGGGCCTGATCGTTGTCGGTCGTTCGTATTCGAGCCTCGGTGTGAGGCCCCGCTGAGTTGGTACATCTCAAGTGAGCATCGTCAGAACCTCCTCGATGACACTCGGAGGTTGACATCAACAGTTTTAGACCTAAAGAGCTTCCTCTCATGAGTCAATCAGGCGCGGCTTCAGAACTGCACAGAAGCCCCAGATAGGTGATGCCAAGAGCACGTGGTGACCGCTGCCAAGCCACCGCAACTGATTGCAAAGGAGTGCCGGGGACAGACTTGTTGGCCCACGTGATCACCAGCAATTACGGTGACCACACCCCACTGTATCGCCAGGAAGATATCCTCGCTCGCTATGGCGTGACCTTCTCGCGAGCCACTCTAAGCGGATGGATGGCTCATGTTGCCGAACGGCTCACACCCCTGTACGACTTGATGGCCCAACGGGTGCGAGCCTCAATGGTTATTCACACCGACGACACTACAGTGCCGGTGTGTTGTCCAACCCTGCCCAAGACGCGGACGGTTTTTTTAGTGTACGTTGGAGACGACCAGAACCCATTCTGCGTCTACGACTTCACGGCCCGGACTACCCGCGATGGTCTCGAGACCTTATTGGAAAGGTTCAGCGGTTATCTTTAAGCTGACCACTTCTCGGGGTACAACGGAAACTGTACGGGTCCCGAGGTGCGACGTGTCTCCTATTAGGCTCGCGCCCGTCACATGTTCTTCGACGCTCGTAGCTCAGAGCCACTGTTGAATTACGAAGCGTTGGCTCGGATTCCCCAGCTTTACAAGTTGGAGTCGGGCTGTCGCGAGCTGACGTCGGAACAGCGTCAGCGAGTGCGTCAACGTGAGTCAGTTCCTCTGCTGCAACAGTTCGGTCAGTTGTTCCAGGAGCAGGCCCGTCGATTGTTTCTCACGAGTCCTTTGAATCGAGCAATTGGCTATGCCCGCAACCAATGGGCAGGCTTGGAGACGTATGTGTGTGATGGTGATTTGAGTATCGACAACAACCTCGTTGAGCGGACGTTGCGAGCCCAGGCGATTGGCAGTGAAGAATTGGTTGTTCGTTGGCAGCGATCGTGGTGGCTGTACCGCAGCAATCCTCTTCAGTTTTGTGGGGAGCTGCAAACGGATCGGTGGGGACCCCTTCACTTCCTTGAAGGATGTGCTGGAAGGATTGCCGAGTCATCCCACCGGTTTACTCTCGGAACTGCTGCAGATGCCTGGTTGGCAGCTCATCCCCGAGCTTTGTGGAAGGTCGCGTCCTGATCAGGAACGATGGGTCCTGGATATCGTCGATTCCGAGGGTAATGATCCATTTTGGATCAAGCTGCCTGCAAGCTCGGACCGCTGTTCTCGATCTTTCAATTACGCGCAATTCGTCGACTGAGTTCGAAGCCCAGTCGAATGTCCATCAGTTGGGTCAAACCTCGGCACATCACCAGATTACCTGGCGGTGGATCCTTACCTAGTGAAGCGTCTCAGCAGAACAGAGCTGACCAGTCGCCTCGGGATTGGATCGCGTGAAGCTGAACTCGGTCGTGTTATGCAGGATGAGGAGGGTCCCGGTGGTGGCCTCCGCACGTGCCTTGGTCGCCGCGAAGTGTCCGGCAAGGATGATCGCTTCGTCGACGCGCGGATTGCTGAAGAATCGGTAAGCGGCCTTGGTGGCGGCCCTGTCTTGGCAGGCCAAGGGTGTGGTGGCACCGACGCGTTCGCCGAGATCGCGGAGGACCATGCTCAACCTGCTCTTCAATCATTGATCGGGGAACTGGGCTGCTTCAAGTTCGCCATCGACCAATCGTCCATCTCTGTGACCTCAAACGACTTAGATGCCTCCAACTTCGACCAAACTATGAGACAGCAAGAGACCCGACATCCAGAGAGAGATACCCCAGACTCGTGGGTAATTGAATGGTGCGTAGAGCCCCTACCCCAATGCGAGGAGAGCTTCTTGTGAATCCTCCAGGA
>CAZEAN010000158.1:0-12770 GCA_964510225.1 uncultured Isosphaeraceae bacterium
GGAGCTGGTATCGTCATCACTCGCCCTGATACCGATGGGAACTAGAATCAAGTCAACTTCATCGGTACCAATGCTGCAGGTCAAACAAATCTTGGTAATGGTGCTGATCTCAATAGCTCAATGCCAGGTGACGGGATTCGGATCTCGAACGAAGCCGATAACACCATCATCGGTGGTGACTTAAATGCCCTTGGAAACGTCATCTCCGGTAATCGAGATCTTGGAATCCGGGTTTCAGGGGCTGGCACCTCTGGCACTGAAATCCTAGGGAACTTCATCGGAACGAATCCGGCCGGGGCAACGGGACTCGGCAACGCGATCGGAATCCAGATCGAAGGAGGTGCCTCACAGATTCACATTGGGGCTGCTGGTGCTGGAAACACCATCGCCGGAAACCTCGGAGCAGGAATCGTCATTACTGGCCTTGATACCGATGGGAACTCGATTCAAGGTAACTTCATCGGCACCAACGCCGCTGGTGCGACCAACCTTGGCAACGGTGCTGATTCTAATAGTGACTTGCCGCTGGATGGTATTTGGATCACCAACGAAGCCCAAAACACCCTTGTGGGTGGTAACTCGAATGCCCTCCGAAACGTGATCTCTGGGAACATCGGTGCTGGAATCCGGGTTTCAGGGGCTGGCACCTCTGGGACTGAAATCCTAGGGAACTTCATCGGAACCAACCTCGCGGGAGCACTTGGGCTAGGCAACGGCTTAGGGATTCTGATCGAAGCCGGAGCGATGAATAACTTCGTCGGAATCTCTGCAGATGGAAGCAACATCGTTGGAAATACCATCGCAGGAAACCTCGGAGCAGGTATCGTCATCACTGGCAGCGACACCGACAATAACACCATCCAAGCCAACTTCATCGGCACTAATGCCGCTGGGTTTGACAACCTTGGTAATGGTGCTGGACAAGATTCGATCGGTGACGGCATTCGGATCAGCGGTGGTGCCTCAGGCAACACCGTTGGCGGTACGACAGATGTTCTTCAGAACGTGATCTCGGGGAATGCTGACGCGGGCGTCAGAATCACAGGCGTAGAGACATCAGCCAATCGGATTCAAGGTAATCTCATTGGACTTGGAGTCGATGGCACCAGTGCATTAGGCAATGGGCTCGGCGTTGTGATCATGGGAGGAGCCTCAGGCAACTTCTTGGGATCGGACAACGATCAGGTCGATGATGATCTCGAAGGAAATCAGATCAGCAACAATCTTGGAGCTGGCGTTTCAGTTATTGAGTCTGCCGACAACAGGATTGACGGTAACACCATTTCACTGAACGGCTCTGTCGGGATATCGGTTACTGGGGCCGCATCAACAGGAAACATCATCCAATCGAACACGATCAGTGGAAATCAACTGGACGGTGTCAGGATCACAGATCTGGTTCCATCTGATTCAAGCGCCACTGATGTACTGATTGGTGGATTAACTGAGACACAAGCCAACATCATCATCAACAACCTAGGCAATGGGATCCACCTCTCAAACAGTGATGGGGTCCAGATCCTTGGAAACCTGGTCGGTGTCGAAAGCAACTCCCCTGATTCCACTGGGAACGGAAACGCCGGCAACGGAGTTTTCGTGGAAGGTAGTTCCAATATCATCATCGGTGGGCTAGGAGATGGGGAGGGCAATCTGGTTGCTGACCAAGGCCTTAGTGGCATCACGGTCACGGGTGATTCTGGCGACATCATGGTTCTCGGAAACACAATTGGGTTGGTCGTCACTCCCGACAGCGGACTTCTTCAGTTGGGCAATCGAGGAGATGGTGTTCGTCTCGACGGCATCCTCGACTCAATCCTCGTCCAAGAGAACACCGTGGTTAATAGTGGAAGCCTCGGACTTGTTATCAGGAACACCATGGAGGATCCCAACGCGGATCCTTCCTTAACGTTGGCCACAAGCGTTTCGGTCTTGGGCAACACGATTGGTCGAACGGAGACAGACCAATCACCATTCTTCGGTAACGCTGGCGGCGGGATTCTCCTACAGAATGTCCAGCGAACCATCATTGGTGGCACATCCGAGGATGATCGGAACGTGATCTCGGGGAACTTTGGAGCAGGGATTACTCTGCAGGACGGTTCAACAGACAACACGATTCAAGGTAATTACATCGGTACCGACGATTCAGGGTCCGTGGCGATTGCGAACACTGGCGACGGCATCACCTTATTCTCAAACTCAGGTTCGAACCTCATTGGTGGAACTACTGACGGTTCCGAGAACATCATCTCGGGGAACACTGGGAACGGCATCTACATTTACGATCTGCCAGGTGACACCATTGTCGATGGGGGTTCAGGTGGCAACACGATCCAAGGCAACTTGATCGGTACTGATGCTACCGGAGTTTTTGATCTCGGAAACACGATAGAGGGAATCTTAATCGAAACTGCCAACAACCGGATTGAAGGCAACGTCATTTCCGGGAACGACCAAAATGGACTGGTCTTGCTTGGCCCTGGTGCATCCAACAACACCATCGTTGACAATATCATCGGACTCAATGCCGACGGTACCACAGCGCTCGGAAATGCCTTGGCTGGAGTCGTGGTTGATAGTCTCACTGGTACCGGAGCTGTTGGAAACATCATCGGTGAAGACGGACTAGGGAACATCATCTCTGCTAACGGTGCGGTTGGAATCCAAGTCGCGAACATCCAACCCGGCTCTGGCGACCCTGTGACGCAGATCGTCAATAACCTCATTGGTACTGGAATCGAAGGTACCGAAGCACTCGGCAATGACGGTGCTGGTATCTTTATCGTCGATTCTAGTTCAGTCACGATCAGTGACAATGTGATCGTGGACAACGGTGGTTCTGGTGTCGAGATCTTCGATCGCCCCTCCAACCCAGCACTGCCCGCGACCAATAATGCGATACTCGACAACCAAATCGGTGTCGATATCAACGGTGACGCACTGGGGAATCGCCAGAACGGTGTCTTCCTTAATCAGGCATCTGGCAACACCATTGGCTCTCCGACCTCCAAAAACTCGATTGCGGCTAACGGTCACTTCGGAATTTTGGTCGGTGCCGGTGACGAGAATACGATTCTGGCAAATCATGTTGGCGGAGCACCTGGGCTCGGTAATACCCTCGGTGGTATCACCTTGTTTAATTCGAGTGCGAACCAGATCGGTAACGGAGAGTTTGAGAGCCGAAATGTGGTCTCGTACAATCTCGGAAGTGGGATCGTCTCCATCGGAACCTCCACCGATGAAGCTCTCACTGGCCGAGTGAACACAATCTTCGGCAATCTTGTTGGTGGAAACCTTCAAGACGGTATTCGTTACAGCGATGCGTCGATCGACGTTGGTGAACTTCAGATCGCAATCGATGGCAACACAGTCCTTGGTAATCAAGGAGACGGCATCGTGGTTGCCAACATTGATACCAACGGGGATCCTGCAAATGTGTTCGTGGTCCAGGACCACGAGATCCTAATGAATGGGGGTAGCGGCATCCGCGTTCTGGGTGCTGATTCGACGGCACTAACAAACAATGAAGTGAACCAGAACATGGGTGATGGGTTGTTTGTTTTCGACTCTGAGTCTGTCTTCGCAAATCGAAACGTGTCACTCGACAACCGTTTCGCCGGATTCCGGGTGATCCAATCCTCGGGATTCATCATCACGACCTCAAGGATTGATCAAAACGATCAAGTGGGAGTGCTGATTGATCAGTCAGACTCGGGAACTTTCGACCAAAACCAAGTGATGGAGAACGGTGACCCTAACAACGGCTTCTTTGATCCTTTCTTACTCGGTAACGGTATAACGCTAACGAACTCTTCTAATGTGTTCCTCGGTGGTTTTGCGAGCGAGTCCGGGAACCTAATTGCGAAGAATGAAGGAAACGGTATTTTCGCAAGCAATTCGCCTAACTTGGAGGTCCTTCGTAACAACCTCAGCTTCAATAGTGACTCGGGCCTTGTTCTTGATCGTTCTGATGATTCTTGGATTCTCGGCAATCTGATTGGTGCTAATGGCCACGCCGGCGACGAGAAACGAACAGCGGACGGTATCCAGGTTGTCGGTTCCTCCTTCGTGGGGATCGGAAGACCAGCTGCGGGTCAAGGCAACACGATCATGGCTCACGAACAGGGAGCAGGGATCCGGTTACTTGACGCAAGTTCGATCGTAGAAACTCGTGAAGTCACTATCGAAGGCAATACAATCGGCCTTAACAGCGAAGGAAGTCCTGGTCCAAACCAATTCGGTATCGTCCTCGATGATGTTGATTCGATCACGATTGGTGGCAGTGTTGGCGCAGGCGGGAACGTAATCTCCGCGAACTCTGTGGCGGGTATCGAGATTCAACAGTCGGACTTCTCAACACCTACGACTGTACCCTCCATTGTAATCACGGGTAACTACATCGGCCCTGATGCAACGGGTACCGCCGTGCCACCCGACGTCAATGGCACACCCTTCGCTCAGGCAACAGGAATATCACTGATCAATGCTAGAAATGTACAGATTGGTAGTACCGAAACCGCAGGCCGGAATGTGATATCCGGCAATCTAGTCGATGGTATTAGTATCGCCGGTTTCGAAGCTCGCGATAACCTGGTCGTGGGTAACATCATCGGTGGTGCAGATAGCCCAACCGGTGGCAGCTCATCCTTGAATGAAATACAACCTCTGACTGGCCCCGATGGCAAACCACTGGATCCAACGCAATTTGCAACTCTCGTGACCGCGGGCGAACGTTTCCTGTTCGTGCCAAAACAAGATCAGGTTCAGGATCAGGGCATCAGGATTGACGGAGGATTTGGCAACATTGTGTTGGATAACGCAATCGCGTTCAATAGCACTGGTATTGAACTCATAGATTCGCCATCCGCTGATCTGGTTCGACTCAGAGAACTCGAGTTCACGCCGAATCAAGTGCAGTCGAATCTTGTCGGACGAAACCTCAACGGTGTTGTGCTGCAGGATGCTTCCTCAAACGAGATTGGCTTACCGATCGCACCTGGCTCCTCGTCTGACGCCGGAAATGAGATTGTGGAGAATATCTCCACAGGGATCACCTTGTTCGGTTCTGGAACAACGGGGAACTTTATTACCGGTAATGACATTTTAATGACCCCCCCGGTGAACTTCATTCCGCCTGAAGGTGCACCCGATGACATTGGTACTGGTATCTTCGTCGATCAAGTCTTCATTCCGACCAGTCCAACAATCCTTACAGCCGAAAGGAACGCAATCAATGCACTCTTGAACGGCTCAAGTACAAGCCGTGCAGCGATACTGCGTAACTACATCGGTTTGGGCACTTCGGGTACTGGAAGGACTTTCGGGAACACCATCTCTGGAACACCGTCTCAAACTCCCGGAGGAGCTGCTCGAACTGTTGCTGGAGTCTACTTCTTCAACGGATCTGACGGCAATGCGGTCGAATCTAACACTGTTTCAGTGAGTCACTTCGGTTTCCTCCTCATAAACTCCGCCGCGAATCAACCTGAGATCCTGCTACAAGGCCCTGGCGCCAATCAGGTAAACCAAGTAGGTGCTGAGATTGCAGTCATTAGATCTGCACCACCTGCACAAGCCTCTTCTACCCAAAGTCAAGCGACACCGGCTGGACCACTAGAGCTGATGAGACGCAGCCAGTTTGTAAACCCCTCCTAATCCAATTCGATTACCATCCTGAGAATAAGCACGGCGTTGGCTCCCTCCCATGTGGAGAGAGTCAACGCCGTTACTTTTACTCACCAATCACTCTTCAGTTTCGCGATCGAGGTTATTCCCCAATGACCGGTGGCGTTACGAGCGGGCCACCCAATCCAGGAGTACTTGGTCCACCGAACCGATTCGCGCTCGCCCCAAAGTAGATGTTTACGAGAAATGCAATTTCGTAGTCAAATGGCCTGGGGCCGGTGACTGGATGAATAAATCCCCCAGTCAGAACGGTCCGCCTGCCTACACCCATGTTAAGACCGTAGGTCAAGTTGACGTTGTCTGCCGATCCCGCTGGGTCACTAAGAAGAAACGCTTCCCGATGGGTTAACGGATTGTTGACGTGGACCTCAAACGTCGGGACTAAGGAGGTAATGCCTCGTTTCGGGAATGTTGATTGATACATGCGGTAACCAAACCCAATATCGTTAAAAAGGAACGTTGGAGCTCGGTCTGATGTTGGCGTTTCCAGAGAAGTAAAACCCTGCATGAAAAATCGGTCACGTGAGAAGTAGTAACCCAAGAATGGCTGAATCAGGGTTGGGTTGAGTGGATCGACAAAGCGAGCTCCACCGAATTCATCTGGGCCAGTCGGCGTGCTGACTTGGACACCTACCGACAGCAATCCCCACGACGGATCTTGCGCTAGGATGTGCTTGAGAAAAACCTGGAGATTGCCAACTGCCGTGGTTGTATCAGCCAGATTCGAAGAGCTTTGTGCAACACCCGGTGCAATATTTGCAGAAATGGTGTCAATGGGGAAGCGGAGGCCGAACGAACCACGTCCTTGAAGATAGGTTTTTTCTATACCAAAAATATGTCGATAAACTTCGATATCCCGAAAGGGAATGCCGAGGGCTTCGTTGATTGATTGACCTACTTCACTATAGTAATTGAAGTTGTAGAAGAATCGATCTCGGGGTATTGGTGATTGGTTTTCGGCGAACTTAATCGTTCGGACAGCAGCCGGTAGCGCTCTCGCTCCAGGACCAGGAGGTGGGGGCGGCTGAGGGACGCCGTCGACCGGTGCCAAAACCTGCGCCGCACTCGGCGCCCTGTAGAACGTCGGGCCCATGTCCCCGATCAAACCCGGGACACTAATTCCCGTACCACCTTCATTACCACCCAAACCAGCCCCGAAAGCAGACGTTGCAAGGTCTCCCAGTCCTGGATCAGTCGTCCCAGGAGTACCTGTTGGCGGTGTCGTTGGAAAGTCTGGAGTTGTCGTTCCAATGTCGGTAGTCGATGAAGTAGAACCAGTGTCGCCGATTGGACCGATTCCATCACCACCACTCGTATCCGAACCAGTCCCACTCCCACCTACGGTTGCACTTCCAGTGTTTTCCGTATCCGTACCCTCAGAGCCCTCGACTCGGGGAGGAGGAATCTCGCTTATTCCACCAAATTGAGAAGAAGGTCTTTGTTGAGTTTGTCCTGAGGAATACAACGGTCCCGGCATCCGAGGAGGCGGGATTTCTGAGATTGATTGAGCATTCACTCGATCCGGCAGTGGATCGACTAAGAGGCCGAGAGCGACCATGCCAACCGGCAGAAGCAATCGTGACATCCTGTTCATAGCGAAGCCCCATCCCTCCTGGATTCGACCAGAGCCGGGCATCAGAGGCAGGTCCGTGGGTTCTTCCACGCTACCTTTCCCATCGCACCCCAACTACCCAAACCGTTACTCCGTCGACCGAGTCCTTCGATTGAGGAGTTCCTTGGAGATTGATCGGCGCTGAATGACAGGTCACTTGCAACAATTACGATGCTTCTTTCCCAACACCCCAATTTATCGCGTTACACATCGTTGAGTTTTACCTCAGTGATCACCAATTCTAGCGGAATCCGTTCTGTTCTCTCACAGAACCTAGTCCGTATAATCAAAGGTTAGGTTTTCAACTTCTTCCATTTGGTTAGTATCCACACATCAGAGGCGCAACTGTGATTCCCGCAATCTTAACAAAATCCCCAAAAAATCCTAGACACTCATTGGGACCAACGATCACGACGACGTTGGCAATAATTACATTCTTACCAGCGAATCTGATTTGGGTGACACCTACCCTGTGTCAAGAATCGGTACGCTATTTTGAGAATCCGATCCTTGTGCACAACCGGAGCGGTCATTCCGGGCTCATTCGCTCCATTCTCTTTCCGGAAGATGGCAGAGTTCTCACATCAGGTGACGACAAAACAATCCACATTTGGGATATCTCGGCGAACAGAGACACCCGTGAACACTCTATCTCGCCCACGATTTGGGTTAATCGGCGTGGAAGAGTGTATTCAATGGCTCTATCACCGAAGCTACCGAACGGTCAACGTATACTTGCTGTTGCTGGTTATGGTATCGATCGAGGAGAAGGAGAAATTCGGTTTTATCCATACCCGAAGCTCTTGGATAACAACTCTTCAATTCCCATTGGGGGTATTCCGGTCGTGGAGCACGGAATTCCTTTACCAGAAAGGAAAGGGCACACCGACGTTATCAACGACCTTGAGTTTTTATATGTTGAAGAAACCCTCTATCTGGCTTCCGCAAGCAATGATGGTCTTGTGATGATCTGGGAGTTCACCAATCTCAAGAATCCAAGTCCAACGCCTATAAGACGATTGAAACACCCAGGAATAGCCCAACAGATCAGTTTCTCACCCAATAAAGGGTATTGGAAATATATCTACTCAGCCGATCGGTTGGGAAATCTTTGGCTTTGGCATTGGTGGACGATGGGGGACTTTTCCGAAACCCCGTTTATGAAAGCCCCCGAACTCGATCCCGGGATTGCTTCGAATGATCGCGCCATTAACGCGATGGAAATCACACCTGATGGAAAATACTTATATGTTGGTCGTGAAGGCGGCCGCTTGGAACGCTTCAACCCAGAACAAATCCACAACAAGCCCCGGCTCATCAATAGAAGCGTCATCGACGAACAAGGAATGGTTCGTCGAGGTCCGATCGAAGCGATTGCGGTGAGTCCAGACAGCCAAAAGGTTGCCTTTTCCGTGCTTCTGGAGTCTCAAAACGCGCAGAAGGACAAGCGCATCATCGAGGATTGCAACGTCTATGTGTTGAACACGAATGCGAAGGATCTGGATGGCGCTAAGCCGCCCCGTCTCGTCCCCACCGACTATGGTTTAATCCGAGCACTCCAGTTCAGTCCGGATAGTCTCTCCCTTGCTATTGGTGGCGACTACCGACAGGCAGTAACCATTGCCCAACTAGACAAGGATAGGGATGAGACCATCACGCTGAAGGGAAACGGAACCACGATCTGGGATGTCGGTTTCCTCAAGGGTGACCAGAATAAGATTATCTTCCGACGAGAACGCCCGGATGATCCGAACGCACCTGATGCAAATCCGGTTGTCTTTGATCTCCGGGCCCGAGTTTATGCTGATCCATCAATTGCTGGTGAACATCCGGTGATGACGAGTGGTCAACCTGCGCTTCAAACTCACGAGGAATGGAGTGTTCGGGCCACTAATAACGACGAACTTGAGGTACTCAAAAGCGGTGAACCGAACTTCCGCATCAAGCTGGATCCTGCACAGCACAAGAGGTGGTGGTGCTCTCGTTTCCTAAATACCCCCGGGACGAATGAACGTGAGGTCGAGACTATTGCTGTGGGAGCGAACTCGGGAGATATCCTTGTTTATCGCCTCTCAGATCGATCGGTCGTACGTATTCTAAGAGGGCATCGAGACGCAGTCTTGTCGATGGACGTCTCGGAAGATGGGAAATGGCTCGTCACGTGCTCAAGTGACCAGACAATCCGGTTCTGGTCGCTCGTAGGAATTGACCAAATTCCGGAACTCGGCGCGACGTTTGAGCAAAATGCCCAAGAACAACTCATCGTCCGCAACGTCGAATCGCGAAGCTATGCAGATAGGATGGGACTCCAAGAAGGTGACATCATTGGCATGTGTTTCGTCGACGGAGTTCAAATGGTCGACCTCACGGCATTCGTCGAATCGATAAACAGTTCTACACCTGGCACACTACATCATGTCAAACTTGATAATGAACCGGACTTGCAGCCATTGGGGACTTCAAAGGTTGACCAACCAAGACTTACCTTCTTCCCCGGGACCAATGGGGAGTGGGTCCTTTGGTCGCCGCAGGGATATTACACATCGTCAATCGCGGGAGACTTCGAGATGGTAGGGTGGCATTTAAACCCTCCTCCCGGTGATCAGTTGACTGGACCGACGTTGTCCTGTCCTTTGGCGTTCTACGAGGAGCAACTGCGCAAACCGGAGATTATTGATGAGATCTTGGATGACCCAACGGCTGTGATTCCATCTCCGGAGATTGAGCGGATTCCCAACATCACTCTCGGACCAATACCACAGCAAGTCTTCCAGAATCAAGCCTTGGTCCAAGTCACTGCCGATGGTGCTGGTCCAAGGACCATCGCACAGATCCGGATCTTAAACGATGGAAGACCAATCCAAGAATTCGATATTAATCCCCCACTAGAAAGTGTTGATGAAGAGCAGGTAATCGAACTGCGTCCTGGAGAGAATCGAATTGCCATTGAAGTTACCGACAATCTCGGGGTGCAGAACATCCAATATCAGGATGTCTATTTCGAGACCAATATGCCCAGACTCCCTTCGAATCTGTTCGTTTGGGCAATTGGTGCCAGCAAGTTCGAGGATGAAGACCTGGCAATTCCGCACGCCCCGAATGATCTCAACGCGACAGCCAACTTTCTAAAGTCTGCGACCGGACCGGGACAGGGGATGAAGTTTGGACAGCAACGGATCGAACAATTTATACTGGATCAAGACAAAGAGATCGTTGATGCTTCCCAAGTGCTGGATGAGCTAGTCAGCCAGGTCGACACCAAACGCGGCGATACAGTATTTCTGATTCTCAATTCCCACTTGGCAACGTTGCAAGACGATCCGGACAAACTCGCCTTCTTTGGTTTGGGCCCGCTCGACAACAACAACAAGCGACAACCACTGGACGCCTCGGTAGTCTCGGACGTGGTCCATGAACTTATCTACCGAGGTTGCTTTGTCGTGGTTCTCCTTGATGGATTTCACGACAACGAGCTTAATGGTGGATATCCTTTTCGCGAGTGGGTCCGCGAACTTGCCTATACCGACGGTGCTCACGTCTTCACAGCGTCACGAGAGAAGCCAAGTCTCACTGTTCGAGACGTGGAGCGAGGTCGAATCGGGGCGTTTTTTCTGGCTGTTTCCGAATCCTTGGACGAAAGAGCACAGGTGCTTCCAGCACTTGACCAAAGTCAACCCTACATGCTCGATGACTTCGACAAAGTTGTCTGTAGTCGGGTATATGCGTATGTCAACGATGAACAAGATCCCCAACTCTATTCTCATCCGTTGAGGTATCGGCCTGCTGCGCAAATTGAACTGTTTGCACCACAGATTCAGCCGTGAGAAAGTTCAGAATGAAACGATTCTGAATGAGTAAAGAAACCTGGGGGATGTTTGAATTCTTTGTAACGAGATGGAGTTAGGGAAGCTCGGGCATGGTGGCGATTGGGAAATCTCCGGTTTGACTTGTACCGACCCCAATCGCTTCTTGTCCGCGCCGCCCACGCGAAACCACGAGACCTTGCTCAACAAAATGCGCTACGAGCGGTGGCAGTGTCTCTTCCGCATATTGACGCAATTCACTAGCTCGAATTGTGAGGTCACGATCGAGATCGGCAGTCGGCCAATCGTCAAAAATCTCGGACTCAGGAATGATCTTCAGGTCATCGTAGCCGAGTCCGTAGAGCAGACTGTAGCTGAGCAACCCATGCCGTAGTTTATCCGCTTCGAAAGCGCGTTCACCGCGACGCGCTGCCAGAATGTATGAGGTTTTTGCCTCATAGGCGTCCCGATCCGCCATCCAACGTGTAACCATTTGCACCCCAGGATCACTGTGGAGTGCTTCAGCTTGGCAGGCATCGATAATCACAAGACGGTTTAACGCACGGATATTGCTAAGTCCTCGGTGGATCACGTAATACGGCAAGACATCATCACCGTTGAGCCTTGGAGGTCTTCGACCCCGGTTCTGACCATCAGCTATGGCGCCTCGTACGAGCAATTCGCCATCACCGACTGCTTGAGCGATCTGCAATTCAGGGAGTTCGGCATCTTGGAGGAGCAAGCAGAGGTAGTCGCCACGAATGTCAGTATGCCCAGCCATGAAGACAACCACAGAATCTTCCGGACGCTTCATGGTGGCGACCCGGATTTCGTCGAGTGCTCGTTCAATCGCCTCGCGGGTCGCCTCTTCCTCAGTGAAAACCTTCTTCAAGCCGACCCCCTTAATCGCCCTCTGACTCAGGAGATCAGCGACTGCCTCAGCATCATCATGGGCAAACTTGAGGTGCTGCTCCTTGGGGCTATTCGGGTATTGGCTGACTCCGATTGACAAAATGTGAAGCAAGCCATCGGCCGGACGGTCGCATTGAAGTTCCAGCGTCGGTGAAAGCCCGTCGATTCCCTGGGGACGACTAGCTAAGGCGTAAATATCATTTAGTCCCTGTGTAAGCGTCAGGGAGACTTCCAGAGTGAGTTCGTCGAAATCTGCCAGCGACAACTCACGTGACTCAACAGCAACACCACGATGATAGATCGTGAGTCTGTCTGCACCAGGAGACCCGACCCTAATCTCAAGATTGACCTCACGCTGATTCGGATCGTAGGGGCTTACTGTTCTGAGAGTCACTTGGGGAGGCGGACTCTGTTGGAGCTGAGGAGGCGCCGGCGAATTGCCGCTAATGAACGAAGTGGTGAGTCCATACACATGGAGCAGATCCGCCCACTGGTGGAGCCAAATTGCCTCTCGATCAGCGTCTAGGAGCGTGGTCGGATTCCAAGTGACGCGACGGTCACCTTCAAGTGAAGCATCGAAGAACCCGTTCGGTGTGTAGGCAATCCAGTCGCTCCCATCGGTTGAGGACGCCAAAGTTCCCTAGAGCGAGGGGTTGGTGGTTTCCCAGATCCGGACGGTGGAGTCACTACTCGCCGTGGCAATGACCTGGTCGTTTGCGCCGAACGCAAGACTGTTGATTGTTTCAAAGTGTAGTGGG
>CAZEAN010000159.1:0-12758 GCA_964510225.1 uncultured Isosphaeraceae bacterium
CACGACCCCGAGGAGTCGCTTCGCTCTTTGCTTTTTCAGCGTTGGAGGCGTCTTCGTCGCTCCACTCGCTGGCGTCGGCGTCTTTTCGCGACTTATCCGAACCAGAAGCCGCAGCACGCTCGTCCTCGGTCATCACCGACGGCGGATCGAGTGCGACAACGTCACCTTCTTCGAGACCGTCAACGATCTCGACGAATTGGTTGTTCGACATTCCGGCTTCAACGACCCGGTTCTCCCAAGTATTGTTACCTTGAGAAACCCAGACGTGCTTCTCGCCTCCGTATTCATAGATTGCTTGGACCGGAATGCTCAAGACGCCATCAGGATTGCCATCACCGTCAACATCATCGCCGTCAAGTCGAGCGATTAGAATGGTGACCTCAGCTGTCATCCCCGGACGAAGGTCTTCTGAACCTGGTTGTCCTGGATTAATCTTCACGTATGTGGTGTAGACCTTGACGTCCGAGCTGAAGAAGCTGCTTGGGTCCGGAAGCGGTCGGACTTGAGTAACAGCACCTTTGAGTTCTCGGTTCGGGAAGGCGTCAACTCGGATCTGAGCACTCATCCCCGGCTGAACTTTATCGACCATTGATTCGTGAACTTTGGTGTTCACTTGCATGCTGTCGATATCAGGAAGCTTGAAAATCGTCTGACGTTCGCGAACCGCAGCCCCTTCCTGGATCGAGGGACCTTCCGAATTACCAAACCGACTTTCTTCTTGGTGATAGACAATGATTCCGTTACCCGGTGCATAGATTTTGCAATTCTCGATCATCCGGTTGAGGCGGTCTTCTTTTTCTTTCTCAAGCTCAAGGGTCGATTGCTTGGCGAGCATGTCCGACTTCGCCTTCTCGACATCACCTTGAAGATTCTTGATTTGCTTCTCATAAGTGTATTTTTCTAAGACTTCAAGAGCTTTTTCTTGTTGCTCCAAGTTAAAACGAGCCTGATCGACCTCGAACTTGTCGGCAAGGTTTGCGGATCCAGTCACATAACCCAAGTCGACCATGTTGTTCGACCATTCGAGCCGCTCTTCCGCACGGGTCAGCGTGGATCGTGCCAGGCTGATGTTACCTTGTATGGTCTTCTTATCCTGCGGATAAAGCCCTTCGATGTATTCCGTAACGTTGATCTCAGCGACCTCGAAATTCTTGAGGGCGTTTTCGTAGTCAGCGGTTGCCCGTTCGGTTGCAATCCGCTGGTTCGCGAGGTCATCGGTCAAACCGGCCGAATCGAGGGTGACGACGAGTTGCCCCTTCGTCACCTTCTCACCTTCGGGGAGGATTTCGATAATCGTTGTACCGCCCTCGACCTGACACTTTGCTTCGAGGTTGTCGGTACTTTCGATATTGCCGTTTTCGCGGACCGTAACGACGAGACTCCCACGCTTCACGGTGTGCGTCAGCACATCCGATTTGCTACTGCCGAACCAACCAGCGAGTCGCTCCGGCAGCTTCAATGTGCTTCCACCGGCTGTGTCAGTCAATGTCAAGCCGTAATATCCGGCTGCTGACGCGATCCCGGCGACGAACAGGAAGCCGAAGAGCTTAATGAACAGCCCCGACCCCCCCGAGCGTCGGTTGGAGTCTCGTTGGACCGCCGGAAGCTCCGGCCGAGGTGTGGAGGCCGCCTCCGACGGTGACTTCTGCTGCTTTTGCTGAAGGGAAAAGTTCATAGTAAGCCTCCCACTCATCGTAGGGTAAGATACCGAGGTCACGGTACAGTTCCAATCGATCCGTCTGATAGCCAACCCAGTTGCCGATCAGCGAGATCTGTGCGGTGTTGACTGCGTTCAGCGAACCGGTGAGCTGAAGTACAGTATTACCTGCCAGATCGGCACCAGCACCGCGTGGAGGTTCCAGATAACGCTGGAACGATTGGTCAAGCTGAATAAGCTGAGCGATGTAACTGGCTTTCGAAAGTTCGTACTGTTGGAAACCAGTTTTCAAGTCACGAATCGCGTTTCGGATGGTGAGCTTGATGTTGTCCTCAATCTGCATCAATGCTCGCCTTGAACGCTGATAAGTGATCAAGGCACCCACGAACGCGTTTCGTTCCGCGAGTCTGATCAACGGAAGCTCAGCGTTAAAGGTGAGCGAGAATTCACCGGTCTGTGAATCAAAGCCAGCGGGGTTATTTGTGGTGGGAGGTGTCAACGCTTCGCTCGTCAACGAGACATTGAAGACACCTTGGAGACCATTTGCCGTAACGGCAAGCTGTCTCCAATCATCATAAAGCTCCGCTCTCGAATTCTTCAAGTCAAGCCGGTTTTGCAACGCGACACGTTCGGCTGAGATCAAGAGATCCTCTTGGTCCTCGACAGATTGGCGGAGGGCCAATCGCTCCTCTTCGGAAAGACGTGACAACTCGGCACGATCTTCGGCATCTGCCGTGTCGGGATCCTGCGCGAGGGGCAACTTGAGGAGCTGCTCTAGTTGCTGTTGGATCAAGAGTTTCTGGCGATCGTCGATGAGAGGATTACTCAAGTCGTTTCGAAGATCCTCGATGTCTGCGATCAGGAGCTTTCGCTCGGTGATCCGCGCTTGGACTAGCGATTGTCGACGAGCCAGGCGTTCTGCATCACGCAGCGAGGCGATGACTGGACGACCCTCGATCTCGATTTCTGGCAGAACGGGGAGCTTGTCGACAACGCGTTCGAGAACGACGCGAGGCTGTGAATCAAGTTCCTCAACCTCATTAAACACATCACGGAATCCACTTAAGATTCCCTGTGTGTCCAAAATCAGTGGTGTGTCTGGCGGAAGGCCAAGCTGGAGCTTGTAGCTATCGAGGAAAGATCTATAATTGTTTGCTGATGTGACGAAGCTGAATTCCGCACCCCGGAGGTTAGATTCAACGTTCGAAAGGTCAAGTGGCGTAACGTTCGACGCCGCCCCTTGAGCAAGCTCGTTAAAGACGATTTCAACCCGTCGGAATGCCTCAACCGTTTTGGCATTAATTTCAACAGTTTGAAGTGTTGAGAGAAGCTGAAGGAATCCGATCGACGGATCGCCGGGGCCTCCACCACTCACCGGTCCACCCGCCAAAATCGAGACGAAGAACTCCTTGCGGAACCGGGCGAAATCACGGATCTGGTAGAGCAAGTTACGCTCAGCCTGAGTCAAATTCTCAAGCGCAACAGCCCGTCCGCCTCCTTGCAGGAACGGAATGAAGATTTGTAGTGGTAAGAATGAGTTTGAGGTGGTGACTACCGGACTCGTACTGTTACCGAGAAAGTTGATCACGGTTGAATTGGCAACATTTCCGACGATCGAAGCGCCAAAGGAAGTGAACTTGCCGATCCCGAGTGCCGAACCGAGTGCGAGCGTCGAGGTCTGGTTTCCGGTTTCAAGGGTCCGATAGAGGTATGAGTTCCCGGGGTTGGTGGGGAATCCACCTGCGAAGGTCCCACCTGGGCCCAAGCCAGCGTTGATCTGAGGCGTGAAATTAAAACGTTGGAGTGTCAAGGCAAGGGCAACCAAATAGACGTCTTCGAGTGCAAATTGGTAGGCACGACTGTTTTCCAAGGCCAGAATGAGTGCTTCTCGAGCGTCGATCACATAGGGATTGATCTCTTCGCTATATCCCGCCGCGAATGCTTCGTCAAATTCGATGGCCCGAGGTCTAATTTTTTCAATCAAACCCTCCCCATCTTCACCAGCCTCACTACCGACTCCGGACGTGGCGAGTTCTTCGAGTGATGTTCCTGATCGGACTTGAGTTTCTTCCTCTCCGAGTCTGGTCTCACCTGATGGATCTTGGGTAAGTCCAGTGTCACCTTGGTTACCGAGATCAAGTTGATGGAAAGTTACGACTTGCACGCCATCATCTCGGGTCTGGAGCTCTCCGCGAAGTTCCGGGTCTTGGATCCGAGCGCTGGAGGAACTTTGTGGCGTCATCGGTGGTTCCGACGAGCCGAAATCAGCGCTTCCCGGTAGAAGATTGTCATTATCACGTCGAGGATCCCCGGGAGCTTCTTCCTCCAAGGGGTTATCTAGAGTAGGCGACAACGGATCGTCTGGCTGCCTTGGATTTATTGGAAACGGGTTGGCATCGGGAGTGACCGTCGGAGGAATCTGAACACCCTCCTCGACGATCGGCCCGGAGTCCAACTCACGGTCGATCGGCCGGATTGACTCACCCCTCGCTTCGCGTTGCCGACGGAATGCTTCAAGACGATCGAGGTAACCAGTTCCCTCTTCGGGGCTTAGCACTTTGTGGTCGGGATTCTGGGGGCGCGGCGAGAGCGCTTCGGCGGCATAGTCGTCTGGGGGAGACGGCGGAAAATCGGGATCGTAAGCTTCGCCGAATCGGGAGAATTGAGGTGGTTCCTTCGTGAATTGGTCGATCCGCCAACGCGGGTCGCGACTCTTCTCGAAGACGGCCTCGGCGACATCCTGGTCAGCCCAATTTCGGAAGAACTCCCGGGTGCAACCGGTGGCGACGGTTGCAACCGCCAAGGCGACTGCTGTCGCCGTGACCCGAGTTCGATTTCGATCGATTAGCGTGTTCACAATCGCGACTCCTTCGCGTTAGGGCACTCAAGAATAGAGCGTTGCCGCCGCGACGAATCTCGAACTCAACGGGATCATGTGGAGCTCAGCTTTATGCTCTGAGGGACCGATCCCGATTCGATTCGATGATCTCCGTGACTGACACCTGGAGTTAGCGACAAACCAGGTCGACTTGCTCTGGTTATCGGTTCTGCGAGTTTGTCGGAATGAGTCGATTGCGCCAGATTGGCCTGGGCTCCGGAATCCCCGGACTGTTTCCGATGGAGTTGACTATCGAATCGGACCGAAAGTTCAAAGCGGATTCGGTAGGACCGTAAGCCGGGGTCAAGCGACCGGTCGCGGTCGGTCGGTTCTTCTCTGGAGCAATCAGGAAGGAGTCTCCCAATGCGATTCGGCTTGCCCTCGAGCCGCACTCTGGCGCGTCGAATGTCCCGCCGCCAGTTCCGCCCCAGTGCTCAGTCAATGGAACCCCGGGTCCTGTTGACGACGGTCAATCTCCAGAACGGCTTCATCGATTTTGTGAATTCCCCGAGCATCGATGGGATTCCGGTCTTAGGGACCTCTGGCGTCCCTGATGATGCACTCGGCGTCCAGTTCACCGACAACCTTGCAGTCTCGAATCCCGGTTTTGACGTCGCTGAAATTGGCGACGTGAACGCTGACGGCTTCGATGACTTATTGATCTCGAACCTCGCTCCGTCCACTGCGGCTGGTGTCTTCCCAACAGGGACTACAGGGATCACTTCGACCGTTACTCTCGTCTTTGGATCGAGGGACGCGAGTCAGCCGCCTGGTACTGCAGCCAGCGACTTCCTCGACTTGGAGAATTTTGATTCCGACCCCGACGTTCCGCCAACTCCCGAAGTTGACGAACGGGTTGCCAATACAGCAGTAATTGGCCAAGGAACGCAGGTTAGCCCGATCAATGGCACTCCCGCCTTTCCATTTGATGGCATCACCTTTGCCACAAACATTAGTACGACCGACCAATTCGGTTTCTCTGTTGCCGCAGCAGGTGACGTGAACAATGACACAATTGACGACTTCTTGATCGGTGCTCCTGGTACTGATCTCGACAACGGTCGTGCCTTCCTGATCTTTGGCAGCACGGAGTTGGACGATCTCCCCGCTGGGACAATTGTCGACCTCGATGGTAGCCTCGGACTTCCTCCTGAGGTCGAATTTGTCGAATTCACCCATTCGGGCCTTGTTGGAGCTCGGGTCGGTGCGGAAGTCACCGGAATCGGCGATGTGATCGCTGATGGATTCGACGATTTCGCCATCGGTGCCCCGACCGCTGACACTGTCGAGGCGACACTGGTGAACAACGGTGCGGTCTTCTTGATTAGCGGTGCGCTGTTCTCCGGTGCAGGTACGCCCGATCCGACATTCGACCTGGCGACAATCGGCGTGTCGACGTCGACAGGTGGTTTAGTCGTCACGGGAGCAGCATCTGAAGATCGGCTGGGGACATCCATCGCTCCGGCTGGGAATTTTGACGGTGATACTTTCAGTGGCGTCCCCATTGACGACGTATTGTTCGGTGCGCCCAGTGATCCGAACAATCCGATTGGTGCGACCACTGACGCTTATCTCCTTTATGGTTCCACCACTCTCGTCACCCAGTTTACAGGAGTGGGCGAAGACCCCACGATCTCAGCGAATGTAATTGGTAGTGATGACGAGGATGGGATTGACGGGATCCAATTCTCAAGGCCCACATTTGACCTCGCGGGACTCGCCGTCTCCACTGCGGGGGATTTCGACGGTGATAACCTCGACGACATTTTGGTCGGCTCGCCAGGAGCAAACGCCAACGCTGGCCAGATCTCGCTCATTTACGGTACGAATGGTCCACGGTTTGTCGGTACTGCGATCGATCCCTTCGCCCCTCCGGTTGAATTGACTGACCTTCAGTTCACGGGTGTCGCGGCTGGAGATATCGCAGGCTTCTCGTTGGGCGCGGTTCGGTCGCTCAATGATGATGCACTCGCGGAAATCTTGATCGGTGCGCCGGGAGCTGCTGAGAATTCAGGGTCGGCTTATCTGATTGCCGGTAATCCAAATACGCTCGAAGGCACATTCTCGCTTGGTATTGATTCGATTACCGGTGACACGACGAGTTCCACAGAACCGACCGGGATTCAATTCATCGTCCCGACAGCTCCTGGATTGTTGGGTATCTCCGTTTCAGGTGACTCCCCCTTCGATAGCTCTCCGCTCAGCGTTGATGGCGATAGTGAAGGTGATTTTGTACTCGGAGCACCAATCTATGTCACTCCAACAGACTCCTTGCTAAACTTCATCGGGAGTACCTTCCTGATCGAAGGCGGTCTCACTGATCTGTTTACTCCTGTTGTCGTTGACGATGACGATGATGATGACGATGACGACGATGATGATGATTTGACCTCAGCTCCGGCGGGTGCGTTATTCTCGTTCCCGCCACCCAACGCCGCTGCACCGCCATTTGGGGGAGCTTTCACCCCAACTCCTGAAGATCTTTCGCGGTTGGCGTTCTTCAAACCGCTCCCCTTTGGTCCTCGGGTGTTCCGTCAGTTCCTTCCGCAGCCAGGTTTCTCGATCCGCTTCCGGAACTTCTTCCACCCGGAAGATGCCGTAAGCCGCGCAGCGTTCAGCGGTAACCAGACGAACCGTAACGACGAGTTCACTCTACCGAATAACGTTTTCACCCGGAGTCGATTCCGTCCGGGACAAATTGTTGGACCGGTCCAACACCGGGGCCTCACAATCCCACTGAACCGGTTCCGTCGGATCCCTTGATCCGAGAGGGGAACTCACCTGAAACCGAGTGGTTCACCAATCGTGGACCGCTCGTTAAGCCTTGCCATCGGGTCAGTGGTCCAACGGCATTCTTTGGAATGGGCAAGCAGTAACGGTAGACCCAAACGATCAAGCCGCGACGCGTTCGGAGTCTGATCCGCTCAAAGAGGCCAGCCTCGGTCCCCTCATAGGGATCGAGGATGGACTCCAACTCTTGAAAACTGACGGTACGGGCATACCCTTCCACCCAACCTGCGTTGGGATTCTCCATTTCTACTAACGCAGGATAGGGACCGAGGTCGTACAGTACACCACGGACTGCGTCGGCAACCCAACCGTCACGGATTGCTTCCTCACCATCCGCAGGCGCGAGCGTTCCGTAAGCAAAGAGGTAGTCCGAATCGTATGCTGTCATCGTGCTGGTGAATAGTTTAAATTTTGATAAATACGCGATGATGATATAGCCATCCGAGCATTAGCCAGATCACCAAGAATACTGCGGCCCCGTGGAGGAGTGGTTCGAACGGTTCCCCGATTACGCGGAAGAGTTCGCGTCCGAGGTGGCGATCGAGTGCGGAGCTAATGAATCCAACGAAGAGCCAATCCATCAGATAGGCAGCAATTGAGTTTGCACCAATGACGCGGAGTGGGTAGGTCCAGCTCTTCCAACCGATCCCGTCGACAATCCCGTACATCAAGCCGAGGAAGATCAAACAGCATCCGCCACTAAAGAGTGTCCAGGTTGGCGTCCAGATCCGTTTCACGACGGGACAGAGCCCCAATTCGCCGATCCCGTATCCTAAGGCGAGCATCGCGATCCCCGCCGCGACAAGCCAACCGACCTTCCAGAATGCCGAGGAACTATCCTTCAGAACTTGTCCGGCGATTAAGCCGATGATCATCGTGCCGAGTGTTGGGATAAAGCTCAAGGTGGCATAACCACCGCCGTTGTATTCGAACTCACTTGGTCTTGGAAAGAGATTCAAGAACCAACGATCGAACGCCATCGCGAGGTTACTATTCTTGTTCCAATGTGCTTCGAAGCCGTCCATCAAGTGACGCCAGTCGATCGGAACGCCTCGGCTAACATAGTCAAAATCAGCTCCAGGTGCCGGGTAGAGTGCAAACGCAGCCCAATAACCCAAAAGGATCACTCCCAGCGTGATCCAACGATCACGAGATGGCCTTAAGCCCAACAGAAAAAGTACTGGATAACCAAGCCCGATCTGGGTCAAGGTGTCTTCAAATGTGTAGTCTGTTGATTCATCACCAATCGATCGTAAAAAAATGCCAAGTGCAATCAAGAGAAACGATCGCCAAAAGGCATGAGCGGCCATGAGCCATGTTGATTGGCCGTGTCCCTGCCGGCTCGCAATCGAGAATGGCAAGGCAACTCCGACCAGGAACGAGAATGAAGGCTGGATCAGGTCATGGAGGGAACAGCCGATCCAGTCCACATGGGATTGATGGTAGGCAAGCCATTCCCAGAGCTTGCTCTTAGGGAGCGCATTAGCGACTCGTCGAAGGTGGAGTACTTCAGCGAGCATCAAGAACATCACCAAGCCCCGGTAGGCATCGATCGATGCGAGACGATCTTGGCCTCCTTGTTTTGTGGTCCGGATCATCGGTTGCCTCAGTACTGCATTGGCGGGTCAACTATTGACAACGAGGGAGGTCGAAGGGTGACTCAAGGTCGGTGCGCGAGGAAGTCAGCAAGCTCATTGAGATTAGCAGCTTCGATCGTCGGCGCGATTGAACCGTAATCAGCTTGGCTCTCACCGAGGCGGTTGACCCAAGCGTTCGGGATCCCCAGCGCATCGGTCGGTATAATATCGTGAAAGAAGCTTTGCGCCGCATGCAACCAGCGGAGGCTTCCGATCCGCAAACGAGTGACCTCGAAGTGAGAGTGTCCTGGTTTATACGAACCGACATGTTCCGCTGTCACCACGTAACGAGGATCAAAGACATCCGGTAAGAGCTTACAAGTCTCACTCAGCAAGTCGTTATCGATGTTGGAAAGGATGCCGAGTCGAAACCCCGATTCGGCGAGTCGATTGAGTGCTCCTACTGTGTCTTCGAAAGGTGGCCATTGCGGGAGGGTGTTTGCCAGGAACCCCGATTGATCAGCACCGATTTCCCAACCGAGTCGCTTCAAGACACGTTGCTCAACCTTCGCGAGAATCTCTCGATAGGGTCGATAGTGACCTGCCTGGACTTTCGGTTCTTCATCATGGTAATGCCGGAGGATTTGCTCGGGCTCGACATGAAGCTCTTGATCAGCGGCGACCTGTCGGAAGGCATCGACGATTCCCGTCCGCCAGTCCACCAAGGTGCCATAACAGTCAAACGTGATGACATCGAATGTCCGTTGCTCAGGAGTCATGAAGGGTCTCCGTCGAGGGCCTGGCCTGAGTACTCTGTGTATTTGTCGTTGCGTCCGAACGCTTGCTCAACAGGATACTTCTGGGCAGCGAGTGCCAGTTTCTTTTCGAGGGTGGCCGCAAGGTCGACTCCGGAGACATCAGCAAGGCGGAGCAACGCCCAGAGGCAGTCGGCGAGTTCATACGAGAACTCACGATGGCACTCGGGATCGGCCAGTCGATCCCTGATTTGACCATCAGAACGGAAACGAAAGTGCTCAAGTGCCTCACCCGCCTCAATCATCAGGCAGAGTCCCAGATCCTTGGGGTTGTGGAACTGTTCCCAATTACGTTCTCTCGTAAATTGAAAGACCAAGGATTTGAGATCTCGGATCGTGGTCTCGTTATCACTGATGGGCATAGGTTTACTTACTTGTCAGTACGGTCGAAACGAGGAAGAACCGGGAGAACTCCGAAAAAGTTCGGGATTTTGCTGGAACTGGTGACTTCCTCCCGTTATATCAACATTATCGATCGAGGATCAGTACATCATCTGTTTTGCTCTATTCAAAGCCTCTTGCCTTACCTCAAGGATGTCAGACTTTATGAGTCCCACCGCCTCAACGCCGGCCGGTGCAACGCCGGTCTCCGAAGAAACGGTCAGCTTTATCCAGAAGATCAGGGAGCGGGTTGGAACCGTCGTTGTTGGACAAGATGTCGTTGTCGAACGTGCGCTGATCGCACTTTTTACGGGTGGCCACCTCCTCCTTCAAGGTGTTCCTGGACTTGCAAAAACTCTCCTCGTGTCGACCCTAGCGAAGACCATTGCACTCGACTTCAAGCGGATCCAGTTCACCGTCGACTTGCTCCCATCGGACATCGTTGGTTCGGAAATCCTGGATCAGCGGACGAACGAATTCCGGACCCACCAAGGACCGATTTTCACGAATCTCTTACTCGCTGACGAAATCAACCGGGCGGCGCCCAAAGTTCAGAGTGCGTTGCTCGAAGCAATGCAGGAACGGAAGGTGACCATCGGTAACGAAACCTATAACCTCCCTGCTCCATTTCTTGTCATCGCGACACAGAACCCAGTCGAGCAGAGTGGGACGTTTGAGCTTCCCGAGGCCCAACTCGATCGTTTCATGCTCTGTCACCGGCTCTCCTATCCCACGAAAGAGGAGGAGAAAGAGGTTCTCCGACGTAATGCTGCCCTCGGAATTCGACGCGAATCGAGTGGGGGAGCTGTTGCCCGGACGGAGTTCGATGTGCTCGAAAAGGAACCTGTGGGGTCGGTCGAGGACTTGGTAAAGGCAATGGAAGCTGTGCAGGAGGTCTTCGTCTCCGAGACTTTTACCGATCATGTGGTTGAAGCGGTGGAACGTACTCGCAACCATCCTGATCTGGAACTCGGTGCCTCACCACGCGCTGGGATCGCTTTGATTAAAGCAGCAAGGGCCCGGGCACTGATCAACGCCCGAAATTATGTGATCCCGGAAGATCTCTTCGCGCTCGCGGAAGACGTCGTCTTGCACCGGATCCGACTCAATTACGAAGCACTCGCCGATGGCCGCACTGGGCCGGCAGTCCTCCGCGAGATCCTCGGACCGCTCGGGGCACCGAGCCGGAACGGCCGCAGTATTGCTCGCTCCTAAGATCCGATATGGCGTGAAGAGAAGAACGCGACAGGTCATCAACTAAAGGAGTCGTTGCGTGGAAGCGCAGCTTGATCAGCTTGCGGTAATGGATTCAAGGCAGTTCCAAGTTGCTGTCAAGCGATTAGCCGATTCCCTGAGTTACGGAACCGATCGCTCGCCGATGCTCGGTTCTGGGCTCGAATATGTGCAGTCAAGACCCTATCAATACGGAGATCCAATCAAGGCGATTGATTGGCGAGTCACCGCACGGACTCGACGGGTCCATGTCAAAGAATATGAAGCACCGAAACGAATGCCGGTTTATCTGCTTGTTGATACCTCGGCATCGATGACGCTAAGCTCGACCTCGCGAAGTAAGTACGCCAACGCGGTTTTTCTCGCGGGTGGTCTTGCGTTAGCCTGCCTTGACCGGATTAGCCCCGTCGGACTCCTCGGTGTTGGCGGTCGTGGGCTCCACATCCGACCGAGCCTCTCGAAAGATCAAGTGATGCAGTGGCTCTATCAGCTCCGGACCTATCGATTTGATGAGCCGACCACACTCGCAAGTCGGCTTGCGCGGCTCTCGCCGAGTCTTGGGCAGCGTGCCTTGATCATTACGCTCAGTGACCTCCATGATCCCCAAGCGATTCCTGCACTCAAGCGGCTCGGCCAACGACACGACGCCGCCGTGATTCAATTCCGCGACCCTGCGGAGGATTCTCTCCGAGGCGCGGGATTTGTTCGAGCCCGCGAGGCGGAAACCGGACGTGCCTTCGTGGTCCGAGGCCGGCACGACTGGCTCGAACGTGATGAGATTGCGGATGAATTTCGACGTGCTGGGATCGACTATCTCTATCTTCCGACAGATCAGCCGTTTGTCTCGAGTGTCCGCCACTTCTTCCAGACAAGAAACCTCTTGGGACGGGGGGCCCGATAAGGTGTCGAGATTCCTAGCACTCTGGTTCTTCGCGCTGTTCTGGGTCATACTGCCGCAATCGAGTTCGACCGTTTTGGGGCGGCAGGAGAGACTTGCCGAGTCAACGGTTGGGATGCCGAGGGCGATCGAACAACTTGTGATTCCGGGCGCCGAGGTAGAACCGATTCCTCGGGAAGATCGTGAGACGCCAGTGATCGTCCGGTTTGTGGAGTCGTACCGACACGGTTCTGGTTTTCGCTACAACATCGAGTTTTATGCGTTAGAGCCAGGAACCTACGACCTTCGAGATTACATCCGACGGAAGGATGGCTCGTCTCTTGAAGGACTGGAGCCGATCGCGATCCGAGTGGATCCGATCCTCCCCGAGGGTCAGATTGAACCGAATTCTCTGATCGCACAAGAGACTCCTAGACCCTGGGGTTATCGGGCATTTTTAATCGGCGGGTCCGTGGTTTGGATCCTGGTCCTCGGTTGGTTGCTCTTCGGTCGTCCTTCCCGACGCCGATCTAGCCAGGGAGCGGCCGCC
>CAZEAN010000160.1:0-12662 GCA_964510225.1 uncultured Isosphaeraceae bacterium
TTCTCGTCGGTGTAGTGAAACAGCGTCCGACTCTGAGCGGAGTTAGCACCCGACCCGTGAACGGGTACCAAGTATCTATAGAGAAGGCTAAAATAAGCAACTTAGAAACAAGTAATTGATGAGGGATCGTTCAAACCCGCGACGATCCTAAGTGTCATTTCCGCGCTGAAGGAAGAGGCGAGGTCGTTGGAGTTGACGTTTTGCAGGGGGTATAATCATTTCAATCGACTGACCTCCGAACTAAATACTGAACGGACGAACTCATCCCAAGGGGGCGGAATGCTCAACCAATTGCTGGAGTGGTTTTGGTCTGATCCGCTCCGAGGGATCGCCGCGGCGGTCTCACTTTTTGCCATGGCGGCAACTCCAGTTGCCCTCCTGATCCTTGGTCGTCAAGAGTACATCTTCACCCGACGCGGAAGGACTTACCGCAAGCCGGAATGGTGGTCGATTGTTACTGGTGCGGCATTAGTAATGGGAGTACCGGGCCTCGTCTTGGTACTCCTGGTGAAGAGCCAGTACTTTGACTCCGATCGTTATGAATTTGACCCGAATCGGACAAACACCGTCCTCGATCAAGGTCGACAGTATCGAACAGCTCAGGAAGCCTTTGATGCGATCGAAGCCGAACTCGCTCGGGTCCGGAGTGCCCGGGACCAACTACTGACGAGTGTTGAACAAGTCCAAGCGGCGACCGGTGGCTTGCGCGAACTTGCGGACGGTTCAGCCGAACTCGATGCTCAGTTGAGCCCCATAATCAAGCAGCTAGAAACCTTGAGAGATGCGGTCGATCTCGATGCCTTTGATCCCAGCGCGGTCTTGAGCGGGTTCTCAGCAATTAAAGAACAACTTGAGGCTGTGTCGATGTCGGAGTCACTCCGACTTGCTGATGATCTCCTTCGGAATCAGATGCTTGGTCTCGCAGAAGAGCGCAAGGAACTGGTGGAGGCCGTCAAGGCAGTGGACAGCGACTTGCTTGACCTCCGTGCTGTCGCTCCGAATTCTCCAGAACTGAAGAAGTCACTCGATCCAATCCTTGAGAGCCTTGTCGCGGTCCGTCGCGCGATCGGTCTCGACGCTCCACAGCAGCTTGAGGATGCCGAATCTCCACCTGCGGATGTGGTTGAGTTAATGGCAGCACTTAATGAGGCAGGTCTTGGATCAAGGATCGCGGTGCCAATCGCTTCGACAACGATCCCAGGTGGAGCCGATCTCGGAACCCCGGGCCTCAGTCCCGCTCAAGCTCAAGGGCCGGGTCTCAGTCCTACGGAGCGGGAAGCCGAACTTACGAATGTTCCCGAGCCACAGCAAACTCTCGCAGGTTTTCTTCCCTTAACGAATCTTCCCGGAGGTTGGGAGATCGGAAAGTCAGGGGACCGCTACTTGGAGTCGTTCAACGCCGGGAATCTCTTCGAGAAGATCGACGGGCGCGCGGAGAGCTTCGTCCTCTACGACGTCGTCGGGATGGCCTACACCTATTATCACCCCAAGGGTGATCCATCAAACGAAGTTCAGCTCTACATTTTTGAACTCTCAAATGCTCTTAACGCTTTAGGCAAGTATGGAACCGAAAAACCCGACGAACTGGAGCCGCTCGAACTCGGCGCGGAAGGCTATGCATCGGGGGCAAGTGTCTTCTTCCACGCAAAATCTTATTACGTGCAGATTGTCCCGACCACGGATTCGGCCGAGTTCAGTGAGTTCGCGCTTCAGATCGCACAGCGGATCTCGAACGAGATGATCCCAGGTTCCGCCCCTGAACCTTCAGCCAAGGCTGACGAATCAATGCCCCTTGCAACGAATGACCCTTCGATCTCCGAAGCGGCCGAAGAAACAGAAACCGCCGAGGTTGAGGAGGTCGATCCGACCATCTTCTTCAGCCTTCTTCCCCAAGGTGAGGAAAAGACCCGGCAAGAATATGTTGCAGAAGCGGTCTTCGGCTATGAGTTCCTTACGGATGTGTTCACTGCAAGTTACGTCAAAGACAATTTGAATTGGCAAGCGTTTATCCGGACTTATGCCACACCGGACAAGGCCAAGGAAATCGCGGGCGCCTATCGAGACGAGATCGAACTCTTCGGTGGGACGATTACCGAGATCGAGACGGAATTCGCCGAGAGCTGTTTCCTCGCCGAGTCGTTTGGTTGGGTTGAGGTAGTGTTCCAGAAAGGGAATGCGCTGGGAGGCATCAGTGGTGATATGCCGGCTGAAAACGCCCGCGAGCTTGCCCTTGAATACGCCGGAACTCTTCCAGCCGAATCCCCCTTCCTGTCATTCGATGACGAGTAAGGGGCGATTCAAAGTGCTCCCGAGTATCGGGGCTTCGAAATCATCGCCGATTGGTTATCATGTCTAATGTCAACCTTGGTCGGATCCCTCAGTCTTCCTGAACCTCGGAATCAATCTCAGACCGTCCGAACGACCCCGTATCTGGAGCCTCCCCATGGGTGAGAAGCTGACCCGGACTCAGCAAAAAAACCTGGAGCGTTTCGGTGGGGTAAATCCCGCCGACGCACCGATCCCTCGTCGACAATTCTTGACACAAGTCGGCACGGGTGTTGGTGTTGTGGGCGCCGCGGCCGCCACAGGAGTCCTCATTACCGATCCCTGGGGGATGGAAGGAGTCAAGCCACCGCCCCCCGTCCGACTCCAAGATTACTCGGCGCGGGAGATGGTCAGTAAGAACAATCTGGTCGTGGTCCGATCAACCCCGCCTGATCCGCGCTCGTTTGAAGACGCTGATGCCCTCTATGATGCCCGCGAAGAGCAAGCGCTGACGATGGTCGGCCGCGCCTTGGAAGCGATGGGCGGGGTTGATCGCTTCATCGAGCGTAACGATGTAGTGGTGATCAAGCCTAACGTCGCCTTCGATAAGAATCCCGACCTCGCCGCAACGACTCAGCCAGATACCGTTTCGGCCTTGGTAAAACTTTGCTTCGGTGCTGGGGCACGGAAGGTAATTGTCTGCGACAACCCGATCAACAACCCCGAAAGCTGCTTCTTCAAAACCCGGGTCGGTGAAGCCGCCCAGCGTGCCGGTGCAACCTTGTTGCTCCCGAAGGACAGCTATTTCGAACAGCTCTACATCGGTGGCGAGACGATCCGCGACACCTGGAGCATGTTCTACGAGCCGTTCCGTCATGCGACAAAGGTGATCGGTGTCAGTCCTGTTAAAGATCACAACCTCTGCAAGGCCACGGTGACTCTCAAGAACTGGTATGGCTTGCTCGGGAACCCTCGGAACCAATTCCACCAGGACATCCACGGGATCATCTCAGATTTCGCGAAGATGATCCGCCCCACCTTCGTCGTTGCCGATGGCCGGAAGCTTCTGATGCGCAACGGACCAACCGGTGGCAGCCTGAACGACGTCAAGCAGTCCGATGCGATCGTCGTAGGGACTGACCACGTCGCCGTTGATAGCTGGTGTATCACCCACCTCCTGGAAAAACGCCGCGACGAAATCCTCTACCTCGACAAAGCAATTAATCGCGGCCTTGCACAAGACTACAACCGACAACTAATCGAAGAACTTGCGATCGGTTGATCGTTTCGCTCCTGCCTCTCGAACAGAGCATACCGTAGACACCGTGACCCTATGGGATCAATCCCATGGGGTCGTTTCATTGATACGTCCCATTCTCAAGAACCTGAGCAAGGTAATCGGCACAACGACCCTCTGATAATTGTCATCGAGATGAGAGGCCAGATTGGTTTGAGTAATCCGCGTAGACTAATCAGTTCCAATCTCGGAAACAACGGCTTCCTGAACCAACCGATCCAACTCGGACCGCTCAAAATCGACCTCGGTCCACTCCGAGGGAGCCGACTCGGACTGGCCGCAGCCAGCGAGCCTGAACTGAGCCGGCGCCTGATCAACCTGGTCCTCGAAAACTGGATCGCTTTCTGTGACCTACCGGAGGAGGAGCAGCCACCCTTCTCCGACCATCCCATTGGCCTCTACATGCCCCAGCCCGGCTCATCTGAGGCCCGCAAACTCTCCATTGCTCCCGAAAAGTTGGCATCTAAGCTCGATCGAGCCCTACTTGCTCCCGCCTTCTTACCGTCGTTTAAGCTTCTCCTGTTCTGTCCCGAAGACAGCGCGAGTGGATCAACGAGCCAAGTCCAACAACAATGCGATTGGCAACGCAAATTGATCGAAGCGATCAGCAGCGAGATGAACGCACACGAGTAGAGCCAAGTCCAACCTCCCGAGCCAACTTCTCATTCCGCTCGCTAGTTTAATCTGAATCGGCGAGGCGTGACCTGACGGGCTTGGCTCCGAGTCTCGAAATCAGTTCCAGGAGGGACTCGGCGATTTGGTCCTTGCCATTGGCAAAGAAATCATTGTGGCCGGCTTTGACTTGAAAGGAAGAGACGGGACCGCCAACCGCACTGGCAAGTTCATCGGACATCGAAGCTGGAATCAGGACATCGGCATTACCATGGCCGATCAGGGTTGGACACGTAACTGACCTAATCTTATCAATCGAATCAAATCGATGCTTGAGCAATAAAGTAAGACCCGGGATTGGGTAATGAAGCCGCACTAGTGCACTCATCCGAGTGAACGTGCTGAACACTGCGAGTCCCCTCGGAGGATGCTTGGCCGCGAGATCGATCGCAACCGCACCACCGAGTGACCAGCCCACCATAACGATCTGTGTCGAGTCGAGATCCTGACGATCGAGCAAATACTGATACGACACTTCGGCCGCCTGATAACAGCCCTGTTCTCCCACCTCACCGCTACTAAGTCCATAGCCGAGGTAGTCGGGAATCAACACGTTGACCCCAAGTTCACGGTACCAGTCGAACAAGTCAACAGATCGTGCAATCGATTGACCATTTCCATAGAAGACCAGAAACGTCGGCCGTACGGGAGCGTCCGCGAGGGGGATCCCGTCCGTTGTCAACGCGGTACCGAAGAGAGCAGTCACTCGTTCCCCAGTAGGAGTCTGAAGCTCGACTAACTCCGCACCCTCAGGCGGAATGAAGTCTGCCGAGGCGGTCCCTTGGGAGACTTGTCCGGGAAAAAGAAGCTTTGCTTGAAGGGCCGAGAGCACGAGCAAAACTCCGAGATAGGAGAGAGCGACGATCCGCAGCGATCGAAGGACGATTTGACGCCACCATCGTACATTACGCTTCCGAGCGTGCACGGTCCGATCGATCACGAATTCCTCATTCCTCGGGAGGCAGAGAGCTTGATCGTCCGTCGTCTGAGGCGGAGATAATGAAGGCAGATCAACCGATCACCAGTAGAGGTATGTGAGAATCGACGGTTCAAGAGAACTCGGCAGAGAAAGCTCTTTCCATTCCAACAGAAATGGCAATCGGAACCCTTACGCTCTTCAAAGCATGATCATTTAACGAAACTAGGCTTACAAACAAGCTTGCTTATTCCTGAAAACCAATTCTCTAGCAGAATCAGATTCAGGCAAATACACCCGGTAGGATTCGAACCTACAACCCTCAGTTCCGAAGACTGATGCTCTATCCAATTGAGCTACGGGTGCGAAGTTCAGCGATGCACGCGTTTTGGGATTCTGAACGATCTACTATTCTAACGGAAGGAACCTGTCTGGCAAGCGGATCCATGGTGTTTTGTCTCAAGTTTCGGCGTTCTCCGAAACTCTCGGTTCATGTTTGGGCAATTTGCCGGCTGTGCATTGCAAAGATATCGACGACTCTCCAAGGACCGGTTCGATTGACCGATGCCCCTCTTCCTTACTAAAGTGCACTCCGTTTTGCGTGACCTGAAATCATGATGTGGATGAGGCCACCGATATTGGGGCTTCAGGTTTGGAGGAGACGGCTGATGCAAGGGCCGGTGGCAATCATCCTGGCAGCCGGCCAGGGGAAGAGGATGCATTCGTCGAAGGCGAAGGTCCTCCACGAGGTCTGTGGCCAACCGATGATCCGCTACGTGGTCGACGCCGCCCGTGGTGCCGGGGTCAAGTCGATTCTCGTCGTCGTTGGCTTTGGCGCTGATCAAGTCCAGTATGCCCTCAGGGAAGATCCTGATGTTCACTTTATCAGCCAAGAAGCACAACTCGGAACCGGCGACGCTGTCCGAGTCTGTCGGACCGCATTAAGCAACTATGAAGGACCAGCGCTGGTGTTGGTCGGAGATGAACCACTCCTCCGGCCAGAACCCCTACGCGACTTACTAGAACGTCAAGAGTCCGATCAGGCCGAATGCTTCCTCGGAACTGCTGAGCTGCCCGACCCAACTGGTTTTGGTCGGATCCTCCGCGACTCGGCGGGGCGGTTTCTCCGGATTGTAGAACAGCGTGACTGCTCTGCCGAGGAGTTGGTGATCCGGGAGATCAACCCAAGCTGCTACGTCTTTCAGCTCCCAGGACTCTGGGATGCACTCGATCAGCTTGATACCTCAAACGCACAGTCAGAGTACTACTTGACCGACGCTCCGGCCTTACTAGCCCAAATGGGTCGAAAGGTCGCGGCGTTACCATTACTTGAGGCCGAAGACGTTCTCGGCGTGAATACTCGTGGGCATCTCGCCGAAGCGCACGTGGTGATGCAACAACGAATCCAGTCGGGACTGATGGAGCAGGGGGTCTCGATCGTCGATCCTCGGAACACCTATATTGACGGTCGGGCAACCATTGGCCCCGAGACCACGATCCTCCCCTTTAGCGTTATTAGTGGGACGGTCCGGATCGGGACTGGCTGTCGGGTTGGCCCCTTCGCCCATCTTCGTGACGGTACAGTGCTTCATGATGGAGCTGAAGTCGGTGCCTTTGTTGAGGTCAACCGGACAACCATGGAAGCCGGCGCACGTGCTCGCCATCTCGCCTACCTCGGCGATGCCCAGGTCGGCGCAGAAGCTAACATCGGTGCCGGTGCGATCACCGCTAATTATGACGGTCTGAACAAGTCAGTCACCGAAATCGGGAGCCGGGCCTTCATTGGCTCGGGATCAATCCTCGTGGCACCGGTCCGTGTTGGTAACGGGGCATTGGTCGGAGCGGGTGCGGTGGTCACCAAGAACCAAAACGTCGAGGCCGGCACCACCGTGATTGGAGTGCCGGCCCGACCCGTTCAACGGAACAATCAGCAGGAGTAAGCCGACTGTACTCAGGGCTGGAACGAATCGTAGGAAATCACTTCTCCTCCGTCTCGCGTGATGAGCGCTCTCAGAATGCTTTCATCAAGATCGAGTTTGATGTTCAAAACCGAACCGTCTCCAAAGAGTGCCAGGAAATGCCCCTCTCTAAAACCCCCGAGTTTGGGTAGCATTCCTTCGACGTCGAACGGAATATCCTCCGGTTTGGTCCAGGGGATTGGACGTCTCGTCTCCACTGCCATCAGAGTGTTTGAGAACCCATCTCTCACTGACCCAAACGTAGTACCCTCACCTGGAGCCCCCAGAATCGTCCTAGGACCAACAAATGTGAAATAATCAGCTTCAGTGGGATCATTGTTCGAGCCTGGCGCGTCGTAGGTGGACGGCATCTCTTTGAGGAGTTCGAGATTCGCTGGGCTGTTCCACGGTTCGTCGAAACGATACTTGTCGTACAGTGGCGCTTGCTCCATGTACGGCAGAATCTCCACCCGCCAACTGTAAGGCGTTCCATTCTCGCTGTACAACACTGGAGGCGGAAACTTATCGTATACCGATGAATAGTTATGTAGGGCTATGCCGATCAGCTTCAGATTATTAGTGCGTTGGGCCTCCCGTGCTCTAGCCCGAGCTGTTGTAAGTGGCCCCAACATTATCTGTACCAGATTGAGACCTTCGATGCCAAACTCCGTGTCGAGTCGGACAATCGTACCCTCTGTAGCAACTTCTGACTTCCTCAACGCACCTTCGACTTGATCCACAATCATTTGAACTGAAAGATTGAAATCAGCACGGCCCTGAGCTAGTCGACTGGGTAACGTCCGAAGCGCATTCATTCCCAGTACTTTCAATGCGGAAGTAGTCTCTGCGACTTGTAAGGCACCCTCCTCGGTCCCGCAGTAAGCGACTAGTTTAAGCGAGGTCTGAGCACTGAGATCGAGTCCAGCCGCATAACCATACGACTTGGTAAACATCGGCTCGAGTGACGCCACGATCGGTGATGCCATCTCAAGATTGATGGACTGGATGAGCGAGGCTGTATTCAAGGCGATCATGACATCTCGGTCACCAAGCTCGCCAGCGGCACGGTACCAAGGTAGGAATCCAAGTCTAGCTCCGCTGTCTTGAGTGAGTGCCCGTGCCAATGGTTCACTCTCGGTCAGCGCTAGGGTCCGCTCGTTGAGTAACGCAGCGAACGAGCCGAAGGCAGTCGACTGATAATAGGTCGCGTTGCCGTCCTTCAGTTCCTTGTATTCCGGACCTAAGATCTTTGGAAGCATCGCCAGAGCGTTCTCACTGACAGTTCTGAGCAGAACCAGCTGGAAGGGAAGCGGGGAGTTGCCACCACCGTATCTCGAATCAGGGCCAAACCCAACGAAGGTCAGTTGGGCGATCTCGGCAGCTGCAATTCCCTCACCTCCGACCAAAGCTCCGAGGTCCACCGACTTCAAGGCCTCGGCCAATTCGGGACTCGAAGCAAGCACGTTCGGTTTGACGGCCGCTACGAGGACGGCATCGTTTGGAACACCAGTGAAGTCAAGTTCTTCGGGTGCAACGCTGCGCTGGGGAGCCTCTTGGGCCTTACTAGGTTGGGGACCAATCGGGCCTTGAGGAACAACGATTGTAAGGCAAGTCATCATCAGCAACGGCAATACCCAGAGCCGAGCCCGTTGGGTCGATTGAATTTGTCGGGTCTTACGGGTTCGTAGCATCTCAATTCTCCGTTCTAAGGTTCCACGTGCAGGGAAGAAAGCTCGGGCCCTCCACGTTCAGCGCTCGTGCTGCTCACGACGGAGGACGAGCCGAGCTAGACTGGAGAGATACGGAACTCGGCCTCCAACGAGTCGAGCTGCCAACTCGTCGGCAGAGAGTTCCTGGTCGAGTCGGAACCGCCGCAGGATCCAGTAGTCGATCGGGTTGTAGATGTTCAGAATCAAGCCACGCTGCATCAACAAGCCGGTGGCATAGTCGGCACGCTTGATCTGTGCGATCTCATGAGACATCGCAGCCTTCAGTTCAATTTCGGTCCAACTCCGCCGATCAGATGGCAACAAGATGAATGGTCTCCGCCATCCGACCACCGCTGGAGTATTAAGCAACTTTGACTCTCGGACGATCACCTCAGGCCGGCAGGAAAGCTTGGCGCGAAGGATCGCAACGAGATCCAGGCACGCCTCATCATCGATCGTTACAGACCCTCGCTTAATTCGATCGATCGTGAGGACACCGATCACTAACCGACTAAAGAAGATACTGATCCAGAAGCCCAGCAAAGTAAAGAAGGTGCAAGGAAGAGCCTGTCTCCACCCCGAACTTATTGTCATCGAGTAACCGATTCCAATGGTCCTGAAAACTCCCCGTGGTGACCGATTCCTTCAAAATGAGCGGGCTCCTGATTCGTCGACAATTCCGAGGCCGAATCCCATTCGAGGGAGGCCGCTTCTTGGTCCTGCGCTGGCACTGTCACCGGTCTCGAAGCATCGTTGATCTCGATCGGCGCAAGCGTCGCAGGATCCTGTCCAACACGAAGCTCAAATTGGAGTGGTAACCATGCCAAGACGACAAACGCGAGCATCGACCAGCCAGCGATTTCGACACCAAGCTCGGGCCCGAAACAGCGCGAGAGTCGGTACAGGAGCATGACCAAAGTACTGAAGAGAAACCCACGGAGGATGAAATCAATCATTGAGCTTTCGAAAACGCTCATGATTCCTCCATGCGATCGTGGAGAAACTACGCAAGGAGGGTTCGTTCTCGATCGCTAATTTTTTGTTCAATCAACCGGATCCAGAGAAGTTCGCCTGACTCCCGAAACACACGATCAATCACCTGCTTCAAAAGCTGCTCCGACGCATCATCGAAACTCGGAGACGGTCGGTAGCGAAACGGTCGCTGTTCGTTGATCTGCTCAAGATAACGCTTCTCGAAAAGAATCCGGACCAGCGTTGCGACCGTCGTATAAGCACGATTAAGCCCCTGAGAAGAAAGCTCATCCCGGACCTTAGCGACCCCAGCCTCCTTGAGTCTCCAGAAGCTCTGCAAGACCTCTAGCTCACGCTCGGCCAGTTCTTTCGGCGGCCTGGCCATGGTTGGCTCAACCTGTACTCTCTATAATCTTGGTTTCTTGATTTGGTTTTTTTGTCTTAACAGCTAGGTTGTCAATTCTTCTTCGAATTCGTTCTCTGCTGGAGTTTGTGTTTCAAGCTCTAATGAAGGACTGGAAATCCAAACATAATTAGTTTCTGCGCAATAGAATAAGACCGACAAGATGACCTTCTTGATGGCACTTGGTAAAGTAGGGTTTGCGTCAGTTTGGACCATCAACGATCGGCCTGATCGAGATCGGTGGTGGTCTCGGATGTTGAGCCACGATCGGATGATGGAGGGTAGGGCGGCTATGAAGATCGCCATCGTAATTCCCGACGGCGCCGCCGACGAACCACAAGAGTCGCTGAACGGACAGTCTCCCTTAGAAGCTGCACGGAATCCCGAGATGGATCGCGTCGCGGCAGATGGACTTCTCGGTCGCTCGCGTAATGTACCGGATGTCTTCCTTCCTGCGAGCGACGTCGCCACCCTGAGCCTCTTCGGCTACGATCCAGAACGCCACTACACAGGCCGGGCACCACTCGAAGTCGTCGCGATGGGGATCCCAATGGGTCCGGACGACTGGGCGGTCCGTTGTAACTTGATGACGATCGAGAACGGACGTCTGACCGACTTCACCGCCGAGCACATTACGACCGAAGAAGGACGCGAGCTGATAACAGCGATCCAGCAGAATCTTCACTTCGAGGGGCACGACGTTGAGTTCCACCCGGGCGTCAGCTATCGGAATGCGATGATCTACCGAGGGCGACCCGATGCCGAGCCTTTTGCAGCCGATACCTTCACTCGGCCGCCGCACGATGTCCCCGACCAACCCGTGGAAGATCACCTCCCGACGGGGACCGGCGCTGAGCTTCTCCGATCATTAATGAAAGCAGGCTCCGACCTCATCCGTCCCCACCCAGTTAATGTGGCTCGGGTCGATGCCGGTAAACGACCCGCAAACGCTATCTGGTTGTGGGGGCAAGGGAAGGCACCCCAGATCCCGAAGTTCCGAGAACTCCATCGGATTGACGGTGCAATCATCTCGGCTGTGGACCTTGTACGGGGGACAGGAACCCTTGCCGGTTGGAAGCGGATTGATGTTCCAGGAGCAACGGGATATCTCGATACTGACTATGGAGCGAAGGGGCGAGCCGCAATTCAAGCGCTCGATGAGCACGATCTAGTCTGCGTCCATGTCGAGGCACCTGATGAAGCGAGTCACGAAGGTCGGCCCGATGCCAAAATAGAAGCGATCGAACGGATAGACGAGGATATCGTTGGCCCCCTCCGACAGAAGCTCGAATCCTTTGATTCTTGGCGACTCTTGGTTTCGCCAGACCACGCGACCCTACTCCGAACTCGTGCACACGATCGCGCACCGGTCCCTTGGGCCCTCTGCGGAACTGGGATCGACCCATCGGGCGGTGATTACAACGAACGGATTGCCGCTGAGGAAGGACGCCCACTCCTTGACCAGGGTTGGCGATTGATGGGTGACTACGTACTCCGCCGTTGAGTCTGTAACCGTTTCAGTTCCGCTTGATTCCCGATCTAATTGACTGAGAGGAGGACTTGACGGTGGCCTTGGTAGTCCAGAAATTTGGTGGTACAAGCGTCGCGGATTCGGATAAGATCCTCAAAGCAGCGCGACGCGCGATCCGGGCACATCGTCAAGGTAATCAAGTGATCGTCGTGGTCTCGGCTCGGGGCAAAACAACCGATGAGCTGATTGCCCTCGCCCGAGAAATTAACGAGAAGCCCCCCGCCCGCGAACTCGACATGCTGCTCTCGACCGGCGAGCAGGTCAGTGTTGCCTTGATGGCAATGGCGATTGAATCTCTTGGTGTGCCGTCCATTAGCTTTACTGGTGCTCAAATCGGGATCGTCACTGATAGTTTCCATACGAAGGCAAGAATCAGAAATATTTCGACCGATCGAATTCAGCAGGCTCTTGAGGAAGGTCGGATCGTAATCGTCGCTGGCTTCCAAGGGGTCGACTCTGACGCTAACATCACCACCCTTGGCCGTGGCGGATCCGACACGTCCGCAGTGGCACTCGCGGCAGTACTGGGTGCAGTCGCTTGCGAAATCTACACCGACGTCGATGGTGTTTACACCACCGATCCCGGAATCGTCCCCGAAGCGAGCAAAATCGACCGGATTAGTTACGACGAGATGCTCGAACTAGCGAGCCTCGGCGCCGGCGTGATGCACTCGCGGTCGATCGAATTTGCGAAGAAATATAACGTCCCGATTCACGTCCGGAGTTCATTCTCAGACACGAGTGGCACCTGGATTGTCGCGGAGCAGCATGCCCGCTTTCTTGGGACCATGGTCACAGGAGCTGCGCTCGCAAAGCATGAGGCGAGGGTCACTGTCCTCGGTGTCCCGGATCGTCCTGGTGTGGTTCATGCCCTCTTCAGAAGGATCGCGGAAGCGCAGATCGTTGTCGACATGATCGTGCAAAACGTCGCAACCGACG
>CAZEAN010000161.1:0-12537 GCA_964510225.1 uncultured Isosphaeraceae bacterium
ACTCGATAAATGAGTCCCGAACATTTGGGAAACGATCGAGAAGCTGACGAAAGTCATCTCCCTTCACTTTGACAAGATCAACATGATCGATTGCCGTACAGGTGGCGGTCCGGCGTCCAGGAGGAGCACCGGGAGGAACGATGGCGCGGATCTCGGGAATGTGACCCATGAGTCCGATCTCTCCAAATGATTTTCCTGGCCCAAGATAAGTAAGCACATGCTCACCACCAGGGCGTTCATTGGAGACTTTGACGAAACCGACTCGGATCATATAAAAGTCGTCGGCAGGAGCCCCTTGTTTACAGATCACATCACCGTTGCTCACACGGACGAGGTCGACTCGAGGACGGAGGAAGTCGACGATCTCCTTGAATTGAGCCTCATTCTTGGCAATCTCTGTAAAGACGCCCGCACTCCGGAGGTGGTTGTCAAGTGCATTTTGGCGGAAGCGCTCATCCAACTGCTTCTTCGAATGTTTCCCTCGGAGTAGGATGTAGAGCACATTCCGACCGAGTTCGAGGAGAGTGCAGTTGGTCTTGGCCCGGACCGTCGCCGATCTCGGATAAAGGCTCATCGCCGCCATTTCCCCGAAAATCGCACCTGAGGAGAGGGTGGCAACGGGATTGTCGTAAGTGAGTGTTACCGGTGCATCAATGGTGATCACTTGGGTGTTTTGCTCACCTTCACGAGGATCCTCCTGACGACCCGCTAGGAGCGACTGTCGGATCATTGCAAACGGATTCTTCGACTGCGATTTCTTCTGATTTCTGACGTGTTTAAAGGGTGAACTTAAATAAATCTCGACTTCACCTTCTTCAAGATAGTAGGCATCATAGCCGTATTCCCCTTCGCGACAGATGATCTCACCAGGTTTGAAATCTTTTCGTTTGACCGCGCCTTCGTTGAAGTCGAGGAACGCTTTTGAGACCCCATCGAAGAGGGGATGTGTGGCAAGTTCTTCAGCCCGGACCGTTCCGGGAGGCAATTTTTTCTTGTCAAGGACCGGGTGTTTGCTGACCAAGGCCCCGGTCGGGCAATTGATCATGCATTCGCCACAGGCAACGCAAGAAGAGTCTCCCATTGCTTGATCAAGATCAAAGGCAATCCTAGCTTCATACCCTTTGCCGGTCCGACCGATCACGTTGTTGTGTCGGATGTCATTACAGGCCCGGATGCAGCGATCGCAGAGGATGCAAGCATTGTGGTCGACGGCGATTACCATCGACGAATTGTCGATCTGTTTTGCTTTCTCCGGCTTCGGAAACCGGGAGTCCCGGATTCCAAACTGTTCAGCAATCGCAACTAGTTCGTCGTTAGTTTTGCCATACTCTTGATCTTTGGGCAGAAAACCTGGTTGGGACGATTTGGCGTCTTCGAGATCAGGATAGTCGGCCAAGAGAAGCTCGGTGAGCATCTTTACCGAGGATTTGACTTTTTCACTGGTGAGGTGAGTTTCCACCTCCATCCCTTCGGCTACCTCGCGCTGGCAAGACGGGGCAAGCCTGAAGTCTTCACGACCGTTGTTCCGCGTGAGAACGGTACAAACACGACAAACGGCAACCGGTTTCATAAACTCGCGGTGGCAGAGAATCGGAATCGGGTTGTGCTCGTTCCGTTCCTCGACATAGAGCTGACTCGCAGCATCGTAGATCGTTGTGCCCTCGGGCACTCGGACTGTCTGACCGTCAATCTTTAGTTGAATCGTTTTGCGCTGAGTTGCCGTTCCAGGAGCCATCGTTATTACTCCAGTAAACCTATCTTGATCAAATCACGGTATCAAAGTTGTTGTCGACTGCGGGGAATTCGCCACGATGCGAGAGCAGTTGCTTCCACTCGTCGGGGAAGTGCTGCTTGAGTTTCAGGAGCGGATTGGGGGCGACTTGGCCAAGACCGCAGATCGATGTGAAGATCATCGTCTGACCAAGCTCTTCGGCGAGATCAAGTTCGTCTTGATTGAGACGTCCTGCCTTGAGGCTTTTGATCATGTCGACAAGCTTTTGTGATCCCAGTCGACAAGGGACACATTTGCCACAAGATTCGTTCCGGAAAAACTCGGTAAGGTTGAGGGCAACATCAACGAGATCAGTTCGATCACCAAATGCAACGAACGCTGCACCGAGCATCCCGTCCATGCTCCGAACGATGTTCGGGTCGAGGGGTAGGTCGAGAATATCGAAGGTGTTTTGATCCGGGCTCATGCGTTCTTCAGCGAAGCCGTTCGGAAGGTTTTCCCGAAGGATCTTGGCAGGAAAGAACCCACCAGATGGGCCAGAAGGCGCAATTGCCTTGAGCCGCTGGCCGCCACTCATTCCCCCCGCATTCCGAAAGATGAGATCGCGAACGGAAAGGCCAAAGGGAACTTCATAAACCCCGGGCTCGTTCACATCGCCGGAGATCGAACAGAACCAGAGTCCCTGACAACCGTTCACACCTTGATCACGGTACCACTCACCGCCCTTCAGGTAGATCACCGGCGCCCACATCAACGTCTCAACGTTGTTGATAATTGTCGGTTTATCGTAGAGGCCAATATCGGTAGGGAAGGGGGGTTTGTTCCGAGGTTCGGCACGACGGTCCTCCATCGCTTCCAAGAGCGCCGATTCCTCACCGCAGATATAACCACCGGGGCTCACGAAGACTTCGAGTTCAAAGTTCAGGCCAGTTCCGGCAATGTTCGTACCACAGAATCCCCGGGCTTCCGCCTCACGGATCGCTTCCTCCACCGCCTCGATTTCATCATGATATTCGTGCCGGACATAGATATAACCTTTAGTAGCACCAGAGACGAGTCCGGCCAGGACCATCCCTTCGACCAGGAGATACGGGGTCCGACGGAGTAACTCCCGATCCTTAAACGTTCCCGGCTCGCATTCGTCCGCATTGCAAACGACATACTTTGTTTCGGTGTCATGTTTCCGGACCGCAGCCCACTTGATGTGGGTCGGGAACCGAGCGCCTCCCATCCCTCGGAGGGTGGAAATCTTCAGTTGATCGATGACATCATCGATCCCCTGAAGCTTGCCCGAGGCGGGGTCGCGGGTCGCCAAGAGCTTTTGGACTGCTTCGAAGCCGGGATAGCCGCCGTAAGGGTCAATCTGCCAAGGGCCAGGAGAGCGATCAGCGGGTTGGCGAGGCCGACGATCCTTCGCGATCGCGGCGTGGATGCGGTTCCGGAGCTGCTGTTCGGTGAGGTTGTAGTAAACTTCCTCGTTAATCAAAACTGCTGGAGCATGATCGCATTGCCCAAGGCAAGAGACGGGCTCAACACCAACGACTTGGCCACTAGGGTCGACTTCATTCGCAAGCCCCTTCAGCCCTCGTTGCAGTTGCTGGGCCCCGCGGAGGTGACAAGAGACGTCTCGACAAACGAGGACCTCAACCTCGGGACCTTTTTTCAACTTGTAGTGCGGAAAGTAGCTAGCGACCTCGTGGAGCCTGTAGAGCGGGATCCGAAGTCGATCGGCCGAGGCTCGGAGTTCTTCAGCAGGGAGGAAACCGCAACGTTCCTGGATCGCATTAAGTTCCTGAACGATCATTGGGGATTACGCTCGGACAAAGACAAGGGGTAGTGGACGGGCTCAAAAAGCGTGGGCCAGGTGATCAAGGGACTAGGTCGTCCGGGAGCGATCAAGAGCAGCCAGTTGGACCATGACCAACTACATCTGCAATGAGTAGTCCGAGAATGGTCGCTATTCTGCGTCAAGATCCAACTTATTCTGTTCGCTGGAGATGATTGGTTCGTTCCGAAGAAATGCTTTGATCGTCCGCAGTCGGTCTGATTCGACCTGCCGCGCGAGCGCGCCGATTCCTTGCTGGGGACGAACGCCATTGTGGTATCGATGGCACTCCACACAATCAAAGCGGACGCCACCAGCAACAATCCTCCCACCTTTCTTCTGCTCGGGAGCATGGCACTCCTTGCAGGTCTCAATCGAAGGCATGTAGATCCCGAAGCTCTGCTCGGATGATTCTACGCCGCCGTGACATTCGTTGCAGTCAACAGCGCGATGGGCATCATGTGCAAAGGATGAGTGCGGGAACCATATCTCAGGGACGATAGCTGCCCGGACGGACCAGTCGAATGGATCGTCGGATGGTTCGTCGAACCAGTGGCATTCGCGACATGTCTGGTTAGACGCGTAAAGCGTCATTTCGGCTTGCTTGACGATCGAGTCAATCTCGACACCGATGGAGGTGAAACTGCGCTGCGTACCGAGTTCGGCAGTTGCGCGAGATCGGAGCAATTGGTCTGCGATCGCCGTCGGGTCATCATTGTCGTTTGGCCCCTCACCCAAGTCGACCAATTCTCGATTCCGGAGACTAGGTTGATCCTTCAAGACTTGAGCGGCAGCTCCCCGCTCCAGAATTGTCCGGATTTCTGATGGCTGGAGTCGGTGAGGAACCTCGATTGGATCATCCGCGAAGTCAGGGGTTGCCACGGTCAATTGATGACAGGCTTGGCAATGGTTGTCGAAGGAGATCGGGAGATAGTACGAGCCCGACGACTGGGGCGGATGATTCGCGACGGTTGTCGTGCCGGCAAGGGAACCGTTCTGGGGAGGGAAATCGCCACCATCGAGAACATGACACGAGTTGCAATCCAACTGGATCAAGGTATTCAGCGGCGTTCCTTCGGTCCAACCATAGTAAGGGCGATCTTCTTCCTTGAGTTTGGCAAAGGAGTACTTTTCCTGACCAAGTCCCGACGCCATGTGGAGCTTGTGATTGAATTTGATCCGGTTGAACTCAGGTGCGGTCGAATTCGTCGCGAGGACTTGATTGGGATCGGCCGTAAGCCGTCCGAAGAGTGGGCCCCGCCCATCAAGCGACGGAACCCGAACGGCAAAATCCGGATGGTCTCGATCAAAACGAGTGATGTTATCGAAAAGAACCGAGCTGGGATCGAGATCGGGTTTGATCGCTTCCTGAAGGTTTGAATGGCAGTTGGTGCATTGTCCATCTGGGACTCGATTGAGATCAAAGTCACGGCCTTGGTGGTCCCGATGGCAACCCGCGCACGACTCGACGAGTCTCTGACGTTGGTTCTCATGATGGACCGGCCCGGGATGACACACCTCACACTTCGCGTCAGACTCCATCAACTGTTCACGCATCATCGATGCAAGTGCGACTTCAGACTTGATCGGATGAAACGGGACGTGGCAGGCTTCGCAATCGTTCTCCCAGACCCGGTGACCAACCCAGACAGGGCCATGATTTGCGGTCTGATCGAGAGATCGATTGTTCAGTAAGTGGAAGACTCCCCAAACGAGAACCGCAAGAGGTGCCAGACTAACCAAGGAGAGTTTCCAACGGCCGAGATTGTCACGTGATTTGTAGTAGTCGAGTGGAATCCGCGAGGCACGTCTTCTTCCACCTCGTCGCGGAGGAGTGTCATTCTCACGAGACTTGTCATTTCCAGCAACGCTCATGATGGCAGGCCTACCAGAACCGAAGGGCGACGTAGATATGAACGAACATTAAGAGAACAAGGGCGATGGAAAGGGGTAGATGGACCAGAAGCCAATTATGGAGCCACTGGTGAAGCTTCAGTTGCAGGTCGTGTTGTCTCCGTTGTTCGCAGGCGGCTTCGAGTGCGTCAACTGTGGGATTGGTCTTGGGATCGAGTCGCGTCCGGAGATCTCGGAACATTGCCTCGGCTCGATGACTCCATTGCAATGACGATTTCGATTCTTTCCCACGCTTGAGATAAGGTACGACTTCGTGATCAAAAAAATCACGGAGGGCATCGGAATCAGGGACTTGGGTAAGCGGGGCACTTGTCTGTACAACAGTCCCTTGGATCCGGCCGACAGTTCGGACCGCGCCGATCACAACATGGGAGGTATCATCGACAGATGGGGTACCGTCTACTTCGTCGAACGAATCCGTCTCAACACGGAACCCAGAAGCTTCGGAGGTTCCACCACAGGTCGTGTCAACCATCCGACCAACTTCTTGAAGAGTAAGGGCGTTGATCCTTGGAATCTGCGAGTGGATTGTCTCCCCTTGGACCTGAACAAGCATCCGCTTGGGGAGAATCTGCTGCAGGACGAGTCCCCAAACGCCACTGAGCACGACAATCACGAGGAGGACGGTCAATAGCGTGCTTAGTGATCCGCCGAGTCGAAAGCCACTGTGGAAAATCAACAAGGGGAGTGTCAGCAATCCCAGCCAAATGTGACCTGCCATCCAATGCTTCACGCGGCCGAGACGGTACCGCCGCATTTTTTTTCGGGGCCAGAGGAAGAATTCAAAGAGAATCAGGACTCCTCCAACAATCCCGAGCGTCATCCCAACCCAGGTACTCCCTCCCGGCCAGTCATTCCGTTGCAAGCGCTCAAAAACAAACCACCCCGTGAGTGACCCACCGAGCACAAGAGTAAGGATCAGCCAGGGGAGTTGTTGGCTCCAGAATGACCGACTCAGCAACACGACAAAACTCCTGAAGCGTTGAGACTAGGGCGGGATGTTGTCTGAGCAGCGATTTGTCACAATGAGACTGAGAACTATCGGAGTACTCAATCAGAATCAACGCACATTCATGGGGATCATCCGCGATCTTTCCATGGATTGCAAAGAAAAAAATTGCAATCCTCCTGCAATTCGAGGGAGGATCAAGGATCAGTTTCGATACTGTATGGTAGAGGAACGACCCATCGACAGTTTCCCTCTTAAAGACAAATCTGCACGCCCGGTTGGCTTCGAGTGTTTCGGCTCGTCAGACCTGACTAGCAGCGATGGAGTATCAGCGCGTGTCTCAACCCTCAGCGATCTCAAATCAATCGATCAGGGACTTAAGCCCACCAATTAGCCACGGCGCATCGGTCGAAAAGCTGTTCTGGGAGAACTCGATCCGCCCCGGAGTCCGATCTGTCAGAATCCGAACTTTCGCACGCCCAACTCTGAAAGCGGTGATAATTCTACTCGTCGGCCTGGGTGCCTTGGGGCATCATTCCGAGACAGAGGCTGTGCCTCCCCAGTCAGCCGATCCGTCGTCCACTGTTCCGACGTTGGTCGGAACTAGTTCTTGCGCAAACCGAGGTTGTCACGGGGGTGTCGCGCGTCCAGGAACGACTGGAAGCGAATATAACACCTGGCTTGGAGCCGATCCCCATGCCAACGCCTTTCTAGTGCTCTTCGATTCCCGGTCGGAGGCGATTCAAGAGGCACTCGGCCGATCAATCGCTGCTTACAATGATGCCCGCTGTCAATCATGTCATGGATACGCTGATCAGCAGATTGGTCGTCAGGGTGGCATCGAACCTCTCGACGAGGACTTCGACAAAGGTCCAGACCCAGTCCATCTCGGACTCAGTGGTGTCGGTTGTGAATCCTGTCACGGCAAGGCATCGAACTGGCTTCACACGCATTACTTGGGAAATTGGTCATCAAAACCGGACACAGAGAAGGAAAAGTCGGGGATGAGGATCCTCCGCCCGACCATCGCCAAGGCCCGGCTTTGTGTTAGCTGTCACGTCGGAAGTAATCTGGATCAAGAAGTGAACCACGACTTGATCGCTGCTGGGCATCCTCGCCTCAATTTTGAATTCTTGTCGTTTAGTTCCAGGATCCCGACACACTGGAATCAGGCCGAGACCTCGGCCAAACGCAAAGCGAACGGTCAGGGAACTCCCAATCGAGCTTCGACATGGGCATTGGGAGAGCTTGTTTCGTTGGAGGCTTCCCTCGGATTGCTTGCCCATCGAGCCGAAGCCGCCGCTGAAGCAGAGAAGAATCCCCAGAAGCCTTCCGCCTGGCCGGAGTTCACGGAGTACGCCTGTTTTTCGTGCCACCACACGAATGTCGACGGTGGGCTCCGCTACGACGATGGGCGATCGGGGGCACCAGGTTCGTTCACTTGGAACTCCTGGATGTACCCGATGACGCGTGCCCTGATTGAAGCACCGGATCGCAAACTCAAAGTGGGGGCAGATCACATCGGAACACCGCTCGATGAACTCAAGCGCCTGATGGAAGTGCCTTACCCCGAGCCCAGCGACGTTGCAACAACGGCAACCAGGCTCTCCAGTCAGCTTGCTGGCGTCCTCGATCAGTTCAACGAACTCAATTATGATCGTCGCGCAATCTTGAGCTTTGTGCGATCGATTCAGTCGGACCCTCGGACGAAAAAGCAACTCACTGGAAACTGGGACGCTGTCGCGCAACTTCACTACGCGATTGAGGCTCTTGGCGCTGCTGAGTTAGAAGCGATCAGTCGAGGTGAGGTATCAACCTTCACGATCTCCGAGCTTCGGAGACTCTTTGATGAACTCGACAAACTCAGGAAACTCTTGGAGTTCCCTGCAGCCCACAACCAGAGCCCTGGAACTGATCGAGAACCTCAACCTAAACACCTGCGAGAGCCTGGGACTCCAATGCAGTTGCGCGAGCAGATCGAGAAGGTGCTGGATTTGATTGAGACTTGAGCCCGACCACTCGATTCAACCACTGCCTTCGAGTAGTGTCGAGTGGATCCAGGTAGGAGAATTCTTCGCGCGGATGGCTTTTTTTCTTGCGACGATCAACTTCTCGGAGTACGAAGTAGGCAACCCATTCTTAACTTGTTGTGATTGATACACAACAAAAGTGGGCTCTGTTCAGTTGCGGGGAGTTGCGGCGTCCTCGGCAAAGGGTGACCAATCTCACCCCATTCACGGTATGGGCGAGTTCTAGAAGGAAGCAGTCCCACTGGACCATCGGAGGCGGATCGGACTGATGACAATCGCGAAAACCGCCATTGAACTGGTTCGACCTGACTCGGTCGTGGGACTCGGAACCGGTCACGCCGCATCGGACTTCATCCGATTGCTCGGTGACCGTGTGTCGAATGGATTGAAGGTCCGGGGAGTTGCCTCTTCGATCGCTTCAGAGTCACTTGCGCGTGAGGTTGGGGTACCCCTAGTCAACCTTGCGGAGGTTGGACGGATCGAAGCGACCTTTGATGGTGCCGATGCGGTCGATCCGGAACTCGATCTGATCAAGGGACTCGGGGGAGCCTTGCTCCGCGAAAAAATCTTGGCGGCCGCTTCGGATCGGCTCATCATTCTCGTTGGATCGGAAAAACTCACCGAAAAACTGGGGCAAGGATACTGCAAGGTCCTTCCGGTAGAGGTCGTACCGTTCGGTCTTCCCTTAGTGCAGCGAAAGCTTAGTGAGGCTGGGCTTCAGAGTCAGCTCCGGATCGTTAACGATCAACCCTTGATCACCGATAACGGCAATTACACTCTTGATCTCACGCTCGAAGGGCTGGAGAGCGATCCCAAGGCACTCGCAAACGAACTCCGAAGTATCCCTGGGATTGTTGAGACCGGTCTCTTCCTGGAGATGGCAACGACCGTCATGGTCCAATACGATGACGGAAGAGTCGATGTCCGTCACAAAGGCGGTTAGGCTGTTGGCTACCGATGTTGAGGTCGCCATGGGGTACATTGAGCGAACTCCGTTGACAAGTTCTATTTACTTCGATCGTATCAAACTTGCGTTGGGGGATTGAACCGTGCAAATCGGGATGATTGGACTCGGGCGGATGGGCGAAGGGATGGTCCGTCGTCTCTTAAAGGCAGGCCATCAGTGTGTTGTCTTCGATATGAATCCCGCGAAGGTCCAAGAACTCGGGGATGCCGGCGCTCTCCCAAGCAACTCACTCGAACACTTCATCGAGCAACTAGAGCCTCCGAAACCCGTCTGGCTGATGATTCCGGTTGCCTTTGTCGACGAGATGATCGGAAAGATCCGCCCCTTGCTTAGCCGAGGGGACATCATCATTGATGGCGGCAACACTCATTACCATGATGATATCCGACGCCAGAAGGAACTCGAACCAGCCGGGCTCCATTACGTCGATGTGGGGGTCAGCGGTGGAGTCTGGGGACTCGAACGTGGTTACTGTCAGATGATCGGTGCTGAGACCGAAGTCTTTCAGCGACTCCAGCCAATCTTCGAGGCACTCGCCCCGCCGATTGAGACTGCCGAACGGACCGAAGGTCGAGACAAGATTCAAGGAAGTACTGCCGAGCACGGCTACCTTCACTGCGGTCCTTGCGGGGCAGGGCACTTTGTCAAGATGGTCCACAACGGGATCGAATACGGGATCATGGCAGCTTATGCGGAGGGCTTAAACATCCTCCGGCACGCCGACATCGGGACCAAAACTCACGAGAAGGACGCCGAGACAACGCCGCTGAAGCATCCAGAGCATTACCAGTACAACTTCCCACTCGCCGATGTCGCCGAAGTCTGGCGTCGTGGCAGCGTGATCGGCTCCTGGCTGCTCGACCTCACCGCCCGTGCCTTACTCCGTGATGAAACACTCGACGAGTTCTCGGGGCGTGTCTCCGATTCGGGCGAAGGACGCTGGACAATTCAGGCCGCCATTGACGAAGCGATTCCTGCCCACGTCTTGACGACAGCACTCTACGAACGATTCTCGTCACGCGGTGAATCAAGTTTCGCTGACAAGGTCACTTCCGCAATGAGAAAAGAGTTCGGCGGCCATATCGAGAAGAATGTTCCTGGCCTCTGAGGTAACGTCCAGAAAATCCAAGGACCTCTTGAGATTTATTACTGTTCAAACGAGACCGTTCAAGCGAGAGCGGGAGCAGGGACGGATCGCAATCCAACTCCGAACAAGACCAATAAGCGAGTGGAATCCTGATGAGTAGCGCAACAAGCAGTCTTGTCGAGCACCTGAAGAGTTTCGATCCAGAGGCGTTGAAATCGTCAACGCCTCAACCCTGTGTGCTGGTGATCTTTGGGGCTGCGGGTGATCTCGCCTGGCGGAAGCTGATGCCGGCGGTGTACAACCTCAACGTCGACGGTGTCTTGCCCTCCAGCTTCGCTGTTGTCGGATTCGGTCTGAGTGCGGATGGGCAACGGCACTCGGGTAACGAAGACGAGTATATCCGCCAGCGGGCTCGTGATGGGATCAGCCGATTTAGCCGGCAAACACTCGACGAAGATCATTGGGATGACTTCGCCCGAGCCCTCTTCTTTGTGGAAGGCAGTTTTAATGACACCAATGCCTACGACCGCCTGAAGGCTAAGCTCGAATCGATCGATCATCAGTTCGGGATTCCAGGGGCAAGAGTCTTTTATCTTTCCATCCCGCCATTCTTAGTCCCGATGTGTTGTGACCATCTCCGCGATGCCGGGATGGTTGCCAACCCTAAAGAGCAGACCAGTTTCTCACGAGTAATCGTTGAGAAACCGATCGGCCAAGATCTCGAAAGCGCCCGAGAGATCATCAGTGCAGTTGGCAAGTCGTTCCAGGAGAGTCAGACATATCGGATTGACCACTATCTGGGTAAAGAAACGGTCCAGAACACAATGGTCCTCCGGTTTGCCAATAGCATCTTCGAGCCACTCTGGAACCAGAAGTACATTGACCATGTCCAGTTCACCGTCGCCGAGGCCGAAGGGCTCTCACAGTACAACCACTCGACCGGAGAGATTAGCGACAGCCGCGTTGGCTACTACGAAGGTGTCGGTGCTCTACGAGACATGCTCCAAAACCATATGCTTCAGAGTCTCTGTCTCGTTGCAATGGAGCCACCCTACACTGTAGAAGCCGATATGGTCCGCGATGCCAAGACCGGCGTCCTCCGTTGCCTCCGCCCGATGCGTCCTGAAGATGTCGATGATCTCGTGGTCCGGGGACAGTATATCCACGGCGATGATCACGGTCACGCTGTCCGCGGTTACCAAGAAGAAGTCGAAGTCTTTTATCAGCGATTCAAGCAGCAGCCGATCCCACCTGAATCGAGCCCATCCTCCACTGAAACGTATGTGGCGATGAAGCTCTTCATCGATAATTGGCGATGGGCTGGAGTTCCGTTCTACCTCCGGACTGGCAAGCGGCTCCCGAAACGTACCAGTGAAGTCGCCATTCAATTTAAGCAGGTCCCCAACGTCCTCTTTAACGTCGATGTCGACCAGCCGATCGAGCCAACTGTACTGACGATCCGGATCCAGCCTGAAGAAGGCCTCTCCATGCGGATCGCCTCGAAGCTTCCTGGTCCCAAAGTTCGGATCTATCCGGTCAAGATGGAGTTCAACTATACAAGTGCCTTTGGTGGCACCAGCCCGGAAGCCTACGAACGGTTGATCCTTGACGTGATGGCTGGAGATGCCACCCTCTTCATGAGGCGTGACTCAGTTGAAGCGGCCTGGGAGTTCGTCATGCCAATCCTCGATCGTTGGACCGCAATGGCGAATGTCCGGCTCCCCGAGTATCAGGCGGGAACGTGGGGCCCCAGGGAAGCGGACCACCTGATCCGATCCGACGGTCGGGAATGGAGGAACCTCTGATGGCAACCGCAAGTGAAGGGACGGGATCATGCGAAGCCGTTGAGGTTCCCCTCGCCCAAGTCGAGCGCGAACTCGATCGACAGCTCAAGGGAGTTCAAGGGCCTGGTGACTCCCCCATCATCCGATCGCGGATGACCAATCTGATCGTCTACACGGAACACCGTCATCTCTGTGAATACATCACAGAACAAATCCAGGCGCTCGTATCCCAAAACCCAGCCCGAGAGG
>CAZEAN010000162.1:0-11841 GCA_964510225.1 uncultured Isosphaeraceae bacterium
CGACATCGAGTCGTCATCACTGTCACGGGAACCTGCACTGCACGAGTGACCGGAACTTGGCGAGTCACTGTTTCAGTGACGGGGCGACATCGAGTCGTCATCACTGTCACGGGAACCTGCACTGCACGAGTGACCGGAATCTTCTGGGTTACGGTCTCTGTCACAGCCTTGGTCTGAGTCGTCATCACTGTCACGGGAACTTGCTCAGAGACAGTGTAAGGGACGTTACGGGTGATGGTCTCAGTAACCTGACGAGCTTGGACTGTCGGAACATTTTGAGTCCGAGTCTCTTGGGTCATCACAGTTCGCGTAACTGGAACCGTCTCAGAGACCTGTCGAGTGACCATCTGAGTGACCGGGACTTCGACATTGCGAACTTCTTGTCGAGCGACTTTGCGAGTCACTTCGAGAGGGACCATCCGAGTCTTTACCTGAGGAACTTCCACCGTGGTCTGAACCGGGACTTGTCGAGTTCGGACTTGGTTCACGAACGAGTGTTCGACTACAGCCTCTTGAACTGGTCGCGGTACGTAAACGGTTTGAGTTGCATAGATTGGGCCACAACCACTATGATGCCCCAAACCAATTTTTCGAAGTGAGTGGCCGCAGTGGCTCAGGAGCTTGTGGCCACCGCCAACGAGGACAGTCCGGGTTTCATACCCGCCCTTATCGACACAGACGTAGCGAACGGATTTGACCGGAACCTGCTCGGTGTAGGTTTCGCAAACGTAGTTTGTGTGAACTTGCGGAACCATTTCAGTGTAAGTTTCGGGCTTCATGACCGTGTCGGTGACGGTATCGTAAACGGTGTAAGCTTGCTGAACCGTCTTTGTAGTCGTCACAGGCTCAACGACGTTGCGGACTACAGTCTGATTGATCGTTTCGGTCTTAGGAACACAGACAATGTACGAGCGAGGGACATTGACAGTCTCATAGACCGTTCGAGTGACCGGAACTTCTTCTGTACGATACGCTGTCTTATGACGTGTTTGTGTCTTAGTGACAGGAACCTGTTCGGTCACGTAACGAGTAACCGGAACTTCGCGGGTTGTGTATTCGGTCCTGTACTCAGTCTTGTTGGTGGTTACTGGGACCTGCTCAGTGACCATCCGGGTTACAGGAATTTCTTCAGTCTTGTATTCGGTCTTGTACTCGGTCTTGGTGGTGGTCACCGGGACCTGTTCCGCGATCATCCGAGTCACTGGAACTTCTTCAGTCCGATACTCGGTCTTGTATTCGGTCCTGGTGGTAGTCACCGGGACTTTTTCCATCACGGTTTCGGTAATGGTGCGATACTCAGTGATCGTCTGCGGAACGTACTGAACTTTCGGACAAACGCTGACATGAACGACACCGCAGTGGCCGCAACTGGAAGCATCTGCCGACTTAAGAGGCAAGAAAGTTGCCAAGATGAATGCCGGCACGATCGCACGACTGAAAAGGGACTGCACTGGTTTGGCTCCAGGGAAAAAAGAACCACCCCTCCCTGGCCGCAAACACTGCCTGGATCGCTCCATCGCACCAAGCACGAACAACAACGTAGCTTTCGCCTCCTATCTATCTAATCTAAGTTTCAGCCAACCGCAATAATCCTTAGACTTCCCACATTCACCAGCCAAGACAATATTCGACACAACTGATTGGAATTAAACAGATTACGCCCAGCAAAAATATTGGGGCACACGAGCAAAAAGGTTTGCTAAGCAAACGGGGAATCTTCGGGAGAATCACACTGAATCTTCATTCAAGACCAAATAATTGTAATTCAATCTCAATCAAACCCGCAAAAGACTACTTTGACTCACTGATAGAATGACCGATCCCGGAATGTATCAGGTCATCTCAATGGCTACGGAGAGGGTCGCGGGAGTCCTCGATCGAAGTTAGATTGGATGAATTGTCGAAGGGAGTCGAGCAGTCGGTTCGTTTGGGCACGAACAAACCGATGGGGCATTAAGTTTGTTGAGGCACTCAAGGATGCGTCGAAAGGTCTTCGTACTTGGAATTGATGGCGCCACGCGGACCATCTTGGATCCACTGATCGCGGCCGGACATTTGCCTCACCTTGCCCGCCTCCAACAAACCGGAGGCTCGGGCGATCTTCGATCGGTGATCCCTCCACTGAGCCCAGTCGCGTGGACTGGGGTAATGACGGGTAAGAATCCCGGCAAGCACGGTATTTTTGAATTCTTAGAATACAACCATCATCCTGAATCAGGTCAAGTCAACACATCAAATTCGATCAACAGCGATCTGATTTGGGAGATTGCGGCGCGATATGGTAAGGCGACCGTCTCGGGCGCGATCCCGATGAGCTATCCGCCTCGACCATCACCCGGCGGGTTTATTCTAGGCGATTTTCTCAGCCCACCCGAGGCGCCTGATCTTGCGACCGATCCTGAGATACTCGACGAGCTAGAGCAAGCGCTCGGCGAACGATATCAACCTTGGAACACTTCGGTTCATGACGGCGGTCGAGAGCACGAGGCGCTGCAAGAACTCCATGCCTTTCTTGATCACCACCTCCGTACCGTCCGATTCTTGATGGATCGTTGCGATTGGGATCTCTTCCTATACGACCTCATGGCAACTGACCGTCTCCAGCATGAACTCTGGCACATCTGGGAGACCGCCCACCACGCCGCAGAGGGGCGTGACCTCGAAAAACTCCGACCCCAGTTCGTCCAGTTCTGGAAACGACTCGACGACGGGATCGCCGAGATTGAAGCCGCGCTGCCTCCCGACACTACATTGCTAATCATCAGTGATCATGGGTTCGGGTCTAACGACTGGTACGTCAACTTTAATGTTTGGCTTCTTGAAAGAGGCTACATCAAGCTCAACAGATCTCCCTATGTCCAGCAAAAACACTGGTTCTTTAAGCAGGGAATTACCCCTGCGTGGATCTATGGCTTGATGAGTAAGCTCGGCATGGCCGACCATCGAGTCAGTAGGTTCCGTGGTAAACAAAAGGGGATCATCGACCGCCTCGGCGAATCGATCTTTCTATCGAGACGCCATATCGATTGGTCGAGGACGCAAGCCTATGCACAAGGGAACTTTGGACAGATCTTCATTAACAAGCGCGGTCGGCAACCCAACGGTGCTGTTGCCGAGACCGAAGTCAGACCGCTCCTCGACCGATTAAAGGCCGAGTTGAATGAACTCCGACACCCAGAACGTGACGAACCGTTGATCGATCGAATTTATGAACGTGAGGAACTCTACGACGGGCCATTCATGGACCGCGCTCCGGACCTCACGGTGATCCCTCGAGATTGGCGTTGTCGGACCATCGGCCTCCACGACTTTACTACACATCGAGTGATCTCGAAGGCATTCGGCCCAACGGGCGACCATCGGATGGAGGGAGTCTTGATCGCGAACGGTCTGGGGATTCGTTCTGGTATACAACTCAGGAAGGCTTCCCTGCTCGACATTGCACCGACAATCCTCTACCTCCTTGGCATCCCGATCCCTGACGACTTCGATGGACGCCCACTGACCGAGCTTTTCGCGCCCTCCTTCCAACCACTACCGGCGACGGAGATCTACCCTTCCACTCGCCAGCAAAGCACCTCACCGCAAAACGGACTCCATGCTTCCAATGTAACGGATGAAGACGCTGTCAAGCGTCGACTTGCAGAACTTGGGTACCTCTAAAATTGAACGATTAACACGACTATTACTTATTTAATCAGAGTGTAGCCGCCAGGCCCTCCAAGGGTGGGAGGCATCAGCGTCTTCCGAATCCGGTTCACCGATATTCAAGTCCCGTCGCGCAATTCCTTGATTCGCGGCAGCCGTCCAAAAAGCACGATCGGGGGGAAGCTGGAACCGCTGACGGATCATCTCAACCCATCGAATCCGTCGCTCTTCCGATCCGTCGTCAAAACCATAGAGCGTCGGTCCCCAAGAACTCTGGCCAACTCCATGCAAACCGAGGTCTTGAAGGTACTGAGCAATCGTCGCAGCTTCAGGACTACCGAAAGGAAGCCCGCCTTGTGCAGGAGCAAACCAACGTCCGATCACTCCCTGATATTCCTGGAGCGCAGCGCCGAATCGAACAAGATTACTCTCCTTCAGTGACGGGAGCATCTCGAGAAGGACCAATCGGCAGAGCCGGTCCGTGGTGGTCTCACAGATTGGTGAGAGATCGCGGAACACCTGGCGCTCTGCAACACCATGAAGCCCCACACCAGTGTTCGGAATAATCAACAAAGTATGCCACTGGCGCGGGACCTGTTCGCGAGCAATCAACGTCGGCCCAGTTGCATCGCCGTGGCCACCATCAACCAAGAATCCACCCCGGTGAAATCCCTCGATCCCGATCCCAGATCGTTGTCCTCGGCCAAGTTCTCTGACCAACGAAATTGGAATCGGACCCCGGCAACCGCCGTGATACCAGAGAGCCGAAGCAACCGCCATCGTTAATTGTGTACCCGTGCCAAGGCCGCGATGCTCGGGTGGAGCCGCTTCGATCTGTATCGACAAGGGTGGGACGTTAACCGGCCGCTCCTGGTTTTGAAGAATTGATACCGTACGCTGGGCGACCTGTAACGCACGTTCGGCGAGTGGTCCTGCACTCCTCCACTCCTGAGAGCGCTCGCACTTCATCAGGAGGTGCGGCTCCTCGATCATGAGTCCGATACCACCAAACTGCCTCCCCGCATCAGGCCCCCAGGCAAGCGGACCAAAGTGGAGCCGGCTTCCGGTACGGACGAAGAGAGTCTGAAGTGGCTCTTGAGTGCCGGGGCGTAATGTACGACGTCGATCGAGGTTCTCCAAATGCTCGTGTAGCAGGTTGAACGCTTCCCGTTCGACAGGCCCACCGGTCTTTTCCACTAGTACTGCCAGGCGTTCGAAGTCGTGCCGAATCTGAGCACCCGGCAGGAACGCCGTCCGTGTTGCAAGGATCGCTGCCTCCACCACCGCGTGCTTTGCTCGGTTCAAGCCGAAGTAATCGCGGAGGTGTCCTTTGTAGACTGCCTCGACCAAAATCGTGGTACGGTCCTGTTGATCATCAAGAGCAATGACCCGAAACTCGATGTAGCGGCAGGCCGATGTGATGACTCGACCATTAACACAATCGGCGGGCCGAGTCGGTGGATCGAGGACCTTCCCGATCGCTCCTTGGGCGATCATCAGAACATCGTCCGTAACGTGCAACACCCCCTCACCCGTTGCCTTGAGATTCTTGTAAGTGGTGGAGGTGGTGTAAGGACGGAGCACAAACCGATCGAATTGGTCGGGATCAACCCGGGGACCCATAGGCGCGATGTTCAGCGATCCGTCAGGGCCAATCGTCGTGACAAGCCCTTCCAGAATCACAGCTTATTCTCCTGCTCTTGGGGTCGCCCTTCTTGAGACCGTCGCTCCCACTTGCGCCGCTCAATCGCACTGACTTCCGGTTCGGTAAGGAACCCCCAATCGAGTGCCTGGTCTTGTCGATATTGCTTGTGGAGCGTCAAGGCTGTCTTCGCTTTCGAAAGCTCATAACCGAGATAAAAGGCGTGTTCAGCGTCATCAATTTTCATTTGATCAAAAACAGCAAATGGGTCTTCTCCTTCGAGAAAACACTGATTGTTGAGTGCAAAGAGGGTGTTGTCTTCTGCAAAGATCCGCCAATTGGGATCGCGGATTCGTCGCTGAAGCTCAAGGAGATTCTCCCGGCCAAATTGGGGAATACTGGGATCACGGAGCGTTACCAGGCGGTCCTCCCGATGTTTGGGAAGCGTTCGTCGGGTCACCGCATGATACGCAAGCCGACGCGCTAAGTCGATCTCTCGGACCGACGACCGTGCCCAGTTGATCACTGCCGTTGTCAGGACACTTTCGATCGCGAGTTCCTGACAAAAACCGGTGAGAAGAACATTGATCCCCGAAGAGTCAACATCTGTTAGTTCAGTTAGGTTGCCGACTCCCATCATCATCGGAATCTCACGGTAGCGGTCGCGGACTTCGAGATAGCGTCCCAGCGACTTCGCCAACCCAAAGCCGATCGGTTCGATAATTGGGTCGAGCCGGAACGGAATTCCATGCTTTGTCAGAAACTCGACTGACTGATCAAGCCCTTCCAGAGTTCCAACTTGGTCGGGAATCACAACAACCTCGACCCCCCAATCCAGCGCATGATCCCGGTTGGTACCGTTGACACTCAGTACAAGGTCGGCGCCGGCATTAGTGGCTTCTTCGACTTCGACTGTATCAAAGCTGTCGATGGAGACACGGATACCCGACTCGCGTAACGCAGCAACTGCTTCGCCGACGCCGTACCAGGGTCCTCCAGGATCACACCCGAGATCAATGCGATCAGCCCCTTCCTGAACAAATCGCTTTGCCGCTTCGAGGATCGCTTCCGGGGTAAGGGTCGGCGCGTGGTTGATCTCAGCGATAATCTCGATGTTGTACTCGCCATAGTTGGCTGAATCAGAATTATCCAGGCCGAAGTAACGAGGAAGGTCACGAAGGTCCTCTGGCCCCCGCTCCAGCGTCACTGCACCCACTTTGTCTTGAATCGGAGACCAATCCCCCTTGCAGAGCCCCGGCAAGATGATCCGGTCTACTTCCGGCGGAACTTCAAGGTGCCGGGCAATCCAGTTTGGAGGCATCAGGGCCGCCACCGTAATCGGCAAAACCGCAATCTTCGGTTCGATGCCGACTCTGGGCGCAAACTCATCAATCACTTGCCGCAAGGCGAACTCAGCAAGTCTTCCGGTCACAAACAAAATCACCGGCCGATCGTCTCCCATCGTTCCTTCATTGTGGCGAGAAATAGACCGGGAATGTCAATCCTGGTAGTCCCTTGTTTTGGATACCTTCCAAAGCACGGGAGGATCGCGGGCTCGTTCTTGAATGAGTTCGTCACGGGCGGCATCATGGGTTCTTCAAGTTCTGATAGTTCAGAAATAGGCCGGAAACGGGAGTTAACGATGTCTGCCGTTCATGCTGATCGAAACCTCTTGTATGGCCTCCTGGCACTCCAGATGGATTTCATCACGCAAGATGACTTAATCAAAGCGATGCAGGCTTGGGTCCTTGAAAAGGAAAAACCGATCGGCCAGATCCTTCAAGAGACTGGACTGCTGAGTGTTAAGGATCATGATGTCCTTGAGCCGTTACTGCGGAGGCATTTGTCACGCCATCAGGATGTTCTGGAAGCAAGTCTGTCGGCAGTCTCTGTGCCGCATGAAGTTCAGGAAGGGCTTAATAAACTTGATGATCACGATATTCGAGCGAGCGTGGGCTATCTGACATTCTCCGCACCAACCTCGATTGCACCCCTCGATGATGGTTCACAGCAAGCCCCGGTTTCGAATTTCGCAACCTTTTCAGCGCCTCCAGCTCCCATCCAATACTCGGCCCAAACACTTCCTCCACCGCCAGAAGTGAGTTCCGTCTCATTGAGAGCACCTCGTTTTCAGATCCTCCGCCCCCATGCGCGGGGAGGTCTCGGTGAGGTCCACGAAGCTCACGACACCGAACTCCATCGTACTGTCGCCCTGAAGACGATCCGCGACAAATACGCGGATGATCCAGAGAGTCGTCGGAGATTCGAGTACGAGGCTGAAATCACCGGAGGCTTGGAACATCCCGGAATCGTCCCGGTTTACAGCCTGGAACATAGCACGAACCGCCGCCCAACTTACGCGATGAGGTTTATCCGCGGCAGCAGTCTTCGGGCCACCATCAAGGACTACCACAGCCACTCGAGTCGTCACGCCAGTCCGACTGATCGCACTCTTCAGCTCCGTCGCTTAATCGGCCAACTGATCGATGCGTGCAATGCTGTTGCCTATGCTCACAGTCGGGGTGTCATCCACCGTGACTTGAAGCCGGACAACATCATGGTTGGCAAGTATGGCGAAACGCTGGTGGTTGACTGGGGACTCGCCAAGACCTTGAGTACAGGAAACAGTGCGACGGGAGAAGATGTTGAGCCGACCCTCCGTCCCCCGAGTTTGCAAAACCGCTCAGAAACCCAAACAGGATTTGCAATCGGTACACCGTCCTACATGCCTCCCGAACAAGCAGAGGGGCGGCTTGATCTGATCGACCAGACGAGTGACGTCTACAGCCTGGGAGCGACCCTTTACGCGATCTTGGTCGGGTATTCTCCGTTCCAACAGGCGTCTACGCTCGAAATCCTCAACGCAGTCCGCGCCGGACGATTTGATCCGCCTCGGTTCCACGATCCTTCGATTCCTGCGCCACTGGAGGCAATCTGTCTCAAAGCGATGGCATTTCGTCCGATTGACCGGTTCCAAAGCGCTACCGAGTTGGCTGCGGACCTCGAACGTTGGCTCGCCGACGAGCCGGTCTCCTGTTACCAAGAACCTTTTTCGACCCGACTCCGACGCTGGTCGAGCCGGCACCGGACGATCGTCGGAACTGTCAGTGCCGGCGTCCTGGCCGCGCTCGTGGGTCTGGTTGTGGTGCTCGTGATCCAAGAGAACGCACGACAGCAGATTGAAGACGCCTACGAAGACGAGCAAATTGCGAACAGGAAATTGAACGCTGCCTACGAGCAGCAAGAAAGGGATGCCCTCGAACTCGCTCGGCAATCAAATGAACTGATCCAAACGAACAAAGAACTCGAACAGAAGGACAAAAAACTTGGAGAGCAAAATCAAGCTCTCACAACAGCAAATACTGATCTGGAAGTAGCCAATACCGATCTGGAAGCAGCAAAGACTGATCTGGAAGAGGCAAACAAAGATCTAGAAGAAGCCCTCAGAGTAGCTTACGCGATTTTGGAAGGCCCACTCACGGGAAGCAATAACTCCATCCTCAACTCACTCCGTGTCTTTCGTGACGATGGGGCGACACTGACAAGTAAACACATGCAGGCACGTATCGAACTTTTCCGTGCAATTCCAAAGATGCTTGAACTGTTCGATCTTTACTATCGTTCAACAAACATGATGCAGAAGATCAAACTTGTCGCTAGATACAAAGAAGTTCTTGACTTGCTTAGGAGAGCAATCGAGTTCGATCCCGATCTAGGATTGGCTCATCTCACCTTATCTCAACTATTGATGGAAACTGCGTATATTACTCATGATTGGGCAGATCTCACCGAGAGGCTTGGCCTAGAGTTGCCAACCTCTGAGACCGTTCTCTATCACTGTGATCGATCTGTTCAACTCCTACCTAACAGTAGCTATGCCTATTCCGGCAGGGGTTACGTTCGAATTGGAATCGATGATGAAGGTGCGCTGAGAGATCTTGAAAAAGCAATTGAACTCGACCCAACAAACGAAAACGCATACGAAGTGTTCGGCGATTATTATTACCATCTAGGCGAACACCGAAAAGCAATCGAATACGTCATGACCGGCCTCCGGATCGGAAACGAGGGTTTGAACTTATTGTATAACAATGGTGATGAACTATTACGCGATGTGGCAATTTATAATGCCAGCGCACTGCTCGATCAGGAAGTTGATCCTAAAGAACAGATGTTTGGTTGGACGATCTATCGGACCGCCGGATCCGGCCTCACAGATTTCGGAGATAATCTCTATCTCCTCTGGCTCAACGCCGCCGCCTTCGTTTTGAGTGCTTCCCCAGAAGAGAAAGCTGAGCTGTTCGATATCCTCTCACCGCTCAGAGTTGAAAACGAGGAGAGCTCGTACCGGCTCTCGCGACTGATCCTTGAGGGGTTCGCCCGCTTAGCAGCGGGGCGGTCGCTTGAAGAGGAAATGCTCCGAGACATCAAGCGGCTGGGAAACGAAACTGCTTGCGAATTCTATCGGAGCGACACCGAGATCCTTTTGGAAGAGTTCGCCCCAGATTCTGAACCTACTTCGATCAGCGGAACTGACCGATTCCGGGACTTGCTTGCCCAGGTCCGTTACCTCGGGGACCAGCGGCCTGCTCTCCATGCCTCCCTGATCAAGGCATCTCTGGCAATGGCAAGGGCGCGAGCCGGAGACCACGTAACGGCTCGAGAAATTGTCCAGGAAGTTCGCGCAGCGGATCAAGTCAGTATCGAGGCAGCCTATAACCTCATCTGTGCGTCAGCCCTTACGAGCAAGATCGTTGGCGATGACTCAGAGTTATCGGACGAGGAACGAAACGCCCTCGCCGACTCGGATCGAGGAATCGCTCTCGGAGTTTTGGAACGAATCCGTGACACTGGTTTCTTCCAACAGCAACGCGGTCTTTCCTTGCTTCAGCATGATCAAGACCTTAATCCTCTTCGAGATCTTCGCGATTTTCAGATGTTTGTTTGGGATCTCACTTTCCCGTCAGATGGTGGGATTGCCGAGTCGAGCAGCGCGTCTCCCTAGCGTGCTTGAAGATTAGGAATCTAGGCCATTTCGGGGTCGAATGGCGCTTTGTAGGATGAGAAGGGCGTTGGTCGAGCAATCAAGGGGTTAGGCTAACGTTTGATCATCCACGGATACGATCCAAGACAAAGGGAGGTACCGACGATGTCCGGTCCGCATCATTCCGCCCCCGTATCTCGCCGTGAATTCGTCCGTGCGGTCGGTGTCGCAGGATTCACTGCAGCAGCCGTACCGTTGGTCGGGGTCTCATCAATCGCGGCCTCTCCGATGACTCGGATCGCAGGCGACGTGGGACCGAAGCCCACCGATGCTGCAGAAACCGCCGTCGCGCGACTTTTCCAGACCATGTCGAAGGAGCAGTTGGAGACCATCTGCTTCCCGTTTGATCATCCGCTTCGATCACGAGTCCGCAACAACTGGGCCATCGTTCCCCCGACGATCGACGAGATGTCGACCGAGCAACAGGAACTCTGCAAAGAGATCATGAAGGGAATCTGCTCGGAAGACGGCTTCGAGCGCTTCATGTATCAGATGGACGAAGATTACGGCGGTTTTGGCGCTTACCATGTCGCGATCTTCGGTGAGCCCGGCACTGACAAACCGTTCGAATGGGTTCTCAGCGGACGTCACGACACCCTCCGAGCAGATGGGAACTCCGTCGAAGGTGCGGCGTTTGGCGGCCCGATCTTCTACGGCCACTCCTCGAAGACATTTAACGAAGGACCGCAGCACACGGGTAACGTGTGGTGGTACCAAGCCGAACAAGCCAACAGAATCTTTGATACCCTCGACGAGACACAAAGGAACGCTGCCTTGGTCGGTGGCAAGCGAGCCGCCGACTCATTCCGAACCGTCCAGCTCAAGGGCGCCAAGGCACCAACTCAAGGCGTCTTGGTCGGCGATCTCGACGACCAGCAGAAGAAGATGGTCGGCAAGCTAATCGAGGACATGCTCCTCCCGTTCCGAGCCACCGACGCCGACGAAACCCGCGCCTGCCTCAAGGAAGCTGGTGGTCTCGATCCGCTCCGCTTGACCTTCTACAAGGACGGAGACATCGGCAACGACGGCGTCTGGGACGTCTGGAAGCTCGAAGGCCCGGCCTTTGCTTGGTACTTCCACGGTGAACCTCATGTTCACACTTGGCTCAATGTCGCGAGCAAAGCACCGTCCGCCTAAGTTTAAGTTCAGTCGTGCAATTCTAGAGCCCAGTACGATGAGTGGGCGCCGACCTGAAGGGTTGGCGCCCTGATAGGTGAGATAGCAGGCTGATCTCACCGAAACGAATCAGGGAGTTGGTTCGTTAGCATCTATTAAACCACCCAGTTCGATAGACGCACACCGGAAGCCCCCGTCGATCAGACATCCGTTGGCGGTCGAACACCATGACGACCCCGAGCATCAGATTCGGATCACCACCTTTGAGTATGACGAGCGGGGTCGCCGCACTGTGCGGACCCTGCCGATGGGCCAGGATGAGTCCTGGACCAATGATGACCTCGGTCGCATGGAGACGCACACCAACTTCAACGACCAGGTCACCGAGTAC
>CAZEAN010000163.1:0-11711 GCA_964510225.1 uncultured Isosphaeraceae bacterium
TGACGTAGCTAAGGAACACGTACTCGTGGTCCGTTGGGTCCCCCGAATTCCTAGGCGGGTGAGGCTCCGCAACCACTTCACGTGCGTTACACCATGATTTCCCGGCGCGCCCGCAAGCTCCTCGTTCGAGTCCGTGAGCTGCTGCACTCTACAGATCCGCTGGTCACATGGCGAGTACCGGGCTCGATAACAGCGGGTATCGACAGAGCGTTCGCTCGTGGGGACCCTCGATCGCTGAGTTGGTCTTAGGACGTGTGTCGGGTCATACGGCCGTCTCGCCTCCCCACTTGGCACTGCGGCGGATCCGGACCACTGGGGCTCAGATAGCATCAAGTTCTCCCTCAGCACTCCGGTCCGCTGAACATGGTCGCGAGTGGGCGAGATCTGAATAATTGTCATGTATCATCGAAATGTTCTAGAGGAGGATACGCGGATGAGCGTGAGATCAAACGCCCATACAAGGCGAGAAGGGCGGAAGTTTATGGCGGAAGTCGATCCGCAGGATCTACTGCCGGGCGACCTGAGAGCGAAGTGGGCTGTGATCCCGAGATTCGAACTCTATCAGGTATTCGTCTCAGCATTCCTACTGGGGGCTGGAACCATGGCCTCGCTAGTCGGCAACACAGTCGGCCCCGCATACTTATGCTACGGTTTTCCGCTTGCTCTGATCCTTTGTTTCTTGATGGCTAGTTTTCTCAGGAGGTTCTCCGATCGTTTGCTTCGAGAACTTGGAGAGAACAGGGCGAGCCGCAACGCCTAGCCTCGAGTTCCAGCGGATCCAGCCCGACGTAGACGTGCTTTGTTATCGCCAAGCGCTGACCTGGTGGGGGCCGCTGAGTTTATTCGTTGTGCATTAACGTTCAGGACGCGACCACACTCGATAACCAGAGGGGAAGATCATGGCTTTACAAAACAGATCAGCTCGATTGCTTCCAGCGATATACATCGGGGTTGGATGTTTCGTTGGCTTCGTGGTTGGGTACTTTTTTTCCGTAACACAGAGTGTTGGTGCCGTGAGAAACGTCACACTCAATTATAGGTACGAATCCTCCCCAAGGAGTTGGTATGGAGATGATGGGTTGGAAGTGGATTCCATTCAATTTCACCCCAATTACGTCTTAGTCCAGTCATCGAGTGGAGACACCTCGCTCTTTGCGGTCGAGAGGTTGCAAAGTTTTAGCTACCGACCTCAAGGCTCAGAGTGATCGTCGCCGGAACAAGACCCCACTGTGCCAGCGGTTGTGCAGAACCAGAGCATGCAGTGCAGTCAGTGCAGTTGCCGTTCAGCTTGTATCCGAGATCATTGTCAGCGGCGGCAATCTGGTGTTCGTGGTCGCGGGGTGCTGGAGGCCAAGCCGTGTTGAAGACAGTCGATCATCTAGCCTCCTAGGCGATGTTGATGTGCAAAAGTGAAGGTGATCTCCTCCACCAGGCCGAACCGGTCGAGTAGATGGATGAGGAGGGATTCATCGAAACGGTCGACATCAGCGTCCAACTGGATCATGTGTTCGGACACTTCACCAAGGTATGGCATGGACGCGATGACCAGCAACTGGGCGAAAGGGATGACGAGTCGCACCCCGACCGGAGCGAATTCCCAGATTACCTGACAACAGTCGGCAGATTTCACTTAACCTTGTGCGACATTGGGCCTGGCCGCAATGGTGCTAACTCGGGTATCAGTATTTGAATGCTCGGCGGGGTTCGCTGAGCTTTGGTTCATTGAGTGACGGAGGTCGAAATGGGAGAGGTCTTCGATTATCGCGTGTGTACGGCTCAGCATGGTCGCGTCACCTTCGTCGACGGCACCTGGCAGGGGCAGCGACCGCTAGACGCCGACCGACAAGAAGAGTCACTGGCAACATGTCCCGAGGTCTGGCAGTATCTCCAACAGGCGGGTTCGGAGGGATGGGAGCTTGTCTCGGCGGTGACCCGCTTCCATGTCAAACGCGAGGGAGCGAGTTTCCTCGACGTCCTCATCGGGGACGGTGATCCGGCTGCCGAGTACCTCTTCTATGACACGCTATACTTGAAAAGAAAGCAGCCTTGAGAATCGAGCAGGGCCGTCGACTGGCGTCTCCCCTGGAGCTGTCGACGATTCTATAGGAGGTTGATGATACCTTGTCATGAATCTGGATTGTGCGGGATTGGAGTCGATCGAAGCTCAAGACGGTCAGGATCACCGTAGGCTGAACGGAGGTTAACCTGGACCTGCAACGATTACATCCCGCCGCGCAGATTCCTGCTAACATAAGTCTCACTCTCGTCGGTCGGGCCTGTTAAGAATTCGTGTGAGGTCGCTTTAGCGATGTGCCTATTTCCACCAAGTAATGATCCAATTCGAGATGCTGCAGACACAGCCGCGTGGCTCGACGAGCACGCGGCTTTGGTACACCAGTGGTACGATTTTTCTCCGGGGCATCGTACTCAGCAAGTGCTACACTTGATCACGTTCGGGGCTCATATCGACCCCGATTTCGGACGTAATTATGTTCGGGTCGGTGAGAAGCTCACCCCCTCTCGGCGTCGGAAGATTGCTCAGCGGGATAAGAAGGTAAGTTTATTGGCGAACGAGACCACAGAACGGCTCCTTGCCCAAGTGTCACCGGCCCTCATCCAACAAGACCTCCACAACCGGCAGTCTTTTAGGGCCGTTGCCCTCTCGACCTCCCCGGAAGACCTTCGAGAGATCCTATCGGAGGCGTTCTCCTTCGGGGACCTTAGTTTTGGGTGTCTCGACGGCGGGTATGTTGAGGAGATTGACGACGAGACCATCCTGTTCACCTGGGAAGAGGCCATCGAATGCGAAGGCGGTGTCACGAGTCGCTACTGGTTTGCAGAGCTATACGGCGGTGACACTTCCCCGTGAGCGGTCGGCGATACTGCAACACTTTAGTATCACGAATCGGTAAGAAACTGGGATTGGAGTCGACCGAAGCTCAAGCCCGCCGCCGTGGACATCTCAGGAGTCATCGGACTTACTCGCGGCAGGTTGGACCGTTAAGATTGGTTGCTGGCACTGGAAGGGAAGTTAGTTGAATCTGCAGCAATTGAGTCAGGGGTAATAGTGGGAGTCGGTGCGATGACTCGACCTCGACTGGCGATCCGTGACTTGATGGTCGGGATCCTCCTGATCGGAGCGAATTGTGTGGCACTCCGTTGGCTGACCACGCCGACCCCGATCGCCACAGTCGTCTTGGTCGTGCTACTTCCGATCAACCTGCTCCTGACCGGGCTAGTGAGGATTGGTTATTGCTTGGCTCGCCGGCGCAGCTGTGGGCCGTTTGCCATCGGTCTGCAACTACTGGGGTGGCCGGTGACATTCGCTTTGGGTACGGCGACGTTACACGGTCTCGTGGGTTCCGGCGGCGAGTGGCTGCATCGTTACTTTGACGTCGCCCGAGTGCCAGCGGTTGGCTTCGTGAGAGGGATTGGCCTGGGATCGTTCCTCACTGCGCCTCCGGGATCATGGGGTTCGGTTGCCGCCGATACCTCGTTCTTCCTCATTGTATTGGGCTTACCGTTGTCCGCCTTCTGTGTTCTTGGGAGTTTTGCGATCCGAGCCACGGTCCGACTGCTTCATCACCCCCGAGAGTCCAGCGACGTCGTCTCCTCGTGAACTCTTAAGAGTTAGGGCTGGCGTAGGTTGGTGATGGGAATTCAGTTCGTACCCCGATGATTCAGCAGGAAGTCTGAAACGTCTTCAAGACTTCGCGTGTTGACGATATCAGGAGCTGCGAGGCCGGCGCGTCGGGCGACGCCGATTCCATAATAAAGGTCGTCGAATCCAGAAGTTGCATGGGCGTCAGGGTTGATCACAAGAGGGACACCAGCCTGGTGAGCGAGCCGAGCATGTCGGTCGTCGAGGTCAAGGCGGTGCGGGTTCGCGTTGATCTCGATCATCGTTCTTGACTCAGCCGCTGCTTCGATGACGGCCTTCATGTCGATTTCATAGGCATCCCTCTTCAACAAGAGTCGCCCTGTGGGGTGGCCGAGCATGGTTACCGAGGGATGCTGGATAGCCTTGATCACACGTTCCGTCATCGCGGAGAGGGATTGGCCGAAGGCCGAATGAACGCTGGCGACCACATAGTCGAAGCCATCGAGTATTTCGTCGGGATAATCGAGCGAGCCGTCGGGCAGGATGTCGGATTCGATCCCCTTGAAGATCCTGAAATGCGGACCCACCCGTTCGTTGAGCTCGTCGATGGTATCCCACTGCGCACGGACGCGATCAATACTCAAGCCGCCAGCGTAGGCTGCCGATCGAGAATGGTCCGCGATTCCGAGGTAGGCAAGACCTCGGGAGGCTGCCTCCGTGGCCATCTCCTCGAGTGTGTTGCCACCGTCGCTCCAATCGGTGTGGCAATGGAAGGTCCCTTTGAGGTCACTGAGTTGGATGAGCGTCGGGAGTCCTCCCGCCTCGGCCGCTGTAATCTCTCGGTCGTCTTCACGGAGTTCCGGTGGAATCTCTGAGAGCCCGAGCGCTCGATACAGATCGGCCTCGGTCGCGATCGACTCCGGGGCCCCAGGACCTTCGAGGCCATAGTCATTAAGGGTAAAACCACGATCCCGCGCGCGTCGTCGCAACGTCATATTGTGGGAAGTGGAGCCGGTGAAGTGGACGAAGGCCGCTGCAAAGCAGTCGGGGGTCACCCCTCGGATGTCAGCTTGGACGCGATCGAAGAGGTGGAGTCTGAGGAGTGTTGAGCCACTGGCGATCACCTTTCCGAGATCCTGCTGAGCATACAGTCGACCAATGACGAGGGCAGGGTCAGGCGCAGCGAAAAGAAGATCGAGGTCACCGATGGTCTCCGCACGACGACGGAGGCTGCCCGCTACTTCCACCTGAACGACGCCGAGGTCTGATCGGATCACTTCAAGGAGCGGTTGAACTAATCGAAGCGCAGTGCTCTGTAAAATCCGATCACCAGTTGAATCGATGAACTTAATTCCTTCCAAGATTTTTTGCTCCGACTTTGGCCCAAAGCCTTTGAGGGGAGCGATCAGGTGTGCTTCGGCAGCGGCTCGGAGTTGATCGAGGCTGGTGATTTTGAGTTCGTCGTGGAGGAACTTGAGCTTCTGAGGTCCGAGTCCTGGAATCCGGAGCAGAGAGATTAGGCCGCGGGGCGTCTCGGCGCGAATAGCTTCGAGCTTCGGCAGTGTTCCTGAATGGAGGATCTCTTCGATTTTGAGCGCGATCGCCTTGCCGATCCCGGGAATTTCGGTGAGCCGTCCTGCTTCGGAAAGCTCACTGAGGTCCTCGGAAAGATCGCGGAGTGACTCAGCGGCCTTGTGATAAGCCCGAGTCCGGAAGGCTCGCTCCCCCTGAAGCTCCAGGAGCGTTCCTAACTCTTCGAGCATCGCCGCCACTTGTTTTGCATTCAACAATTTTACCTCCTTGAATCAAGGTCGCTCGGGTTCGTCTGCCCTGGGTCGTTCTTTATCCAATCCACTGGGTCTTTTTTTATCCATTGCCTATGACCCATCCTTACTGTTGCTGGCGGTAGCCTTCTAGCGAAGCTGCCAATCGTTTGAATCTTAGGTTGACAGTGATTTGTCGTCCCGTTACTTTCCCCCTCGTCATCGGACACCCTGTGTCGTTCCAAGCGTTTTGGAACGATCCACGGTGTCTCGAAGGACAGTGTGCCGGCTCAGATCTTCGTATTGAGTCGGGCGCTTCACACCCAGTTGCAATCACACCGAGAGAACAACGCCCGTCGCGATACAGCGAGATTGAGTGGCACAGAATGTTCTTGAGCGAACTTGGATACTGTCGCCGATCGACTTAATCGTTGGAAGGCAATGGCGCCTCTTCTTGAAGGGACGGCCCGAGCCGTACAGCGATCCAAGCGGCTACCGCATGGTTGATCGGTCATTTTCCCCTGCGATCGGACCGGAGGGCTAAACTATGCACCGGATGCGTTACTTCGTCATTACCGTCGGGATGGTCTTGGGGGCGTTGGGCCTGGGTCCTCGTCCGGCTTCTGCCGAACTGCTCAGACCGAACGCGGAACGAGCTTACCCCGACATCGCTGCCGATATCAACGGATACGTTGATTACAACTACGATGAATCGACGGAGACTGGGGTTTTTACCCTCGTCAACACCCCCTACTTGATTGCCGGTGGACCGAACGCAAGTTCAGAGTTCAGTGTCAATCCAACGAATAATGGGATCCGTGAACAGCGGCTCGTCCTGACCCTTGATAAGAATGGGAACATCGTCGAAGACGGTCTCAATTCATATGAAATGATCGGTAAAATTAAAGCGAACGGGAAGGTCTATCAAGATATTCTCCTCCGAGGGAAGGCTACTGAGTTCGGGTTCTTGGACCTTGATGCTCTGCTGCCGACCCCGACTACTAGCGCCTCCGCTAGTGCAACAGCAACCGGCCTGGGAGTCGATATCTTTGACCTCGAACTCGAGATTACCCGAGGAAAGCTCTCTGAGTTTTTTGGCGATACCGCTTACTTACGGATCACGCCAGAACTCGAAAGCACGTTCGCTGGAGTCTTCGATGAGGACTTCTCTGCTCAAAAGGCAACGTCAAACACACGAGCCTATGACGGCGTTGAACCGTTCCCGATTCCGGAACCGACGGCGATCGCTGTCCTTGTTGTTGGGGCCCTCGGCGTCTTCTACCGACGTCACCTCCGACGACCGCAATCAGATCATTAATCATTAGCTTTGATCAAAAACTAGCTAACCCTAGTTGGATCAAACAAATAAGGAACCCTTGGCCTCTCACAATGAGGGGCCAAGGGTCTCTTGCTTTAGGGTCTACCTAATCAACACGGAGAGATGCCGAGAGCTTCCCAAGCGCTTCGTTCTCGATCTGGCGGACTCGTTCGCGGGTCAATCCGAGCGACTCGCCAATCTCCTTCAGCGTTTTCGGCGGGGCGTTATTGAGGCCGAATCGCATCCGGAGTACCGTTGCCTCACGCTTGTCCATTTGGTCAAGTCGGAGCATCACGAGTTTGAGATCATCGGACTCAAGCATCTCGTCATCGGGTGGACGCGTCCGATCGTCGGTCAGCATCTCGCCCAAACTCCAACCGTTCTCCGGCTGATCCGTTTGTGGGACGAGGTTGTAAACTTTGATTGCTTTCTTGACGATCGCTAATTTCTTCTTGGGGATCTCTAATGCCTTCGCGATTTCTTCAGCGGTCGGGCTACGGCCGAGCTTCTCCTGAAGGTCCGCTTGGACGCGGCGCCACTTACAGAGAAGTTCAACCATGTACGCCGGAATCCGGATCGGCTTCGCTGTATTGACAAGTGCTCGCTTAATCGACTGTTTGATCCAGTAGCTTGCGTAGGTGCTAAATCGCGTGCCGACCCTGGGGTTAAATCCTTCCACCGCCCTGAGAAGTCCTAGATTCCCTTCTTCGATCAGATCCTGTAACGCAAGCCCTTTACCCGTATAGCTTTTCGCCAGCCGAACGACCAATCTAAGGTTCGCTCGGATCATATGGTCTCGTGCGTCTTTGTCCCCTTTGGCGATACGGTGAGCGAGCTCCTTTTCTTGATGGGCGTTGAGCAGCTCGACGTCATTGATCTCCCGGAGATAAGTCTCCAAGGGGCTCTGGACCACGTCACGGCGATGTTGTCGAATCCGAGGCATGCAGATCCCTCTGGCGTCGTCGCTCGGTTGCAATGGAACACCCAGATTGGGTATTCCAGGTGTCTGGGACTGGTGGCAGGCCTCGTCACCGAAAACACGATGTGTCGATCTGAAGGGTGCTGTTGAAGAAGGCTGAATTGTCTTCTGACTGCAGTCCGATGTTCGACCTCATCTTCACGATGCTTAAGCCTGGTACGACATTCCGGTGCCAGCCTCAGTTCAAGCGAACCTGACGAGGGTGTCTGGCTACAAGTTTGATTATCGACTACGACAGAGGAAGTTTGAAGGGCTTCGGGAAACTGTGGATGCTAAGCAGGCAAGACAATACGGATTGTATGGGCTGTTCCAGCGCTTTATGAAGATTCTGCGGTTCATTGAAGACTTATTGGACTGCGAAAAGATCTGCTTTCAGAGAGAATAGGTATACTGGGTTAAATTTGTAGAATGCCGAGGGCGCATGAATAACCCCGAGAAGCAAGCAGTTGCTGGCCTCTCGGGGTTTGATTGGTCGTCAGCGAGAAGGAAGATATCTACGTGAGCCGGACTTTCAGTCTGGGGTCTCGGACTCTCGGCGAGATCGTCAGGAGTTCTTTTCTTCGGCAGAGTCGCCAGACTCTGCTGCAACGGAATCGTTAGGCTCTGCTGCAACGGAATCGTCAGACTCGGCCGCAACGGAGTCGTCGGACTCGGCCGCAACGGAGTCGTCGGACTCAGCCACAACGGAGTCGTCGGACTCGGCCGCAACGGACTCGGGTGCCGAGTCGGTTGGTTCGGTTGGAGTTTCAGCGGCCATTTCTTCGGTTGTTGCGGCCTCTGAGCTAGGCATCGAGAAGAGTGGCCCGCTGCCGCCAAGACCGCCTCGAAGTTCTTTCTTCTCCGGTTCTTTGACAGCAGTTGCAGTTGCGGTTGCGGTTGCGGTTGCGGCGGCCGTCGAGGACGGAGCAGCTTGAGCGTCGGAAGTGGTCCCTTCAACGGCCCCTTCTTCAGCTCCTTCGGCGCTTTGTTCTGCTTCGATCTCCTCTTGCGTCCAGCTTGCTTTCTTCCTTGAGAGGCCGATCTTGCGCTCACCACGGTCAACGCGAAGGATCTTGACTTCGACCGGATCTCCGACGTTGACGATCTCTTCAGGACTGTCGACCTTGTGGTCTGCGAGTTCTGAAATGTGGAGGAGCCCTTCAAGGCCCGGCTCCAACTCCACGAAGACACCAAAGTTCGTGAGCTTCGTGACTTTTCCGGTCGCAACGTCCCCCGGGTGGTAACGATCGGGGATGTCGGTTTCCCAAGGATCTTGGCGAAGCTGTTTCAAGCCGAGCGCAATCCGTTTCCGTTCTTGGTCGACGTTGAGGACTTGGCAAGAAAGAGTCTGACCCTTCTCGAGGAGTTCGTTGGGGTGGCCGATCTTTCGGGTCCAGCTCATGTCGGAGATGTGGAGTAGACCGTCGATCCCTTCTTCGATTTCGATGAAGGCGCCATAGTTGGTGAGGTTGCGGACCGTACCTTCGACCATCGTTCCAGGCGGGTACTTTTGGGCGACCTGATCCCAAGGGTTGGACTGGGTCTGCTTCATCCCGAGCGAGATTTCTTGCTTCTCGCGGTTGATTCCCAAGACGACCACCTGGACCTGGTCGCCGATCTGGACGAGTTCGCTCGGGTGATTGATCCGCTTCGTCCAAGACATCTCCGAGATATGGACGAGTCCTTCGATCCCTTCCTCGAGCTTGACGAAAGCACCGTAAGACATGACGTTGACGACTTCCCCGTTGACCTGGGCATTGACGGGGTATTTCTCGTCGATCCGTTCCCAAGGGCTTGCGCTCTTCTGCTTTAAGCCAAGGGCGATCTTCTCATGATCTCGGTCGATCTTGAGGACCATGACCTCGACGGAGTCGTCGATCCGGACCATATCGCTCGGGTGATTAATCCGGCCCCAGGACATATCCGTGATGTGGAGGAGGCCGTCGATCCCACCGAGATCCACGAAGGCGCCGAAATCGGCAATATTTTTGACGACGCCCATCCGGATTTGGCCCGGTTCGATTTCAGAGAGAAGATTCTCCTTCTGTCGAGTGCGCTGCTCTTCGATCAGTTTTCGACGGCTGACGACAATGTTCCGCCGACTCTCATCGATCTTGAGGATCATACATTGGATGTCTTGATCCAAGTAATCACCGATATCGGGTGGACGACGGATATCGACCTGGCTCGCGGGGAGGAAGACGTTGACCCCGATGTCGACCAAGAGTCCACCCTTGATCTTTTTGGTAACGCGACCGGTGACAATATCTCCTTCGGCATTCCTGGAGATGACGTTCTCCCACTGCCGAATTCGATATGCTTTCTTCCTGGAGAGGAGGATTTCGCCCGTGTCGTCGTTCATCCCCTCAAGGAGGACCTCGACCTCTTCACCGGGGGCGGGTTTTTCTTCACCCTCTTCCCACTCATTGAGCGAGACGAGCCCCTCAGCTTTGTAGCCGACGTCAACGATTGCTTGATCACCGACGACGTCGATGACTTTGCCATGCACAATCGTATTCAGAACGTATTCTTGCCCCTCTTCCAGAAAGGGGGCCATCGGGTCATCTAAGTCGGCGCCTTCGGGGTCAAGCACCGTCGTCAAATCATCGTCGGAGATATCGAATTCGCGGAGTAGGTTGCGGTCGACCATGAATGGAATAAAGGGTCCCAGAGGACCGATTGACGACCTGGACCACCCCACCGCGTATCGGGACCGGAACTAAGGACGTCAAGGATTGAAGGTAATTACGATCCAGCGAAAACCACAATGGTTGAACCCAAGCTCACGCGGCAGCTAGGTTCATTACGAATCTCTGATCTTACGGTAACACAGGGGTATCCGACTAGGGGGATTGCCCATCCGAATCAAAGCAAAACCCTCGGCAGATCCCCAAGAGGATGCCGAGGGTTAAGCGGAGATCTTAGTTGTCCTTCGAGCAGACCGCTCGGATGATTCACTGACTCAACTTACGTTGTCTAACTTACCTTGCCTCAACTTTGCGAAATCGAGGCAAGGTCGTCTGAAGTCGATCAAAGACCGCTGAGGTCAGCAGCGATCACGCGGACTCCTTCGCCGAGGTTCAGTCGCTCGACGGCACTTTCAGCGACGATGAAGGTCACGTTACGGTGCGGCGGGACCGCTTCCCCAACGAGGACGGATGGGCGTGCTTTTTCGGTAATTTCGCCAAGACCGGCGATTGCAAGGCCATTAAGCAGGAGCGGAGACGCGTTGTCGATCCGGACCTTGTAGGTTTGCTTGCCCTTAACTTTCTTACCCTTTGAGAGCTGAGCACGGACGAGACGACCGACGATCCCTTCGGCGAGTGCATCGGCGACCATTTCTGGTTCATCATCGCCCGCGATATCGAGGGTGAACTTGCCCATGCCTTCCCAAGCGCTCCCGGTTGCGTTTGTCGAGTAAACCTCAACGGTTGCATCCCGATCAGCATTAGGATCCGTTTCGTCGTGGAATCGGACAAGACAAGCGATTGCTGGACCTTCAGGTGTTGAAGGAACATCGAACGAGACGTTCAGACCGATGGTGTAGCTGCCGTCAAGCGACTTTTGTAGTGAGCTAGCGATCGGATCATCACCGTTGAACTGGAGGTAAAGGGACCCAGAGGAGATGTCGCCCAGCTTTGCACCGGGGGTGGTCACTTGATCGACAAACTGTCGGGCCAGGGAGAGATCGTAAGGGGTTGCCCACTTGCTTGAGAGCCGAGCCAGCGTGTTCCAGTCGAGATCTTCGATCAAGAGTTTCCAGAGCACAAGCTGGGTGACCGATTCCGGGGCTTTATCACGTTGAAGTTGCTTTAGGGCGCTCTTGATGGCTGGGCTGTACTGTTGGAGGCTATCGATGTCGGCGAGCCTCAGGCTTTCACCTTGACGGGGGAGCATTACGGCACCTGTTGACGGATCAGGACCATTAAGGCTGACCGCTGGGGTGACCAATTCTCGGGTTTGACCAGGTGACAGGGTTGCACGAGGTAGGTCGGTTGGGGGAAGTGATCGGAAGCCACCACCAAATCCACCACCGCCCATGCCGCCCATACCGCCGCCCATACCGCCGCC
>CAZEAN010000164.1:0-11663 GCA_964510225.1 uncultured Isosphaeraceae bacterium
TCGGCCGCGTTGTTCGTCGGCTCGACGCCATCGACGCGCGTAAAGGTCCAGAGGCGTAGCAGCTCTCCGCAAGTCGTCGCCGTCTTCGGGCAGGCGCACCCCACCCCCCGGCCCAGGCTCGTACGGACCATCGGCCGCAACCATGCTACGGTCTGGAGGAACGTCGACCGCCGATTGGTGCCGTCGCGGACCTTGTGCCAGGACTCGAACAACTTGTCCGACTGCCAGAGCAACTCTCCCCCGACCTCGGCGCCCTCCCCATCGCGATCGATCATCGCCTGGAAATCGCGGCGGAGGTGAGCCCAGCAGATTTGTCTCGACCCGAGTACGATCCACCCGTACCCGGGAAAGCGATCACTGATGACGATCGGATTGGGCTGCTCGCCGAGAAGGTCTCGGGCCACCGCACCGGCCCGGGAACGGACGATGCGGAAGACAATCCCCAGGCTGGTCACCACCACCCAGAGCCACGCCTTGCACCCGTTCTCCCGCCAGCCCGTCTCGTCGATGTTGGCCGCGTCGGCCGTCTTCACCTGCTCGGCCAACTCGGCCACCGGTTGCTCGAGCACCTCGGCCGTGATCCGCTCCAGCTTGGCGATCATGCCCACGGAGATGGTCAGGCCCAGCAGGTCGGAGCACAACTGAGTGACCTGCCGCTTGCTCAGCCGGTATGTCCCCGAGAGGACGCTGAGGGCCGCGTGCAGCCGGGGGCCAAAGGCCGTACGCGGCACCCCGTCAGGCAACCCCCCGCAAGTTAGGGTGTTGCAGTGTGGGCAGGCCAACCGATGGAGCCGATACTCATGGATCTCTGGCTCGACGGGGGGCAACTCGGCGACCTGATGCCGCAGGGGCTCGACGTCCTCACCAGACAGGGCGTGCCCGCACCGCCGGCATTGGGCGGGCTTGCATTCGGTGACCGAAGCAACGCGTTGGGGTGGGACCAAAGCTCTCGACTACCGGGGATGGCCCTGCTGTGCGCCCCGCCGTTTCTTCGACGGTGGCTTGGGGGGCTTCCGCTTCACGGCGATCGGGTCGGTCGATGGGGGCCTGGAGCTGTTGGTTGAGTTCTGATCGAGGCGTGCCTGGAGATCCTGGAGCTGTTGCCTGAGCTCGGCGACCTGCCGCTCCAAGGCGTCGATGACGGCCGGCACGATAGCGCGTGCCTCGTCTGAGAAGCTGTCCCAGATGTGTTGTGGTATGGAGGTCGGCCTGTTCATGCAACCGTTATAATCAACTGGCCGCGAGCAAGCAATTCGGGCTGTGAACGGGTGCTCCGTGATGTACTCACCCTGATCTGTCCAGAGTGCAATTGCAGCTTCTGCATCTCCAGACTCCGTAGCCTCTACGAGGGCCGCCATCACGGAGGCTATCGCTGTTCAATCCTCTTGACGATCAGCAGATTCTTGTTTGTCTTGCATGAACGGTGCCTCACTCAAAGGCAAACCGATCATGCCGAGTCTGAAGGAGAGCAGTGTAACGCAGCTCATAGAAGTATTACTCTCGATTGAATAAAAATGAGTCTGTATTGTCTGAGAGTGATGGCGGTTGAAGGCCACAGAACGGATCAGGGCCACGTTCCTTGCAGGATACATGGCCCTTGCGGCGTCAATCCAGATTGTTCTTTGCCTTGAAATCGCGGATCAGTGGATCCAGCACGTCACTGACGTCGAAGCGTCCCTCGTCAATTTCCTTGGAGAACGGAGTCTTCAGGTCTGCGTCCGGATCATCAGGTGGTGTCGGAGATTTCGCTGGCCAGGCTTCCTCGTCAACGATGACTTGGCGAAGTTGGATGTCATCCTTGGTGACGTTCCAGACTAAGAGGTCCGTCGCCATACTCAGGGGGCCGTCGTACGTTTGCCGGATTCCCTCGTAAACGGCATAGCGAACATCGTAGTCGTTAAAGAAATGGTAGGCGATTGCCATCCGCGGCTCGACCTCAGTCATCATCTTCCCGAATGCTGCGGGAACACAGTGGACCCCGGTGGCAACGTTGAGTGCAGCCTGGGCACTAAAGCCGTACTTGTCCATCAGGAGCGGCGGCGTCATGAAGCATTCGTGGATTGCGACATCGGCATCCTTCGCGTACTTGACCCACCACTTGTTGGGTTCTGTATCACCGCCAAAGACAAACTTGAGTCCGTTCCATTCTAGGCCGTAACTCACCGAACCGTCGAGGCAATGAATAGCAGGCCAGGCCCGGATGGTTACTTCGTTTTCATCATAGATGACACCGTTTTCGTCCCTATAATCGAACTCGTAGACCTCGAGATTCCCACCACGCGTGGGGATCACACCAAGGCGACCGGTGTAGTCCCAGTTGTAGGCTTCCTTGAGATTGTCAACGAAGTACTTGGTTCCTAGTTCAGGCTTGTCACCACTCGGCCCCCAGATCTTGAGTGCCCCATGTCGACCTCCGGTCCAGCCGCCGACCCACAACGCGTCGAGGTCACCAACGTGATCTGCGTGTAAGTGGCTAACGAAGACCTTATCGAGGAAGTCGTAGGGGATGTTCAGGCTGCCCAGATTTGCCGACGAACCGGTGCCAATATCAAAGATGAACTTGTCGCCGTTGCCGAGTTCCACGAGCCAGCAGGTGGCGGCCTGCGATCGGCGCTGCGCCGGCATACCAGTACCGCAGGCGATGATCCGCATCTCGTTCGGTCCGAGTTCCTCGGTACCAGGGAAGTACATATCCCGGGGGTTGACTGCCCCGATCGCCGCCTGTTGCTCGACCTCGGTCCGGTCGACCGTCGCGGAGTTGGCTGGGTCCAGCGGTGCGGCTTTCGTCTCGGACACCGAAGAACCGCGCGCTGCGAGGTATCCCAATACGAAACCTACGCCCAGGATTGCAGCTACACCCAGGCGAGTTGTTGATCGGCGTGCCATAGCCAGTTTCCTTTCGAGTTGGAGAATCGAGGAGGTTTCCTCGATCATTTCACGACCGTGGTCCATTGACAGACCGAAGAGTGCGAACTAGGATAACACCTTGATATGACGAGAGTATCCGAAAAACGCATAATCTATCCAGATCGCGCAACTTTCTCGGGAATTTCGAACAAGATGCCCCCCCCACTGGCGGCGTTTCCAATCGTCTCGACAAACGATGTCGAGAAAGCGCAATCCATCCTGTCGCACGAGATGGCGTCTCTGTCCTTTCGACGAGTCCACGACCGAGACCACTTTCAGTTGATAATGAACGGTGCCCATCTCGGCAAAACCATGGTCGGTTACAACCGATTCGGTGTGGAGACAGAGATCGATGGGGGGCAAATCGAGGAGGCGGTCATCTTCTCGATCTGCATCGGTACACCAACGATTGTCGAACTCGATGGCGTACCAAACGCTCCCAATCTTGGGTCTATTGTCTCTCCACCTCGACACCTCAGGGTTCATCGCAAGCCCGAGAGTGAAATCCTCATCCTGAGAACCTCGATCCATGCGATTGAAGAGCGGTTTCAAGAAGTGATGGGTTGGCCCATCACCCATCCGATTCGCTTCGAAAAGTCTGTCGATCTCACTAGTGGTCTCGGAGCTGAGGTGAAGCGGCTTGTGCATTTCGTGGTTGATCAAGCAAACCGAGAAGGCTCGGCACTGGAACATCCGCTCCTGCGTACTAGTCTCGACGATTTGCTGACCAGCGCGATGTTGTCACTGCCCAGCAACGTGAGCGAATCGATAGTGACCTGTCGCGGAGTGCAACCCGTTCCCGGGATCCTTCGTCGAGCAGAAGAATACTTGGAGGCGAACGCGGCTGAACCCATTAGTATTTCCGACGTTGTCGAGGTTTGTGGCTGCAGTAGAAGAGCGCTCTTCCTCGCGTTCCGGCGCTACAGGGACTGCACACCCATGGAGTTCCTCTCCTACTGCAGACTTGGACTGGCACGATTGGCGCTCCAAGCTCCGGCCCCAGGAGATTCAGTGGCATCGATCGCCTACGCGTGCGGTTTCCTCCATCGTGGTCGATTCTCTCAGCGTTACCTGCAGAGGTTTGGAGAGAGTCCCTCCGAAACCCTCCGCAGGTCCAGGCCTAACAACTTTCATGCGTGACTCGGCGACTTAGCACGATTCCTACCCAGTCGGTCATACCGAAGTGAGCGGTGGTAAGCCGTCGCTCACTGGGCGTTCGGATTGAACCCCTACACTCATCGACTGGTGCACCTTCGCCCTTCTGAGATTACTCAGGGGGCTGGATGTTACTGCCGTATCGTCGATTGATGTCTGCGTAGATCTTCTCCACCACCTCACTGTAAGGAACCCGACCGCCCCGGATGAACTCAGAGAATCCAATCTTCTGACTAGGATCGGCTGGGAGCTTCTCCGTGACGGAGGGCTGTGGCCAAATATCCTCGTCGATCGCTGCCTTTCGAACGCGGATGTCATCCTTGGTCACGTTGTAGACCATGTAATCGGTCGCTAGCGAGAACGGACCATCGTAGGTCTTCCGGACTTGGTCCTCGATGGCGGGAACCGTATCGTAATCGGTGAATACGTGGTACCCAACTGCCATCCGTGGCTTAATCTCGCTCATCACCTTCCCAAACTGGGCGGGTGATGTATGTACTTGCGTTCCTACATTCAATGCGTCGGATGGTGGCCACTTCTGCTTTTGAATCAGTACTTCCGGTGGGGCAAAGCACTCGTGGATCGCTAGGTCGCAGTCTTTAGTGTGTTCCAGCCACCACTTGTTCGGAAATGTGTCGCTGCTGAAAGCAAATTTCAGGCCGTTCCACTCAAGGATGAAGCTGACCGGCCCATCGATCGCGTGGATGGCCGGGATCGTGCGGATCTGAGCGCCGTTCTCGTCGTAGATGACCTGGTTGACTTTCCTGTAGTCAAACTCGTTGACCTCCAACCGCTGGCCGCGCGTGTTCACGTTCCCCTTGCGGGACGCGGTGTCCCAAGCAAACATCTTCTCCATCTGCTCGCAGGCATACTTGGTTCCCAGCTCCGGTGAGTCGCCACTAGGCCCCCAAACCCTCAATGGTCGCTGACGATTTCCAATCACACCACCGATCCAGAGGTCGCCGAGATCCCCGAAGTGGTCGGAATGGAGGTGGCCAATGAAGACCTTATCGAGATAGTCATAGGGGATCTTCATTGCCGAGATCCGTTCGGCCGAACCGCTACCGATGTCGAATAAGAGCTTATCGCCATTCCCAAGCTCAACCAGCCAGCAGGCAGCGGCCTGTTTCGGTCGAGCGTTGGGCATTCCCGTACCACAAGCGATGACACGCATCTCATCGGGTGCCAAGTCCTCTGTGCCCGGATAATAGACATCTCGATTGGTCAGAGCTTTGACTGGAGAGAAAGCCGGCTGAGTGGTCTCGTCCCCGGTCGAAGAAGCAGCGCCCTGCTCGGAGCCGGAAGGATCGGGCATGGCCGCTGCGTTGGTCGACCTGGTCTCGCTGCTTATGACAATGGTGCCCAGAGCAAAGCCCAGCCCGATCAGACACAGAACAGAGAGAGGAGTGAGAAATCTGGGATGCATGATGCCATCTTTCGAATCTGATTCGCAGAAACTGAGAACTGGGTTTGAGGAAGTGAAATTCTCCCGCTAAAATCAGTACGGTGCCGTATGGAACAGGCGGAGTCAATACGCTACCGTATGGAAAGAGAGTTTCTTGACATCCACTTCCACCAAAAAGAACCCTCTCAGTCGTGAGGCGTGGCTAAATCTCTCTCTCGAAGTTCTTCGGAATGAGGGAATCCAGGGGGTGCGCATCGAGCGCCTTGCCCGTGACCTCGGTGTTACGAAGGGGAGTTTCTACTGGCTCTTCAAGGATCGCGAAGATCTTTGGAAGAGCCTCTTGAATTACTGGGACGATCGGTTCACCGGAGTGGTCGTCAAGAATCGTGCGCTTATCGAATCTGGACCTTCCGAGGGACTCTTCGCACTGATCAAACAAGTGCTCGAAGACGGACTAGATCAATACGAAGTCGCGATGAGGGCCTGGGCTGATCACGACTCGACTGTAGAGGTGAGAGTCCGCGAAGTGTACAGTAAGCGAACAGATTTCGTGAGAAGTTTCTTCAATCGCCTCGGTTTTCGAGGGGATGACGCAGAAGCGAGAACACGCCTTCTGCTCAGCCATCTGAGCTGGGCACCTAGTATGTATCCGGATGAACCCATGACGAATCGTCTCAAACTGCTCAAGCATCAACTCAAGTTGTTGACGAGGCCCTAATGCCCGGGATGAGAAACACTTCGTTGCTCCTCGGTCTACCAGCTGCATTTCTCCTCGTTGTTGGGGTCTCGTCACCGCTGCAGGCAGATGCTGTGGTTGTCACCCGTGCCATGCTTGCCTCGACGATCGCCGAAATCTATGTAGAGAACAACGAGGTTAGAACGGAGATCGAAATTGGTCCCGCTGATCTCGCCGCCTTCGTGAATCTTCTCCCTGACGATTCCTATGAGGCATTGACGGGCCAATCGCAGCCATTCGCCGAGCGGATCGAGCAGTTCTTCAGATCCGATTGGGTGGTGGAGGCGGATGGGCAACCGTTGCCCGGCACACTAGGGCTGCTCGATACCGCGAGACGAGTTGCACGAGATGACGTCACTGGAGAGCCCCTTCCGATCCAACCTAACGATGCAGAACGAGTCATTCGCCTGACTCTACATCATCGTCTGGAGGGTCAGCCCCAAACGTTGATGATTCGTCCTCCGCAGCATGATGGAGTCGTAGCAGCAACCATTGGCTTCGTGTGCTACCACAACGGGCTCCCTGTCAATGACTTTCGTTACTTGACCAGTGAGGTATCGCTTGATCTCGACTGGGACGATCCCTGGTACTCCCGATTCCGGCATCGGAATCTCAGGCGTCAGTATGACGCTCCACTCTCTGTGTTTCTTTACATCGAACCTGGTGAAGTACGTAAGGAGATTGTCGTTCGTCCTAAGGATCTCCAGGAGTGGATCGATCTCGGCCTGGAGGGAAGAGAGACAATTACGGTGGAGTCTCAAGAGAAACTGAAACAACGTGTGGCTGAGTTTCTCTCGGAGCATGGAACTGTCTTCGTAGACAATCTCAACGTCGAAGGACAGTTGGATCGGATCCACTTCATCCGCCGCAGTCTAAGAACCACCGGTGTAGTCGACCCTCCGCAAAAACTGGATTTGAATGCGGCCACACTTGGTGTCATCTACGTCTTCCCGATCGACAAACTGCCCCAAGAAGTGAGCTTAAGGTGGGATCTCTTTACGCCGAGGATTCAGGAAATCACCGCAGCAGCGACCGATGAGACAGGCAGTATGCCATCCCGCCTGGTACCCGAAGCCCCCGAGCTTCGCTGGGAAAACTATCTGACAAACCCAACACTGCCGACGATGCTTGAAGTGGCCTCACCCCAGGAATCTCGGTTCACGATTCCGCTCGTTACGTCGCTCTGTGTCGTGCTTCTCATTGCGATGATCTGGATCGGATACCGTTCCTCCCAGGCTGGTCACGGTGTCCCAAAGGTCATTCTAGTAGCCAGTGTACTGGTCCTGGCATTGGGTATCCTCTCACTGCCTTATGCTCGGGCATCGCTTCCTCTTCCACTTGCGTCTACTGCTGCTTTGGAACCGGCTCAGGCTGAGGATGTATTGCATGCTTTGTTATTCAACGTCTACCGCGCATTCGATCATCGGGACGAGCAACTCGTCTACGACCGCTTGGCGATGAGCATCTCCGGGGACTTGCTCACTGACATTTACCTCCAAATCCGCCGTGGCATGGAACTTGAGAATCAGGGTGGAGCCCGCGTTAAGGTTGATGCTGTGGAGATCCAGAAGATTAACCAGGCAGAGGAGTTCCCAGCCTCCGAACTCGCCTTCCGATGTCGCTGGACCGCCTCTGGATCAGTCGGCCATTGGGGACACATCCACCGCAGGACCAACCTCTACGATGCTCTGATCAGGATCGAGCCAATCGACGAGGCCTGGAAGATTACCGCCATCGATCTCAGTGATGAACGGCGACTCGATCCGACATCAACGAGGTAGCCACTGCGAGCTTTCATGATGATCACGATCGAGAACCTCGAGTTCTGCTATACCGGGACTGATTTCTTCCTCAATGTACCGGAATTCCAAGCCGATCAAGGCTCCAAAGTCGCTCTGATCGGGCCGAGTGGGAGCGGCAAGACAACACTGCTGAATCTCATTGCCGGAATTGCCATCCCTGAGATCGGTCGCGTGGTGATAAACGATGTTGAGCTATCCTCGCTGGGCGAGTCGGCACGACGTGATTTCCGGGCTCAGCATTTTGGGATGGTCTTCCAGGAATTCGAACTGCTCGACTATCTCAACGTCCTGGACAATATTCTTCTGGTCTATCGGATCAGTCCAGCTCTCATAATTACGGAAGAGATTCGTGATCGGGCCGCACAGCTAGCACGCGAGGTGGGTATTGGTGACAAACTACATCGATATGTACGGCGGCTGTCACAGGGTGAGCGACAGCGGACAGCCATCTGCCGCGCCTTGTTGACAAGCCCTTTACTGTTGCTCTGCGACGAGCCGACTGGCAACCTTGATCCGGCAAACAAGGGGCAGGTCCTGGACCTCCTTGTGGGCTACGTGGAAAAGTCGGCCGCCACGATGGTCGCGGTTACACACGATCACGAAATTCTCGATCGGTTCGACTCTGTCATTGATTTTGGTCAGTTCTCTCGTCAGGGCGAGGTAGCACCGTGACCGACGTCCTGTACCTGGCTTGGCGCTACCTAGTCTACCAGTGGGTCAAGTCATTGGTTCTCATCTCGGTCGTTGCAGTCATTGTCTTCTTGCCCGTGGGCCTTGAGGTCCTCGTGAGTCGAAGTGCTGAGGAACTGACAACACGGGCCCGCGACACTCCACTACTCATCGGCGCGAAGGGGAGCCCGCTCGAACTCGCCCTCAATTCGCTTTACTTCGAGTCAGCTACACCTCCAACGATGACGATCGCGGAGGTTGATCGAGTGGACAACTCGGAACTAGCCCAGGCGATACCACTCGACACTCGTTTCCATGCTGGTGACCTTCCAATCGTCGGTACGAGTCTGGATTACTTCGACGTTCGTCAGCTCGATCTTGCCGAAGGTCGCTTGATAGCGATGATCGGAGAATGTGTCTTGGGAGCAAAAGCTGCACAGGAGACTGGAGCAGAGCAGGGCGGACACATCGTCTCCTCGCCAGGGGGCGTGTTCGATCTAGCCGGCGTGTACCCGTTGAAGATGAGGGTCGTCGGCATCTTAAAGCCCACCGGCACACCAGACGATCGTGCTGTCTTCGTTGACGTGAAAACGACCTGGGTTATTGAAGGCCGTGCCCATGGCCACGAGGAACTAGGCCAACCGGGGACTGCTCCAGCAATCCTCCGAAAGGAAGGTAATCGAGTGATCGGCAACGCTTCGGTCGTCGAGTACAACGAGATCACACCAGAGAACGTCACTTCCTTCCACTTTCACGGTGACCCAGAGACGTTTCCGATCACCTCATTAATCGTCGTTCCCAACGATCGAAGGTCGAGTGATCTATTGCGTGGACGCTACCTCAGTGACGAAGAGCGGGTGCAGATCGTTGTACCAGCCGAGGTGATGGATGAGCTACTCGGGACAATCCTCAGAGTCCGTGGCTACATCATGGCGGCGGTCGTTGTCTTGGGTCTCGCCACCTTGGCGACAATGTCCTTGGTATTTATCCTCTCACTCCAGCTCCGGCGTCGAGAGATCGAGACCATGACGAAAATCGGTGGTTCCAGGGCACGGATTCGAGGGGTGTTGGCGGCCGAGATCTTCAGTGTCCTTGGAGCAGGTGTGCTCATTGCTGGAATCTTTTCTGCATTCGCAGGCTGGATCGCTACCTCAGTAACGCGGATGCTTGTCGCCTTGTCGTGAAGCCGAGCAACATCAACAAGATCGAGGTAATCGGAACGATGCGTACGAGAGACGTTGCAGTCCTCTTGCTGATTACGATCGGGTGTTTTCTACAGACCGGGTGCTCTAAGTCCGATGATCGTGGGACGCCGCAAAACACATCGAAAACAACGCCAATACAAGTCTATGCCAGTAACTACCCACTCAAGTACTTCACTGAGCGGATCGGCGGGGAGCATGTGGCGGTCAATCTACTAGCGCCCCCCGACATTGACCCCGCCCATTGGATCCCTGATCCAGAATCGATCGCTGCCTTCCAGGGCTCAGATCTCATTCTCTTTAACGGCGCCGGTTATGAGCGCTGGGCTCAGACAGCATCGTTGCCCAAGTCGAAACTCTGTGTAACTTCCGATAGATTCACCTCAACCTTGATCACTCAAGAAGAGAGAGCAACACACAGTCATGGGCTAGAAGGAGAACACGCTCATGGTAGAACAGCCTTCACAACGTGGTTGGACCCAACGTTAGCGATCGAGCAGGCGGAGGCAATCCAGTCGGCGTTATCCAAGCTACAGCCCCAGTACGCTGATTCATTCCGACAGGGGTTCGAGAGGCTCAAGGTAGACCTTGAGGTGCTGGATCGTGACATTGCCGCCCTCGTGGCGAAGGCACCCGCTCAGCGAGTCATCTTCTCCCATCCGGTCTATCAATATCTGCAACGCCGCTATAACCTCAAGGGAATCAGCGTCGAATGGGAGCCTGACGAACTCCCCACCGATCTGATGTGGGATGACCTCAAAGAGAGTCTAGAAACACATCCTGCCCAGTGGATGATCTGGGAAGGGAAGCCGTTACCAGAAACGACTAACCAGCTTACCGAACTCGGTCTTACAAGTATCGTCTTCGACCCATGCTCTAACACACCTGAAGAGGGCGACTACTTAGCGGCTCAACACAGCAATTTGGCTTCGCTGTCGATCATCTATTCCGAGGCCCAGTGAAATTGGTACTCAAACAACATCGTGCCCCGACGATCGATGAAACGTCGGGGCGCGATGTTCAAACAGTCATAATCGTTCTCAGATGTCTACCTTATTAAACGCGTAGTTCGTGTCTTGCTGCAGACCAAGCGAACTCCCATCATCTACTCCTACCTCTTCCTTTATGATGGCGTTCAGTTTGCTGTTCATCGCAAGAATCAACTCTTGATTCTCTTGGATGTTCGCGGCGAGATTTACGATTTCATATGGGTCGTTCTGGAGATCGTACAGCTCCAGATCATTCAGGGAGGTCAGTTGTTCCAAGGTCTCTGGCTGGTTGTGCTGGAGGGTTGAGAAGTAGCGGCTGAACTTGTAACGCCCGTCGAAGACCGAGCGGAAGCACCCCGATGATTATTGAAGCCGGGCTTCAAGCCCAGTCGGCGGACCTCCTTGGGGCCTTCCTCGGTACCCTTCTCGCCCAGGATCTTAAGAACGCCTAGAGTGAATCCGGGATCTTCATAGACAAGCATATTGAAGTTGTAAAGAGCTGCTTGATGGACTTCGTTGAGGTCGGCCTCTTCGGGATGGTTGAGGAGCCTCGAGAAATCCTTGCCTTTTAGTTTGTCTAACAACTCTGCTTTCTTGGACTCGTCGCCGCCGGCCATCGAGAGGCTGGTCGGAACGAGATCGATACGGCTCGTCAACGCATTGCAACTGCGGCCACCCATCACGGGTGTGACCTCGGAAGGATGTGTCTTTGTTCGTTTCTAACGATTATCCTGGGGCTCCGCAACCCAGGAGAACCAACCAGGTACGCACAGATCGTCCGACGCTCCGAACACGGAT
>CAZEAN010000165.1:0-11327 GCA_964510225.1 uncultured Isosphaeraceae bacterium
CTCTGCGGCAACGGCGCTCGGTTTACACTCCGTATAACGCATCGCCGCCGGAGGGAGCCCTTTGATCGAGCCGAAGTTCCCCTGCGGCGTGATCAAGAGGTGGCGCATGTTCCACCACTGACCCATCCGCGCGAGCGTCGGATAGATCGAGTTTTCGCCGTGGGGGTGGTACTTTTCCATCGTCCGACCGACGACACTGGCGCACTTCGTCGTGGCGCCTCCAGGCGTTAGGTTCATGTCCAGCATCGCGGCGAGGATCCGACGCTGCGAAGGCTTTAGGCCGTCGCGGACGTCGGGCAACGCCCGGCTCACGATCACCGACATCGCGTAATTGAGATAGCTTTCTTTTAGCTCGTCTTCAATATTAAGCGGGAGGTTCTGCTGCTGGTCTTCACCTGGTGCTTCGGTGCTGCTCACAGTCTCGATCCTTCGGCCCAAGGGAGCCCCCAAGGCGATTCAGCGGGGGCCGCAACCATTGCATCGATAAAGCTGTATTTTACAGAAAGATCAGACGATCAGCAATCCACTGCGCGACGACCTGCGGCCACATAAACTAAAACGGCATCGCGAGTTAGAGGCTCCGTTGCACGATCGGCCTCCGCCTCAGATGCTCAAAGTTGTTGAAGGGGCGACCAGCGCACCCGACTCAGTGGGTCCGGGCTCTCCGGAGACTCCAACGAAACTCCAGACCGGCGATCTGGACCGCACCTTCTTTGAGACGTTGGAGCCGATAACGCATTCCTCGACTAAAGTTCAGAATCCCACCGGGTTTAGTAGCGATGACGATCTGACTCTTCGGCACAAGGCGATCAAGCGCTTTGGCGAGTCGGTTCCCCTCGGTCGAATCCGCAAGGGTATTCCAGAGCGATTCCCAGTGGCGGAGTAGCTCGGAATCGGGGGTCGGTGCGTAGGGCTCCGTAGCGCCAGAGGCCATCCGGAACGCCCACCAAAGTGACCAATAAGAGCCTCCTTGATACCTCGCGTCGACCCGGAGTCCTGATTGACGAAGCAAAGCCTCAAGTTGAGCGTGCTCAAACACCCTCCGATGATACGGCGGCTTCCAGTACCAATCGGGGGCAACTTCCCGCATCAACGATTCTGAAGCGGGGTCTGGGACCGCGATGACATAGCGGGCCCCTGGTCGACCGATCCGCTCCAGTTCAGCGGTCAGTCGGACTGGATCGTCGACGTGCTCTAAGACCTCGGTACAAACCACAACCGTCGCTACGGCATCAGGGAGCGGAATCGGGTCGCAATCGCTCAGGATGCTCTTCCAGGATCGAGCTGGAACACCAACCATCGCCGCATCAGACAAAGCGATGCAATCGGGATCAATATCGAGCCCGATGACCTTGGCTCCTTGATCACCGGCATAGACACAGACAGAACCATCACCACAGCCGACGTCGACTACCGTATCGCTCGGACCGATCTCGAGCCCCGGGAAGTCGATCTGAATCGGCCGAGTCTCGCGGACCGCTTCGGCAGTCGCCATGGTGGACACTCCCTTCACCAGAGCCTCAATGATCCCACAACACCGAGGGATTGAGAGAGCTGGCAACCTAATCTGGAGCGCCAATTCGGTCAAGGCGAAGGGTTACCGTCTCTTGTGTGTTGTGTTAGATGGCGGAGAGAGGCAATCGATCGCGCCAAGTTCAAGTGAGCCTGCTCCTCGAGGCGACTTCGGAAATACTCAGTCTGAAAGAGAGTCGAGCGGTTTTGAAAGGATTGAAGAACTCGGATCCGAGCCGCAGTGTACCTTTCGACAGGAACCCAATGGTACTCAGCTCTAACCTGCGCCTCATACTCAGCGTAACGATCCTCGGAGGCCCCAAGGATAGAAAGATCGAGGTCGAGAAGGAAGCACTGATCAGGAGTATTGGGTGGAACCAGATGCTCGGTCAGGATGATGAGTGCTTCCAGCGAATCCAAGAGTGATGGTTCGAGCTGACAAAGGGCTCGTCGAGCCCAGGCAGCACTGGCACGCTCATTGTCAGATGCCCTGGTGTCGTAGATAGCATCATGAAACCAGAGAGCCAACTCCAGTACTGGAGGATCCAGAGGACGAACCGTACACAGATCAAGCCACTCAAAACACTCACTCAAGTGTTGTATTGTATGGTACGCACGATGCGGCTCGGTATAAGCCAACAAGAGTTCATCGCAGAGGCCAACGGGGGGTTCAGCACTTAGCTGACTCCAGGTCTGCTCCCATCGCTTCGCGAGGTCCACAGCAGCTCCTCTATTCGTGAGACTTGCAACGCTGTATTTCCTCTGCTACGCTTCCCCTCTACGGACCTAGGAGCCGCATCTAACACGCTTCGGGGCATATCTAATAGCTTGTGGTGAAGAGTCGATCAGTTTCAACTCCTCTTTCGTCGATCTCATTTTGAGGGATGTATCCTCTATGTGGCTCAAATTCACGCCCGAGTTCTTCGCAGGTAGGTTGGTAGGGTTTGGTATGGCATTCTTCAGCTTGTTCCTGGTCGCTCAGCTCTACACGTTCACAATTAGCGGCCCCATTCGTCCTGCTTTCGGCTTGATCGGACTCGCGGTAGGACGGTCGGTGGGTTCTGGAAGTTGAGCCTACGGAAGAAACAACACTCTTCCCCTTAAGTGCAACCCGGTTTTCTGTACCAGCTCGGAGACAGGTTGTTTCGAAGCCGAATGACCCGTCTGTGGCGTTAACCCAAGGCTCCAATTGTCTTTGATAGTCAGTGGGAGACGTGAAAACCAACTGATCGTTGCCACAGATTCTCTTTACCACCAGAGATGCTGGTATAATGACCACTGACCTCGGCAGAGTCGTCTGCTGAATATAGACGTCATACAGGTGCAGTCTCATGTGTATCTTCTCCCGGTACGTCGAAGATGTTTCCGATACGAGTATTTTCGCGCGAGGCAACAACGGAACTCAATTTCTCGTCTACAGCATGACCTACGCAGCGCCCAAGGAGTTGGCCATGGTGTTGCCGCTTCCCGTTCCAGCCAATCCCGCTGAAGACGCAGTTCGGTTCATCAGTCTGGAACAATATCACAACTTCTTCGATGACCTGAAGATAGGATTCGAGTCTCGCACTTTCCTATGTCTAGCAGCAGGCGCGCGCTCTGCCCCACCCTCAGAGCTTGTGGTCCACGATGTCGGCGCCTTCGAGGCTTCATTTGTACCAACTCTCAACGACTTTGATCGGCTCGATGAACGATTCCGCATCCCAACTGATGCATGGAATAAATTGCCTGCCTATCACGACTTTGGTTTTGCCGTATTCAAGCTCAAGGGGGGATCGAATCGACAAAAGGTCCACCCCATGGCGTTTGAATTCCCCCGCCGAAACCCTGATGTTCTCTTCTTTCCGACCATTCACATCCATGACGGCAAAGTTCGCTTTTTAGCCAAATTTGACCACATGCTTTACTGTCAGATTGATCCTAACGTGCTAGATTATGTCGGTGGTTGGAGTCACTCCGACGACAACGCATCGGCGTTTATGGATTTATCTCGTACCGAAGGCCTCGTCGATGGAAAGGCTCCATGTTGGCGTCGCAGGCTCAAGGATCGACTGAGAAACAAGGATACATCAGTCGGCGTTCATGGTCGTGTCGCCAGATTCCTCTAACAGAACGTTCCACCGGAGCGGCCACCGGTTTTAGTTTCACGTCGTTCGCTCCGTTTGCGGTATCTGTCTCCTGAATTAATCGCGTCGGTCAACCGCGTTTCTGCAAATCTGTTTCGTACTGGGATCAGCGTCGGAGCAGTTCTGTGGGGTGTGAAGAATGCTCTCGGATACGCTCGACTGTTCGAAGTCACGGCTCCTAAGACGACTTGAAGGTATAACTTCATGGGAATGGTGCCCTCTCGACTCCTCAAATCACCAGCGGCTAGGATAAATGCAGAAGCACGCCCGAGGTCATCATCAGGAGCGTGAGGAGCGATCAGGAGACTCCTCCGAAAATAGCCAAGGATGTCTTTGCGTTGTGATGACGAAACGACGGTAGATCAAATGCCGCCGTCCGAGGATGCGCCGGCAGTCCCTTCTGCGATCGGTTCTTCGATCGTCCGCTCCTGGTTTGGATCCACCTTTCCTCAAGGGCCGACACCTGCTCAAGCCTTGGCTTGGCCGTCGATCAAGAGCCGTGAACACGTTCTCTTAATCTCACCAACGGGGACCGGAAAAACTCTCGCGGCGTTCTTGAGTATCCTGGATCAGCTTTATCAACGTCTTGAAGCCGGAACACTGAACGAGGGGTTATGTGCTGTTTACGTCTCGCCGTTGCGGAGTCTCGGCTATGACATTGAACGTAATTTGAATCAGCCAATTGAAGCGATCCGTGCTGCTTTAGGAACCTCGGAAAGCCCCGTCTCCGTCGGTGTCCGAACCGGCGACACCTCCAGCTATCAACGGCAGAAGCTCCGGAAGTCACCGCCTCATTTGCTGATTACGACCCCAGAAAGCCTCTCTCTCCTCCTTAGCCAGCGGTCTTGGGAACCGATCTGGAAATCGGTCGAGTATCTGATCATCGATGAAGTTCACGCCCTGGTCCCCACCAAGCGAGGCGTTGATTTGTCGATCTCGATGGAACGACTCGCCGCTCTTGCGGAACGCGATCCGGTCCGAATCGGACTCTCAGCAACCCTCCGACCTCCTGACCCCGCCGTTCAGTTTCTTGTGGGACCGGGGAGAGCGTGCCGAGTTCTTGAAGCACCGAGACCATCAGGTGAATCAAGACCCACGGTCGAAGTGGAGTCACTCTTGAAACCAAATGAGATTCCTTCCCGAGGCATCATTGATCGTCGGTTGATCGATCGGATCGTCGATGAAGTCGAGCGGAATCGGACGACAATCGTCTTCGCAAACACCCGAGCCTTCACCGAACGAATTACCCACGAACTGAAAGAAAAGCTCGGTGACGACGCCGTCGCTGCCCATCACTCGGCGCTCGATGCCGATCGTCGACGAGCTGTCGAAGCGTCCTTGAAAGCGGGCGAACTCCGGGTCGTGGTTACCAGCACGAGCCTCGAACTCGGTGTCGACATCGGGACGGCTGACCTCGCAGTCCTCGTTGGACTCCCAGGGAGTGTTGCTCGATGTCTTCAACGCGTCGGACGGGCTGGTCATCGTCTCGGAACGACTACCCGAGGGCTTCTCCTTGCTTCGAATGCTGCCGAACTCGCGGGTGCTGCGGTCACGGCCTCCGCAGCACGTTCGGGTGATGTCGAACCACTCCGATTGATCGAGGCGCCCCTTGATGTTCTCTGCCAACAACTGATCGGGATGGCCGCCGCAGGTGAATGCTCAAGTGAGGAAGTCTTCGAACTGATCCGGAAGGCCGGTCCGATGAAGAACCTCCGCCGATCCGACTTCGACGACTGTCTCCGGTTTCTCGCTGGCGAGCTTGCATCCCCTCCCGGTGCCTGGGAACCCGAGCCCGGCGCCACTCCGCGTTGGACATCGCCGAGGATCTGGAAAAAGGACGGCCTCTTCGGGATCCGGAACAACCGAGTCACTCGCTGGTTCCGCGCCAATGTCGGTCTGATCAACTCGGAAGAATCGGTCCATGTGGTGGTCGGCAACGATGTAATCGGCACACTCGAAGGTAATTACGCCGAACGACTCCAACCGGGAGATCGCTTCCTTCTTGATGGTCGCTCACTCGAATTCCGACGCCTCCGAGGGCTGGTCCTTCATGCAAAGCTTTCCGATCGTGAAGCTGACCTCCCCCGCTGGTCGAGCGACCGACAAAGCCTTTCCCGAGAGCTTGCGTTGGAACTTGCAAGATTCCGTGATCAAGCAGGGCAACTCCTGATCGAAGACCCGACCTCGTTACGCGGTTGGTTGATTGATCGTTTTGAAATTGAGCCCGATGACGCCGCGCTTCTAGAACGTCTGATCGACGCCCAACAGCGCATCAGCATCGTTCCGAACCACCGTCTCTTACTCGTCGAAGAGTCACCCGAGCTGGAACAGAACGTCTACAGCTTTCACGCCCCGTTGAGTCGAGCGGCCTCCGAGGCAGCCGGCAGAGCGATTGCAGCGCGACTCGGTGAGCGACTAGGGACAGACCTTGGTCTTACTGTCGCCGACCTCGGCTGGCAGATCCGGGTTCCGCTCGACGCTGAACTCTCACTCGATGTCGATGACATCCGAAGGCTCATTCAAGTAGACGGGTTGGAACAAGCCGTTTTGATTGGTGTTGATCACGGTGATCTTTCAGCGCGCCGGTTCCGCCATATCGCGGCCAACGCCTTAATGATCCTCCGACGACCCGAGGGCGGTCGGACCAAAGTCGGCGGGCTTTTATGGGTCAGCCAACGACTCTTTCCACTCGTGAAAGCAGCAACACCCGATCATCCGTTGCTCCGTGAAACCAATCGCGAAGTTGTTCAGGACCTTCTCGACGCCCCTTCCGCCCTCGATTGGTTCCGAACGAACCCAGAAATCAGGCTCCAGAGGCTCGACCGACTCTCACCGTTTGCCAGAGCCTGGATTGATGGCAGTGGTCCCGAACCGCTCCGCTTCGAACCACCCGAAGCGGCTCTTCGGAGGCTTCATGCTCGTTTGACCACCCCAGAGGCAACGGGTTGAGATGGCGCGCTCTGCACCCGATTTAGCAATCCCCGATGGTTGCCTCCCTGGTCCCGAAAAATGGTGCTTCGCTCCTGAAGGGGCGGCGATTCTCCCATCGGCCGCCACTGCAGTCATCGCTGATGTTCATCTTGGGTATGAGTGGGCTCGAGGACGAAGCGGTGACTTCATTCCGGAGCACTCATTGCGTGAATCGATCTCAAAACTCGAACGCTTGTTGACTCGGATCCCGGAGATCAAGCAACTGATCGTCGCCGGCGATCTGACCGAATCCAACCGCCCCTGCCCTCAGACCGCCAGGGATCTGATTCGATTCCGGCATTGGCTCCGTGATCGAGAGATCGAGCTGATCTGGATCGCCGGGAACCACGACCGCCCTCAGCGACCGCCCTTGCCTTCATCATTCGCAATCGGAGGCTGGACGATTACACATGGTCATCGTCAGGTTGCAGAATCGAAGATCGTGATCGGGCATCATCACCCTGCGTTACGTGCCAGCGGGATCGTCGCACCTTGCTTCGTGGTCGATGAAAACACCATCATGCTTCCGGCGTTCTCGGAGAACGCTGCTGGCCTTGATCTCCTCAACGGCCCACTCCCGAACCTTATCCGACCCTCGATGCGCTGTGTTGCTGGCCTTGGGCGTGAACTCCTCGATTTTGGACCCCTCGCAAGACTTCGTCACGGTCAGATTTAAGTCACGTTACCGGCGTTCACGATCAGGGACTCGTGCCGAATCGAGATTGCTCCGGATGTCGAGGAAGACGAGGAGTTCGGTTTTTCCCTGCGGAATGAGGTTTAAGAGCCCGCCACGATTGGAAAGGAACCCAGGTAGTACTCCGGCGGAGAGAATCAAGGTCTGTTCCAGAGGCCAAGCTTCGATCGTCCGGTTCAGCCTTGTATGAGCGACTTCCGGGACATCGATCGTCATCTCCGCGAGCCCGGTCTGTCGAGGGACAATTACCGAAGTCGGCAGGAACCTCCGTACCGCAGTCGCCGAGAAATCGACAGCGAGGTCGACGGTGGTCAACTCAGGACGAAGTAAGGGGCTGACTCGGAGCGAGACCCCTTCATTCAAGGCCTCGACCCGTTGCTCGAAACCAACCGCTGAGCGACTTGCCCGGTCGAGTCCCGCTCGATAGGTCGTCGGCTCCCGAAACTGGCTCCGGAGGACCGCCGTTTGGCCATTGACGACCTCAAAGCGACGGTCGACGACGGTCTGAAAGCGTCGTTCAACATCTGAACGAACCAACAAGAGCTTCGCAGCGTCGGCGTCAATCGTCCAAGCTTGCTGGCCGTGAGGTCCCCCATAGAATGATTCAGCGAGTCGGGTTGGTTCAAGCTCAGAGAAGATCTCGTAGCGCCAATTCGGATCATTCGCCAGGACAACCCGGACCTGCATCGTTAGTGTGTGGAACCAAGGATCCAGGAACCGCCGCGAGACCTCTCGTACCTGCTCACGGATTTCTTGATTGTGAAAGGCACGGAGCTGGCTTGGGGTTGCGCTTAGGACTGTAAGGTCTTCACCAAACCAGACCCCAGAACCAGTGAACCGAAAGATCCACTCGATGAGTGCCTGCTCAGGCCGTTCGGTGCTTGAGGCATGGGGGAGCGAGGTATATTCGGTAATGTCCTCGACAAACCAGTCGAATCCCTCCTGGGAACGGAGCTGCTGCTCTCGCCTCAGTTCGGCATCGAGTCCTTGTGGTGGGCGTAGGGCCTCGGATGAGGAAGGGATACTCCGACGGGCCCCTGGCTCCAGCGCTCGATCATCAATCGACGGCTCAACGGGATCAAATCGAGGGCCCTCCCGGCGTTGCTGGCCGCGACAGACGCGCGAAAGGAACCCGCCGAGTAGAAATGTCGAGAAAATCGCCGTCCGGCGGTTCATGCCAGTGGCCTCCCTGCCGATCTGGCGCTTAAAGCATATTCGAAGCGAGGATATCGGATCGTGGCTGCTCAAGCTCAGTCTTTCTGAACTCAGCATCAACGAATGGCTAAAGACCCTAGCAGGTTTCGAGAAATCTGCAAGATTGAGGCAAAAAGATTCAAGTTGGATCGCTGAAAGCATTCCTACTGCTGAGGATCGAGTTCCCTCCATCCCTCCCAGGTCTTTGCGAGAGTCTCCGGAAGAACTCGTCCCGCTGAAGAATAGGAATGATAGCTGGCATCGGTGATAAACTCGACATCATAGCCTTTGTCCCGCAGCGCTTTGAACATCTGATTATTAGCAAGCCACCAGTCACCAAACCGATTGATGATGTCATTGGTTCCATCATGGAGGACGATCTTCGTGATTGGTTTTTGAGGTGAGTTAGAGACAATTTTCGGATAAGCACCCCCGCCCCGGATGTTCGTGTAACTCCCGATGTGCGAACAAACTCGACCAAAGAGATCGGGGCGTTCCCAGGCAACGGTGAAAGCACAGATCCCACCCGACGACGCGCCACAGATCCCTCGGAAAGCGGGATCGGTGTGGAGCTTGTAGTCCTGGGCAACCCGAGGGATCACCTCCTCGTCGAGGAACGTCGCATAACGATCACTCAAGGTGTCATATTCAACACTCCGATTCCGGGAGCCGTCATCGTTCACACCAGGATTCAGCAAGACCAAGATCGTTACCGGCATTAAGCCATCGGCAATCAAGTTCTCCACCACTGTACCGGCATGTTCGCGACGATAGGCGTCACCATCTTGGAAGACCATCAACGCAGCAGAAAGAGCAGGGTCATAGGAAGCAGGAAGATAGATCGAGCCAGTCCGATCGTTACCGAATACCTCACTCCGAAAATTGAAGGGAAGATACTGCCCGTAGGAAACACCATCACGCTTCACTGCTTCTGGAGGGGTCGTCCAACCGGGCATCTCAATCGAACCTCGCCCGAGAGTTTCATCTCCAAGCTGGAACTCAAAGCCCCCCTTTGCATCCTCGGGAACTTCAAGTACAAAAGCCCAAAGACCCGTCTGACCTATTGGCTTCATTTCTCGAGATTGCTGACGGAGAAGATAGCCGGTAACTACAGGCGTTGCGGTCGTTTGGTTGGGTATCTGAATCACGAATGCAACAGCAGCATCGTCAATGAACCAGGCCCCGTTCTCGAGATCGGGATCATCAGTAAGTCTTGCCCGGATTCCTCGTGCAAGTTGCTCGGCATCCTCATCGAGAACGGGTGACTGTAGTCTCACAGCAAGTTCATTTGCCTTCAGGGGAGTTTGCATCATGAGCGCACAGACCAAGATCGTGGTGAACACCATAGCCCGTTCCTGACTCTGAGGCGTGTTGCGGCGCAATTATTCCCACGCCGAGGTTGGTAAATGCTCCGAATCAGCATCCATTCGATAATGACTCCAGAGCTGGGTCAAGGTTCTGCCGAGGCCGATGGCAATCCTGTCGAGCTTCGATCCGTCGCAAGATACTCAGTCGATCGAGCCCTTCTTCCCATGTGCCAGGGGCAGAGATCCCGACGTTCAACCAATGGCACACTCAAGTATTCTCGCTTCAATCCAATCCAAGAAACCATCGACGCCCGATACCGGTCTCTCACGACATCCGGGATGACCCCGACTGCCATCGAAGGATCAGCAAGGCCGAAGCCATACCAACCGACGTCAAAAGGATCGAGGTAGGTTCTGGGACCGCTGCGCTCGCAAGGAAAATCGCATCGCTTTGGAAGCGACTGACGTGGAAGTTCACTTTCCAGACCTGGCCTTTGCGCGTGAGTGTCGGTTCCAGGTAGGTGTTGGGAGCGAGATCGATCTCCTGATACCAACCTCCGAACTCGGGATCACGCATAATCTCGTGGTTGAACGACTGGGCAGCACTGAAGACCTCCCAGAGTTCTTCGCGATCGTGGAAGACTGCATAATGCATGGCCGTCTTCGTCAATTCTGCTTGCTGCCACCAAATCAAGTCCTCTTCGGCAACCGGTCGAAACGGGTCGCCATCATAATCGACCCTAGGATGCACAACTGCACCAAGTTCGAGATCGAATCCATGTTCCAGATTGAAGTTGATCAGGCTGTTGCCGACGTTGATCCACTCTTCAGAATCACCGAGCCCCCGAAGGACCGCTTCGCTTAAGAGCCAAGCCCATTCCATATTCAGGCCAATATCGACCCGAGAGTTTTCCCCCCCTTCTTCGGAAGGGTTCCAGTTTTGATCATAGCGTTGGGGGGCATAGCCGGAAGTGGGATCAACCCGTTGGAACATCCGTTCGACAAAGAAACTCCCCATACGTTCAATCTGTCCACCGAGTTCGCCACGCTGCTCACCCGTGGTGACGTCGAAGAGACCGATCAGCGTTTCGAAAACGTGATTCATTACATCGGCATTGCGACTACCATTCGCGGGGAATGGAGTACTGAACGTTCGGTCTAAGTTGACCCCAACAGCGCTCGGTGAACCAACAGGATCGCCAGGTTGCAATTCGCCAAACCGATCGTTGACGACCTCCATGATATTAAGGGCAGCATCGAGGTAGCTGGCTGAGCCAACCACCGAGTAGGCCTTGGACAAGGCATAGGCTGCATGGACGTGTCCATAAATGTGCTTCCTCGTCTCTTGAGGTGTGGTCGGCTCGCTCCCGTCGGGTGGTAGATTCCAGTACAGCCCACCATAGACGGGATCAGGAGCACGCTCCAACAGGTAACCGGCCCCCGATCTAATCGTCTCTTCAAACCGCCCCGGATAAACCCCCCACAGACACGAAGCACGGACTGCCTCGACAAACATAAGAATCACAC
>CAZEAN010000166.1:0-11324 GCA_964510225.1 uncultured Isosphaeraceae bacterium
TGAGGTGTTGGTCGCCGAGCAGCCTGGTGTCCCCGACTACCGCAATCGACTGGCCACATTCCTCGGCAACCTGGGTGCGGTCCTGGTTGGGCAAGGTCGCTTTGAAGAAGCGCGGTTACGGTTTCAGGAAGCGATCGAACATCAACGGTTTGTCTTCGACAAGTACCCGCAATTCATCCAATTCAGGCGAGACTTGAACAACCAATACGTGAGATTGTGCCTTTGCGAACTTCTGCTTGGTAACACCCAGGAAGCAATCAAGATCACTCGGGAGCGGGTCAAACTCTGGCCAGGGATCCCTGGAGAATTGTACGACGCCGCCTGTAAGTTGTCGTTGGGTGTTCCGATCGCCCGTGATGAAGACGATGCCGAGGCCATCGCCGCCGAAGCAGTAGCGATGCTTGAGCAAGCGGTGGAGGCGGGGTGGAATGATGTTGAGAGGACACAGAGCGAACGATCTCTGACCCCGCTGCGCGATCGGGACGACTTCAAGCAGCTCCTCGCCGAGATGTATGACAAGACGTTCCCGGCGATGCCGTTTGCGGAGTGAGGGAGGGATCGCGCGGGACTCTGAAGTTTTGCAGTAGGTTGAAGGACCGTTCTGACGATGATGTGGATCGTTAGTCGGTGGGACGGGTGCCAGGATCGATGCCGACGACGGAAGCACGATTGACAACGCGGACGGTGAGGTCGTCGGTGACGCGGATTTGGCAGGAGAGTCGGGTGTCGGTGGGGAGGTCGGCTTCGCGGGCGAGGCGTTCGCGTTCGGCTTCCTCCATCGCGGGGGCGGTTCCTTCGAGAATCTCGACCCGGCAAGTCGTGCACTTGGCGACCCCGCCACAGCGGTGGAGGATGTCGACCCCAGCGTCTTCAATCACTAAGGTCAGCTTTTTCCCGGCTTCGGTCTCGAACGATCCAACACCCTCTACTGTTACCGTAGGCATACTGGCTGTCTCCGTCTGACGTGGGAGCGTGAGTTGATCGGTTTCTCTGAGGATGATCGATTGCTGGGGCCGTCGTCAAATGGTCATCCCCGCCGCCCACCAGCGGATCCGGAACGCGAAGAAGGTGAAGACGTTCAAAATCACGGTGAGAATCAACGAGACGACGAGATACGCTGCCCAGATCGGCACTTCAAGGCCGGTAGTAAACGGGACGGGAACATCTCTGCTCCCCAAAAAGTTGGGCAAGTAGACTTCACCGGTCGTCGGAGATCGGATCTCGATGCTGAATGAGGCTGCGAAGGGGCTTGTGACCGTTAATGCGGTAAGGTTCCGATCGGGAATTTCGGTGTAACCTCGGAGGTACCAGGAGAGTCCAATCGGCATCAAGAAAATCAGTAACAGAACGAGGTAAGTCATCACCATCGCCACCGAGGACCTCCGACTCAGCGCCGAGCAGAGCAGACCGACCGTCGACGTGAGCAGACAGGTCGCCCCGATAATGAGCAAGAACACGAAGAAGGTCAGAAAGATCTCGCGGAGATCGGGGATCAAGAGGTAGGCCAGGAGCAATTGTTCGGTCAGGAGGAACGTGAGGACGGTCGAGACCCGTGCCGCGGCCAAGAGTTTTGCAATCACAATCGGGCCGGGACGGAGGAGGGTCGTAAGGAGCAGACCGAGCGTCTTGCGCTCCCGTTCTTGGGTGATGCTTCCCGCCGAGAAGACAGGGCCCACCAAAAGATTGAACATCAAAACATAACAAACATAATACCCGGAAAACTCGGGTCTTAAGAACAAGAGATACGCCATAAGCGGAATGGAAAGAAACATGCTGACTTGGATGACAAGCCGGAGCATCAAGGTCCCTTGGCTAAAGATCTCGCTCCGAAGCTCTTTGTCGAGGACCGGATTGGTCCCGTCGGGCATGAGGTCTGTCCGCTTGGAAGGAGCAAAGAGCATATCCGGGAAGGCGTCACGATCGATCACCACACCGACGGCATATTTCATCTCCTCCTCTTCGTCGACGACTTCCTTCCCTTCGCTCCCGACGTCGGGTGGGAACAACAATCGACGGTTGATCAAGAGTCCGACGATCACCCAGATTGCCACACACCAAGGCGGGAGGATGGCGATGGAGACGAAGTCGCGGAGCTGGGCGTCGCCGGCTTGCGTGACTACCAGAGTTGCGATCGCTAAGGGAAGGATTGTTAGGTAACTGACCACGAGCGCCGAACTTGTCCGACCGAAGAAACTGGAGCAAGCAACACTGATTAGCCCGAACGTCCCCGCCGCGAGGATCAAGACCAAGTAGGCGCGGGCAATCTCTGAGATCAGGATCCCGCCAAGCAAAAAGCAGAGCGTCATCAGTGGGAGGCTGGAGATGATCAGCAAGATCAGGTAAGTCAACGAGCTGAGCAGCTTGCCAACCAGGATCGTCGACGGTTCGAGAGGGCTCGCGAGGAGCATCTCGTAAGTCTTCCGCTCTTTCTCCCCCGTAATGCTTCCAGCAGCAAAGGTCGGTGCCACCAGTGAGACCAGGAGGAATTGTCCCAGAAAAAAGAGGTTGAAAAGGCGCTGGGAGAATCCCGCACCTACCGTGCTGATATCTCCGGACGCACTCGGCCAGGCAAAATAGACGACGACGCCAAGGAATGCAACATAAACAAGTTCAATGATGAACGAACGATTTGACCTAAGGTTGACCAACAGTTCGCGGATCAGGACGGGATTATCACGGAGAATCATGATCGTGTGTGTTGGTCTGGGGGCGGTTGTATCGAAAACGGCTGAGAAGATTGGGTTACTTGATTCTCAGTCAAGCTTTCAATTGATTGTTAATTAACAATACCCTTTGTAACAGTCATGAAGACTTCATCTAGCGACATCTGTACTTCAGAGAAGGACTGGATGGTGACGTTGGCATGAATGAGTCGCTGAAGGAGACGTGCCATCTCTTCGTCGCCGAGGGTGATATCTGCGTTGAGGGTATGGTCATAGACGGTGAGGTCATTGACGCTGGGATCATCCCGGAGGATCGCTTCGGCTTTGGCCAGATCGTCACCGAAAACCCGGATCTCGAGCCGTCGATGACCTCGGATCGCGCGTTGGATTTCCTCAACACTTCCGGCAGTGAGCAATCTGCCTCGCTCGATGATGCCGATCGAGGTCACAAAGTCAGCCAACTCGGGAAGAATGTGACTGGAGACCAAAATCGTTTTGCCCATCATCCGAAGTTCGCTGAGGAGTGCTTTCATCTCCGCCCGAGCCCGGGGATCAAGGCCAGAAGCTGGCTCATCAAGAATCAACACAGGTGGATCGTGAACAAGCGTTTTTGCCAAGCAGAGTCGTTGCTTCATCCCTTTGGAGAGTCCGTTGACATAATCATCCCGTTTATAGGTGAGGTCGAGAAGCTCCAGGACTTCGGCAATGATCTTCTTGCGTCCCCCACGGGGAATCTGGTAGGCAACGGCGAAGAAGTCGAGGAATTCCCAGACCTTCATGCCGTCGTAGACCCCGAAGTCGTCGGGCATAAAGCCGATTACTTTCCGGACGGCCATCGGATCTTCGGTTACCGAATGCCCGGCAATGTAGCCTTCGCCAGATGTTGGCCGGAGGAGGGTGGCGAGGAATCGAATCGTGGTGCTCTTCCCCGCGCCATTCGGTCCGATAAAGCCAAAGATCTCCCCTTCCTTGATTGTGAAGCTCAGATCATCGACAGCTACGAAGTCACCATAGCGTTTCGTAAAGTTGCGGACTTCAATCATGGTTGTGGTATCCCCAGATAAGTTGGCTTCTTATGGTTGGCGATCTGACCTTGAAGACCCGCTGGGGACAGAATCGGTCCGTGGGTTCCCACGCTGGCTCAGGCCGTTCAGAAAAGCAGCAGGATTTTCGCTGCTCTCTCCTAGGAATCCTTGAAGCCGATCGATCATGGTTTCCTCTGGAACACGTGAAGCCTGGTAGGTCTTCGAGTTGTAGAGCGGAGCGGAGGGTGAGGGTGGTGGGCCGTATCGGAGGTGGGAGACCACCAGCGTGAGGACTCGATGTCGATCGACTTCAGGAGTGAGGACTTGGCCTGGGATCGGATCCGTACTCCAACCAACGAGCCGGAGTTCTCCCGCGTCGGCTGGCCCGTTCCAGTTATAGGCTCTCAAAGGGCTGACAAACGACTCTAAATCAAGCCAGTCAGGCTGGTCTTCAGTCGCCAATTCTGGCTCGAATTCCTCGACGGCTTGAAGTGAATCCAACTCGATGACGGCACCGGGAGGGATCTGACCGATCGGTTGATAGCGATTCAGACCATTCAAGCCGGTACCGACTTCAATAAGAACGGCGTCTCGCAGATCGATTGCGGTCCCGTTGATGAGTTGATTTCTCCCATCTTCGGTCGTATCGAGTCCAATGACGCCTTGGAAACGTCCGAGATCTTCGGGGAATCCAGGTGCATTTGGGAGGAGAATAAGTTGTTCCGACCGATACATCGCGAGACTCCTGGGCTCGACCTGGAAGTCGACGAGTCCAGGATCCGGGGTGGTCTGGAAGACCGCTTGGGTGATCGCATCACCTCGGATGCTCGATCTGGTGTCGAGCGGTAAAACTAACGCTGTGGGGTCACTGGGATAAATGATTTCGAATGCGTCTCGGCTATTGGAGTAGAGCACAGAGAACCGGCTTACATGTGCTCTTGGATAGCCAGGCTGGAGTTCTACCAGCGTGACTTCATCACAAGCACGATCGTATCCGAGGTCGATTGCTGCTGCCCGCTCGACCGCAATGGCGAAGCCAAGGGCCAACAGCGGGACAATTCCCCAGGCCAGTTCACGACGTCTGAGGAGGAACCGGCATACAAGCCAATTCAACGGGACCAAGGAGACTACATAAAGGAGGACGATCCGAAGGACAAACGTGGGCGCCGGGATCTCGATTCCGAGCGCGGCTACCAGTGCGGATCGAGCGAGGTTCGGCATCCCCGAATCGTCTCTCCAGGCTGCTACAGGATCGTCTGGGAGTCGGTCCTGGTCTGGATCGATTGATGGGTCGACATACCCAGGGCCAGGAACGGGATTCGAGGGCACAACTTTTCCCTCGGCACTCGCCGTAGGAACGGTTGGCTCTTTGGGAAGTTCAGCTTCCTCCGTGGAATCTTTTTCACCCTTCCGGGTCTGAGGCGGAGGAAGTTGGATCAAATCACGGCTCAGGAGGCGGTACCAAGAAAGATCAGTACCGGCGAGCATTCTCGAATCGTTCCGGTCCCCAACGCGCCAGGGATCATTCGGACGCCGGAGGATGATCTGACGGGTCATCTGATCATTCCCGGGCCACTTGAGTAACTCAGCTTCCTTCGGGTCAAACGCAAGCATCAGAATGCGACCACGGCCCACGCGACGCTCAAGGCCGATTACGGGTCCACGATTGCCGTGAAGTCTGAGGCTGACGACATCTGAGCCGATCGGATCGAGTCCTGCGAGATAGAGTCCTGCCTCGGATTCTGGAGGTCTCGCCTCCTCGGGTGCAGGAGTGGACTCTTTTAGGCTCCTCGGCGAATAGTTCTGCACATCGAATGAGTCAAGTGCATCACGCCACCTCGGCGCCTCATACGAATCTTGGAACTCCTGGAATTCATCCGGAGGAACCAGACTGCTCAACCCGTTCGGCACACCCGGGAGATAGGGAGCGATGAGGGATTCATCACGATCACTGATGAACGCGGGGGTTGGGGTGGCACCGCCGGCGATCACTAGCTGGCCACCCCAGTGGATCCAATCGATCATCGCCCGCTGTTGACCGAGGCTCAGTACTTTCGGCTCGACGCTGTCCCAGATCACATGACTGGTTGTGGTCCATGTCAGTGGATGGGGTGAGAGGTTTGGATTTTCAGGCTCGATCGGCTGGACGACTCGGTAGTAGGCTCGACGCTCCTTGGCGGTCGGGTCACTCCTGTCGGTCGTGGCACCGAGGATAGCCTGGTAATCGCGCCAGAGTGTGTAGCTGTCAACATCATTCGCCAGGATCAGGAGGACCATCTGGTGAGCCTCCAGCGGGCGGACGACGGCATCTGTACCATTATCGGGGCGGATGGCGTTGATTCTGCCGAGATCGATCCCAAACGACTTCGACGAGGGGGGGATCGGAATGAAGACCGGCCAGCTCATCCGCATCAACTGGCCTTCAATGAGCCCTACTTGGCGTCGATAGACCATCTGCATCGGCATCCCACGCAAGGGGATTGGTGCCGTCTGCAAACGGCCTTCATAGGTTTCTAAGTTCGCCTGTAATTGGACGGTGAGCCAAGACCAATGATCGGGCTTGATCAACGGGAGCGTGTCAAAGGGTGCGATATCGGTCTTCGAGAATTCAAATCTTGGCTTCTGCTCCCGTTCCCGACGTTCGGCAACTGCGTCGGGATCGGCGAGTTCTCGGAGTCGTTTGACCGAATCCGATTCGACTTCGGCCTCATTCTCGAGTAGGAGGTCGTCTTGCGCGTCGGTACTCCCAACGGATCCCAGCAGGAAGAGAAGGGTTACCGAGCACAGAGTTAGTCGCCCGAAGAGAACTCGACAGAACATCTACCCATTCCCTCTCGTCGATTTGTGCTGCGACGGTTGTCCGAGGAGTCCGAACGCGAGACAACCAACGGGCGGCGACCTCACGAGCCTAATGTACTCGTTCCGGTCGTCCGACGCCAAGAGTTGGCCAATTCAATTCCGAAAGAATTGGGTGTCGTTGTGACGAGCCGTCCGCGATCCTTGATCCTCGACTCGTTTCTACTTGTTCTAGAGCAACTCGGGGTAACCAGCGTCGCCGAGTCCTTCTACCATCTTCTTGAGTTTATCGAGCTGATCCTTCTTCGCGATCAGGGTTGCGTCGCTGGACTGAACGATCACGAGATCCTCCAGACCGAGGGTTGCGATCAAGCGATCGTCATCGGCGACGACGATACAGTTGGTCGAATCTACGGCGTAGACGGGGCCTTGCAGCGAGTTCCCATTCGAATCGGGCGGATGCAATGAGGTCAGAGCCCGCCAATCACCAACATCACTCCAGTGATAGGGGACTTCAAGAACCTTGACGTTCGAGGCATGCTCCATCACGGCTTTGTCGATCGGCACGCGTTCAATTTGAGGATATTCTTGCCTGAGAACGTCTTCAAAATTGTTGGTCCCAAGTGATTCGGCGATCCGATCGATCGCGGCTCCGATGGCGGGGCGATGCTTCCGGAGACTCTCCAGCACAACACTAGCGTGCCAGATAAAGATCCCGGCGTTCCAGAAGAACCGGCCCGATTCGAGAAATGCTTCTGCTGTCGGGCGGTCAGGTTTTTCCCGGAACTGCTTTACCTGAAAAAGCGGGACCCCTTCCGGCTCTCCGATGAGGGCCTCACGCTCAATGTAGCCGTAGCCGGTTTCGGGGCGATCGGGTCGGATCCCAAAGGTGACGAATGCGCTGGGATCTTCCTTGAGGGTTGCTTCGGCCGCCTTGATACTCCGTTGGAATTCTGACTCGGGGTGAATGACGTGGTCGGCGGGCATGACCACCATGATCCCGTCTGGATCGGCTCCGGCGACCAACGCGGCAGCGAGTCCGACACAGGCGGCTGTATCCCTCGGGGAGGGCTCACCGACAATCCGCTCGGGCGGTATCTCTGGCAACTGGGCTCGGGTTGCATCAGCCTGGTCGGCACCCGTAATGACCAAGGTCCGTTCGCTCGGAATCACGGGGGCGATCCGGAGCGCGGTCTGCTGAATCATGGTTGCATCGCCGTGGAGTCGGAGGAGCTGCTTGGGCAGATTCCGTCGACTCTTGGGCCAGAATCGTGTTCCTGACCCTCCTGCCATGATCACCGCGTGGAGCATTGCTCTGAGTCCTAGCCCGCCTGGGATGATGTTGATGCCTTAGGAGTTCGACAGATCGCTCCGTGAAGGGAGGGATTCTACTGAAGACGTTGGAACCAGGCGACGTCAAGACCAGGGGGAGCCACTCGTTTGAAGACCCGCTTAAGTTCTGTCCAATCGATAGGCTTGAGGACTTGATCCTCAAACAAGTGCGTAGGGAGATCTTCTTCTTCGGTCGCGGAGAGGATGATTAAGGGAGCCTTGACCCCCATGGAGCGGAGTTTTGATCCGGTCTCGATCCCACCGAGGAAAGGCATCTCGCGGTCGAGGAGGATGATATCGAAGGGTGTTTCTTGCTCGGCGGCTTGTTGGGCGGCCTTGATTGCCTCATGACCGTTGTTGACCGCATAGACAATGAGACCTGCACGTTGGAGTCGACGTCTGACGGCGTTCAGCAGGTCACCGTTATCATCGGCGATCAGGATCCGAGGCGGTTCACCTTGTGTTGTGGTAAAACCAGGGGCCGTCGATGGCTCGATCACCGTGATTTCGCAAGATTCCTGGTCCTCGCTCGAATCAGGAGGTTGGTCCAACCAGTCGACGCGATCGAGTGATCCTGTCGGCAGCGTTAAGGTGAATCGACTCCCGAGTCCGGGTTTGCTCCAGACCGAGATCCGACCGCCAAGGAGGGTCGCGAGCTTCGAGCTGATCACCAGTCCGAGCCCAGCGCCACTGGTGCTGGAACCTCCGACGCGATAAAAGGGGGTAAAGAGCCGGCCGATCGCCTCGGGTGGCATCCCGACACCGGTATCGGCAACCTCGATGCTTAGTTCAGGAGCATCTGGTTTTGACTGATCCAGCCAGGTTTCCACCCGGACCGACCCTCGGGGCGTAAACTTCAAGGCGTTGCCGATTAAGTTGATCAAGATCTGTCGGAGTCGTGTTGAGTCGGTCCAGATGGTCTCAGGGATCGCGTTACGGAACCCAAGGGAGAGTTCGAGACCTCGGGCTTCGGCTTGGACGTTAAGCAGGTCGACGACCTCGGTAAGTGCTTCACCCACAGCACAGTTGGTGAAGTCGACTCGGAGCGTTCCCGACTCGATCCGAGCGAGGTCGAGGAGATCACTGAGGAGCCGGAGCATGTAACGGGCGTTCCGTCTGAGGATCCTCAGGTCGGTAAGCCGGTCCGTTACCGATTGATTGGACTTCTCGTCTCGAACCAGTTTTTCGGCATATTCGAGGATCGCAGCTGCCGGGTTCCGCAACTCGTGGCCGAGATCGGCGAGGATCTCACTCTTGGCGCGGCTGGCGGCTTCAGCACGCTTAACAGCGTCTTGGAGGTCACGGAGGCGGTTCGATTCAGCAATATCTCGACCGACAAGGTGGATCAGTTCGCCTGCGGCTCTCGCCTTCCAAGCAATCCAGGAATAGCGTCCGCCGTGACCCTGAATCCGGAACGCCAGGGTCAAGGATTCGCTGGAGCTCCGGAGGTCTCGGAAACCTCGGAGAACCTTCATGTGATCATCTGGATGGGCCAATTCCAAGACCTGCCGACCACTGAAGTGATCCTGGGGATGTCCGAATTGCTGCTCCCACGAAGCGCTGACGTGTTGAATGATCGGACTATTGTCAGTGATCTTGATCACTGCCATTAGTTCTGTTGTGAGACTGAAGAAGGAGTCGAGTCCGATCTTGGAATCGTAGCGATCGGAGATATCGCGTGCGACGACCAGCCCCGTTGCGGTCGGCTCCGTGTGGATCCGACTCACACTTAAATTCACGGCGATCGGGTTTCCTTGAGCGCGTCGGAGTGAGAACCCTTCGCGCGAGTGGTAAAACCAACTCACCCGGTAGGCTTCGATCATCTGTTCCAACAACGTGGGGTCATCGGCTTGAAAGAGATCCCAGACTTGCATGCCAAGCATGTCGCGGCGATTGAAACCGGTCAGCCGGAGCGCCACCGGATTGATATCGATCACGCGATGATCGTTGGGATTGAAGAGAAAGAGTCCGTCGTTGGATTCGCGGAAGAGCGAACGCGCCACCTCGAAATGGCGATCGGCGAGTGCCGCGGGCGATCCCGGTTTGCCGGTTTCTGCCTTTGTCCGATCAAGTGGCCAATCCGACGATGGTGTCTTCCTCGGGAATTGATTCACGGGCCTTACTCCCTTCGCGGGGCCAGTTCGATCGTGGAATCAGAACCGGATGCGGCCGATACACCTCCGAAATCGAGACCGAGATCAAGGCAGATACGGAACCCATGGGTCATCATCGGCTCAGTACTAAGGATCCGGGCCGACGATCGAGTATCACTCAGTGCTCTGTCGAGACCATCCCAGGAACCTCCTCGGACTACCCACGACTTTGTGGCATCCATTGCTTCTTCTGACATCTCGTTTGAATTGATTGGATTCGCATTGGGTCCGAATCGACAAATGCAAATCTCGCGGGCATTGCCGTGCATGTCGTAGAGACCCCAAGCATTTGGTTGTAACTGCCCGACAGGATGGAGTAGACCCTCTGCGTTCGATGCGATCCAAGCAAAACTCGGGAGCAAGCGAAGCTGTCTTGAGGACCAACGGGTGAGGGTTCCTGCCCGACAACAGTATTCCCATTCAGCTTCGCTCGGTAACCGATAGATCCGGCCTTCAGACTTCGAAAGCCATTCGCAGTAAGCGAGTGCATCGCTTGCCGTCATTTGGACGACAGGTGCTTGGGGGTCAAGCTCCCCTCGATACCCTGGCTTGGTCCAATCATACTGCTCACCTTGGAATCTGTCTTCCAAATTCTCCCCCCAGACCACACCGCCATTTTTTTCTGCCACCGTGCGGTATCCAGTCTCTTCGACGAAAGTACCGAAGTGATTGTTGGTGACCTCAAAAATGCTGAGGTAGAACGGATGTTTGATCCGGACTTCGATCTGAGGTCTTTCCAAGGGGGTGGCATGAGGGTCGTCGCTTGGCGACCCCATTTTGTACGTGCCAGGGAGGATCCGGACGAAAACCATCCCTTTCTTCACCATCGTGAGCTTGGTGGGGAGGAATCGACCTGAGTTCAAGAGCTCTCGCCGAGCCGCCACACGATGCGTCTCAGAACGCGACGTGTTTCCAGCTCTCCGATCGACTTCAGCCAACTCCAGCGCTCGACCCTGGATTTCGTCTTCGATCAGATGAGCCAGTATATGCCCGTCCAGAAACTCGTGGAGGCAATGATGGAATGCTGATTGAGGAACCGGTGCCGCTCGATCTTGGATTCCTGCAACGGCTCGGGCGCGATCATCAATCTTCTGGATGAGTTTGGATCTTAATTCAGGATCATCGACGACGATCCGTGCTGCTTCGACCCAGTCCGATCGCTGGGTGTCCGGTGGCTCTCCGGAGAGCTTCCAGAGGTCGTATGCTTCGTGCTGGATTTCGTCCAGGATCAAGACTGCGAGGTCTTGAATCGAATCCGTTGAGATCAAGTCTTCTACTAATTCTTGATCGTCTTTCCCGGCTTGTTCTTCTTCGGGAGGATTCGGGGGTGGGGGCGGTTCGTTCTCTATCCTCCA
>CAZEAN010000167.1:0-11103 GCA_964510225.1 uncultured Isosphaeraceae bacterium
CCTCCTCCGCCATATCAGGAAACTTATGAATATTCTTACCCGAAGGACGCAAGTAGGTCTCTACAGTGAGCTTCAGGTAGCTCGATCCGCCTTCCAATTCGATCAAGTTTTGAACTGATCCCTTGCCGAACGATCGCTCGCCGACCACCACAGCGCGGCCAAGATCCTGGAGACAGGCCGAGACAATCTCCGCAGCCGAAGCCGAGTGTCGGTTGATCAAGACCACCATCGGAATCTCGGTGAGCGAACCGGATCGGTTGGCCCGAAAACGTCGAGGTCGCGTGTTGCGCCCTTCAGTGCTCACAATGACGCCTTCATCAACGAAGAGGTCAGATACCTGGACTGCCGCAGAGAGCAGACCACCCGGGTTGGTTCGGAGATCGAGGATGAGCCCTTCGGCACCTGCTTCTTCTAATGAGTTGAGGGCTTCGCGAATATCGTCGGCGGTTGTCTGATAGAAACTCGTCACCCGGATGTAGCCAATCTTCGTGTCGTTCTCGATCAGGTATTCCCACTCGTCACGCGAGTTGCGTCGCGCTCCCAAGACGGATTCGGTCGCGATAATCTCTCGGGTGACCTCGAGCGTCTCCGCCATCTCAGCGCCGGGATGGAGCACATTCAGGGTTACGGTCGTTCCGGGACGCCCTTGGAGAAGCTCGACCGCACGGTCACGATTGATCCCCTCGGTGGAGACGCCGTCGACCTCAAGAATGGTGTCACCTGCGAGAACGCCAGCATCGTACGCTGGGGTCCCGATCAAAGGTGCCAGGACTTTAAGTCGCTTACTCGTGGGATCAATCACAACTTGAATCCCGATCCCGCTGAAGCTCCCTTCGAACGCTTGTTGGAATTGATTCCACTCTTGTTCACTGTAGTAAGTCGAATGAGGATCGAGACTTTGGAGCATTCCTCGGAGAGCCGCATCAAGGAGGTCTTTGCGTGAGACGTCACGAACATAGTTCGCTTCCACCTGCTCAACCGCATCGACGAAGATGCCGTAAAGCTCCATGGTCTCGCTTTTGGAGTCACCTCGGGTGCTCTGCCAACAAAGGATCGAACCGAGCGCCACGGCAAAGATCGCCAGTAAGTTACGATGAGTCATGAGCCGTTGGCCTCCCTTGTTCGATTCAGCCTTGTTCTAGAAACTCATCGGACTGGTCGAGTTGTCGACGGATTGAGGAACTGTACAAATCGATCCGCTACTTGAGTCTCTAGCCGAGTGCTCCGATTGCTACCCGGTATTCTTCAAGCTCTAATCTATCCTAGTTTCCCAAGCGACTACTCGGCAAGCGACCGGAGGAAGAGCGCCCGACTTCCTTGAGTCTAATGCTGTGCTGAAGTTAACAACGATGCTGATCAGCCTCAACGAGGAAGAGATCTAGATCTGCAAAGACAGTTGATCGACTTGATAGACCCCATTCGATCCCGGGAGAATCGAGGCTGAGACTACCATCCCATGACAAAGATTCTCAGCGAGGTCGATGACCCAATCACGGTCGGGCACAAGCTCAATGGGGGCTTCGAGAATCAGGAGTTTGCCCGGTAGCTCTCGAGCAATCAGTTGCAAAATCACCCGGGAATCGTCATCACAAGTGCCCGCAGGTTCAACCCAAGAGTCAATAATCCGTCCTTGAATCAGCATCGGCTCCGAATTAGTCGCGACCACGGAGATATCCTGCCCATTGATCGAAACAGACTCTATCAAGGACATCGTGTTCATCCGGTCGCTCCTTGGGGGATGATGTTGCGATGCCGCCACGCCCGGGCCATGGGTAGGTCGCTCCACTTGACTTAATGCATCCATCATAGATCCCAGCTTGATGGTTGGCAACCACAATGTCGCTGGAATCCTTGAATTGGAGTCGCCACGGACAATGGCGCCATCAACTCGAGATTGGGCGTACTGATTCCTGAGGTAATCACAAGGTTGAGACGAGACCGAGGGAGAAGTGGTAAACGAACGCATACTCAATGACGCAACACCAATAAAAAGGTGTTGATCATCTTGGCCATTGATCGACTCAGCAACCGATGATTGAGAAATATTTCCCAGATTTCAGCGTCGAAATCAAGGAGGAAGCGGTTCGCGGTGGTACGTAAGCCGGATTCTGTGCAAACGATTTAGAAATCGTCTGGATGACCATTTCTCTAGGACGACGGTTTCCCGACGCCTCAAGCGACCTACCCGAGGGTCTTAAAACGAGCCGGGTCGACTCGTGGACCGAACCGAGGGCCTCGATCCAGTCACTTCCCTCATACTTGGTCTTGCTCCCGATGGGGTTTACCGAGCCAAGCCGGTCGCCCGGCCTGCTGGTGAGCTCTTACCTCACCGTTTCACCCTTACCTTCATCCCGGTCGGACCGTTGGCGAAGGCGGTCTACTTTCTGTTGCACTTTCCCTACCCGATCCGTCACCAGATCGGGCGGTGGGCGTTACCCACCATCGCACCCTGTGGAGTCCGGACTTTCCTCCCCGGGACGGTCCAATCTCATGTGTCATGAAATCGGCCCCGAGGCGATCATCACCCCACCGCGAACCACGTTCCTCGTTCACATCTTAGGCCCTTGGGCCCAATCCTCACTAGAGATTTCAGACAATCCAGGAGACATTGCTGATGTTCGCCTGAGCTGTCGCGTGCAAATGACACAAGAAATAGACAGAATCCAAACCCAATCGGTTCGCGCCAGACGCGATAAGACAACCTAATCCCAATCGTGAGGATGGGAATAGGTTGCCGTTGGAGATCATTCTCGTTCTCTACGATTCAAACGAGGACGCGATCAAGCAACTTAGAATGCAGAAGCACGGTCGATCACTTCGCCACCTTCTGGGGTTGCGAGACCGTACCAGGTCTTGAAGTCAATCGTGTCACGAATGAACTTGACCGAACCATCAGCCAAGACAGCGTTGACACCGTTCGGGTGCTTGGACGCAGCAGCAACCATGGTGATGTCGGCACGGTGAGTCCAACCACCGGTGTTGCAACCGGAATTAGTGTAGCAGCAAGAACGGCGGTTCGGGAGTTGGGTGTGTGAATAGATCTGCTGATTACCTTGAATCCAGTATTCACCCTTCCAGTTGTTGGCACGCGTGAGACCAGCGACTTGGCAATCCTGTGCGTTCAGCCACTCAGCCTCGAAGAGAGTGAGCGTACCCGAATTGACATCGCCCTGTCGGTTATTGGATGGAATGCCAGAGTTATACATCACTCCGAGACCATCGATCGGGTCACCAGTACCACGAGCAGGACCCTTGACCCATTCTGCGAAGAGAACAGTTTGGCTCATTCCGTCTTGGAACGAACCTGTCGTGATGACTTGCTTCAGAGCACCGTCCCATTGCGAGGCAACATAGTTCGGGCCATTGATCCGCCAAGCATTAAGGTGACGGTTTAGACCGAGGTTTGCCGGGTAGCTATTGTTGCCAGGCCCTCGGACAGTACCATCAGCGAAACGGATGTTGTGTTGGTTACCGAGGTTAGTGTCCGACGGGCAAATGAACGATTCGATGTCGGCGACGATCGCCGTGACTTGCATCACGCCATATGGTCCCAGTGTTCCTTCGTTGAACGGCGGGTTACCACCACCGGTGCCGGATTGACCAGTTCCACCCCAACGAGCAGCAACGTCAAAGTTGATGGCGTTGTAAGTGGTGTTCTGCTCAAGGAACGGGAGCAACCGAGACTGAATCGATTGCGTCTGAACCACGCGGTTTGAGAAGTCACCATTGAAGAAGTCGACAACAATCATTGGCGCTGTGCCACCTTGCGAGTCAAGGTAATTGTGCCAAGCGAGACCGATCTGCTTCAGGTTGTTCGAGCACTGAGCACGTCGGGCTGCTTCCCGCGCTTGTTGGACCGCCGGAAGAAGAAGGGCGACCAACACACCGATGATAGCAATGACGACGAGGAGCTCAATAAGCGTAAAGCCGGAGCGTCTGCGAGTCATGGAGTTTCCCCCGAGAGAGTAGAAAAAATGGTAAATCAAACCGAAATGCCGCACCTCTCGGCATCTGATGACGCATTAATAGTTCGAGCGGTGCAACACGACCATTGCAGTCCCAATCGAACGTCCGAATCGTCCGCCGATTATTCGCACGACTCCAAACCAACGCGAACTCTGAAGTTCGCTCATGACGCAACGAACGATTTCCAACCGTCGAATGGAACCTAAACCCCGCTGAGAGGGTGTACGGAGTTGATGCAGTTCGTGACACGAGTTCCTCAGGCAATCGACACTGACCACCTGGGTTTGTTTGATCGGCCGAGTTCTTCATCATCGGACGCGTCACGACTGGGATCAATTTGTTTTGTTTTGCCCCTTGATGCTGATACCCCACCCGACAGTTCACAGGCCTTCCTACCATTCCCCAACGACCCAATGACTGTTGTGAGATAGAAAGCATAAAAAGTTGCCGAAACGCTTACGATAAACCCTGGGTCGGATAGTCTCAGTACCCTTCACATTCACTTCATAAGTGCAATGCATTGAGGGGCGGGGAACCAGCCTGTGTTGAGTGATTTATCGAGTTTTGGGCGACCTCAATGAGGAAGAGATGTAGATTCGATCTTGACCGTCTGGCCTATTCGTGTCAAGCAAAAAGCCTTCCTGAGTAAGCAAATCAGCGACTCGGAGTTTTGAGTAGCGGAATCATGCCGGGATTTCCACTCCGACACAAACTGGTTAAAATAGGATGCTTGACTGCTTTGTGACGCCTGTGATAGAAACGACGAATAGGACAATTCACAACGACAAGAGCGATTATACATTTTAGTTTGACCCTCGAACGAGCAGGGGGAAGCGAGCGATGACGACCAGCATCACCATTTCCTTGGCCCTCAGCATGAGCCTAGCCGTTGGCGATCTCTGCGGCCTTTTCTCATGCTTCCGCAAGGATAGGTCAAGCAAGACGCAAATCTCGCATCGAGAACCGCTTCACAAGAGTCATCATTCGAAGCCTCTCAATAAACGTGCCCTCTTCGAGACAATCCAGACACTACAATCACATCCCAGTTGGAAGGCACGAGACAACGCAGCGCATCGACTTGGCGAAGTCTCTGGTTGGCACGATTGCCCGGAGATCGTCCCTGCGCTTTGTTTTGCCCTGCTCCATGATCCTCACGAGGAAGTCCGTGAAGAAGCTGCAGAAAGCCTCTTTAAACTTCGACCTTCGGATCCTCTCGTACACCGTGCGCTCACCGAAGCCGCGTGGCGAGATCCCGATCATGCGACCCGTAAGTGGGCTCGGAAGGCCTTGGAGCGAATCGTGCTCCCGATCCCCAGCGAATTCCGGGGGACGAACGTCGTGATTCCTCCGCGGGTGCCGGGGCTCGATCGCCCGATCGCACCTCCTCGGGGATCTCAGCCCCCGATCCTTGACCCCAGGCTTCCGCTGGATCCTCCGATTCTGTACGATCCTCAATCGGAGTTACCCGATCCAATACCACCCCCTCCGGCACCACCAACCAGACGCGGTCCGTCGCTCGGGTCGGAGTTTCCTGAGCAGAATTTGCCAAGGAATCCGGAGTCCAGCGAGCTTCCACTCCGGGTGAGCCCACCGGTTGATCCCGATCCGGCGATTCCGTCGGCGTCGAGTTCGACTCTCGGCTCTAACTGGCCGAGAAGGCGGGTGATCCCCACGTTCCCAGGCAGGATCAGGCTCGTCGGTGGTCGGCAGCGCAATTAAAGCTCGCGCGTTAAGCGCCCAATGAGTCGAACGAGTCTGAAGAATGACCATTCCCGGTTACACGACCTTTGAGCTGAACCAAGAAGGGATCTCAAAGTTAATCTATCGCAAGGGGGAGGGGCCGGGCGTTATTCTGCTTCATGAGCTTCCTGGGTTAATCCCCGAGTGTCTCCAACTTGCTGATCGGATCACTGAAGCAGGCTACACCGTTTTCATCCCCTTACTCTTCGGCAAACCGGGAACTCCTCCCGCCACCATCCGACACAGCATCCAACTCTGTCTGAGCCGAGAATTTACCTTATTTCGGACCGGACAAAAGAGCCCAATTAGCGACTGGCTCCGATGGTTAGCCCGCGAAGTCCGGGCGCAAACAGGGGGGCCGATCGGCGTAATCGGAATGTGTCTAACTGGCGGTTATGTACTGGCGATGATGATCGAGGAGGGCGTCGAAGCCCCCGTTTGCTGTCAGCCTTCTCTCCCTTTCGGATTCGGCCTCAAGAGTCAGCTCGATCTCGGGCTCTCAGCCGATCAACTCGCTGCCGCCCGAACTCGAAGCCAACAGAGAGAAATTCCTGTCTTAGGATTCCGGTTTGATGGAGACTGGATCTGTCCCGCCAAGCGATTCCAGGCACTAGAGCGTGAATTTTCAGGACGATTTCAAGGCCAGATCATTCCAGGCGATCGTCATGCGGTTCTCACCGTTCATTTCCGAGACATCCCCGAAGCGCTACAGGATCATGTCTGGTCCCATCTCTTTAGGTTCTTGAACGAACGACTTAAGGATGGGGCAGGAATCATCCCACCAAAGCCCTAATTGCTTCCTCAAAAAGGGCTTCCACAGAGGATCCGGACACTGGCGTAGGGTGTGAATTCGCCAGTTCTGATGATTCCCTTGGCATCTTGCCCCTTCTCTCGGAATTCGATGTACGGCTCCTCATCGAGGTCGACATCCCCTCCGACGATCTCCTGAAGTTGTCGCTGGAGTTCTGGGCTCTCGTCGGGACTCTCCGCCGGTATCGTGATCGCTTCGATAATCAACTCGTCAGCAATCGCTCGGAATACGTCGATGAATCGGGGAATGCCCGGTGTCAATGTTAAATCGATCACGTGTGCATCGGATGGTAGTGGGTATGCTGCATCGACAATTAAGAGTTCATCTAGGTGACCGAGTTCGGCAAGGAGCGAACAAATTGTCGGATTCAAGATACCGCGTTTCTTCATCGCCAGCTCTCAATCGCACGACAAGAGGCTCGGTTAAGAATTGACCGAGGTAGGACAGAGGGTCTTGATCAGTCCCAAGATACCTCACTTTAACGAATCGAATGGGAGGTGGTCGACGAGGCTCCCTCGGAGAATCAGCTGGAGCCGGAGGCAGATGACGCGCAAATCTCTAGAGTAAGTCACTACCAAGACCGTGTCAGCCATCCGCTTGTCGATCTCGACGTATCAGTTACTTGATCACAACGGCCCCGGAATCCGATTTCCGGGCAACCGGCTTGCTCCAATAGCGTCGTCGACGTCGATTCTTCGACTTTGAGATCCGATGGAATGACTCGAACGCTTCTCCGACGATTTCGTAGAGTCCCCTTGATCGCCTCCGGCGTCTCCGACGTCCGCTGGACCTGGAGGCTTGCGCGCTCAACTTTGTTTTCTTGTAACGGAGATCAAGATGAGACAACCGCTGGAGTAACTCGTCGACCTCGACGCCGCGATGCCATGCAACGTCGTCCACAATGATTACGACCTTACCGAATTCCGGAGGATTCGAGGCAGCGATTTGTTCAAGGCGGTCCGTAAACTCTCGCCGACGTCGTTCGAGCCGCAACCGGTGACGATTCTTCCACCAGTAGAGCGGTCTAAACCAGCCTGACCATCTCGATCGATGTCGGATGCCCGTTCTTGAGGATCCCACGCTGTTGCTGTTGACCGCCAAGAGTTCTTGGTTGGCGGTATCCGCCCTTGGGAGGAGTGCGGGGACCTGAGCGTGACCTGATCCATTGTTGAACTCGGAATCATCCCGGCTCGTTGAGATCTCGATCGATCCCACCGCTGCAGTTGCTCCGAGCGGGTCATTCGGCTTTTCACCGGGTCTAGTCGACCACTCATAACGTGAGCGTCGTCTGACGAAACGAAGCTCGGACCACTTGATCGAGGGTAGTGAAAGCTGAAGATGCCAGAGTCGCATCAGAGAGCCCGTAATCGAGCGATTCTGCCCTGAAACAAGCGTGGCGGTGACGATACAACCCAACGCTGCAGCAACTGGCGGGAAGCAAGAGAGGGCAATGGTCCGCTTGAGTTGCCACGTCTCGGCGCTGCGGTCTGTGAACATCGTTTTCACGATCATCAGCGTCAGGATGCACATCGATGCGAGGGCGAGGCTTCGCCAATCGGAAGATGATCCAATCCTCAACTGAGTCCCAATCAAGAGCGGTACCAAGGAAAGAAAGGTCCCACTAACAATTGTTAGAAGAAACAATTGTTTTGGGGAATATTCACCCCTACCGGGTGATCTCTTTTGGGTTTCGTCTTTAGTCCAAGCACCGGTATCATTTAACGCGATCATGGCCAAACCGAGTGAGAGATCGGTATCGCTCGGAGACTTCGATGAATTGCGGACTGAGTCGGTAGCACCCAGATCGGTCGATAAGAGTTCTTGAAAACTAGTTAATGGTGACCGTCTTGAGGCATCCGAAGAATTCACATCAGAGTTAGCTGCTGACTCCGCACCGTGAGGGGTAGTAAATAACCATTTTGATTGCGACTGGCCCTGCAATAGTTTTAGCAACTCTGTTGAATCACCGAACGGATCATCCTCGTTTGTTGACTCAGCAGAGTTAGATGCTTGGCGCGCATCGGAAGTGGGGAGGTCGGGTGTTCCAACTGTCTTGGTCAGACGACCGAGATCCAGGAGGTTGGCCGAGTCGAGGGTGTCAGCGTGTCCAATCGGAGCACCGATCGAAACCGAGAATAGAACTACGGTGGTGAGTGCCGACGCCAAGAAATCCGGCAATCGAAATCGGCGGGCTCGGATTCTTCGCACGCTCACTCCCCTTCCGATCGATTAGTAGAGCGGAACAAGCCTTCTGTGCAAATTCACCTGAATCACTTTGAAGATCAGCGACCTGCCGGACAAGGTGTCCATTCCACGGGCAAACTGAGACCAATCAAGAATCTGTTGTCGAGTGCTTCGATGTGGATCAAAAGATAAGATTGGAGGGACTGGATAGAATCTCTTGGTGTGGTTATCGCTTAAGGTCACATTATGATTCATGATGAAACTTCGAAGGTCAAGAACTTCGGAACCGCTCGAGGGGGATTCGATGCAACACCCACAATCGATGGTCAAACGTCGTGGCCCACTCGTCACGCTTATGATGGCAATCCTCATAGCTCCTGGAGAAAGTACCGGGCAGGATTCGCCGGGTGGTCCTGCACAATCAATCCAGGACATCCGGTTGAAACGACTCCGAACCGCCCATGACCAATGGAAGACTAGGCTTAATAATGACCGCAGAATCGTCGACCTTGTTTGCCTCGTTCCTGACGTCCCAAGCTTCCTCGGAGCGGTCGGACTTTGGGATGAATCGCACTACTTTCCTATCCTGATCGAAGACGTCGAGTACACCACCAAGTTTATCAGGGCGTTCCGACCAGCACGGATTGTCCGATTCAACGCTGCTGAAGCAAGCCCCGAATCGAGCGAGATCCGTTGGGGAACGGCTGTTTCTGCTGTCGCGCGTGCCTGGACCTCAGAAGCAACGCCAACTGTTTCTGGCTCCCAACCCTACCCGAAGAAGCCGTCAACGCCGGGATTAGTCTTTAGTAATGAGAACTCGGAGACACTCGCCGGAGCTGTTGCTCTGGCCGCTGGGCGATTTCAGCCTCTCTTGCGTTGGGACCCAGAGAACTCCTTTAACGACACCCTCACGACTGAGCAAGCGGAAGAACTCGCGCGAGATGTTCAGCTCCGGGTTGCCCAACTCTTCCTCCGACGTTATGAGAAACTCGGCGATGACTGTGACTTCCTGACCTTCGGTCTCGACTACCCGTATATCTATGACGCAAAGGGTGTCACCTTTCGCGACGGTCGTGCGGCGCTTGATGATTTGCTCGGCCGCCACCTCCAGAGGGTAGGGCAAGCCGAAATCAGACTCCGGTGGGCCTATACCGGTCGACTCTTCGGTACTCCCGTACAATCGACTTACGCCGCGATGTGTAGCTTATTTCTGCAACCAGAGCAGGCAACACTCTTCAATGGTTACGCAAACGAAGGCCCCCCCTGGACCCAATACAGACTCGAACCCGTCCGTGATCAACTTCGGCCAAAGATGGCGGTCGATCATCGTGCCGATGGCCGTGCCGGCGTCGATGGGTGGTTTGAGGCGATGTTGCCAAAAAGCAACACACAGCTCATTATGGTGAACTCATCGGGGGGAGCCAAGCAGTTTCGGACGACCAGCGCTCAAGGAAGACCTTGGGACACCCCGCTTGCGGCCCCCTCAGCGATTCACTACATCCACAGCTTTTCGGCACAGCAACCGAAGGATTCTTCCACGTTAGCTGGACGATGGCTAGAAAACGGAGCCTTTGTCTACTATGGGTCCGCTCAAGAGCCGTTCTTAAGTGCCTTTCGGACTCCAGAATTGGTCGCGAGTCTTCTTCTCGAAGGCCTACCCTTTGTCGCGGCCGCCCGGATCCTTCCCGAGGAGTTAGCGCCAATGGGAAACTGTTGGCGACTGGTCTATTTCGGGGACCCAGTCTACCGGATCACGGAGACTAAATCAAAACGTGTTCCCTCGACAGCCACATCCGAGGTCCTCGAAGATCTTCCTGCCCCCGGAACACTCAGAGCTGATGCTGATCCAGCGACTCAGTTGGAGTGGTCAACTCGTGTTGGACTTGAAGCAGCACGTCGCGACGTGGTCCCGCCAAAGCCACTCGCCCAGGTTCTTTACCAGCTCAAGCCAGCGACGCTACCGCGGAAAGATCAAGAACGTCGTGATCTTCTCCTCGCCGATACATTGGCACGTCAAGGGCGCTGGCGCCTTCTCCATGAACAGTTGAGTCAGATCGGCCAGCCGAGATCGTCGGTCGCGATCGGTCGCTGGCTCGACTACACCCGGATCACGCTTCTGCAACAAGCTATTGCTGCAAATAGTTGGCCTGATGCCGCCCGACTTTGGCCCGAATTCCAGGATACTAAAGGGTTTGCGTCGATCATCGATCGCTTGATCCCACTCGCTCTACGAACGCGTCAAAAAGCGTCGATGCAACGGCTATTGGTCAAGGCCTTAGAATCGGCGGCGGGGAAGTCCCGTCGACAACTCCTTGAGAGGAAAATCAAGGAACTGGAAGGGGGCCAGGAGATGAACGTCAGGCGATGATTAGCCACCAACGGGAGGCGCCGTCATCTGCTGT
>CAZEAN010000168.1:0-11097 GCA_964510225.1 uncultured Isosphaeraceae bacterium
CCAGCGTGCGGGCAAGCCCCGCCGCTTCCACCGCTTCCACCCCCACTCCCACCACGGTCACCGCGATCCCCGCGATCGTTCGAGCCACCGTTTCCTCCTCCTGGGCTTTTGGGCTGGGAGGACACAGGGTCAGTGATCCCACGCTCAGCAAGTGCTTGGCGCCTTGAAAGTTTGACACGATCTTGATCGTCGATCGCGATGACCTTGACCAGCATCAGATCCCCGGTCCGGCAGACGTCGTTCACATTATTAATGTAGCCGTCGGTTAGTTCACTAATGTGGACCATTCCGTCTTGACCAGGGAGGAGTTCAACGAAGGCACCGAAGTCTTTGACAGAAAGGACTTTACCTTCGTAGATCTTGCCGACCTGGACGCCAGCCGTCATCGCTTCGATCCGGTCACGGCACTCCTGCGCACCATCCGCCGAAGGCCCGGCAATGGTGACCACTCCGTTATCGTCAATTTCGACCTTTGTACCCGTCTCTTCTTGAAGTCGCCGGATGTTTTTTCCACCCGGTCCAATGAGGAGACCGATCTTCTCGGGATTGATCTGGAGTTGGATCAATCGCGGTGCAAACGAAGAAATATCATCCCGAGGTCGTTTAATCGCCCGGAGCATTGCCCTCAAGATTTCGACCCGAGCTTCGCGGGCTTGGTCAAGCGTCGCCCGGACAATTTCCTCGGTTAGTCCAAGGTTTTTTACGTCGAGCTGAATCCCGGTGATGCCGTGTTGAGTACCGGAGACTTTGAAGTCCATGTCACCGTAATGATCTTCGTCACCGATAATGTCGGTAAGAAGAACAAAACGATCCGAGTTGGGGTCGAGATCTTCCACGAGGCCGATGGAGATTCCTCCGACCGGGTCCGAGATCGGCACCCCGGCATCCATCAAGCTGAGCGTAGCACCACAAACCGACGCCATCGAACTTGAACCATTCGATTCGAGGATGTCGGAGATGACGCGGATCGTGTACGGGAATCGGTTTGGATCGGGGAGGACGGGAGCAACTGAACGCTCGGCGAGCATCCCGTGTCCGATCTCACGACGACCGGGCCCTCGGATCGGCCGGACCTCACCGACGGCGAAGGGCGGCATGTTGTAGTCGAGGTAAAACTTCTTGGAGTACTCTTCCATAATCCCATCGATACGCTGCTCATCAGCCGAAGTACCGAGGACCGTAGTGACCAAGGCCTGGGTTTCGCCACGTTGGAAGAGCGCGGAGCCGTGGGTCATCGGGAGCAGATCAACTTCGCAGGAGATCGGTCGCAAGTCTTTCGGACCTCGACCATCGGGACGATACCCTTCCAGGATCATCTCTCGGACGACCCGCTCTTGGAGCGAATGGAAGGCGGTCTTCACTTCGGTCGGAGTTGGTTCCGCGCCCTCGCCGTTTTCTTTCGAGAATGTAGCCTCTCCCTGATCCGGGCAGAGCGCTTCAATAATGCGATCCTCAAGTGCTTGAACGGCTTCATTACGTTCTTGTTTGACCCGGACCTTCTTAGCTTCCTTCATTTCTTTGGCATAACGGTCGTAGAGTCTGAGCATCAACGGGTCTGGCTCGGAAGGCCCCGCCTGAAGCGGCGGAAGTCCAAGCTGTTCTCGGAGTTCAAGCTGAAGTTCGATCAACCCCTGGTTCAGTTGGTGGCACGCATCGATCGCCTCGAGCATCTCCGGTTCAGGGATCTCACGACCAAAACCCTCGATCATCACGATTCGTTCTTTGGTGCTCGCAACGATGAGGTCGAGGTCACTGTCTGCCAATTCGAGAGTCGTTGGGAATGGGATCAGGCGATCGTCGATCCGACCGAGCCGAACTGCACCGATGGGTCCGAGATAAGGGAGATCTGGGATAATCGCGAGTGATGCCGAGGCACCGATGATCGAGAGGATATCAGGATCATTCATACGATCGGCAGAGATCGGCGCTGCCTGGATCTGAACTTCCTGCCGGAATTCCTCAGGAAAGAGTGGTCGAATTGGTCGATCGATCAACCGTGAGGTCAAGATTTCCTTGGTTGCGGGACGACCCTCGCGTTTGATGAAACCGCCCGGAAATTTTCCAGCGGCGTAGACTTTTTCCCGGTAGTCGACGGTGAGTGGGAAGAAATCAAGTCCTTCGCGACCGGGTGCGGCGACAGTGGCGACCAGACTCATGGTGTCACCGAGTCGTACGACAACGGCCCCGGTGGCTTGTTTGGCAAATCGACCGGTTTCGATCGAGATCTCTTTGTCACCAAAGAGACGTTTGACAAGTGCTTGCTTACTATTTGATAATGCGGAAGTGGACATGCCCACCCTTACCTCGATCTCAGATCGACGGTGAGTCAGGCAAGCGGATGAGCGAGGCTCTGCCGGTTGAGAGGAAGGAAACCTCGGAGCGATCAGAACGAGCTGAAGGAGGAAAAAGGCCTCGATCCGATTAACGGCCGCAAGTCGAACTTGTAGGATAGTCGGAGGAAACGTCATTCCATCCGCGAGGGGCCAGCCGAAAATTGGTTGGCACACTTGGTCTCGATCGACGACGATCACTCACTTGCGGAGACCCAACCGTTGAATCACTCCCAGGTAGCTCTTGCGGTTTGTCTGCCGAAGATATTTAAGCAAACTAGACCGCTTCGAGACCAGCATCAGCAGCCCTCGACGGCTGGCATGGTCTTTCTTGTGCATCTTGAAGTGTTCGGTCAGATCATTAATCCGGGCCGTTAGGAGCGCGATCTGCACTTCGGGCGAACCCGTGTCTTGCGGATCCCGCTTGAACTCGTCGATGATCTCCTGCTTCTTCTCTTTCGTGATCGCCATCACACGCCCTGCCAGTCACCGGCTAAGTGTTGAGAGGCCGGTTCGAATAATCCTGTTGCGTACTACGAAGTTCCCTAGTGTAGGCGGGCCTCGCTCTAGAAGCAATCCCAGTTGGGTGCCAGAATAGGATCCTAGGCTCCGTAAGAGTATTGAGAACTCCTGGACAGTTCTTCGCATCGAAGCTCGGCACGTTGTAACGTTATCCCTTGGGGTATCGTCACGAGCCTGAATATTTGCTCTAATCCGATGCGATTGAAATGCGAACGACGTCTCGACTGTGGTCGAGACACAAGAGCCTTTACATTATCATGCCTTCACTTCATCGGCGGATTGACTGCCTCGATCAAGCACGCGCTCTTTCGATTCTCTTTATGGTTTGGGCACATCTGGGATCAGGAATTCTCGCGAGGACCCCGATTGGGCCTGATTGGCGTCTCTTTTTGATCTTGCTGGGGCGGCTGGCTACGCCGGGCTTCATTACGGTCTTTGGACTGACGGTGGGGGCCGTTTATTGGAAGAGCTGGACAGGACAGAAGCGGATCCGGCGAATCAAGAGTCTTCACCGACGCTCATTTTGGGTTTTCGTATGTGCTCTGTTGTTTTTCGTTCCACGGGTTATCGAACTTCGACTTGAACCCAACGTCCAGCCAATTCGGTATGCCTTTACCCTCTACTCAGTACTGGTTTTCTACACGCTCGCAATCACTACTCTCCCGTTTTGGCTCGACTTGGTCCGGAAACGGTTTGTCCCCTTGTCGATTGTTGCCGGAGTTAGTCTCTGGCTTTTTCAGAGTTGGCTGGCCTTTTACTCGTATACGCAACAAGATCTGCCGCTTGAGATTCAACTCATTACCATGGCACTGGTTAATGGAGCCTACGGATACTTTGCCTTGATGGGTCACGCGCTGCTCTGCATGCCCATTGGCTATCTGCTTTCCAAGTCTTTTGAGGGTCATGATCCGAAACGACCACTTGTCTGGGTCACCTTGATCGGGATGGCAATGACGGTCTTAGGTGTTCAGTGGGCGATTGCCTGTGGTGAATTCGATCTCGTTGAGATTAGTCGTGGAGCCGCTGGAGATCTGAAAAACCCTCCTCGATTCTGGTATTTCAATTTTTTCGGCGGAATGATGATCGTTATCACCGGGATTCTCGGACTCCTTGGCCGATTCATCCCTTCGATCCTCTCGATCCTGTTACCGCTGACTCTACTGGGGCGCCGGCCACTTGCGGTAGTCTTGGCTCAGGCGTATGTTCTCCCGCTGATCAAGTTGGGCAAATACTACGTGACAATCATCCCCGATTTTCTTGTCGAGCTACTCGTCGTCTGGCTCTTCGTCATTTATTGTGCTCTCTTGATCGTGTTCGAATTCAGAAAAGTAAGACGACGGGATCAATCGAGCCAACGTTCGCCAGTGTTGAGAACAGATCAACGCGCAACGACAGATTCCGCGCAATCGGGTATCCCAAGATAACCATAAACATGTGAATGGATGAAGTGTGACGAAGACAACTCAGTCAAACCAGCAGCTTTTCGTCCGATGGGTACTGATTCCCATCCTAGCGACCGTTGCATCACTAATCGCAAGTTGGCCACTCGTACAAAAAGAGGGCCTTTGGCTCGACGAAACGGCCCAAATGAATGGCCTGACACTCGGTCCACTCGAAGTAGTCGGGTGGCTCACAGGTGAAGGTCTCAATCGTTTCAGTGGCTTGACCGATCGGATGCCTCCGTTAAGTTATTGGATTGGCTGGTCTTGGTCGCAACTCTTTGGTCTTAACGAGTTTTCACTCCGGATACTCGGACTCTCGATGATCCTTGGTGCGACTTACCTCATCAGCCTCGCTGGAGTCCGACTCGCTGGCCCGTTTGCTGGGCTCCTTGCAGGTTTGATCTTCGGGCTCTCTCCGAACGTCATTGCCCAGGGTCTGGAAATCCGCGCCTACTCGATCTTCATTTTCTGCTCGGCCCTCGTCTTCTTCCAGTTCGTGGAGTTGATGATCGCGGATCGGAATTCATGGATCCGCAGTGGACTTCTGACACTGACACTCCTCGCTGCGACTTATACACATTATTATGGACTTGTGCTTTCGGGTGCGGTGTTCGTGGGATGGTTTGGTTATGGGCTCCTCACAAGACGTGGGATCCGTGATGTTTTGATCATGGCGTTGATCTTTGGCGTTGCATCCCTCGGAATCATCCCCTTCGTATTAACCTCGGCGGACCTCAGTGATGGCGGAGGCGTCGATGAAGGTGGTCGAACCAGTCCGCTCCAGGTGATCCGCTTGATCGCGATCCTGGTGAGTCACCCCGTCTTGCTGCAAGGTCGTTGGGAACGCTTGGTTCTTCCTGCAGGCCTTAGCTTAACTGGACTCGCGGGCCTGGTCGGCCTCTTGCTGGGTCTCCGTCGCCCTGACCAACGCAATCGGATGATCCCGCTATTCACGATCAGTCTCAGTCTGGTCGCAGGTCTCACGGCGACCACAATCGCCAGTCAACTCACTTCGAGCTTCCAGGTCTTCAAATCAAACTACAACGTCTGGTATCTTCCTGCGGTTGGTTTGATGGTTGCACTCGTAATTCGCGCAGTGCCGAGTGGTTGGCTCAGGAGTGTTGGCTATCTTGGGGGCAGTTTGATACTTGTTGCCCAGATTGGGGGCATGACGACCCTCGTCCGCTTTGAGGAGCGACTTGATCACGGGCCCTACCAGGTCCTCGAAAGCGCGTATGATCGTCTGGAGACGGACCGGGTCGCAATCATCTTCGAAGCGGATAATGTCTGGCCCTTGGTGGCGTGGCCAGCGACACGGATCATTGATTCCCCTTCGCTGTTGCTCCGGCCCGCAGAAACTGACGGTACTTTGGAATTTTTCGAGGCGTTGGCAAAATCTCCGGGAGAACCCCAAAACATCAATGATCTTGAGACTTTTGATGCAGTCATGGTGATTCAAGTCAAACAACGGGATTGGGAGTCGATCCTCCGTGGGGGAGATCGTGTACTTGAGCCAGTCGATCTCGGGCCGGTCGGTCAACTCCTTAATCGAGGTCACTGGGAGCGTGGTGAGCGGATAGTCTCCGTTGACGTGGGTGACGGCCGCGCTGCCTGGTTCTTGTTTACTCAGATTGATCAATTCAGGGTGCCTTGATCTTCAATCTCCAGGCTCCTTCCAAATGCATCAGCCGACCTCGGTTACTCATGCTTCGGCCCTTGAAAAGAGGAAGACCGGGGCATTCGGGAACTCATCTCAACGAGTTGGTGTCTAATAGGTGCAAATGAACGGGCGAAATGACGATCAATTGCTGATCGAGGCAGCCCGCGCCGGCCATCCGGGGGCCTTTGGCGAACTGGTCCGACGCTATCAGGGCCGACTCTACCCAACGTTACTCCGGCTGGTGGGATCTGCCGAGGACGCAGAGGATCTTCTTCAGGAAGCCTTCCTCAGAGCATACCGAAAGCTGGGCCGGTTCAAAGGGCAAAGTTCGTTCTACACTTGGCTTTACGCATTGGCGGTCAATCTCGCGCTGAGTCATCGTCGCCGTCGGAAGCGACCGACTCGATTCTCCGAGCTTTGTGCCGAGAATCTGGGAGCGATCGAACCAACCGATCGTCCGGATCGATCTGACCCCACCCTCCCAATCTCTCAGGCAGAAATACAACAGCAAGTTCAGTTGGCATTAAACGATTTGTCCGAGGAACACCGGGCTGTCGTGGTTTTAAAAGAATATGACGGGCTCCGTTACGAAGAAATTGCAACGATCCTCAAAATTCCAGTTGGGACGGTCCGGAGCCGCTTGCACCGGGCCCGTCGTGAACTTTCCGACCGGCTCCGCGAGGTGATTGAGGAATTCCCTGACGACCCACCCAGCAAAACAGACCCCATGGGCGGCGTCGCGGTTAACAGCTCCAATCCGAATACCACTCCTTAGGTCTCCAACCCAGTCGGCCCCAGCACTTGGTCGGGATCAAAGTCAGAATTACTTAGTCTCTGGAATCGATCTGTGATCGTTGGTTGATTCCGCTCCTTTTCACCGTCCTCCCAATCTTTCGATGACTGAACATGACGAGAACTTGATCAATAGTGCCCTCGACGGCGAACTTGACGAATCGTTTCGTCGAGAGGTCGAGGTTGCGCTCCAAACACGTCCTGAATTTGCCGACGAGTGGAACCGCCGGATCGTCCTCAGGAAGCTCCTCAAGGGGTTACCAGAGCCAACAACGATTCCTGATGTTTCGATCCCGGTTCAGTCCTGGATTTCACGACAGATTGCCCAGCGTCGTGCGGCATCGACCGTGTTTGGCGCTGCGAGTCTTGCGGTCGCCGCTACTGTCCTCATCACCCTCGCGCTCACTCAGCCCCGTGGTGACCAATTCAGAGTTGTTCGACAGGAAGCTCCTGCCGTCGATCAAGACTCGGGAACTCAAGACTCAGAGTCAGAGAGCACGACCGAACCTGACAGCCTCCCTTCCGACCCTGATCGAGTTGATTCGGAATCAGTCGAAGTGGTTGTCGATCAACAGTCCAACCCCCCGGATTCTTCAGAACGAAACGACGCCGAACGAGCTGTCGTGGGGCCATTCCTGTCCATTGCGACCGCCGAACGATTCTTGGACGATCTCCGCGACTTCGGTAAAGCTGATCGGGTCGACATTCAACTGCCAATCGCCAACTCCGAGTCCGCACTCGATACGATCAATACGATTCTCCAAGAGACTGTCCGGGATGATCCTCGGTATGGTCTCATTAGAGGGTTCCACGACTCCCGGACGGCGATTGAACCGGAACTTGTCGATCAATACACGACCGTTTATGCCTTAGTCGCGAATGGCAACGAACGGAATCACCTTGAGCGATCGCTTCGAAATTCTCTCGGATTGGGGATTCGCGACCTCACCTGGTCCAGCGAGTCCCAGCTCATCGAGATTCTCCGAGACACCGAGATTCCGATGGTCCTCTTAAGCGATCGCGCCGGGGATCTCAGCGATCTCGGATCGAATCTCTTAAATGCAACGCGTGAAGAGATCGAGCACCCCTTGGAAGCTCGTCCACCAAACCCGAATCTCGCTGATGGTGTAGGTCACCGGTCGCCCAGAGATCGAGCGGATGAGGAAGCCTCGGCCGTCCTCCTCGTGATTGAATTCAGGCCCGCGCAGGGTCACGATCGCTGAACAGAAGTGATCGGCGAGCGGGTCGAAGGTCACCCGAAGGACTCAACAACAATGCTGAAGTCGATCTGGTTGGTCCTTCCCGACCAAGATCCCTGTCATGTATTCCGGGAGCGATTCCAGGGACTTCATGGTGTCGTGGTACACCAAACGCGGTTTGAAAGACCTCGGGCCGCATGACTGCTTCGTGACGGCTCGTAATGCCTTCGGAATCATGAACGCTGGTATCGACGCGGCTGTAGCGGAGTACTACGGCTCGGAATTCGTCGAGGATCCGTTGCTGGATCCTCGACGAATTCCTCGGCGAACAACCCATCGGCACTGCAATTGTGGTGCGTACGGGCGATCGTTCCATTCCGTTCCTCCTTCATGCACCAACGATGCGTGTCACCGGTAACATCGAGGGAACCGATGAAGTCTACTGTGCGACCTGAGCAGCACTCCTCGCAATTCATCAGCACAATACGCGCTTGGATCAACCGATTGAGACTGCTGCATTCCCAGCACTTGGGAGCGGGATCGGTGGAGTTCCATTCTCGGAAGCCGCCCGACAGATGGCTGTTGCGTATCGACATTTTCGGGAACCACCCCATCAACTCGACTGGGAATTCGTCCCCAACCGGCATCGTGCCATCCACCACGATCGAGGCACCCAAGTTAGCAATTAGCTAGAGGGAGACTAGTGTATCAAGCCTGCTTGATCGGGGTCTGTCTCCCTTTCTGCTGCGATCTCACTGCAGTACCGTTGAGTGCTCTTGAGATTAGAGACTCCGCTAGATTAATCCAGGCGATCAATGCGAGGGATCCCGGTACAACACTCCGTTTGAGCGCGGGTGTGTTTCATTTCAGCTCGATGAGCGATTGCGACCGAAGTCGGGCATAACTATTTTGGGTGCTGGAGTTGGAAGGACGGTAATCGCAGGAGCACCAGACTGGATCCCAGGAACCGAAAAGCTATCACGAGAAGAGGATCCAAACGCCTACCTATTCCGGCTTGAGCAGGCCTCGGGAGTCACTCTCGGAGCGATGACGCTGATGGGCTCGAACTTACACGGTGGCCTTTGTGGGACCCGTTCCGAAAACACCGAGCTGTTTCATCTCCAGATCAAAAACTCCTTGTGGAGTGGAGTACGAACCGTTGTGGTCCGAAATCTGAAGGTTCATGACAGCACATTGATTGATGCGGGATGAAAGCAGGAGATCAGAGGTGGTGCATTGGTCCTACACTAACCTGTCGACTCTGAACTCTGGAACAATCGGATTACCAAGACGGAGTCTCACCCGAATAACTTCTTCGGCTCCAGAGGGTAAGGGCGACTCGTTGCCGATTCCACCATAACACTGTTGACGTAAGCTTTGCCTTAGAATTCCCCATGCGAATGAACGCGGCGTTGAGATCGATCACGAGGTATTCAACGGCACAATCTCGATCCCCAAACACCAGGCTGGCCGGGTCTTCAAGGACGCACATTCGTTTCAGATCCACCACAATTAGATCAGACGCTCGTACGCCTTGGAATGGCCACAGAACTCCGTGGAGGTGGATCACAATTTCTTCGACATGAGTCCGGGAGACGGTGGGGGGAATCTCATCACCAACCATGCTCGTGCGGCATCACCTGGACCGTCGAAGATCCACAACAACCAGATCAGGAATCCAGGCCGTGGCCTGTTTTGGTCAAAGGAACCCTACGACTAGTTCACTTTCTCCAATAATCATGTCAAAGTGAAACCGAATCGCATTCTGATGGCCTCTTTGGTTTAAACAGTGATTCCAACCTCTCTACGATTGTGATCCAAGACAACGTCATCGAATGCCTTCCGAATCACCCGAGGCCAATGTTCCGGAACGAATCAAGTCGCGCTGCGGTCATTAACAACAAACTCCGCTTCATCAGGGATGCAGATTCGATATAGGACCCGCGACCGGACGAACTCAAGCGCCACTCCATCCGCTACAGTTCGTTTGTGGCGTTGAGGATGAATACCCTGTAAAGGGTTGGGTAGTGACAGCGATCAAACAGCGATCGAACTGAAAGGTGATCTATGGAAATCGGCAATACCGATTCCGCACCGATCCTCAATGCTCTTGAAGCGAACAAGGGGCTCGCCGATCGCGCCATTGCTCAAGTTCCTCATGACAAGCTCCGGGTGGCGATCGATCCGCACACCAACTCACTTGCGGTGATCATAAAGCACATCGCTGGGAACCTGCTCTCTCGGTGGACTGATTTCTTGAACAGCGACGGCGAGAAGCCGTGGCGTGATCGAGACAGTGAGTTTGTCGATACCTTCCAGTCCCGCGCCGAGATTCTGGATTACTGGGAGAAAGGTTGGAACTGTGTCTTCGCTGCAATCCGGAGCATTATTTCAGAGGATCATGTTAAAACCATCACGATCCGGGTTGAGCCGCAGAGTCTGCCTCTTGCGTTGGAACGTTCACTCGGGCACACCTGTTACCACGTCGGTCAGATCGTCATCCTCGCGCGACATCTGTCTGGGGACAACTGGGATACCTTGACAATCCCTCGCAGTCAATCTCAACAGTACAATCAGCAGCATCTTGAATCGCCTACGAAACCGGTCGCTTGAGCTGTGTTGCATGATCCGCCTTAATCGAAGTAGATGAACTCGTTGAGGTTGAGTAGTGCCAATGCAAACGAGTACCACGGATCGTCCACACCCGAGATCAAAAATTCTTCTGCGATCTGTACTTCTTTGACGTCTGGAAAGCGTCCAAGCGTTAATCGATAAGCGAGTGCGATGCGGACAGACTGGTCATCACCAGCTTCAATGTCAAGCCGTTCGACGAGATCGTGGGCAGCTTGCTGGGGGAGTGAGCCATTCATCAACGCAAGCGCCTGAGGGGCGATTGTCGTCACGGCTCGTTGGGGACAACTGACGTTCGTGTCGGGCCGGTCAAATGCTTCGAAGAAAGGAAATCGGAGATTGCGTCGTGTAAAGACATAGAGGCTCCGGCGATTTCGATCGGCAGCATCTGTAGAAACTGGCCAGATCGCTCCTTTACTACTGAGCCGAGTCAGTTCTTCGGGTAACGCTGGGTAGATACAGGGGCCACCGATTCGTCGATCGAGCGTGCCGGCCGATGCAAGCAAGCTGTCTCGGATCGT